>NZ_BCQW01000016.1 GCF_001552275.1 Amphibacillus sediminis NBRC 103570
ACTGGTGCTACCGGACCTACGGGAGCAACAGGGCCGACCGGGGACACCGGGCCAACGGGCGCTACTGGGCCGACCGGAGCTACCGGACCGACCGGGGACACTGGACCGACTGGGGCTACCGGACCTACGGGTGATGCTGGACCGACTGGGGCTACTGGGCCGACCGGAGCTACCGGACCTACCGGGGCTACTGGATCTACGGGAGCAACCGGACCGACCGGAGCAACCGGGCCGACCGGAGCAACCGGACCGACGGGCGCTACCGGGCCGACTGGGCCAACCGGACCGACCGGACCGACCGGACCTGGTGTTGAATTGTTTTTTAATAATCAAACGGGAACTATTACAGTATTTAACCCACCTAGTATACCTTTAAATACTGAAACTACTGTTGCTACAGTCCAAAATGTTCCTCTGACTACTGGGCAAAACATTAAAATTGACTATGCATTAGTTTTTGAATCTATAAATATCGCAAATAGTAACCTTGCATTTGAAATAAAAACCTATCGTAATGCTACATTAATAAAAACACAAATCTTTAATCATGCGATGGAACAAGCTGAAACTCAGATATTCCCATTTTATAATACTTTTGTTGATGTAGCTCCAGAGACCGATCAGGTTGATTACTCAGTTAGGGTTACAGTCACCTCTACAGACAATATAGCATCAATTACCGTTTTGAACAGTGATTTAAACTTAATTAGCTTTTCGTAACTATTAAAGAAGGGAAGAAATATTCTTCCCTTCACTAAATTGTCTTAAAAGGCATAGTTATCAAGTACGATCTTAAAAATACTAAACAACATACAATGCTTTTTTGTAATAGGCAGTTTTCATTTGTAGCTTTTCTTTGTTACCTGAAAGGCACACCAAGTTAGTGAGTTGGTTAACTATTTAAAAGATGAAGGAGTGAAACTAACATGATTACGGTAAGCTTATGTATGATTGTTAAAAATGAAGAAGCCGTATTAGATAGATGTCTGCAGTCTGTAAAAGATATCGTTGATGAAATTAATATTGTCGACACCGGCTCAACAGATAAGACGGTTGAGATTGCCAAAAAATATACTGATCGAGTATTTTTTTATAAATGGACTGGAAACTTTTCAGAAGCACGGAATGCTTCTTTACAGTATGCAACTAAAGATTATATCCTCTACATTGATGCGGATGATGTTATCTTACCTGAAGATCAGAAAAAATTTATTGAACTAAAGAAGAAGCTAGATCCTAGCATAGATGCTGTCTCAATGTATTACAATGCCGGCACTGATGAATTTGGCAATATTACATTGCAGTATAGACTAAATCGTTTGCTGAAAAGAAGTAAAGGTTTTAAATGGGAAGGAGATTGCCATAATTACCTAAACGTTACTGGGAAAATTATCAATTCTGATATTGCTATTACACACAAAAAACTGAAACATTCTGTTGGACGAAATTTAGATATATACCAAAAAAAGCTGGAGCGTGGTGATACATTTACTGCTAGAGACTATTTTTATTATGGAAATGAACTTAGAGAAAATGGGCACTACCGAGAAGCCATTGAAAGCTATCAGAAAAACATAGCCTTAAAAACAGGTTGGGTAGAAGACAAAGTATATGCATGTATAAATAAAGCCGATTGCTATCGCAACCTTAACGACACAAATAATGAACGTGCTTCACTATTTGAGGCCTTCCAATATGCAAAAATCCCTCGTCCAGAAATATGTAGTCGATTAGGATTTAATTTTCAAAGGAATAGAGAATATAATGCAGCTATTTTTTGGTATCAGTTAGCAACACAATTAAAAAACGATCCAAATAAATGGAGCTTTACTTACCCTGCCTATGCAACATGGTATCCACATTTACAACTATGTGTTTGTTACTATAATATTGGCGACTATGAAAAATCCTATTACCATAATGAACAGGCACGGATTTACCGACCAGAAGATGAAAGAATTCTGTTTAATAAAGAACTTTTAGAAAAGAGATTAAAAACAAATTAATCCCAGCTATAATGTTCTTTGATTAATATATGTATACTGATTATAAAATTAAAACGAACATGTTTATCCAAGTATTTATTTCTGCTTGTATTTACCAGGTAATACTATAAAATAAATGTAAAAAGAGTCTAAGGAGAGATTTGATGGATAAAACGATTCGTTTTTTACAATGTAACAGCTGCCCCTCGATTCAATACCGGCTTGAAAAGGAAATATTGAAGCAAAGAGAGATACCAAAAGATCATCAATGGCAGGCTCAAATTTTGACTGATCCAGCCATCATTAAGTTCTTAGACATGCAACAGGAAAATGGCTGGATCGCTCAAGATTTCCATAGTTCAGACGGTATTGAAACAGCTGTACGTGTCTTTGCAGAAAAAGGGGTATCTGCCGACCACCCCGCAATTCACAAAATGCTAAGTGCACTAGAAGAAAAACAAGATACCTTTGACCAAGGCTCTCTTCAACGTGTAGGGAAAATCCTCGATCAAAAACATTTAGGCGGATCACAACTAATTAGAGCAACCGTATTTTCATATATGGGAATTGAAAACAAGCCCTTTATTCAAAATCAAATTAAGAAAGCTTTGGAAAGCTTCGCTTTTGTTTTACAAGTTAATCAGATTGAAGATATAACTGAAGTCTACAAAAATCAGCTTGTTTTCAAACAAGGAGTTAAATGGCCAAGCATCTATGATCTTCGTTTATTAGCCTTCACATCCAGCTGGCGTTCTCCAAATAATCAAAACATCATGAAAAGGGCGATTCAACGACTTATTATCCTATCCCCAATCCCATCCATCCTAGTATTAGAAAAGAAACAACTAATAGCACCAGCATCGTCTTTTATGAAAGATTTCAAGGTAAATACCTTTCCTAAACAAAATAAGGATTGGATGATCTGGTTTCATCAATTAGAGTTGTTGACACGACTTGGTCTTGCTAAAGAAATTGAGGAATTAAACGAAGCTACCCAAGCTTTACGAGTCAAACTCGATGAAAACGATGGTTTGTTCACTAAAAGGTTAGCGCATTACTATTTTACAAGTTGGAGCCCTTACACAGGACTGGCTCTAGAAAAAGATTGGCGCTCTCCTAAGCGACGATTATCAGACCTCACATTTCGCTCCTTACTAATTTTAACATTAAGTAGTTAACCCAATTGCCAATTAACTCAAAGAATAGGAGGCGATGTTAGCTACTATCGAGCTACTATGGCGACAAATCATGCCATGCAGTCGATGTATAAGATACAAACAATTGCGGTGGAAACAACCTCACATGCACAAATTACTTTGAAAAATAGTGAAGAACAGAAGACAGAGGTGGAATACTTATCAACATTTATTAATCCTTTTAATGAAATTACGATAGAATTGAAGAAGCATGATGAATAATCAAGAAGCAAGTTAACAACAATAAAAACAGAAACAGCATCTCCTTCTAAAAGGAGAGATGCTGTTTCTAAATTAATGCTGATATAAGTGCGGCACCCTACTATCGAATACAGGAATATTTTTGCGTATTTCTGTTACCATCGCTAAGTCTATACTCGCTTCAACCGTTGATTCAGTCTCTGGAAGCCCTGATGTTACAAGCTCACCAAACGGATTAATGATAAGTGATTCCCCAGCAAAATTTGTACCATTGCACACTCCACTGCTATTAGCAGAAATAAGATAGCACTGATTTTCGATCGCACGCGCATATTGCAGGGATTTCCAATGATCCTTTCTTGAGGTTGGCCATTGTGCAACAACATGGATAACTTCCGCTCCCTGTAGTGCCAAATCCCTCATCAACTCTGGAAAACGGAGATCATAACATATAATCACACCCATTTTGACACCATCTAATGTAAATACAGTCCCTTTCTCTTCCCCGCCAATTAAATATTTAGGCTCATCTAACATTGGAACGAGATGGATTTTGTTATATTGATGAACAAGCTCACCATCACGATTAAATACGTAGCTCGTATTATAAATCCCTTTTTCTTTTTTATTTGCAATCGAACCACCAATAATATTGATTTGATATTCTTGCGCTAACATACTTAAAAAAGGAATCGTTACTTCGCCATTATTATCTGCCAAATGATCAAGCTTTTCCAAGGCATAACCGGCATTCCACATTTCCGGTAATACGACTGTATCTGGTTTATTCTCACTTACTTGTGCCTCAATCCACTTTTGAATTTTAGTTCTATTTATTTTTGGATCTGCTACAACAACATCCATTTGATAAATTGCGTATTTCATCTCAACACCTACTTTTTTAATATTAGCCTATCACAAATTCTTGATTGGTTCACTTTTTTCATTATTACTTGTGATTATTAATTACTGTCGAGATGGCAACCTTATGAATAGCTAGTTTTGTTTGATGTTAGTAAAATGAATATGCCAAGGCTAAAGGCAATTCAGTTGCTGTTGTTTTTAATTCAACGTATAAAGCCGAAAAATGAAATATTTAATCCCTTTTACCAGATGTCTTCTTCCCCATCTTATATCAATAGAATTTTTCGTTTTTATCAGACCATGTATCCATTTGAACAGTAAAAGTACACCTTGTTTAGCCTATAGTCGGTAGTCAAAGCCCCTCATGACTAAAATCATGAGGGGCTAATTTAGTGTACCTGCGGTCGTACAATTTGTCCAAAACATCCTATTCTAATTATGAAGCGTTCTTTGACATTTATAACTTTGGGTTTCTTTCTTTTACACGATTTTCTGCTGCTTCGGCTCGTTTTTGGGCTTCTTTGTCTTCATAATCAGCTAACTCCGCTGAAAATTCAACATCTAAGCCGTCACTCATTGATTTTCCCTTGTTTTTAACTCGACTAATCTTATTATGCTTACTTTTATTCACATCAATCACCTCATACAAATATATTTGGTGTTAGTATGTGCTAAAAGCGCTCAATTATGATCGTGTTAAAATGTAGGAATACTATCCATGATTTAAAAAAATTTGATTCTATTCACCGTGCTTTTTTATACTTTTTTAAAACTAACTCTTTCCACTTCCATCCCTGGCTTTGTATATTCAATTTTCACTTGATATAGCCCTGACTCTAGCTCAACTCTAACGAGCTTTTGAATAATCCAAGCACCTGCTGTGCCGTTTGTTTGGGCAGTCGAAACGACTTGATCATTGAGAACGATATTACAAGCCATTTGTGATAGATCCGTCCCTGAAGACTTCAATTTGGCTAAGATACGATATTGACCTGGCTGACTTACTTTAAAGACGGCATCAGTACCTTGATTCAACTGAACATGTTCACTATCCTTTAGGGACTGGACAGCACCATCCGTATGAATGTCTCTTGCAGCTACTTTACCTGCTGTATCATCAAATATCTGCTTTCGACCAAAGACTGGTGCTTCGATTAGAAATCGACATATATTCATGGCTGAACGCTGCAGTTCACCACGTGTTAAGGTACCTTCCTCTAGTGCTTGTAACGTATAATCTTGAGCTGCATTAACCTCTGCTCCGTAATTATTAACAACCATATAGAGATCATTCTGAGCTCGAACCATATGATGCGTATTTCTTCGATCAGGCTCACCCGCTTCAATTGGATCATTCATATGCGCCCACCAGTCCGTCATTACAATGCCTTCAAAGCCCCATTCTTTTCGTAAAATTGTTGTATTTAAATCATAATTTGACGCAGACCAATGACCGTTAACCGGATTGTATGCAGTCATCACTCCACGTGCTCCACCTTCTTTTATAACCATTTCAAATCCTTTTAAATAAAGCTGACGTAAAGCACGCTCTGATACAACAGCATCCACTTTATTCCGTGACTGCTCTTGACTGTTACAAGCGAAATGCTTCGGTGTTGCATGTGCACCACCTTTTCTGATACCACGTGCAGTAGCAACAGCAAAGGCCCCAGTTAATAAAGGATCTTCTGAGAAATATTCGAAATTACGTCCATTTAAAGGGTGACGTCTTAAATTCATCCCCGGTCCCAGTAGCATATCAATTTGGTTGTTAACCAGCTCACGCCCTTCCATTTCATAAAGTGCTTCAACTAATGGCCGGTCCCAAGTCGCAGCTAATAATGTTCCAATTGGTACTTGGGTAGCTTTATGACCACTATCCATTCGAATTCCAGAAGGACCATCAGCCGTACAGGCTACTGGTACACCATAATGGAGTAATGCATCACTTACCCCACCAAATGCAGAAGCTGTACCTGGTGTCACAAGTGGACTACTCATCCCTTCTCCTCGGACAATTGCGGCTAATTCCTGATCGCTAAATTGAGCAACAAATGCTTCGATTGAGATCTTTTTATTGGCCACATCTTGCAAACGATAGCCTTGATCGCCTGTTTGATCGAGTGATTTCGGCATTCTTTCCTTGATTCGATTAGATAATGATTGTTGTCTTGTCGGCACATCAACATATGTTAATTGATAAGTACCATTTTCTTTTAGCTGACCAGGTTTGAAGCGCTTAAAGCCTTCAATTGGCGCTAATGCCTCTTCAAGTTGTTGAACAACGCGAATGTGATCAACTCTATAACCTGGCTGTCCGTTCACAGACACCTGTACGGTATCACGAACACTTGTCCCGACATGAATATAATACGTTCCTGCTTCTAATACGTAAGCAGAACGAAATCCAGTAACTCCACCATCATCGTAAGAGGCAAAATCATTGGGACTAAAGCGTATTGTTAGCGTATCTATTTCACCGGGCTCTAGTCGCTTAGTTTTAGCAAAGGCAACTAAAGAACGTGTTGGTTGTCCTAGCTCTCCTTGTGGAGCCTCGACATAAACCTGAACAACCTCTTTTCCAGCAAAACTTGTACCCGCATTCTTCACATTAACCTCAAGCTCGATATATTCTTGATTGTCTTGATTAATTAAGCACGCTTGACCATAAGTTAAGTCAAAGCTCGTATAGGAAAGACCATAGCCAAACGGAAATTGAACCTTCTCTGGTGCAAAGGTTTCAAAATAACGATAACCAACATAAATATCTTCCTGATACAAATTTTTTATTTTGCTACCATGGTTGATGTGTGAAGGGTAATCATCGATACTGTAGGCAATTGTATCTGTTAACTTGCCGCTAGGTGTCACATCACCTACTAATACATCAGCGGCAGCACGCCCCCCTTCCATTCCACCATGCCACGTAAAGATTAAAGCTTGGACTGAATACTCATTCACCCAACTAAGGTCAATAATATTAGATGTGTTCAATACAACAGCTACTTGATCAAAATGATCGCTCACCAGTTTGATCATCTGTTTCTCATCATCTGTTAATAAGTAGCTACCTGGTTTTGCTGCATTATCCTGATCCTCTCCTGCTGTACGTCCAATTACGATTACAGCCTTATCACTATTTGCTTTTGCATCTAGGACCATTTCCTTTGTTAAAGGCATCTCTTGCTGGTGCCATGGTTCAGCCGCCCAGCCGCCACCACCATCGTCAAACGGATTAGCTTCAACCCATTCCTCATAAATAGATGCAAGGGATTCATTAACTTTAATAGACTTTTTTTCTCTTAATCCATCGAGTAAATTTGTCGTATATGTCACATTGACACTACCACCAGAACCGGTCCCACTACGATAATAATCTTTTTGAATACGACCAAAAACAGAGACCCTTTCACCCTTTAAAATTGGCAACACATGCCGCTCATTTTTTAATAAAACAGCTCCGTCCGCTGCTACTTTTCGACTAAATTCAGCAAATCCTTCTAATGGTACACCTAATAACCTATTTGTCATTAGCCAATCCCTCCTGTCTCATTCATCACATGATCAACATTATCAGAAAGCGGTTTCATTTACTACATTAAAAAACAGAGCAAAAACCATGTCAAATAGAGAGATAAGCGCAATAACAAAATCCGAATAAATCGATCATTAGAATAGACACGATAACTGATCGATTGGTTATTATTCCATTAACCTTACCAATAGCTAGATAGTGCTAGCCCTTTGACCCGTACTTTAACCTTTTAACATGAGGTACTCCCCATATTTTTTTCTTCGATAAGTCATTTGGTGGTGGGAATTAATTTGAAATCCATTTGCTAAGTAAAACCGGATCGCTGAATGATTCTGATCATTAACAAAAAGGGAAAGCTTGTGATATTGATCACTTAACTTTGAGATAACTTCTGTCCCCACTCCTTTGCCACGGAAGGGTTGACTGATCGCTAGGCCGTTAATATAGTAAAAATCTGCTGTTATGTTATAAGTGAGCATTTTATTTATTCTACGGAAAATCGGCCATCTTAAATAATACGGCAGATAGCCCATTGATTTTTTCAAACAAGTATGACTTAGTTGATTTAATTTGTTTGCCTGTTGAACGCTATAAATAATCACCAAACCGACAAACTGACCCCTTGTCCAAATATAGTTCATATTACCTGGTAAAAGGTAGCTTGGCCAAAGCTCGATGTATTTACGAATCACTCGATGAGCTTGAGGACCAAAACTTAATTGATGTAACACCGGGTCAGTTGAGTAAAGCAGCTCAGTCATCACATCCGTATACTCGACATCATAATCATACGGTTTCAGCTCGATATTCATGTTATCACCTCTTCATAATGTCTATCCTCTCCATTTTTAGTAAGAGTTAGACCTATGTCACCGAGCTGTCATACAAAAAAACTTGGCCACTGCCAAGTCTTCATCAATACCTTGTTTTTATAAATTGCAACTTCGTTCTGTGGGGGATATGCCAGTGCAGACGTTGCGAACTTAGTCAGCTTCCTCTATCCCCACTGAACGACCGTTACTGGCTGTGGGATCTCCCACTTAGACATAACGTTTAAGATGTTCTGTTTTTCGAAGTTAAGCTATTTCATTTGCAATGACTATACTGTTCCAACCAAGATGAGAAGAGTCTGTCCATGTTACGAGTAATGCTAACCTCTATAACTAAAGGGACTGGGAGGATCCGAACAATCTGACTGAGCGTAGGAAAAATACGTAACTCCTGCTAAAGAAACAGCATGAGCTGAAGATTCACTGGGTCTTCTTTACCCCGTAAGCTGAAGCCATGTCTGCGGAAAGCGCAGTATTTTGCCGAAGTGGTGAGAGATATGTTCGGATTTCATATATCTAATTCTACTTTCACCCCAGTTTCTTTCCAATTACGATGCTGTTGAACATAGAGTTGCCACATAACGATGCTAGACGTTAGGGCTTCAGTAACGACAAAAGAGAGCCAAACACCTGTCATATCCAAGAGTAAAGATAATAAAAATATGACCGGAATAATCAAGACAAAGCTCCGAAGCGTTGATAGCCAAAAGGCCGTACGCGGCTGTTCAATCGCACTTAAATAGGCGATCGCAATAATGTTAAAGCCAGCAAAGATAAAACCAATAAAATATAGATAAATACCTGTTTGAGCAATTTCAGTTAATGCCAGATTATTGTCACGATTGAAGAAACCAATTAACGTATCAGACCCTAAGGTCAAGGTTCCATAGATGATAATGGTTAGCAGGCTAGCAAACGTAATACCATATCTGAGTATTTTTTTCATCTCATCATATTTTAATTGACCGAATAAATAACTAACAATTGGCTGGATCCCTTGAGCCATACCAGTAAATATAGCCACCACCACAAAGGCAATGTTGGCAATAATGCCGTAAGCAGCTATTCCGACATTGCCAGCAAGCGAGAGAATCACCATATTGAATACTAAGATGACTACCCCTGTCGATATTTCAGTGATGAAGGCAGAAATACCTAAGCTCGCTATTTTAGTAAAAACACGAACCTTCCATGTTATTTTCTGAAGGGTCAAGCTATTTTTAGGCGATTTAAAGTGAATAGACAGGATCATTATGCTAATAATCGGGGTGGCTCCAGTAGCAAGCGCAGCACCTAGCATGCCCATGTCAAAGCTAAAGATGAAAAGATAGTCAAGTAAAATATTTGCTAAACTCCCTACCAACATCCCTAGCATCGCAAGCTTTGGGTTCTGGTCATTTCGAATAAAGCCTGTAAGCAGATTGTTAAAGATAACAAATGGAGCAAATAACATAATAACCTTAAGATAGCTATTCGTTAAAGGAAGTGTTTCGGCGTCCGCACCTAATAGGTGACTTAAATAATCCGAGCCTACTAGACCCAATAATAAGATCAGTCCACTAAGGATTGTCCCAAGAATTAAAGCATGATTAAAGACGTTTGTTGCACTTTGTCGCTTTCCTTGCGCTTTTAAAATGGTGTACCAAGTCGCACCACCTATTCCTAGCATCAAGCCAATTCCTGACATAACCGTGAATACAGGTAATGCGAGATTAAGGGCAGCTAACCCAACCTCACCAACACCATTAGCGATAAAAAGTGTATCAGCTAAAATATAGATAGACAAGCCAATCATACCCATAATATTTAAACTTACATATTTAAAAAAAGTTTGGAAATCCCCTCTTATCTCCATCTGTTACAACTCCTTTAGCTAAAACATTTGAACGACCACAAAAAAAAGCACCAAACGTTACCTACTATGGCCTAAAGGTAAAACGTTTACTGCTTAACTAGCTTTACATGGCGGCAAAGCTAACAGTTTGATATATTGATAGATACTTTAGCAGAAGGATAAGGTAATGTCAACTTAATTATTAACGATAGATTGACAAATCTTTATCTCTTCATTAAAATGTGTCTTAATTTGAGCAAAGGACGTGAATGTATTGTCACAATATACAATTAAAGCTTTAAATACTGATGAAGAACTAATACAAGCATTCCCAATTATGCAGCAATTGCGACCACAGCTTAATCAATCATCTTACTTATCTTTAGTTAAGGACGCTCAAAAGCTTGAACGATATCAATTGCACGGGCTTATTAAGCATAATTCACTGATTGCTTTGGTTGGCTTCAAGCCAATGGTCACTTTGTATTACGGGCATTTTGTTTGGGTATGTGACTTAATTACCGATCACCACTACCGATCTCAAGGTTTTGGTGAACAACTATTAAACTATGTACATAACTGGGCAGATCAAAATGGATATAGCTCGGTTGCGCTATCCTCAGGTCTTAATCGTACCGATGCCCATCGTTTTTATGAACAGAAAATGACCTATACTAAAGCAAGCTATGTTTTCAAATATGACCTTTAAATCACAGTTCAACACCTTATAGCTCAATAGGCTACCAGATGACTATAGAAGAGATTGGTAGCCTAATTTTTTTAATACCATCGCCCCACATAGGTACTCCCAAAAAGTACCCCTGGTTTACAGGCTGTTAAGGTAGAACTAAATGATACTGAGCACATTAGCTTATTTGTTGTGTGTAACTCAACCAATGTATAATATCATGTCTTAGCTATGATAGTGGTGTTCTTTCAGCCTGGAAAACTAATTATTAGCCGATCATGAAGCCAAGACAGATAACGAGTATTACAATGAAGGGGGCTGGAATCTTTTTTAAGGACAATAAAAATAATGTGCAAGCCATGACAAGTAAATTATCCCAAGCAAAGCCACTTCTTTGCATAATAATTAAAGCTGAAACTGTAATAAGCCCACCTGCAATTGCATTTATCCCTTTTAATGAAACTTTAATCCCACGAATTTGCTTAAGCTTTTCCCAAATTGGATAGACAAAATAAATAAGGAGAAGACCAGGCAAGAAAATCGCTAGCCCAGCAACCAAGGCACTTGATATTTGAGTGAATAGTGTGGCTCGACCTGCGAGGCCGCCTGCATAGGCACTAAAGCTAAACATTGGCCCTGGCATAGCTTGAACTAAGCCATAACCAGTTAAAAACTCTTCAGTTGTCATAAAAGAATTGATCTCGACCAAGTCACTAAACATAACCGGAATAACGACCTGTCCACCACCAAAGACAAGGTAACCATAGCGATAAAAGCTCTCAAAAATCTTCACTAATTGATGGTTCACTAATAACGAAAGGAGAATAGCGCCAATTGTGATACTAACAAAAGCGATGAGGTAGCGCCAAGGTGGATTTAGGCTTACACGGTGCCATAAGTTTTTTTCACGTGAATGGATGATAGCAACCACTCCACCGAGCACCAATAATAACGGAAATACCCAGCCTGTCTAAAAAAGAAGCTAACAAGTGCCGCTACAATAAGTAGCACCATAGTAAGCCGATCTGTGACAACCTTCTTTCCAATTTTAAAGGCAGCCATGACAATAAAAGCAACAGCCATTGGTCCAATATAGCGTAAACCATCAGCCGAGAGCTGAACCCGCTCAAGAAAAAGATATAAAAATGACAACATGGTCATCAACAACAGCACAGGTAGTGACCAAACGAGCATCGTCAATAAAGCCAACACAGGACCACCTTTTTTATGTCCTATTGCTACAATGGTTTGCGTACTTGATGGTCCTGGTAAAATACTGCATAAAGCAATCAATTCAATTAGTTCTTCTTCATCTAAATATTTCTTTTTTGTGACTAATTGATCGGTAAACACGCCGTAATGTGCTTCTGGACCACCAAACGCCCCCAATGAGCAGATAAAAATATCTCGCAAAAATTTAGTCCAGCTCAGCTCTTCCTTAGATTCCTTACTCTTAGTTACTGTCTCTCTCATAAACTTCTCCCTCCCTTATTTGAATCCAGCTTGTTTTTGAGCTATCATGATAAAAGAAAAATAACTCTTTTAATTACGAACACCGATATTGAATACCGATATCGGTTATGTATTAATAATAGTATGAGGAGTATTAGCAATGCAAGAGCAAATTTTAAGGAAATTCTTTCTAGGCTTTATTCAAATTCATATATTACACCATGCTAAAGAGGAGCCTTTCTATGGAGCCTGGATGATTGAAGAATTAAAAGAGCATGGATATGATATGAGCCCAGGTACGTTATACCCGATTTTACACAGTATGTCAGAGAAAAACCTGCTAAAAAAAGAGAATCGAACTGTCCAAGGGAAAATTCGTAAATACTATTCTATTACTGAGCTTGGTGAAACGATTTTAACCGAAGCAAGACAGAAGGCATATGAACTGTTTAAAGAGATTAAATGATCAATCTTGATTTTGTTTATAAGCTTTATGGTTGTACAAAAGGGAAGCCTCCAAGACTAAATGTCTGAAAAGGGCTTGTTCTATCAGCTTAAGAGCTGTAATGCATTAAGGTTAGTAACAATAGTAAAAATCGTCCGTTATAAAATGTTCGCATCATGACTTTCATTTTAGATAACTGGACGATTTTTGCTGGACTTTCAAGTTTTTGATAATTTAACCTCAAAAAAATAAGTACATAGAAAAGCTAGGCAGACGCGAGGAAAATAGAAGCTTTTATGTACTCTCTTTAAGTATAGAAAAAAATGTCTCGATATGACGCTGGACTAGAAAAATAATGGGAGTCTTACAAAAGCCCTTCGATGGGGCGAGTAATCGCAGCCCCAGCCAGTTAAACTAGCGATAAAATCATATTCAGAAGGCCTATCTCTATCTTTTCCATCCTTGGTTTGTTTAGCTTTTTAGTTGCTAACAACTGTCGATTTGTTCAATTCCTCCCCTATATCAAATACGCCACGGCGTATTTGCACCCAAATTTTGTCGAGCTTCGTTCGATGAGTTTCCGCTAAAAATCTATGACATCCGCCGTAGGCTTTAACTTTAATCAGCTGAGGTTTAAACCGCCACTGAATCAAAGACAAATAGGTTTTTATCTCACCTCTTAGAGAAGCGGGAGACTTCTGCCTAATGAAGTTAAAAGTATGTAATCCATCGGTGCTCCCCAATGTTCCTCCCTGTTATATTCTGAATAGCTTGATTCAAAACAAACCTTAATAAATGCACAGTATAGATATTGGTGTCTCATTAAGAACGCTCGATCACCATAAAGAATGGCCTCTAAAGCTAATGGTAACTTACTCCTAACACGATACTCCTGTTGCATCACAGCCTTTCTATTTTCGTCCCCGAGATAAACCTTAACAAAAAGTGTACAAATTCCGGCTTCCATACACCATTCTGCTAACACTGCATCTCTTTTTTCAGTTATCTGATCATGAGCATAAGTCAAACCAATATACAAAAATTTCTCAGCCGTTTGATCTGAACTGATCAAGGTGTATCTCCGTCCAATTACCGCATCTGTCTGTAAAAGATGGGAATTGAACGTAACATAAAGCTGATTTGGATTAAAAAATTGCAACAGCAACACCTCTTTCATTTATGATCCACTCTAATCATACGATCAATATCTTCCTTTTAGTCTCGAAATTTCAATTATAGGCTTGTCAAAAGATGTCGTGTTAGAAACTAGCCGATTGAGGTAATACCAGTTGGGGCGAAAAAGCGAACCCTTTTAGAGATGTGAGTTGTGGCAAAGGAGTTGGTGATCATTCAACACTGAAAAAGGAAGGACCACCTCCCTACAAATCTTAAGCAATGGGGATCATTTGAAGAAATGGATATGTCGTCAAGCAAACAGGCTTAATAAGGTTACAAAGGATAGATTGTTCGGAATGTTTTAGATCAAATGAATCTTGGCGTATTCGCGCCCAGATTTTATCGAGCTTCGCTCGATAAAATTCTGTTTGAAAATCTGTGGGAATCGGCCGTAGGCTTTAGCTTGATTCAGCTGGGGTTTGAACTTCCACTGATACATAGTTGCATTTATCTCACCACTTCAGAAGGGAGAGGCTTCTGCTGAATCAAGTTAAAAAATCTAGTTCATTATCACTCTATCTTCCACAATCTATCCCTCTAATTTAAGCATCTATATGTTTAATTAAGTCACTAACTTGCCTACATACAAGATCAGGTTCTCGAACAAAAGCTTCTGATTGATATTCAGGGAGCCATTGTACCCCAACCGTAAAAGTACCTGCTGCTTTTCCTGCTTCAATATCAGCCTCACTATCCCCAACATAGATGGCTTCGCTTGCATCTACGCCTAAGATATTGAGAGCCTTGTAAATGCCTTCTGGATCTGGTTTAGGCATGTTTACATCGTCGCCTGTTATAATTGCTTCAAAATCATAATCTAAATGAAGGGCTTGTAGTGAGATATTGAGACTCCGTCGTGCCTTGCCTGTAACAATAGCTAATTGTATCCCATTATCAGTTAAATAAGTAAGCAGGCTTTGAATGTCTTGATTTGGTGAAACCAACTGATTATGCTGTTCGTGATATTGCTGATAAAATACCTCAATCGCTTCCTCTACCCGACTATCTTGCAAATTCCCCCTAATAATACCTGTCTCAGATGGACCAAACATCTCCCTAACCTCATGATCTGATAACTTGCGATTATCATAGGTTTGGAAAACATGCTGAAAAGCTTTGTAGCAGATCGGCAAAGTATTGGCTAATGTTCCATCAAAATCAAAGATGACTGCTTTAATCATTTAACTCTCCCCTTTCATCCATAAGCTGAAATAATTTTCTTGTCGTATTCACATTTCTAATCGTCATTTTTTTATAGATTGGCGTACCGATTAATTTTGTAAGTCCAGTCTTAGTGACATGATCCTTAGATACTGACCAAAGAAGGGCACCCTCCGTATAGATTACCTGGTCAATAGTAGGCTTAATTTTCAGTTGATCAAGAATAGATCGACTATCAATCTCCTTCCATAAGAACAGGACATCACTTTTGATAATTTTATTGTTTTGCCAGCTCTCCGGTAAACTCGTAATGACTTTTTTCATCTGATCATAATTTCTTAATAACACGTTGATTGGTAAACCAAAATGTTGATTGATCGCCTGTTCAAGAATTGTGACAAGTTCATCCTCATCCATGTTCTCACTCTCAAAAATGACATTCCCAGAATTAATATATGTTGTGACCGCTCGCATTCCTGCCCGTTCAAATACTTCCTTTAATTCTGACATGGCTATTTTGTTTTTACCACCGACATTTATCCCTCTCAACAAAGCTAAGTAAATAATGACGAAGACCTCCTATTTTCAAATAACATTTAACTATACCCGGCCAGAACAGTAATCAGTGCCAAACTCCCGGCTAATATCGAGAAGTATCTCTACCAACCACGCTCGATTAATTTGTCTAAACCTAAGTCTCACAAGGTTAAAATAGACGAAGCTGTTGTGAAGCTAATCCATCGTAGTCTATCCCAAGCATAGCTTGAAGTGTTTTAGCATTGTTAGCAGCATCTCCACCCGAATTGTTATTAAATAAAATATAGAGATGCTTTGAGGCTTGCGCCAATTGTTCGATTCGGTTCTTCCATTCGGCTAATTCGGCATGATTGTACTTATACAAATAGCGAACCTCACGCCAATTTGTTTCTTTATTTTTTGGTCGCACCCAGCCGTACTTGTTCCGGCCATGAAATCGAATTAATGTTTTTTCTGGATCCGTGGTAATCGGTACAATTGGAACAGATCCATCCCCAACTTGTGGTTCATCAACGATTGTATGAATCCAGCCATCCTCCTGCATTAAAGTGAGGGTTTGTTCACGATTAACGGGGTTAAACCATGATCGATTTCGAAATTCTAGAGCAATTGGAATATCGCTCATCTTTTGCGTACAATACTTCAAATAAAGGATGTGCTCTTGCTTATAGTCAAACCAAGGTGGAAATTGAAATAAAACCATGGCTAGTTTGTTCTTGTCAATTATCGGTCCAAGTGAGTCTTTAAAAGCTTCAAACATCTCCGTTTTCGTTTCAAAAGGAAGCTCTTTGCGCTGATGACCGGTCATTCCTTGATACGCTTTAACAACAAATTGGAATTTAGCTGGCGTTTCATTCGCCCACTTTTCCATATTACGCTTAGGCTGCACAGCATAAAAGGAAGCATCGACTTCAACCGTAGGGAAATGGCTACTATATTCAGCCAGCTTATCTTTCGCTTTTAGATCTGGCGGATAGAGCGAATCATGATCACCCCAGCCAGTTACACCAATATAAATCAAGATCTTCACCAATCCTATCTTTATTAACTGACTTTATTCTACCAAATTGAATACGGCACTGTCAGGTTCTACACTTATTTGACTACTGAGGCAGCCTTCAGCTTCGATATTCCCTCTAATCATTCAAATAAGGAATCGTTATACCTAAGTCAAGCGTTGGGAACAAAAAAATAACCATATAAAATCCAAGCTTTTAGTTGAATTTCATATGGTTATGTGATTAGGCACTTATTGTCTTATCCAATTCATCAAACTGATCTCGGTTAGACCAAAGCTCATCCTTTAAAGGATTTAAACGGTATTTAACAATCCGGTACCCCTGCCAAAATGCCATGACGATATTTAATGTTAAGCTTACAATAGCAAGCGTCCAGTTCGCTGCTGGGTTATAGCTAACACTAACATTGAAGCTACTACCTGTGGCAAAGAAATAAGGAAAAGTCATCACCCAAAACATCCAAAATGTCAGGGTATGAGCTCTCGTTTGCATCCATGTGCCTTTTGCCCAAAGTAAAGCTGGAACAGTGGCGGCAATGTTTAGGGCAAAACCTGAATAAAAGGCATTGCCTGGTGCACAGGAATAAACATAGGAAATATTCCATATACCATATGCTATAATCCATAATGGCGTTTGATCCGACCAAATCATATCCCTGCATTTTCCTGATGTAGCATAAATACCAAACCAACCACATATTAATAGCATATTTAATAGACCGGCTACAGCATTCAAGTAGTTCCAACCACCAGAAATATAGTACATCCCATCAACGATCCCCGAGAAACCTTGAACACCTACTTGAAACTCACGAACGACGGCCTCTAAAATATTAATAGCTAAAATCGCTGGAATAAAAATTAAATACCATTTATGATTTTTATAGAAATTTGTATATCGAACAACTAAATATATGATACTTCCTGCAAGTGCTGAATATACCTTTATCCATGTAAACCAAGATGTAATATCATTATCTCGATTGATATACCAAATCGGTGTTAAGACTAGTGGAAGTGCAATAAATAAGAGTCCATTAGCAAATTTACTCCGCCTTATCCACTCGTTTAATCCAATTAATATACTAAACACCAGTAACCAGATCAACACATTGTACCATGGAAAGCTCTCAAAAAAGAACACGCTTCAACACTCCTTATCAGATAGACTAGTTATTATTTTGAATTAACTCAGTTAAGTGATCGGTTAAGTGATCGATTTCAACAACTTGACTATTTAATTGATCAATTCTAGTATTTTGTTCCTCAATATTAGCTAGAACTTCTTCAACGGATGCACTCAATTCCTCTGAAACACTAGAGACAGAATTCACTTCATCCACAACACCTGC
Organism: Amphibacillus sediminis NBRC 103570; assembly: GCF_001552275.1. Classification (GTDB taxonomy): domain Bacteria; phylum Bacillota; class Bacilli; order Bacillales; family Amphibacillaceae; genus Amphibacillus_B; species Amphibacillus_B sediminis. The sequence goes on from NZ_BCQW01000016.1 coordinate 18,275, forward strand.
AGATGATTGACTAAGAATATCGACCCGTTCAGTTAAAGCTGACGCAAGCTTTTGTAAATCAGAAACAAACTGTTTTATCGAATTAAATGCCTGATTTGTTTCTGTCGTTAACGATTTACTATTATTAAAAACAGTCTCACTCTCTTCAATTCTAGCTGATGCTGAAGCCACCTTATTTTTTATTAAGGTCAGGATTTCATTGATGTCACGTGTTGCCGAAATAGAATGTTCAGCAAGCTTTCTGACCTCTTCGGCTACCACGGCAAAACCTTTACCAGACTCACCAGCTCGAGCGGCTTCAATGGCTGCATTTAACGCTAATAAATTGGTTTGATCAGCAATTTCTGATATAGTTGTTAAAATATCTTCTACCTTCACTGTTGATTGAGTAAGTTCAGCCATCTCTAGCACCGTATTTTTTAAAGTACGGTCTACATGTCCAATTGTCTCAGTTAAATTGTCCACACAAGTCGTTCCGTTATCAACAATGGTCGTTGATTTCTCTGCTTCCTGATACATAGTATGTACTTTTACAGTAATATCTGTAATTTCTTGGTCAACCAAATGAATCGATTCACTCATTGCACCCGCACTATTGGCCTGACTTTCAACACCGCCAGCTATTTCATGGAATGTTGTCGTTAACTCACTTGAATCATTATGCGTCAACTTCATATGCTCAGTTAATTGATCATTAAGGTGTTCTAGCTTTTGAGCCGTTAACTTAACTTCTGTTACCATACCTTCCATGCTCTCTTTTGATGCTATTGCTTCAATAGTTAGCTGTTCAGAACGGTTTAATACGTATTTACCAATTATACTTTGATAAATTAAAAACGTTGTCATTAATATAAACAGAATATTTAACGAAACAAGATGGACATTTGAATAGTCTACGATTGTAACAGCTCCAAAGCGAATGGCAAAATAATTCGTGATCAATAGCCCAAAGAAACCTGACACAATAACATAACGAGAGGTATGGTAAAGTGAAATAATAATCACGCTATAATAGACAAGTAGATAAGTCGTGAAAGCCGGTCTGTTTTCAAGCATAAAGATCGTCATCAAGGCTAAACTGACAATCAATATATACGGAATCCAATTTGTCTTTATCTTCAATCGATTCATTAGGAAAACAATTACAATGGTACTAATTCCGAAGCTTACCCCAATCAGGTTAGTCACAAGGGGAAATCCACCGGCAAACAATATAATGGCAGTTAGAAAAACAGACAGAACATAAAGCTTGATCAACAAGTTGTTTCGATCAGCAAATGAGTATTTTTGCTTAGTCATAATACCCTCCTGATGTTCAAATTTTTTACATACTAATCCGATTTATATATCGACTAGAAGCATTATCAAGTTTAGCGTTATTTTTACTTAAATGTATATATTTAGTGAACATTTTAACCAGGACTTACTTATAGCGTTTAGTTTCTTGGCTATTAGCTACTTAAGATTAACGAAATCCCAAAAACTCACCCTTAATAACAGAAATAGGCTTCTTACCTGTGTAACTAAACACAAGCAAAAAGCCTAGTTCAATCTTGTTTCGCAGTGTAACTGGCTCGATTGGTTCAACTTACCTGTTGGTTCTAAACTAAAGAACTACTCAAACTTGAACCATCCAAAATCAAATTGACTTCCTGGTAAGAAGATAAAGGTAACGGTTTGTTTTCCAACCACACGTTCTAAATTAAACGACCGTTCCTGATAACCTTCAGATTGGGTAAATTCAATTAATTGATTAACTTGACTCTGTCCATTCTCAAAACGAACATGAATGGTATTTTTGTCAATTGGTGAATGACCATAGATAACGAGCTTTGTCATGCCTTGATCACCAAAATCAATGGCTTCAAAGCTTAGAGAAACATTATTACCAATACCTTCTACTGCATGATCGCCAATCATAAAACTATCTCCATAAATGTGATCAGCTTCACTCGCCTTATTTTTAGCAAAAGCACGGTTATATGGTTCAAATGAAAACCCTTTGATATGGATTTTCTTTTCCAATACAAAGGTAATGGTTGTTAAGCCAGTCAATCGTTTAGCTAATTTATACGTTGCCGGCTGATAAACATTCCAAATCGGTTCCTTCTGATATATCACATCAGCTAATAAGATACTTCCTGCTTCACCAGGAATACCTTCCCAAATTTGAATCGGATACTCCTCATTCGACATAGCAAAAATCGGAATCGTGATTAGATCCGACCCAATCGGACCAAAATCAATTTGCTTATATCCAACATGGGTCTCACCATCTCGACTTGTGGCTACACCACGCTCATTACCACTGCCTACTTCTCCTTTACTATAATCATATAAACCTCCTTGAATAAAATCATAAGGGTTTTTATAAGCAACCCCTAAACCATTGGCGCTCATCTCTAGCTCTGATATAAGTTTTATTTTATCGGTACCGTTTTTGCTAGTGCAACGAACCCGAAAACAGCCATCACCGATAGCTCTTACCTTTGCTCGGTGACCATGTCCCTCTATCGAAGCGATATTTGTTTTAATGCCTACATCATTCACAACAGACCATTCTATATCCTGATCGCTTGCGTCTGCTGGATGGAGTTTGACTTGAACCTCCATCTCAGTTAATTCTCGATGAAATAGCTGACCAGTTGGACTTATTATTTCTATTTTTCGCACAGGCTGCTCGCCTTCATATCCGGTCACAGTGGGTACTGTAGCATTCGCTAATAAAGTAGAACAAGCGATAGATTGGTCAGCAGCAGGAGGAATCGCCTCTAACTTTAATTCTGCCGGAACTAATCGAGGTGAGTTTACCATAACATGAATATCTCCTACGACCTCCGTTGCTGCAATGATAGCCATTAACTTACCACTAAATAAGCGTCGACTTGTGCCTTTATATTGATCATAGTCCGTACTATCCCCATTATCTAATCCAACTAAACGCCCCGCTCCAGTAACGGACACTTCTACTCGATTAGTGGCATTTTCTACAGGATGACCCGCTTGATCTACTGCTGTGATTTCAACAAAAATTAAATCCGTCCCGTTTGCTTGTAAGCTATTTTTGTCTGGTCGAGCGACAAGAGCTTTAGCATCACTAAATGAATGCTTTGAATCTGTCGCGATCACTTGATTATCATCATCGTAAGCGATTGCCTTTAACTCTCCTGCTTGATACGGAACTTGCCAGGTCGGAACCAGTTCCTTGCCATGTTGATGATCAATCACCTTAACACCTAGTGATTGCCCATTCAGGAATAACTCTACTTTCGGGGCATTTGTTGCGACTCGAACATCAATGATTTGACCCTCGTTAAAATCCCAGTAAGGAAACAGGTGAATGATTGGTTGCTTACGATAATCAGTCCAAGCGGCTTGATAAATATAATAAGAATCCTTTGGAAATGTCGCGGTATCCAATTGTCCGAAATACGAATTCTTCGTATGGTATGGGGTCGGTTCACCAATATAATCAAATCCAGTCCAAATAAATTGTCCTAATGAGAACGGTGTATCACGTTCAGCTATGATACAGGCCTCGGCCGACTTTGCTCCCCAGCTAGTTGTGCTATTCCCTAACGCAGAGCATTGCTCATCATCGTCAGCTAAAATCGGTTTATTATATGGAAAATGATAAACTCCTCGACTCTGAACAACTGACGCTGTTTCACTACCATAAATAACCCAATCCGGATGTGCTTGATGGTGGGACTGATAATATTTTTCAGCATAGTTATAGCCGGCAACCTTAACAATATCCGCACACTTCTGGGCATTTTCCCATGGCATATAATTAGAGCCAATGGTTACACGTCCGTTATGCTTTGGATCGAATTCATTGACATAGTCCATTAGCATTTGTGTTATGATTTGACCACGTTGATCCGCATGCGTGTCATAAATCTCATTTCCTATACTCCACATAATTAAGCTAGGGTGATTCCGATCACGTTTAATCCAGCTTTTTACATCTCGATAAGCCCATTCCTTAAAGAATCTTGCATAATCATATGATGTTTTTTGACGCTCCCACATATCAAAGGCTTCTGAAACAACGAAAAAGCCCATTTGATCCGCTAACTGCATTAGTTCCTTGGCAGGCATATTATGTGCCGTCCTTATGCCGTTGACACCCATTTCTTTTAAAAGCTTAAGACGACGTACTAAGGCAACTCGATTAAATGCTGCACCAAGAGCGCCTAAATCGTGATGCTCACAAACTCCATTGATTTTTGTTTTTTGACCATTAATCATTAATCCTTGCTTCGGATCCATGTCAACTGTTCTAAAGCCAATTTCTTGTAATTCCAGATCTATTATCTCTTCTGCTTCAACCTGACAAAGCTCCGTACGAAGCTGATAGAGGTTAGGCTGATCAGGACTCCAAAGCTCAGGTTGAACAACTGTTAGCTGTTGACTATTTATCTGTTGATCTGAGTTAGCAGGATTAATTAGATCAGAGGATTTAGCGATGACTTGATCATGACGTAAAAGTAAATGCGTTAATCGGGCCGGTTCGGTCACGTTTAATTCTGTTTCAATCTCAACTCGCCAAACCTTATCTAGCAGTTTGGTCGAGACATAAATGCCATCAGACTCAATATAACTTGTCCCCCTCGTTTTTAACCAAACATGGCGATAGATTCCTGCTCCAGAATACCAACGACTATTAGGACTTTGGTGTACCACTTTAAGAATAATCTCGTTCTCTCCTACTACTAATGCAGGCGTCAAATCATGTTCAAAGGCTGAATATCCATACTTCCATTCCCCAACCAATTGACCATTTACATATAATGTCGAATCCATATACACCCCATCAAATGCTAGTAAAACCTGGGGCGCTTCTCCATTATAAGTAAACGCTTTCTTATACCAGCCGATACTATCCTGATAAAGATTTTGTGTATCATAGATTAGCCAATCATGTGGTATTTCTACAGGTTGAAAATCTAATCCATGATAATCGGTCACTTCTAGCCCTGTTTTAGCAAAAACCCAATCATTATTAAATTTTACTTTTCTATTCATCTAACTCACCTTTTCAAATTTATTTATAATTGACCCTGTTTTAAACGGCTTTGTAATTTATCTTTACACACCAACTTTGTTCAGTCAATGGACTTACTAGTGTTATTTTTAGCAAAACCACTAGTTTTGAATAGGTTTTAAAACGTACTCAAGATCAAATGCGCCAAATCGTATTTGCGTCCAGAATTTTACGAGCAAAGCTCGATAAAATCCGTGGCATCCGCCAGAAGCCTTAAGTTGATTCCCCAAATGGAAGACAAATAGCTCATCTCACCACGTATCAAAGTGTGAGACTTCTTCTTAATGATGTTAAAGTAGGCTATGTCTGATCATTTGATTGATCATGTTGATTTTTCTGGCGACAACAAGTTTTGCTATCTCATGCCGCTTTCTCGACATGAGCTAATTGGTTTAGATCAGATGAGGTGACCTATATCTCCGACCAGAATGTAAAATGTCATGTACATTTAAAGATATTTCACTAAAAATTACTATTATATAATTTTTTATATATCATTTTTTATATATATAATTGACAGAAGTATCCTGGAAGAGTAAAATTCATCATAGAATACTATGTGAAGTAGTTAACAATGTTCCAACATTTTTATGGAGATGAAGAAAAAATGAATATTGAATGCTTTATTGCAGCACGTAAAGCAATGGGTTTTTCTCAGAGCGAACTAGCTGAGGGGATTTGTACACAAGCAACGTTAAGTCGTTTTGAAAATAATGGACAAATTCCAACTCTGAAAATTTTGTTAAAATTATGCAAACGATTGAATATTTCATTAGGTGAATTATTTCCAAAAGTTGCAGTCAAAGATTCAGAAATCACTGAAAAAATGAACCAAGCAGAATTTTTCCTAATTACCAGTGAGTATCAACAGGCCACTGCTTTGCTTAATAGTATCTTGCTTTCAGAAATCGAAGAAGCTGATGTTTTATTGCGGCATCTTTATTTAAAAGGGTTTTTAATGTTCTATCAAAATGCTGCTGTTATGGAAATCATGTTTGTTTTTGACCAAATATTACTTGAAGAAGAAACGAAACAATCCACTATTTTCCGATTATTGGCTTATACCGGAATAGGTATGATTTATTCACGAGAAAAAGATGATGAGAAAGCAGAGTTCTATTTTAATAAAGTATTAGAACAGATTTATTCTTACTCGATTGAGCAAATGGAAGATACGTGGCGGGTACTACATATTGTTTTTCAGTGTGGTGTGTTTTATGCTCACATACGAGAAATAGAAATTAGCAATGCACTATTAAATTACGCTATCAACATATGTGCAGATAATCACATTACGTACTATCTTGCACGTGCAGCGATACAACTCGCTAAAAATGCAATGGTAACTCAAGAAGACACTGACCAAATTTTAGAATTGATTTATGATGCACGAGCCTATTCGAAAATTAATCGCAATGTGATTGGCCTAAAGGAATTAGCGATAATGGAAGCGGAAGTGAAAAATTCTTCTGTACCTCCTACTAATTAAAAGGGGCTGGAACCAAGAAGATGCAACAATGTAGTAAAGTTATTCATTTGATGGGAACGGTTATTCATTTAACCATTGAGCATGATCTGCCGGAACCAATTTTAGCCGAAGCAGTAGCTCGTATACGGCTGTACGAAAAACGATTTAGCGCAAATAATCCCTCTTCTGAATTAATGCTTGTGAATAAAAATGCAGGTCGACAGGCAGTCGCTGTTCATCATGAATTATATAAGCTGATTAAAATAGGTAAACAGCATAGTTGTGACAAGGATAGTCGATTGAATATAGCTATCGGTCCATTAGTACAAAATTGGCGCATTGGGTTTAAAGATGCTAAGGTTCCAAACTATGTAGAGATTCAACGGTTACTAGGCAAAACGAACCCCGAAGATATTCTATTAGATGAGAAGCGTCAGACCGTTTATTTAAAGGAATCTGGAATGGCAATTGATTTAGGCGCATTAGCGAAAGGGTATTTTGCAGATTTACTAATTGACTATTTTAAAGACGTACAAGTCCGTTCTGCTCTAATTAACTTAGGTGGAAATTTAGTCGTTTTCGGTTCATCTCCAAATCGTCAAGAAGGGTTTTGGAAAATTGGAATTCAAGATCCATTATCACCACGTAATCAATTTATCCTTACCTTAAAATTGTCAGAACGTTCGGTTGTCACGTCAGGGATTTATGAACGTCATTTTGAGAAAGAAAACAAGTTCTATCATCATATTTTAGATCCTAATACTGGATATCCAGCTGAAACGGATGTTGCAAGCTTAACGATTGTTTCTAAACAATCTTTAGATGGTGAGATTTGGACAACACGGTTATTTGGCAAGCAAGCCAATGAAATTCTTCGTCAATTAGAAAAGCTGGAGGAAATTGACGGGGTTATTATTAAACAAAATAAAGATATTCTTTATTCAAAAGGTATTAAAAAATATTTATAAGATGGAAGGAAGTTATCGTATGGTGAGATTAATTGGTCTTGTCGGCACAAATTCAGATCAATCTACAAATCGTCAGTTGCTAAAATTTATGAAGAAACATTTTGTAAGTCAAGCAGAAATTGAAATTGTTGAAATTAAGGATCTTCCAATCTTCAATAAACCTGAAGAAATCAAAGTTCCTGAAAGCGTTCAAACGATTGCTGATAAAATTGAAGCTGCTGAAGGTGTTATCATAAGTACACCAGAATATGATCATGCAGTACCTGCTTCATTAATAAACACGCTAAACTGGTTGTCGTATGGTATTTACCCGTTTGTTGATAAACCAGTCATGATAACGGGTGCCTCCTATGGAACCTTGGGCTCTTCTCGTGCACAAATGCATTTAAGACAAATTTTAGATGCTCCTGAATTAAAAGCACGCATTATGCCAAGTTCAGAATTTTTATTGAGTCATTCTCTACAAGCTTTTGACGAAGATAATCAGTTAAAAGATTCTGAGCAAATTCAACAATTAGAAGGTTTGTTCAAAGACTTCCTAATTTTCATTGACATAATGAAGCATTTAAACCATGCACATGAAAGTAACAAAAAAGTAGCAGAAAACTTCTCTTGGGAAGAAGCATAAAGGAGAGAGTACAATGAAATTAGTTGGTATCGTAGGATCAAATGCAGATATATCTTATAATCGTAAACTATTAACGTACATCCAAAAACACTTTGGTCAATTATTCGATTTAGAAATTTTAGAAATTAAAGACATTCCTTTATTTAATCAAAGCGATGACCAGACCTACAGTGCACCTATTCAAAAATTAAACAACAAGATTTTGCAAGCAGACGGTGTGATTATAGCCACACCAGAACACAATCATACAATTCCTGCAGCGCTAAAAAGTGTCTTAGAATGGTTATCTTTTAATATTCACCCGTTAGAAAATAAACCTGTTATGATCGTAGGGGCTTCATATTATGACCAAGGTTCATCTCGGGCGCAATTACATTTACGTCAAATTTTAGATGCACCAGGAGTAAATGCCATTGTGATGCCGGGCAATGAATTCTTATTAGGTAAGGTAAAAGAAGCCTTTGATGAAAATGATGATTTGAAAGATCAACGTACGATTGACTTTTTAGAAAGCATTTTGAAAAAATTCATTAAATTCATTGATGTTGTCACAGTTTTACAAGGTCCTAAACCAGTAGCTGAGCCAGAGGACTTGTTTGCAACAGGTAAAATTGATACGACAATTGATGGCTTAGATATGTCTGCAGAAGATTGGGTAGAGCAAGCAGCTGAAATCATTGATGCAGCAGAAGGCCAAGATTATGTAAAATTAAACAGAGGAATTTTAACTGTCGACCAGTTGAATCACTTCTTGGCTTCGATGCCCATGGAATTAACTTTTGTAGATAGTAATAATCAATTTTTATATTATAACTTTACCTCGTCAGCAGAAGAAATGTTGGCGCCACGAACACCTGATCAAGTGGGAAATCCATTAGCAAATTGTCACCCAGAAAGGGTGTATAAGAGTGTAGAATGGGTCATTCAACAATTACGTTCAGGTGCAACGGATGTAGTTCGTGTTCATGTACCTACACATGGTCCAGATAAATATGTTGTACATAATTATACAGCTATACATGATGAAGAAGGGAACTATGTTGGTATTAATGAATATGTTTGTGACTTAAAACCAACAATTGACTGGTATTTAAAACAAACAGGGCAAGCATTGATTGGTGATGCGGATGCCGTTTCTAGTGCTAGTGTCAAGGACCACACAGATGATGTAGACGCTGTTTCCGGTGCATCTGAATCATCTTAGCTCAACGATAGAGAAACTAAATCTGAATGGTTTAGTTTTTCTATTATCCATTTAAAAATTTGGCCAATCATTCAGAAAATGTGCCAATGGAGAGAGTATGATCAATCGGAGAAATGAAGCTTTTGCAGATCAAAAACAGAGTAAGTTAAGAGGATTATGACGCAATAGATGTTAAAGGCTTTTATCGATAGAAAAAACTGAGGAAATGAGGAAATATAGTGGGATATACTTACCTGGTATAATTGATCTTATTAAAGAAACGCCTAGACAAGAAAGTAATGTGATATATGTGCCTAGAATATTAATATTCTAGGCACATATCACTTCGAGTGAACACTTCGCTTTCCACAGGCATGGCTTCATCTAATTTTGCGAAAAAAATCATTTCACAAAGTGGACTTTCTGTTGATTTCGTTAGAGCTGAACCTCCATCATTTAATCTAGTCTATTGCTTACACCATGTTTTTTGACGTTTGCTAACAGGAACCCATATTTCTGTGTGATTTTGCTTACTAACCATGATTTCTGGTCCCTCTTGATATTGATAATCAGACGTTGGAAACCATTCTGAATAAATTCGCCCCCAAACCTCTTCTACCTCTGGCCAACTCCCTTCTACTGAAAAGATTGCCCAAGTCAACTTGGGGATCATAAGTTCAGCTAAATCATTAACCCTAGCATGTGTTGTTGCGGCCCCAATATAATAATCTAATTCTTCTTGACTGCTTGAAAGATTTGTACACACATGAAGCACACCTTTTGGATCACAGTTAGACAATAGCTCTAGCTGATCAAAATCTCCCTCCTTTTCACTAATAAAATTGATGATATCATCGCTTTCTCCCGATGGTATTAATGTAACTCTCTTCTTGTAACCTAAGATCTTAAATGCATCGTGTTCTGTAATTCGGTACTGCATTTCAACGCCTCCTCTAATCGTTAGTTGGAAGGTCATTTTAGGATACGCCTTTAACCCAAGTGTCGAGCTTTGAACCTCAGAAGGCTTGACTCCATGAAATTTGGAAAAAGCACGGCTGAAAGCATCTGGAGATTGGTATCCATACTCAAGCGCCACATCGATGACTCGTTGGCCACCCTGTAGATCAAATGCAGCCATGGTTAATCGCCTTCTTCGAATATACTCTGATAAAGTTATACCTGCTAAAAAAGAAAACATCCGTTGGAAATGATACGAAGAGCAATAGGCGATTCTTGCTATTTCCTTCATATCCAACTCTTCAGTTAAGTGCTCTTCAATATAATCAATAGCTCGATTTAATTGGATTAACATCTCCATTTGATCCCCTCCTTCTCAATTAGATTAACAAAGCTATTCATGCAGAACCCGACTTTTTCTGCACCAATTTGCAAGTCGATACATCTATCTTCCAGTATTTATTTTATCATTAACGTTCACCTATTTTTTTATAAAGTCCGTTAATTAGTCACTCCGATAATGATTTAGCTTCGATCATCGTATCAGCCTTGCTGGCTTTCAAAGTGAAAAGAGCTACATATAGAAATAAAGACAAAACCAATATCGTTAATACACCGACGATTATGACTAATCTGATTGAGGTAAATTGTGTCACTAGTCCCATTACTCCAGTAAAAGCTATAATCAACAAGGCCTCAATTAAACGATAGACACTGCTAATTCACCCCATATGCTCGACCGGAATATAGTCTTGATAAAAGGTTAGAAAACCTGTATTAGCAAAGGCTAGAAAAAAGAAAGTAGGAAGAAGCCTACTCCAGCCCATTTCAGTGAACTAATGGAGATGAGTTAGGATAATGTAAAAAAGAGCTTTAAACTATTGAATATCTGTTCAAAAGTTCAAGCTCTTTTACAAATTAGGTTAGCTAGAAGGACGAAAACCAAATGCACAATGACTCTTTGCGCCAGATTTTTACCGAATTTGCTCGATAAAAATCACTGAGAATCTATTGTATCTGCCGGTGGCTTTAACTTGATTCAGCTGGGGTTGAACCCCACTTTAATGGAAGACAGATAGGCATTCACCCACCACTAATAAAAGTGGAAGACTTCTGCAGATTGAAATTAAAAACCTTCCTTAATATCATCCTCAGGATCCCATTGCGACCAAGCCGCTTCAAGATAATTACCTTGATTATCTCTAAAATAGAAATACTTGGCCTCACCATTCCCTAACTGCTGAAGTGGTTCAACCTCAATACCGGCTTCTTTTAAGGTCGTATATGTATATTCAATATCTGGGCAATTCAGCGCTAATATTGGATATTCGTCACCATTTCGCTGCAATACTATCGGGGCCTTATCCTTTGTTTCGATAAGCACAAGCGCAATTGCATGTTGATGTGGATAGTGTAAAATGGCAATAAGTGAGCCTCTATCTTCAAACTTATTGATTAGCTTCAGACCCAAATTCGTTGTATAGAAAGCAATTGAACCTTCTATGTCAGTTGTCGGTAAATAGGCATAACCAACTCTTGTAAATAAAAATGGTTTCGTCATGATAGCGAGATCGACTCCTTCTTATTTATTCTAATTATAAATTCAAATGCGCCATGGCGTATTTGCGGCCAAGATTTCACCGAGTTCGTTCGATAAAATTTCGCTAAAAATCTGTGGTAAGGCTTTAACTTGATTCAACTGGGGGTTAAGATTCACTGAAAGGAAGACAAATATCCATCCATCACATATAGAAGCGGGAGACTTCCTGTGATTAAATTAAATTTTCTTGATCATCTTGAACAGACTAAATAATCAATGTTATCTAAATGCCGCTACTTCCTGCTCATCTAAATATTTATTTCTTTTTAACATAAAACTTATCACTTAGATACACGATCCTTCCTTAGATCGTTTGATATGTTAAAATTTCACCAGGTAAACCATCAATCTCACATACTTTAGCAGTGACAAACCCTAACTTTGTTAATATTTTTTTTGAAGGTACATTATTCGGATCAATAATAGCTGTTACTGTCTTTAAACGTGGAAGTGTTTTTGCCTTATTGATAAGAAGCTCAGCAATCGATGTTCCAAAGCCTTTTCCCCAGTATTCCGGTAACAGCATATAACCAAGCTCAGCTTCTGTCGCATCATGATTCTTTACTTCTAATTTGGCGAAGCCGATATAGGTATGGGTATCTTTAGTAAATACCTTATAGCTACCAAATTTTTGATAACGGTCATTATCCGTTAATATCGATTGAAAGTTATCCATTGCCTCTTCAATAGGAATCGCCCGTTCTGTAATCATTGCCATCACAGCTTCATTGCCAACCAATTGATAATATAGATCAAAATCCTGCTCTTGATATTTTTCAAAGGTTAAATTCACCTCTTGCATCTCATCACCTCGTCAATTAGTGGTACAAGGGGGAACCTTTCCCCCTTTTAAATCCGCTCCTTAATGCTCCTCTTCCATCGCTTCTTGCTTCGTTTTGTGAATCGTACCGAATGGATGATGTGGTGGGGCATAAATTGAATACAGCTTTAAAGGTACATGACCCATATTAATGACATTGTGCCACGTACCCGCTGGAATTATAATGGCATAATCTTCATTTGCATGCTGATTAATCGTTAATTGATTCGGTTTATCACCCATTTGAACTAGTGCTTGCCCCTGTTCAATACGCAAAAATTGATCTGTATCTGGATGAATCTCGAGCCCAATATCATCACCAATATCAATATGCATGAGTGTTACTTGTAAATGCTCACCTGTCCATAAGGCGGTACGAAAAAACTTATTCTCCTTTGCTGCTTCATGAATATTAACAACAGAAGGCTTTGAACCATGATCGATTGGCTGCTGGTTACGGTTAGGATGAGCCAAATCATGAACATGTATAACAGGATAGGCATAATAATAAGGATATCCCATAAAATACATCAACATCTATCCCTTCTCTAAAGATAGGATAGCATATGCTAATTTTACAAGAAGGTGTTGTAAAGGTTTGTATAAGTTACTTTTCCTTATGTCGTCGTGTTTAGGCAGCCCTTCAGCTGCATTGATAATTTTTAATTATTTACCTTCCTATAATCATTCTAATTGAAGTGATTATATTCAGATTGTAGTAAACCCATTTGGAGGATATCATGCCAGCTCCCTTTACGAAACAACGCTTGACGACTTACGCCTTCCTGTTGAAAGCCGAGTCTTTGGTAAAGCCGGATAGCTTTCTCATTAAAAGCAAATACTTGTAAATAGAGTCGGTGTAAGTTCAATTCGTTAAAAGCATAATTTAATAACATTTTCAGCGCCTCACTGGCATAGCCTTTACCCCAAAACTCCTTTTCACCAATATCAATAATAAGCTCAGCATTTCTATTTTTAAAATCAAGGTTAGCTAGCGAAGTAATTCCTATCGGCTGATTATGTTTTCGTTCAATAATCATATAGCTCTTAGTTGAATGATTGTTTAGAATAACTTGCTCGACAAATGATTCGGTCTGATCAAAGCTGTAGTTATCTAGTGCAGGATTTGTGGACACCATTACTTGATGATCATTGCGCCATTTATGGTAGCTGACTATATCATCAGGGACCATTTTTCTGAGACTAATTCGATCAGTTTGAAACACGTTAATTCGTTCCTTTCTTTATCCTTTTACTGAGCATACCTAAGTCAATCTCAGTTGGCAAGCAAAATGACCGTGGGCTCGTCCAGCTATCTGGAAAATCAAATGCGGTGGCACACTTTGCCCAGATTTTATCGCAGTGTAACTGGCTGGGGGCTGCGATTACTCGCCCCATCGAAGGGCTTTTGTAAGCCTTCCCCTTCAAGAAATAAGGAAACATGTCATGTCTAAGTGGGGAATCCAACAGCCATTTACGGCCCGATTGGTTCAACTAACGTTCAGTGGGGGAGAGGAAGCTGACTAAGTTCGCGGCACGTCTGCAAGAGCACATCCTATGCGTCGAAACCCCACTGAACGAAGTTTCACTTTATCGAGCTATTTCCGCTGAGTATTTGGCGCATTCACGGATGCTTTAGCTTTATTCTGCCGGAGTTGTACCCTTGGCTGAGTGGAAGACAAATAGCCATTCATCTCACCACTTATAGAAGGGGGCCTTCTGCAAAATGAAGTTAAATAATTGGGCTTTCCTTATGAATGATACTAAATTAAGACACCCCTTAGCTAGCACCAAGTCGCTTCAATTGATCATGATTTAGTCTTACGTCAAGTGATGCTAGATTCTCTGCTAATTGTTCCGGTTTACTAGCAGAGATAAGCGGTAAAGCTGATAACGGTTTTTGTCGCATCCAAGCTAAAACGACTTGATTTTCAGATACCGATAATTCTTCAGCTACTTGCTTTAATGTAGTCATTCTTTCAATCGAAGTCTTATTTTGATATTTCTCAGGAATTTCTGATCGGGAATACGCTCCTTTTAATAAGGCGGTATAGGCAAGTACAGTGGTTTGGTTGTCATGACAATATTCAAGCAGTTCTTGATCTGCAACAACTTGAATCCCATAATCCGCATCTCGATTAGCCTTTAAATAGGTGTAGCGCTGTTGAATACAGCAATAAGCCGCCCAATCATGGGTCTGACTGATCTGATGCGCCTGTCTCAGTCGATCGACTTGATAATTACTACACCCAATTGCTCTTACCTTTCCTTCCTTGACAAAGCGATTAAGTGTTTCAAGTGTCTCCTCGATAGCCACGTCCTTGTCATCAAAATGAGCATAATATAAATCAATGTAGTCGGTCTGGAGTCTTTGTAGACTTTGATCTAAAGCAGCTTGTAACGCCTTAGCACTTAAACCTTCTTTTTCTCCCGTTTTCATTGGGTTGGCTCCCGCTTTCGTTGCCAAAATAACATCTGATCGATTTCCACGTTTTTTTAGCCAAGATCCGAGTAATTGTTCACTTTCGCCTCCTACCCCACCTTGATGCCAAAAGGCATAATTATTAGCCGTATCTAAAAAATTTCCACCGGCATCATAATACTGATCAATAAGCCGATAAGCCATCTCTGTATCAACCCGTGTCCCAAAGTTCATACAGCCTAATGCCAGTGAACTGACCTTTATCTTACTGGTTCCTAATTGTACAAACTCCATTAAGACAACACTCCTTTTCCATGTCAGATTACTATTCGTTTAATGTCTGATTTCTTTTCTGAATATAGGCATCCATCTTAGCATGAGCCGACACTTGATCCTGAGCAGCTAGTTTTTGCTTTGCGCTTTTCTCTTGGTAGCATTTCAGTTTCCAATCAATGATAGCCAAATGATCATCAATTTTTTGCTTTTGCTGGTTTAGGATTTCCTTTTGCATGAGCATAATCGCTGCTCGCTCAGAAATAGTTGAGGCTCCCTGCTCACACAGTTGGGCATAATGCTTAATATACTTGATTGACATACCAGCTGCTCGCATACAGCGAATCAGTACAAGCCATTCAAGATCTGTTTCACTATATTGACGCGAACCATTCCGATCACGCTTAATCTTGGGTAGTAGTCCCTCCTTTTCATAATATCTTAGAGTATGCATAGATATGTTATATTTTTCTGTTACTTCTTTTGTCGACAAGCTCATGTTTTACCCTCCTCTCTGGAAACATCATAATGTATAGAGTACACTCTATAGCAAGACTTGTTCAGTTATATTCAGTTAAGTATAAGCTCAAGACAATCTATTAAATCAACACCAACTATCTTGAGTTGAATGTTTGTCATATATCCTATAGGTCGAAGACGC
This sequence comes from Amphibacillus sediminis NBRC 103570, assembly GCF_001552275.1. GTDB lineage: Bacteria > Bacillota > Bacilli > Bacillales > Amphibacillaceae > Amphibacillus_B > Amphibacillus_B sediminis. The sequence goes on from NZ_BCQW01000016.1 coordinate 34,305, forward strand.
CAAGCATCTGAGATTAAAGCAAGGTGTAATACTGATAATCTCTTATGTAATACGCTTACATATTAGTTTAGCAGAAAATGCTATCTTAATAGCTATTTTATAAATATTGACAAGTTTTTTTATGTTATATTTTAACAGTACAACTGATCCATTGAAATCCCTCTAAAAAGGGCTCACCAACAAAAAAAGTAGCAGTCGATGCTATTTAATAGTCTAGTAGGCTCAATAACTATAGAAACTGGTATCGACAAGCTATTCATATGGATTTAGTATAGGGCAAATATATGATTGAAGTTAAATTTCTAACATGAGCCTTGCGCATATGTCTGTAATCGGTAGTGTATACAATGACTTTGAGTCAACAATGAGGTTAAAACTTACCATTGCTGTTAGCCAGTCAACGCTAAAATCATTGCGTTAGTAACTCTTCTTTGGTTTGATTGTGTATCGCTAAAACCCGATCGTCAACGGTTATAACAATAAAACTATTTCTTTTCTTTTTTGGTAGCGATACAACCATTTCACCTTGGTCAAGTTTAAAGTTCAAAACAATTTGTTCTTTTGTCTGCTGAAATAGATTTAAATAATAGTGCTTGATTAACACATGGCTAGGTGCAATCCCCTTTAGCTGCAGCTGATTGTCTATCAAAAATTCAAAAGATAACGATTTTACAATGACATCATGACTAGCTAGCTTAATTTGATCGACGATTAAACTCGGGATTGATGCCATCCATTGAACCAACTTAATTTGGGGATTCTGATAGTTAAATTTATCTTGAAGTATCTGCAGATCGGTTTCAGCCAGGCCTTGATCAAATACGATCAGATCGTATTGACTCGCATCATGTGCTAGAATAATTTCATCGACTTTTCTTACTGCAGTTGTATAATTTGATTGAAAGCCATCTTGATTTAATAGCTCGCCAATCTTTATCAACAATTTTTTTCTGGCACCAATTAAAAGCACCCGTTTTCCTTGATACATTATGTTCGCTCCTAATCTTTTATATTAAATGATTATTTTTTCCATATTGTAATAGCAGTTGAAATGGATCATTACCTAATAAGCCTAAAACTTGGCAAAAGGCGGCCTCTGTATTGTAGCCTTGCTGCTTCAGATCCACTATACTTTGACGTCGTTTCGGATCTTGATCTAATAACTTAGCTTCAATAACCATATGTAAATATGCATTTTGTTGGTCAACAGGTTGATTTTGTCCAAATAGTTCAAATGCAAATCCATGATAATTAAAGTTTGTTTTTGTTACTATATCACCGTTTAAAAGATAGCTTTTAATCCTAAATTCTTTCATCTGGCTGTATAACGTGACCAACTTTGCTTCAAAAGTAGTAAAGGCGGATACCTCCATAATGATATCTAAATCTGAGTACGGTAGATCAATTTGAAGGGGTATGGTTCCACATAGAATTGGTGAATACTCACTTAAGTCCAACATCACACCCAATTCAGATATGACATGGAAGGCTTCTTGTTGCCTTAGGTTACCATCTCTCAAATAATCGATTGTTAAAAATTGTTTAGCTAAATCACTCATTTAAAATAATATTCCCCTTACTTAACAGAATCACGACATTCAGAAATTATTATAGCACTAATCTCTTACCTTTTCTGCCTGTGAATGTAACTAAGTTCTGAGCTTACCTTGCAAATCAATCATTTTCTAGTAAACTTCAATGATTATTTAGTGGATTTGGTCCATTTAAAAAACTGAATCCGTTTCAAGTCGAATTCAGTTAGCTCTTTTGTTTAATTAAATTGATAATTCAATTCCCAGGTAAAACCGAATTGATCTTGAACTTTGGCATATAGAGCATTCCAAAAGGTTCGATCAAGCTCTGTGATAATCTGACAGCCTTGTTTGGTGAAATGCTGGTAGATATCCTTAAGCGCTACTTCTGATTCAATTTCAAGCCAAATCGTGCTTTGATTGCCTTGCTTTAGGTGCTGATCTGTTATCACATCACTCGCACAGACGGTTAACGGCCCCAACTTGATCGTTGAGTTCATAATCAAGTCTGTTTGTTCTTCTGTTTCAGCCATTTCTGCCTCGCCATAGGTTAGCTGCTCAACAATCTTCGCACCAAAGACTTTATGATAAAATTGAAGCGCTTCCTGACAATCCCCGTTAAAAAATAAGAATACCATACTATCTTTAATCATCATTTTTCCTCCTAAAAAATTATTCAAGATTAGAATAACAAAGGTATAACTTTATTTTTTCTTCTAGATTGCGTAATATTACTGTCATCCTCACCCTATCCCTTGTGTAATACTTCTTTAAGTAGCTGAGCAAAGTTGAATAAAATCGGTGGATCTTCTGGTAAGGGTCGACGTAAAATTAAATCGAATTCACGCTCTTGATATGTATCATCAAATGCTACCTTATCTTCTATCCGACCACGCAAGCAATTCTTCAAGATGAAATAATCAAGTGGATTCTGGCTTTTTTTAATGGCACAAGCCAATATATAAAATCTCCCTGATGGAATACGATCAAAGACAACTCGGTTTTGGTTAACAATCGCCTGTCCCATCACCGGCTTATGGTTAGGAATTGGCTTATGAAATAAACCAATGAAGGTTAAGCATGATTGCTCGTTCTCAGGATAGTGCAAGTGAATCGTACAACGATATTTTTTCTGATCAATAGGCTCAGAAAAAGTCACAGCTTGCTGATCAGATGGTTGTGTTTCATATTTTTTCAACACCTGAAACAGCCGATTAAGCTGAAGTTGATACTGCTTTGGCGATAATCCCGTATTTTTTTTGAAGTTACGAGCAAAAGTACCCGAACTTAAAAAACCCGAACTTAGCTGAGATTTTAAAACCGTGCTATCTTTTCCAATCAGTTGTTCAATACTCGTTTCCATTTTAATTGCCGAGCTATATTCCTTAGCAGAAAAACCGGTTAGCTTTTTTAATTCGCGACTAAAATGATATTTGCTGTAGCCAAAATGCTGGGCAATCTGTTCAATAGATTGATCGTCATTAGCATGCTCTTTCAAATAGATCAATATTTCTGGAATCAAATCCTTCATGGCAAGCTCCTCAAAAGATATCATTTTGTACCTATTATTACAATTTATCCTTATATTAGAATATCTCAATCAGCTAAAAACAGTCCAGCCCAACCTTTGGAGAATAAATGTTGCCATAATGGTCTAAGATTAGTCTTTTTTCTAATAATTCTACTCCTCGATTAAAAGTTTAAAGCCAGACTGTTTGCTAGTTATAGTTATCGATATCCTGTTGGGTCTGCAGGCTTTCCTGCATCCTGTACCTCTTCAATATAGCGCCAGCAATCAGGCTGTGAACCATCGAGATCGTAAAAATGATAATGCTTAGCAAGCTGGCCACTTGACAATGACTGGCCATTCCATCTAGATTTATTCGGATCTAAAGCTAAATTGGCCACAGCTCTCCCAATATATCGCGGTGTCTCTGAAATAACGAAGTGTGGCTCTTGTGCCAATGCATCCTGCCAATTTGCTTCGCTCACGCCATATTCTTCAAGCATAATCTCGGAACGTAACCAACCCGGAGTTATCGACACAGCTGTACATTGATAGGGTTTTACTTCTTGGGCCTGAGACCAAGCTATTCTGTTTATTGAAGTTTTGGCCAGATCATAAAAAAGAGATAAGCGATAATGATCCGCATTATACGAAGCGGTACCATCCGTCACTTCAACCACTAAACCACCAGGGTTCTTAATTAGCAATGGCAGCGCATAGTGGCTTGTAATAATATGAGTATCAATAGCTAAACGAAGCATCCGAAAGCCTGCATCAAGCGAATGCTCCCAAATTGGAATATTCCATTCAGCCAAATATTCCGCTCCCCATATATCATTAACTAAGACATCCAATCGACCTTGCTCTCGCTCAATTCTTTCGATCAGATTTTTAACCTGATCACGTTCTAAATGATCAACTTGGACGGCAATACCGGTTCCACCTGCTTGATTAACAAGTTCTGCCGTTTCCTCAATTGTTTCAGAACGGTTATATTCTGATTTTTGAGCTCGTGTCGTTCTCCCTGTTAAGTAAACGAGAAAACCAGCTGCACCTAATTCTATTGCAATCCCTCGTCCTGCACCTCGCGTTGCACCAGCAACTAAAGCAACTTTTTTATTTGTCATCATTTTTCCCCTTATTCAAATAATTTTTTGCTCAAATTTAAACTGTTTTCCAGTAGGCGATCGTTGACTAAAACTAAACCAACAGCTCTAGACATGCTCTGAGGAACTTTCTCCACTATTGTTAGGAATAAACATTGACGCAAAAGTACGTGTCTTTCGATCAGGACGTTTCTCTTTCTTTGTAGCCTGCTCTAGTATTTCATTTATTGCATGAGTAAATTGCTCAAATTCTTGATCTGTAAGATGAAGTGGTGCATGCCAATAACCAAAGCCATCTTTCTGATAATGCTCTGGCGAGGTTGTCATAAGATAATCTGTTACTTGTTGGAGTAAGGTTGCCTGAAAAACGGTGAAATACTGTAAATGCTCCTCGGCAGAAGCGGTTAGGAACTCATCTTGATTAATTTGGAGCTGATCTTGATTAACCGCATAAAGATGCTCCGCTTTTCCCCTAACATTTTTGGTGTCGACAATACGTATAATAGCAGCATCGCTTAGCAGTTTCATCTGACGATATAAGGTGGCCTGTGGTACATCACCCAATCGCTCCATTAATTGATAGGTTGTAAGTGGTTGATTGACTAATAATTGCTGGACAATTCGTGTTCGAACTGGATGTAGTAATAAATCAATCTTTTTCAACAGTAAGACCCCTTTTTATTATCATTTTATATAACGATAATAAAATCTCTAATAGATGTCAACTTATAATCCTACCAAAGTTAGCTCAATGACAGGATCAGTGTTGAGACGAAGTCTGAAGATACTAGGTCCCCTTTCTACAAACCCAAAAGCAGAAGGCGTAGCTTCGCCAAAGATTAAGCTTGTTCACTTTTCCGTCATTCCTTTTAATGGTCTAGTCAATCAAAGATACCTTTTCCCTGTCGAACTGCATCCTTAATAAAATCAATTAATGCTTCCCGTGATAACTGTGAGTCTTGAAGCCATTTAGCTTGTTTCTCTGTAATCGGCTCATACTTCGATCCCCATAACGATAACTCAATTAACACAGGAATAAGGTCCAGCCCCTTTTCTGTTAATTGATAGAGATCTTTACGCTTATCTGATGGGTGTGGTTTCTTTTTAATCAGCCCCTCTTGTTCTAAACTCTGTAACCGATTGGTTAAAATATTTCGGGCAATTCCTTCATCAGAATTTAGAAATTCTCCAAAGGTATGCTTATTCGCAAAAATAAGATCACGAATAATTAATAGTGACCAAGTATCTCCTAGCATTTGTAAAGAGAAATTAATTGGACAATCAGACCGTAATTTTTTATTTATCATTTCTTCACTCCTTGCATTCTATTGATCATTCAAGTATAATTAATTCAGTTTTAAAATGCAACTGAAAACAAAGAGGTGTTGATTGTGAAAATGATGCTTATTTATCATGGCGGCAAAGTCCCAACTGATCAGCGAGCAGATAATATAAGGCAACTTTGGGAATGGTTAGACGAGCTTAAAGCAGATGGTCTTGAAATCGCACGTTTTGCAGGATCAGGATTAACAACACTTACAGATCAAGGAGCGACACCGTATCAAGGGGATATTTTTGGTGCATCAATTATCGATGTAGATTCTGAAGAACAGGCACTTGAACGGATTCAAAACTGGCCCGAGCTACAATACGGAGGAAAAATTGATTTGATTCAGTCATTGTAATTGTTAAAACGTATTCATTATCCTTTCAGGTGAAGGGTATCTACAGCCAGCATAAAAAGTTAATGTGGAGCATAGGCTTTGAGAAAAGAAAAACACTATGCTCCATTTTATTATTTAAGATATCGCTCTTGTAAAACATTAAGATGATGTTTCTCATGACCAGCTATAATAAAAGGTAAGGCACGAGCTGTAACCAATTCTTCTTCTACAATTGCCTGATTCAACTCATTTTCAACTGTTATGCCCTTTATGGTAAACAAGGTCGTTTGTCGAACATGCTGGTAATATTCAAGGAGTTCTCCAGGTTGATACTGGTCAAAGGATGCAGCTAAAACAAAATCATCCTGATCATAGCCAGAGATGCTCAGATGATTTTCTCTAGTTAAACGAAATAAACGATAATGCATGATGATTTCATTGTCAATCAAATGACCTAAAACCTCACGAACTGTCCATTTATTAGGGGAATATTGATATGACCAGACTTGTTCTGATAATGGTCTAAGCAGATTAACCAGGTCATCAGCTTGGTTAGTGAGTACCTGCTCGACATCTTGATCTACAACTCGTTTGACGTAGGGACTAAAATAAGCGGCGTATTCATTCTCTAATGGTTTATTTATCATTTGGTCACCTCTACTGATTTGATTATTTAATTATAGTACTATTTCGTACAAAAGTTAATAAGTACCTTATCACATTCACCTTGGCGAATTTGCGCCAAATTTTATCGAACTTCGCTCGGTAAATTTCCGCTGAAAGTCTGTGCCATCCACCGAAGTCCTTAACTTGATTCAGCCAGGTTTTCCTCGAACTAAATCAAAGACAAACAGGCATTGATCTAACCATTTATAAGCAGTAGGAGAATGCTGCTGAATGAAGTTAAGAAGGTAATGTTTATCATTAGACAGAGAAAAGGAGTTGGTTATCATGTTACAAGGTTCACTTCACCATTTGGAGCTTTATGTATCTGACCTTAAGCGATCGACCCAGTTTTGGGGATGGTTTTTAGAATCATTAGGTTACCAGCCCTATCAAAAATGGAAGCTTGGACAAAGCTGGAGGCTAGGTGAAACCTATATCGTCTTTGTACAGACAGAAGCAAAATATACCGAGGTTCCTTATCATCGCTGCCAAGTAGGCTTAAATCATTTGGCCTTTCAAGCAAATTCTCGTCAACACGTTGATACCATAACTGATACGATCAAAGATAAAGGGATACCGCTCCTGTATCCTGATAAACACCCTTACGCCGGTGGTAAAGACCATTATGCGGTTTATTTTGAAGACCCTGACCGGATTAAGGTTGAGCTTGTAGCTCCCCATTAAACGGCGAGATTGGCAGTGTCTCAGATCAAAAGGTAAGCCCTCTCCTCGTCAATAAAGTGAAACTTCGTTCAATCGGGTTTCGAAGCATAGAAAATGTGCTCGTGTAGACGTTGCGACACGACGAATGCCAGTTACACTGCGATAAAAGCTTAAAGAGATGATTAAGTCAATGGGATGAAGCATTCATGACGATAATATCTAGCATAACGTTTCTCTGACTGTAAAAGCCATAAAAGCGAATAGGACAACACTAAGCTCGGCATCCCTTTTTAAGCCTATCTTCGCCGTTTAAGCTCCTTTTTTCTCCTTTGTGGAATTTTACTCGCAAATTACCTTGACCTCTGCCCCCTTGATTTATAAACCTAGCTGACCAGTAGTTGATAATCTCGTTTTAATGCAGCTAATGCCTGCATGACTGGTTGTGCTTTTTCGGATTTACTTAAGGGTTGGCCCATACATAATGGTGTTTTTTGATAAAGCTTTCTCACCTTTAAGGGAATTCCTTGAGCTGATAAATCATGACTTATTTTAATTTGATCTGGCTTTCTTGTCAGTAACGCTACATATTGGTTAACCTGCTTTTGATCAGATCGATATAAAATTGATAGTAATTCAGCATCAGTTAATAAGGCTAATCCATGCTTTGTGCTGTTAGCTAGTTCCTGTTTTACTGCTTCTATTAAAAGTTGGTCAGCTGCCATTAGTAATGGAGATAAAAATAGCTGATGATCCAGATAGATTAATTCAAGTAATTGACAACCTGTCTCTTCATCAGTCACTACTCCAGATTCATTACACCGGATTTTTTCAAGTAGCTTTCTCGGTAATATTTTAATTTGTCCAGCCATATATGTATCACGCAAAAAGCTATCTAAATGATCGAGTCCCATTACTTCTGCAGTTCCAGTAAGTGGGCTTGGTCCATTTAAGTAATCAATTACATCTTGAGGCAGTATATTAATTTCCGCTAAAATGTTCGTGATCTCCGGATCGCAAATATAGGCTTCAGTAAGCTGATGATGATTAAAACCTAACGCACTTTCAAGAGCATGAGAGAATGGTAAATGACCAATATCATGCAAAATAGCAGCAACTCTGATAAGATCGTTTTCAGGAAAATATCGGGCCGTTAATCGCCAAACCCCTAGCGTATGTTCAAATCGTGAATGAACGACAGGGCTAACAAGTGCTCCAGCACCATAATGAGCTAAGTGCTTTAATCTTCTTAAATAGCTGGTCTGAAAAAGTGCCTCTTCCCATGGATGCATCACTTCTTTAGGATAGAGCGGTTCATCTATTAATATGGAGTTATCTAGCACACTTATCCTCTCCCATCTGCTTCTTTCTAAGTTAATAGATATTCGCCACTTTAACCTATGCCACTATTCGATGTCAAATGATAATAATCAAATAGATCAAATTTACTTCGACAAAAGCACGGGTAGCTGTTGCAAAATTTGATGAACAAAACTCCAAAACAATGAAAGGGTTTTCATTAACTTTCTCGAAGTTTAGTCTATACCCTATAAAGGAGGAAAAAACGATGTTCAAAAAGTTGCGATTACTCTCCATGTTTATCTCGTTCTTATTCTTGTTCAGCCTGCTTTCATTGCTAGAATTAAATGCTTCACAGGAATCATTCGTTATCCCAGATGGAGATCGGACATTTTATGTTGCTCCTCACGGTAACAATAGTCATAATGGTTCAATCTCTGCACCGTTTGCTACTCTGCAGTATGCTGTTAATCAAGCTCAACCGGGTGATGTGATCGTCGTTCGTGGTGGAACCTACCATGAAAACACTCGAATTGACATTAATAGAAATGGCACAGAAAACAAACCGATCGTCATTACGGCTTACCCTGGTGAAACACCTACATTTAATTTTTGGGCACAGGAGGAATTACCTGGACGTGATGGTATTCGTCTAAACGGTGACTACTGGCATATGATCGGATTACACGTAACAGGAGCTGGTGGCAATGGATTTCGAATTCATGGTAGCTATAATACATTAGAACAGTCAGTCGCTTATCAAAATCGTTTAACCGGTATTCACCTTGAAGATGGCTCGTATAATCTAATTAAAAATAATGACAGCTTCCGTAACTTTAACCTTCGTGGTCGTGTTGGAAATATGTCTGATGGATTTGCCGCAAAATATGAAGCATTAGGACCTGGTAATATCTTTTACGGAAATCGGGCTTGGGAAAACTCTGATGATGGCTTTGACCTCTGGATGGCAAGCAGTACAATTGTGATCGAAAATAACTGGTCTTTTGACAATGGCAATGCAGCCATTTGGAATCACCCAAACTTTGAGGGGAACGGAAATGGTTTCAAGTTAGGAGGAAACCATATTGCAGGTAATCATATTGTCCGAAACAATATCGCCTTTAACAATCATGGTAAAGGCTTTGATCACAATAATAATACAGGTTCTTTAACGCTGATTCACAATACTGGGTACCATAACGGCATAACACACAATGGACGTAATTTTGATTTCCCTAATAACCCAGTCGATGGAGGTAATCATATCCTTATTAACAATTTAAGTGCAATGGCTCCAGTAAATGAACGGATTGCTAATTCCTCCATCCAGCAAGGCAATAGCTGGCAAATAGCAGATGTCACGCCAAGTATGTTTTTTAGTGTCGATACCTCACTTGCTAAACGACCACGTCAGCCAGATGGTTCCCTACCAGATATTCGTCTATTTGAACCACGACCTAATAGCTTTTTGGTCAATGGCGGGGTAGACATCGGTGAACCTTATCATGGCACTGCTCCAGATATCGGGGCTGTTCCCTACTCAGGACAATAATCATTGATAGAGTTAACAGTCCAATGGAAATAAAGTAAAACTTCGTTCAGCGGGGGTTCAACGCATAGGATGTGCTCGTGCAGACGTTGCGACACAACGTCGCGAACTTAGTCAGCTTCCTCTCTCCCCCACTGAACGTTAGCTGAACCAATCGGGCCGTTACTGGCTGTTGGATCTCCCACTTAGACATGACGTGTTCCCTTATTTATTGAAGCGGGAGGCTTACAAAAGCCCTTCGATGGGGCGAGTAATCGCAGTCCCAGTCAGTTACCCTGCGATAAATTTCCGCTGAAAATCTGTCCAGGTTTGTACCTCACTAAATGGAATACATATTTGCATTCATCTCACCACTTATAAAAGGGCCGTCTTTCTTCTGAATGAAGCTATAACAGCTTATAATAAGCTCGCAGTAAATTAAAGTGATGTTGCTCATGAATCCCTAGTAAATCAATACTTTGAATTAAGTTGGGATAATGTGCAATTGGATCAGGGTAACGAATATGACCCGCCACTTCTTCTTTCACATCTACCAACATCTCCTTAAGTAACTGAGTCTCCTGTTCGATCGCATCAGTTAACTCAATAAACGTTAGCTTCCGCTTCCTTTCTTCAGGCGGTGCAATAATTGATGGAGCCTTCATTGATTGATCACGTTTCGTCGTATATTCTTTATAAATATTATAGCTATTGGTAGGATACGGTTTTTTACTTCGTAATCGAGCAAGTGGCTTAGCCAAAGGTAAATAAAAGTGATTAAGTTGTCTAAATCTTCTAATCATTAAATAGAGATGGTAATAGGTTTCACCAATCGACCACTTATCAACGCGGGCCCGTTTCCATTCCAAATCTTGATAACTACTTATCTCGTGCTGAAATACTTCTCTTTGTTGATCGAGTTTATTAAAATGTTTGGCTAAATATGTACTCTCCATTTAACATTGTTCCTTTCTAATAGGCTGAAGGTTGATCATATTCAACCGCTTGAATTTCAAAGTTAAACCAATTATATTCCCCTGAATCCAAATCCCATGTAATTTGACCTTTTGTCGGTACCTTAAAATCTTGAAATGTCTGATAGTTCTCAATGTGAACCAGCCATCTTTCTAGCCGAAACTCGCCGTCAAATTCACCATAGCGATCTGCTTCAAACATGATCACTTCACCATCGTTATTAAAGGTAAAAATTCCTGAAGCTTCAATACCTTGATATGTTAACGTTGCCTTAGCCTGTTGATCATTGAGCTCTTCCCATACGATATAAGAACTGAGAGCCGCCGTTGGAAACCAAGCAATCTCAGCTAAATAACGTACTAATGTACCTTGATCAATTTCCTTCCCCTTTGCATCAGCGACCGTAAATAACGCTAATGGCTTAATTAACATATTGCCTTTGCCATCTATGTATTTATCTCGAGCTAAAATGTTGAACAGTGGCGCAGCTTTTACATTGGCCTTCCAAATAAAAGCCGGCGTTTGGGTGGTAAAATATTGCTCAGCTTCAACCTCCATCCAAGGCTTATCTTCAGCCAATCGCATTTGGGCTGATTGTTTTAATCTAACTGTTGTGACGTTCTTACTATTAACCACACCCGCATAACGAAGCCAGCTTTGCACATTGTTCGGTAATCGCTTTAAATCTTGTTCAGTAATTTGGTTGCCAGTCGATGTCATGTCACTAAAAAGTGTCGTAATTTCTTTTTTGACCATTCGATCAAAAGATATCCTTGCCCCATAAACGATTATTATTAATATCACAATCCCAATTAATAAAACACTTAAGATAAATCTAAGCATGGAAGTCCCTCCTTAACAAATAGTTATCCATTGACACAGTGAATTAAGTAAAAGTAGATTTAAGTTATTTTTTTAAGTAGAAGCTATGCTGTTTAAATCGATAAAGTGAAACTTCGTTCAGTGAAGGTGTCGACGCATAGGATGTGCTAGTCCAGACGTTGCGAACTTAGCCAGCTTTCTCCCTCTCCCACTGAACGTGAGTTGAACCAATCGGGGCCGTTACTGGCCGTTGGATCGCCCACTTAGACATGACCTATTCCCTTATTTCTTGTAGTGGAAGGGTTACAAAAGCCCTTCGATGGGGCGAGTAATCGCAGCCCCAGCCAATTACACTGCGATAAAAATAACACTAATAAATCGTACCCTACTATTCTCTATATCTATTATACAACAGTATCGGTATCCATATGAGAAAGAATTGAACTCCCCCTACTTATCGCTCTTGTTTTCTGATTGGTGGGAGATTCTTGGGAACGCACATACTTGTAAGCATAATTCTTTAGCTGCAGAGGTTGTCTGAAGGCATTTCATCTCCCCCTTACCGTTTGGCTGTGCCCTGCGCACGATTTGAGGGGGAGTCTGCTCGTCTGTTTGAGATAAAGGCTGTTTTCTATAGGATTGTTGCTTTTGAACATAAAATTGTAATCACAATATATTTTTGATAAAATGTGAGCACTTTATGCTAGTTATTGAGAGTGATTGTTTAGAAAAGGATGTGTGCATTTGAAAAATATTGAAAATTTATTAAAAGTAGGTTTGTATCTACAATTGCTTTGGTATGTATTGTTTTTTACAAATCTTCTCGGGGTTATAGGTTCAAGAAGTGAGTTATTACAGGATATAGTTTGGCTAGGTATCCCTTCTTATGGGTTAATCGTTGCAATAGTCTATATTCTCAAACGAAAACTGAAAAGTTTTGTATTGCTTGAAATGCTTTTGTCTTTATCAATAATATTTTTATGGATTATAATTTCTGGAATTAGCCAAATGTAACCATTAAAGTGAAACTTCGTTCAGTGGGGGGTTCGACGGATAGGGTGTGCTCGTGCAGACGTTGACGTCGTGAACCTAGTCAGCTTCCTCTCTCCTCCACTGAACGATAGTTTAACCAATCGGACCGTTGTAGTGGGAGTCTTACCAAAGCCCTTCGATGGGGCGAGTAATCGCAGCCCCAGCCCAGTTACACTGCGGTAATTTAGCAGAGTTTCACAGAGGAAAGGTCATTTTAAGTGTTGTCCAGTATTCCCAGCCAGAGAAAATACTCGATGTTATGTATACATGCGCTTATTTCTCTGGACTGGAATATTATCTATTTTTAACGAATTGCACTTCATTGGAACACGATTGCAGTTATAACCCTAAGGCATTATGGCTGTACTTTGCCAACCCCAGCATATTGGGTCACGATTGCTTTAACATTGTGAACTGGTGTCAAACTGTAAGAATAAGGAACGCGATAATTACTAGTTGAAGTAGTCGGTCGACTTCCTGAACTATTAATGTAGAGGTTGTTAGAGACATTCCAATAACCGGTTTGATTACTATACCAGAATCCTAAAGGATTATGTGAGTTTTCAAACACATTATTCTCTACTAGTAAATGTGCTCCCATTCGGGCATTAATACCTGTATCAATGATGCCTTCAAAGTAGTTATTATAAAGATGCGCTCTCCCAAATCGGATGCTCGGCACACGTGAATTTAAATTTTTAAAGTAATTATGGTGGAATGTAATATTTCGATCGTAATTGTCACTGTCAGATGAGCCCATCAGCATAGCCTTCCAACCATCATGGACATAATTCCATGAGAAGGTGACATTATAGACGTCTCGTTTGATATCAAATAATCCATCATAATAATCCTTGTGAACATTTAAGCTTGCATACAGTTCATTATGATCAACCCAAATATTTCGTGAGGGTCCTTCAATACTAATCGCGTCCTTGTCGCCTGTATTCACTTCATGAATGGTCAGGTTACGGATAATAATATTGTTAGCACGCCAAATCTTAATTCCGATCCCACTGAATCGACCATTTCTACCTACACCTAACACAGATACATCAGATACATCTTTGATATCAATCTTACTTGCTGATGTATTACTCGGCGTAATCGTTCCATTAACATAAATAGTCAGAGGTCTATTTGCCGGTTTATTTTTTAGAGCTTGAATCAACTCATTGCCTGTACGAACCGTTACGGTATTCCCTCCAGCACCTCCCGTTGTCCCACCATTAAGTGTGGAAAAACCAGTTTGTCTAAAATCAGGTGTATTGGCCGATATAGATGATAACGAAAAAAACGCACAAAAAAATACGATGAGGCTAACAACAACCATTTTGAATAACCCAGTTCTCATTCTCACCTTGCTCACGTCCTTTTATATTTAATCCATCCACTAGAAAGACAAAACACCCTATCCTCCCTTCAAATTTAACTAACGACATCATATCACGAAAGCGCTTCCGATAAATAATCATTATTTCAGGTCTTAACGATTTCTATGCCGCTTTATTTTACTGCTTGTTTACCTTTAACAAACGCTCTCATTAAAAAGTAAGTAAATGATTATCATAATTAATTAACATTAGGATAGCATAATTGGTTATAACGGCTGTTGTCTTGTCCAATTGTCAAATCTATGCAAAAAACTGTAGACCACTCAATAGTAATCGAGTGATCTACAGGCTATAAAAGTTGTCAAAAGATAGGTTTTCGAGCTAGCTAAACATTTTCCTCTAATTATTACTTCATCACTCCGCTTAGATTAAAACGATAATGATAGGAACGATTAGCCGGTAAAGTAAACTCATGATGTGTACGTTGGCCCCAGCTATCATCCCCACCTACGCCTGTCTGGGCAAGATTTATTCGCACCACTGTATAGCATGATTTTGGAAGCTTATAGCCATGGTCGGCTGCTTCTAGCTGAAAAGGTGTGTATGGAAGTACACTTAATTCAATAGTCGGTAGACCGTTAAGCGCTAGTCCGATCCCCTCCTGATTGACAATCTGTGCGGAACGAACAGCGGTGTGGTTACCGCATTCCTGTGGTTTCAGATATGGGACAAGCTGATCTTCGACTTTAGTTTGATAGTTACCTATTTTAGCGCCTAATTGTCGATCCCAATATGATTCATAAGGTCCCTTGCCATACCATTTCAATTGATTATATTCTTTTGGCATTTTAACCATCAATCCGATTTCAGGTATGTCTGGTAAACCTTGACCCGGTGTCAAGGTATAATCCACTTGAATTTGACCTGACTGATCTATTGTATAGGCCAGCTCTAGGTATGTTTGGTTTAATTCAGGCAATAAAAATTTACTATGCACAATAACTTGATATCGGTCCGATTGATAGCTCAGCCCGATTAATTGCTTTTGCTCAGTTGCTTGACGCCAGATCGCACTTCTTTGATTAAAGCGATTTCCACGGTCATTATCTGTCATCGCCCGCCAAAAATTGGGCTCTAATCCATCAGCTATTAGCTCTTGGCCAGCTATAGAATAGGAAATTAATACCCCTTTGCTTTTACAAAATCGAATGGTGTTGTTATCATTGGTAATCACCAAATGCTGGCCATCTTCGTTAATTGTTAAATCTGATTCCTGCTCAGTCGATTGGACATGAGCGACACTGTTTAACTTTGATGGCAAAATGAATTGCTCAAAGGCGACCTCATGACCTGCTTTACACCACAGCTGATTTGTCTTTTCAACAAAGCTAACCGTTAATACATGCTCATCAGCTAGGTGATCCTTGGATGGTAGCTGATAATCAAGCTTGATTTGTCGTGTTTGCCCAGGGGGAACGGAAATACACTGGCTACCTGTTTCAATCGTCTCGCCATTTTTACAAATTTGCCAATTTAATTGGTAAGTCGATAAATCAGTAAATAAAAACTGATTGGCTATTTCAAGTAAACTAGAGGCTAAGTCATAACCTTTTATCAATATATTTTGGTAACATTTTTTGACTTCATATAATTTCGGACTAGCCTTACCATCAGCAAATACGACACCATTGCCAGAAAAATTCCCATCATGAGGAGATTCGTCAAAATCTCCACCGTACCCTAAATATGGCTGACCATCCTGAGTAGTAGTTAATAACGCTTGATCCTTCCAGTCCCAAATGAAGCCACCCTGTAAAATCGGATACTTAGTAAACAAATCTGTATATTTAAAAAAGTTCCCTAGCGAATTACCCATTGCATGACTAAATTCACAAAGAATATAGGGCTTGCTGCCTTCCTTTGCTCTTTTAGCATATTGCTCCACACCATCTGGTGAAATATACATGGTACTTTCGATATCGGAGCATGCTTCCGATTCACGATAATGGTAGATCCCTTCATAATGAATCAGACGATCTGGATCTTTTTCTTTTAAATGGGCATACATCTTTAAAAAGTTATCCCCACCATAGGATTCATTTCCAAGTGACCAAATCAAAATAGATGGATGGTTTTTATCACGCTCAAACATGCTGTTACAACGATCGATCACATTATCCGTCCACTCTGGGCGACTGCCAGGAATCGCATTAGCTAACCCCTCTTGATCATAGCGCCAAGTACCGTGCGTCTCTAAATTCGTTTCATCGATGAGGTAGATTCCGTATTGATCACAGAGATCATACCACAACGGGTGGTTAGGATAGTGAGAGGTTCGAACAGCATTAATATTAAATTGCTTCATTAATCTTATGTCAGCCACCATATCCTGATAAGTGACAGCTCTCCCCTTGTCAGCTGCAAATTCATGACGATTGACACCCTTAAAAACAATGCGTTCGCCGTTCAGCTTCATTAGGCCATCTTTAAGCTCAAATTTACGAAAACCTACACGACAGCTTTCTGCTTCAATCAGTTGACCGGCTTGATCATACAAACATAAAACGAGTGTGTACAGATTGGGTTGTTCAGCACTCCATTTAAGTGGATTTTCAAGTTCAGTTGTCAAATCAAAGCTAACCTGCTCATCGTTTAATGCAATCGTCTTTTTAATTGGTGTCGGTAAAACCTGTTTACGATCAGCATCGTATAGAAAAGCCTGAAATTCTGTTGATGTATCACGGCCATAATAGTTTAGCAGGTCGACTTGAACATGAAGGATTGCATCGCGATAATCTTGATCCAAATCAGTTCGGACAAAGAAATCATTGATATGGATCTGTGGTGTCCGATACAGATAAACATCACGAAAGATACCACTCAACCGCCAAAAATCTTGATCCTCTAACCAACTAGCATCACTCCACCGGTAAACTTCTACAGCTAACTTATTTCTGCCATGAGTCAAATAAGGAGTAAGATCAAATTCTGCTGGAGTAAAGCTATCCTCACTGTAGCCGACGAGATCACCATTTAGCCAAACATAAAAGGCAGATTCTACCCCTCCAAAATGCAAATAAACAGGATCCCCCTGCCACGTCTCAGGTAATTCAAAGTAACGTACATATTGACCTACCGGATTATATTCGGTAGGGGCAAAAGGAGCCGCAATATCATCCTTCTCGACCCAAGGATAGACCGTATTGGTGTATTGGGGATAATCAAATCCTTGTAACTGCCAGTGACCCGGTACCGTTATTTGTTCCCATTGATCATGATCGTAGTCGACACGGTAAAAGTCCCTCTTCCTTGCTTCAGGGTTTGGCGAAAAAGCAAACGTCCACTTACCATTTAAATCATAATAAAATGGAGAGTCAGTACGTTTTGCTGAAATAGCCTGCTCAATTGTTACGTAAGGCATAAGTGTTGCATGAGCTTCACGTCGATTTAATTGAAAGATTTCAGGATTATTATTCCATTCAGGATAACCGTTTACAGGTGGTGAATAGTTAAATTTCTTTAGCTCTTTTAACATTTCTTTTCTCCTTTCATTTTTGATAACGCATACATTATTATGATTTTACTGGCTATAACTAAACAAGTCAAGGAAAATTAACTAATATTTTTACTTGTTTTTAGTGTATTATTTTATTAGTAAACAGCGAATCATTATAATGCTACACTTTGATATGAAGCGGATTTTTGCTTTTAATTTTTTAACTAAAAGTTGACGTTTATCTTATTTTAAGCTAATCTTGAAGTAGAATCCTTTACTAAGGACACTTTGTCTTTTAGTTAAAGTTGCTGTGAATGATCAATGATGATCAAATCAATCGGCTCAGAGCGGTTTATTGACAATATACGGGGCATGCCCTTGATTTAGCAAATGCACCTTGGCGTATTTGCCCAGATCTTATCGAGCTCGGCTCGATAAATCACGCTGAAAATCTGTGGCATCTGCCATGAGGCTTTAACTTTATTCAGTCGGGGTTTATTCCCCCTCTGAATGGAATACACGTTTGTATTCAGCTTACCACTTATAGAAGTGGAAGAATTATTCTGAATGAAGTTAAATTTTGCTAATACTATTTCTTCTTTGCAAGATCACCCCAAAGTATTTAACTTTCAAACAGATCCGTCTCTTCGCCAATAATAATATTAGAGGTGAGTATTTTGGCAACAACCATTAAAGATATTGCAGAAAAAGCCGGAGTTTCTATTGCAACAGTTTCACGCGTATTAAATTATGACTCGACACTTTCAGTAAGTGAAGAAACAAAAAAGAAAATCTTTAAAATTGCGGAGGATTTAGATTATAAGAAGCGTAAGCACAAGACAAATACGACTCGAAGAATCGTATTTTTACATTGGGGAACAGAATCGGAGGAACTAAACGATGTCTATTATATGGCCATTCGTGTAGGAATTGAAGAAAGGTCTGAATACCACAAAATTCAATTATTAAAGTACTTGAAGCAAGATTACCTTGATATCCCTGAGAATATTGATGGCATTATTATCGTCGGGCATATGGCTGATGAGCCATTAAAAAAACTCAAGCTGTTGACAACCAATATTGTTATCATTGATCCGTTCTATGATGTTGCTGGCATTGATACTGTACAAATTGACTTTAAAAAAGTGACAAAACGGGTTTTAGATCATTTTATTGAACGAGGACATGAAAAAATTGGTTTTATTGGTGGATATGAGACCTTTCATGGAACAGCTCAACCTATTCAAGATAAACGTGAGAAATACTATCGAGAACACCTCAGTAAGAAAAAGTTGTTAAATGAAAGCTATATCTTTATTGATGATTTCACTGCAGACAGTGGCTACACGCAAATGAAAAATGCGATTGATACATTAAAGGATGACTTACCAACCGCCTTTTTTATCGGTAGTGACCCGATCGCAATAGGAGCTTTAAGGGCACTTCACGAGCAAAATATTAAAGTTCCTGATCGAGTTAGTCTGATTAGCATAGATGATATAAGTATTTCTAAATATGTCTATCCTGCATTAAGCACTGTTAGGATCGAAACGGAACTTATGGGTGAAACGGCAGTTGATCTGATTATTGATAAGCTTGCCTCAGAACGAACTGTTGCTAAAAAGATATTCATTGAAACAACATTAAAATTAAGAGACTCGTCAAATTAATCTAAGACGCTCGGATCATGCTTTTTAGAGCTAGGCCTCTTGTAATTAAAGTTATCTTTAATCGCAAGAGGTCTTTCACATTTTCGTTCTAAAAGCCCGTCTCAAAAAATGACTTGTGAATGTATGATAATTGATGGTGATTAGCAAAAGCTATGCTATATTTACAGATGCTTGATCTATAGTTAAGAGTCCGTATGTTCTCTACTAACTTTTGATCTAACCCACTTATCCCCTTAAGGGCTAATGGAAGTCGGGGATTGTTGGAAACAAAGCATACTTACAAGCCCATTCCTTTTGTAAAACGTAATGATTACTATTTACAAATCGAAATAGCAGCGTTACAATAACAAAAAGATGTAATCTTTACGAGTTACGTTTATTTTTTTGTCTATATATTTTGTTACGAGACATCGTACATGTAGCACTAAAGGCAAGAAGAGGAGGAAGGCGATGTATAAATGGGTGATTATTGGTGGTGGGATTCATGGATGCACGATTGCGGTTTATCTAGTCAAAAGTGGCAAAGTTAAGCCTGATGAACTGTTAATTGTTGATCGTTATGAAGAACCTCTCCACAAGTGGTCAACAATTACGAGTAAAATAGGAATGGATTTTCTTCGCTCACCTATTGTTCATCATATTGATCTTGACCCGTTTAGTTTGCAAAATTATATCAAAAGCACGAGTGGGGTTAATGGATTTCTTGGCCGATATAAGCGACCAAGACTAGATCTATTTAACGAGCATTGTCTGGCATTATTAGACTCCATTTCTATTGATAAAGTGTGGTATCAAGTGGAAGTAAACGATATTCGTTCCTTTAATGGAAAATGGCGTATCTATACGGAGCAAGATCACCTCATTGAAACAAATAATGTTATCCTAGCTTTAGGTGTGAATGAACAACCGGCTTTTCCGGAATGGACTCTCCCATTACGTGATAGAAACCCAGATAAGGTAAAACATATTTTTGAGGAAAATACCGATGTAACAGCAGAAGTTGGAGATGTTTGTATAATTGGTGGGGGACTATCCGCAGCCCATTTAGCAGTAAAATTATCCACAGCGTCAAAGCGTAAAGTAACCCTTGTTAAACGTCATCCATTTCGTGTCCATGATTTCGACAGTGATCCAGGGTGGCTAGGACCAAAATGCTTAACTAAATATAATAAAGTGACAGATTTAAGTGAACGTCGCCTTTTAATTACGAAAGCTCGAAACAAGGGCTCTATGCCACAAAATATGCTTTTCAAGCTCAAAAGATGTCAAGCGAGTCAACATTTAGAAGTGATTGACGATCAAGTTATAACCGCTTCATATAAGAATGACAAGCTCCAGCTATCCTTTGAAGAAAACGATATGAAAGAATTTTCAATGATTTAGTTAGCAACAGGCTCAGAGGCTAGAATACCCGAGAATCAATGGTTAAATAAAGTCATTACAAATGAATATTTGCCATGTGCTCCTTGTGGTTTTCCAATTGTTAATAAACACTTGGAATGGAAGCAAGGCTTATATGTGACAGGTGCATTAGCAGAATTAGAGCTTGGGCCAGTTGCTCGGAATATTTCAGGGGCTAGAAAAGCGGCGATAATTTTGACAGAATAACATAAGAAAAGAAATATAGAATCAATGGATTCTGCTTATCAGATGCCATATTTAGAAATGAGTGTGAGGATAGGGCGCGAGTAATCGTTTGACTGTACTAGTGATTCATGTTTAGTCTACGGCTGCAGCCAGTTACACTGCGATAAAGTAAAAATAATCTTTCACCTAAAGAAACATCAGGTAAAAGATTAACAAAAAAGAATAGAGACTAACATGACTTTAATCGTTGCGTGTGCCCACCGCTTTCAAAATACTCCATTTTCTTTTATCAGCACAAAACAGGCATCTTTGTACTAGTGAGCTGAAATAGAGTGTCTATCTATAGTGGAATCCTAGGCCTATCATGACCTGTAGGCTATTTCCAAGTGAAGCTTGAGTTAGATTAATTATTGGGTAACAAATAATATTTGACTTGCTGTTTATTTGAAATTAGCCCTCTTTGTTCAAATAAATCCGTCATTTCGATAAAGTGTAGTGTATTGGTATAATATTGTATCCGATCTTCAAGAAAACGTTCGATTCGTTGTACAGTGTCGTACACTTTTTTAGATGGTAAATCAAATGCTTTTGCCGCTTCTAGAATAGGTGACTTTTCAATAAAAAGGTCATATAAATGCTGCTCTATAGTAGCATGTTCAGTTAAAATAACTTCTCTCACCACTACATAGTTGTACAGTTCTTGGTCAGCTAATGGTAATTCTTTAAGCGCTTGTTTATGTGCATATTGGTATAGTAACTCGTTCATAGCATAATCCTCCGTTGTTTCTCTTTAAAGCGAAATGATTACGATTTGTAATTATATTAAATCATAAATATCAGTTAGCTGTAAAGACGAAATGTTTGGTTTAATCAATTGAGCGAGCTATCTATGCCGTAATAAATTGTTTAATTTTCGTCAACTGAAACCAACGGTTACAACAATATACGCACACTTTTTTTACTTACTCATTAGTTGATCAAGGAGAATGGAGCTAGTTGATGGAATATAAAGTGAAACTTCGTTCAGTGGGGAGCGAATGCTCGTGCAGACGTTGCGACACGACGTCGCGAACTTAGTCAGCTTGCTCTCTCCCACACTGAACGTTAGATGAACCGATCGGTCCGTTACTGGCTGTTGGGTCTCCCACTTAGACATGACGTGGTCCCTTATTTCTTGAAGTGGGAGGCTTATAGCCAGTTACACTGCGATCAAAGAGAGAGGATTTTGTATCGGAATATGAACATTGTCTACACTGCTCTCCTGCACTTTTACAGCCTAGGACACTCACCTACCTATTAGCGTTTTGACAAATCATGATAGTTGTTTTTTTAAATCTACCATTCACTCTGGTTTTCCCTAATCTATCATTAATATTAAATTCATCATTGTTTCACTCTAAAGCGAGCCCGATAAATCCAGCTTAACTACTTGCCCATTTAATTGAATCGTTAGTTGCTCTTGATCGTCTTGACTAATTATTGGGATGGTCTCTATATACTGCGTCATAGGTTGTTGATCCTTCGGCTTACCGTAAAAGGCATGAACTAATAGAGTTACACCTTGCTTGAGTTCTCCAGTAATAGTTGGAATAATAGTGTTAGGCGTCATGATGTTTGTATTACCATTAGGGACAACATGAATAGGCTTCCCTACACCTTTCAGTACAGCTGCCCCACCTACTCCTGTCTGATAACAGGCATAGCTCCAATTTTGTTCTCGTTCTAATTTGCCCGCTGCCGTTTGATCAGTACCAATAGCGTAACCACCGTCAGCAAAGCGAAGTTCACGCTCACTCTCAATTAAATGAATCCGAACATGCCACGGTAAACCAGGAATGATCCAGGTTTTAATCGCAACATTTGGCCACGGTTTCCACAACATATATAAATAATCGCGCTCATGACGCTTCTCAACAACTTGCCTTTTTACTCGATAATAGTCATCGTTTTCACTAACAGCAAGAATTGAATCAAAAGCTCCTTGATCTAAGGTCGATTCCGAACGAGGAACACTAAAACCAAAATGGGTCGAGTAACAAAATTTTTCATATTTTGCTGCTACGTGGGTATGCCCATTGGTATGAGAATAACCTGATGGAAAAAGGGCGACATGTCCAGTGTCGGTATCACGAATTATTGTTTTTTCAGCTTTATCGTCGACTAACTTCTCTGCAAGATCAGGTAAGCTCTCTTCATCAACCTGCCAAAAAAGATGATCATCCGGCAAAGCTAAAAATAAAAAACTTTTCAGTGCCCAGTATGGAGAGCCTGGTGCATTATAGTTTTCACTCATCAATAAATTAGGATAACGATAACCAACCGTTAGAATGCCATCACGATCAAAGATTGGCTGCTTAAACCAATAACGCAAATGTCGCAATATCACCCCTTTGATCCAGCCATTAGCATCTGGATCTACCTCTGCAAAAACATAAATGGAGAAAAAAGCGATCTGACTAAATCGATAGGTTAGGCTTCTCCCATATGGAATCGCCTGCCCCTCTGGTGAAAACCAATGGACAAACTTATCGATAAATTGCTTGGCACGCTCTTTATAGCGTGTGGAGCGTACAGGGTCATCCTCTCCCATCATTGTCGCATAAAACAGTCCATAAAAATGTAAAGCAAAAGGGCCGTAGTAATCAATATGTGCCAAATGACCATCTTTGTACCAACCTTCACCTAAATAAAAATGTTCAATTCGATCTAAGTGACGGTCGATCACAGATTGATCATACGGTTGACCAACTTTTTTTAAGCCGATATTAACGATAACCGCAAAAAAAAGCCAGTTACAATCATGTGCTTTTACCTGATTTACTTGACTAAGCCAGTTGACTAACTGCTGTCTCTCTATATCTGTTAAGGGCTGCCAAAAGTGCTCTGGTGCCAGTGCGAGACTGTAGCCAATCGCAGCCATTTCAACAATGATTTGATCATAGTCGTGAACATCGCCCCAATAATGCTCGTGATCAGGATTTGTTCCATTTATCATCCCTTGTCTCTGCTTGCTAACTTGCTCATGGTAACCACCACCCGCTAGAAGTGGTGCTAATCCCCAAAGCACACGCAGTAAACCTTCAATACCGATTGTTTTTCTTGAATATCCTGCACCAGTAGCACTTAACTGAATTTGAGTATCATCTTTTTGGTAATATGGTGTCAAAGGTTCAATTAAATCTGTTAGTGCACGAGCAAGATCAGCTTTAGTTTTTAATGGGTTTTCTCGTAAGTTACTCATTGTCTATCCTCCCTTATGATATTTTAGCTTCCTACAATCTCTTGATTTAAAGAATGCTGATTACCCAAGTCTGATGAAAAAATCCTATTTTATGTATACTATTAATCGTTTTATTGGAATTTTAATGGTTAATCAACAAAGCTATCTTAATATAAATCCGCATTAATGTAAACGCTTAAATATTAACTAGGACGGCGATGCGCTGATCGTATTAAAGCACTCTTGATTAGGCTTAACTACTCAATAATCCGTATAAAGTGAAACTTTGTTCAGTGGGGATTTCGACGGATAGGATATGCTCGTGCAGACCTTGCGACACGACGTCGCGAACTTAGTCAGCTTCCTCTCTCCCTCCACTGAACGTTAGTTGAACTAATCAGGCCGTTACTAGCTGTTGGATCTCCCACTTAGACATGACGCATTCTCTTATTTTTGCAAGGGGAGCCTCACCAAAGCCCTTCGATGGGGCGAGTAATCGCAGCCCCAGCCAGTTGCACTGCGATAAAAAAAGGATACCTACCAACAAGTTAAAGTAACACTACAAAAACTAAATAAAGAAGGTATCCTTTATGAATATTTAAGCTAAACTTATATTCAGGATATTATCTAATTATTTCAAATGATCAACTGCTGCTCTTTCCACTGGAAGTCCTTCCTTATAACGTTGAATGAATTGTTCAAAGCCCTCAACATCGTGTTGATTTGGAATCACCTTTTCACTAACTTGTTCTGCGAATACTTTTTCATTTAAGTAGTCATCCAAGCTTTGCTGATCGGCTTTGTTCAACATATAGGCAGCAAGAAGAGCAATTCCCCATGCACCGCCTTCTCCAGCGGTCTCCATAACTGAAACAGGTGTATCCAATGCGGCAGCCATAATGCGCTGACCAACACCTTTCGTTTTAAACAAACCACCGTGACCTAGAATCTCATCAAGCTTGACGCCTTCTTCCTTAAGCAAAATATCCATCCCAATTTTCATCGCTCCAAGCGCTGAGGATAGGTGAGTACGCATGAAATTAGCTAAGTTAAACGTGCTATCAGATGAACGAACAAATAGTGGACGACCTTCTTCAAAATGCGTCATATGTTCACCTGAAAGATATCCGTAGGATAGCAGCCCTCCACAATCTGGATCACCATCAAGTGCTAAGTTATAAAGTGTTTCATACAATTTGTTGATATCAACTTCTATACCCATTGCCTGCGAATATTCAGCAAATAAACCTACCCACGCATTGAGATCTGACGTACAATTATTCGAGTGGGCCATCGCAACTAAATTTCCAGTCGGGGTCGTCACAAGGTCTATTTCAGGATAAACTTTTGACAGCTCTTTTTCCAATACAACCATAGCAAATACCGATGTACCCGCAGAAACATTTCCGGTTCGCTTCGCTACACTATTGGTTGCGGCCATTCCAGTTCCCGCATCACCTTCAGGCGGACATAGCGGAATACCTGCTTGTAGCTGACCAGTAGGATCCAGTAATCTCGCCCCTTCTTCAGTAAGCTTACCTGCTTCTTCACCTGCCACACAAACACGTGGCAATATCTGCTCAAGCGTCCATGGTAAATTGTAATCAGCAATTAATTGATTAAACTGGTTAATCATCGTATGATTAAAGCTTTTTGAAGCTAAATCAATCGGGAACATTCCTGATGCTTCTCCCACTCCCAACACTTTTTCACCAGTTAGCTTCCAATGAACATAGCCAGCTAGGGTCGTCTGAAACTGAATATCGGCCACATGGTCCTCTTTATTAAGAATAGCCTGATACAGATGAGCAATACTCCACCGTTGTGGGATTTGATAGTTAAACAGCTTCGTTAAGGATGTAGCTGCTTCTCCCGTTATATTATTACGCCACGTGCGGAACGGGACTAATAACTGACCATTTTGATCAAAAGTCATATAGCCATGCATCATTGCACTGAAACCAATTGCTCCTATTTTATTTAGCACAACACCATACCGTTTCTTAACATCCTCAGTCATTTTTTGATAGCTATCCTGTAAACCCTTCCAAACATCATCAATATGATAGGTCCAAATACCATCTAGATAGCGATTCTCCCAATCATGGCTCCCAGAAGCAATTGGGTTATGATCTTGATCAACTAGTACGGCTTTAATTCGAGTCGAGCCAAGCTCAATCCCCAGAACCGTTTTCCCCTCTTGAATGGTACTCTTTACTGATCGACACATCTCTCATTCCTCCACTATAAATCATTTTGTTTAAGCATGCTCTTTGATAAAGTGGTTTACCTTGTAAAATTATCAATTAAGTGTTAGTGAACCGCTTTCATTATGATTCTATTATAGTATAAGATAAATATACGTACAAGTTAATTTCGATTTTTTATTATATTTAACATGTATGCATTAGTTTGAATGGATACGAAATGCTAGTAATCACTAACATAAGTCATTCACCTTCGTGAATCAGGAACTTGTCATTTCAAGCTACTTTTCCACAATCCAAGAGAAATAGGTCAGCCCACATTTGTTATCATCTATCTTAGTTAATTCAGAATTTTAACAGGAGGATATTATGAGGAAAATTATTGCATCAAAATTTGTTACATGGATGGCATTATGGAATCACCAGACAAATGGTCATTTGATTATTTAAGCGAAGAACAAGAGAGATTTAAGTTCAAGGCACTTGCTGAAAGTGGCGCATTGTTATTAGGAAGAAACACTTATGAACAGTTCGCCAAGGCCTGGCCGTCAATTACTTGTGAATCAGGCTACGCTGACATGATGAATAACTATCCGAAATACGTCGTTACATCAACTTTGAAGGAAGCTAAATGGAATAACACAACACTAATTAAAGACAACATATTTGATGAAATTACCAAGTTAAAACAACAGCCAGGTAAAGATATTTTAATTTTCGGAAGTGCAGAACTTGTTTATACTCTAACTCACCAAAACCTCATTGATGAGTACAAACTAATGATCTTCCCCACTATTGTTGGAAATGGCAAGCGTATTTTCGAAGAAGGAAGCTCGCGTAAATCTCTACAACATGTTAAAACCGACACGTTTGATTCAGGGGTTGTTGTTCTCACATATACGTGATTTAAACATGGAAAGGAGGCTAGCTGGTGATCTCCTATCCTTTTCTTTAGCTCTGTTAAATAATATGGTTGATCATTTGTAGAATACTGTTTAGTTCATTATTTTTATCCCCCTGACTTGGTGGTCAGTTAATAAGAGGGATATAACTGTTTAGAAAAATATAATCATAGTGATACTAACCATGTAAAATATATATTGACAACGTAATAATTAACACTTATAATGTGAATGAATAAAAAAAATATTCATTCATTAACCAGAGAGGTGCAAAACTTGAACCAGATTGATAAGCGAAAATTACTTTTTGATGCTGCGCGTGAACTGTTTTTGGAACAGGGGTTTAAAAAGACGAATGTTGCTGCAATTACCAAGCGTGCCGATGTGGCTGTAGGTACTTTTTACAAATACTTTGAATCCAAAGAACAAATATTTGTAGAGGTTTATCAGGCTGAAAATGAGGCGGCAAAGCGTAAAATTGTCTCACAAATTGATCGTAATCAGCCGCCTAAGGAAATGATGAAACAATTTTTAAAAGCAGTCATACAGATGAGTGACGATAACGTCATTTTAGCTGAATGGTACCAGAATACAGAAATTAGTCAGCTGATCATGGAGTATATTCAGGAGCCTGATTTCTGGAAGAACAGTTATGTTTACAGTTTTCTTATCGAAAATATTAAACGTTGGAGAGAGTCCGGTGAGTTCCGGCAGGATATCGATCTGGACACCATACTTGCCCTCTTCAATGCAGTGGTCGTGGTTGATAACCACAAGGAGGAAGTAGGCAGGCAGCATTATCCGCAAGTGTTGGAGCTACTAGCTGAAATGATCGTTGATGGATTAGCTGCAAATAAATAAACGCCATCGATTGTTGTGGCGTATATTTTTAAAGTGAAATGAATGAATGAAAAATATATTCATTCAAGAAAGGGGTAGTTCACGTGCAAATTCAAACTGAGAAAATAACAAAACAAAAAGGAGGGCGTACAATGGGATTGCAAATTTTAGGGTGGTCATTGTTAGTTATCGGGGGCATCATTTCATTTTGGGGTGTATTTGAATTTCCAATGAATCAGTGGCTAGGACTAGAATTTCTGAGCTTTGCTGTGAGCGGCATCGTATTGATCGCTGGTGGTCTAGCTATTCTCAAATCACCTGCCGTGCTAATTATTGCTGCTATTCTTATTGCTGCTTTGTTGCTGGTACTTTATACATGGCAGGCTCCGATAGATTTTGGAGCATCCCTCATAACCTACGTTATTATCGCAGCACTTGCCATTTGGTTAATCAGTCTCTTCCATAAATAAACGGGAGGATGCTTTAACACGATGTTTAATTTTTAGTGATAAAATATCAACTGGCTTAGCTATTGAAGCTAAAGACCTTGTAAAAATCATATGAAAAGCATCGAGTAGTGAATAAGGTGGATTTAAGCCTTCCTCAAGGAATACTATATGGCATTCTCGGAACAAATGGGGCAGGAAAACAACAATGATGAACGCTTTCTACATTGACTTCCATATCAATTTAATTGTTGTCTCACCATTAAAACGGCATCCAGCCCCTTTAAACGAGATGAAATTTGTTGACATTTTGGATATGGCATTAGTTTATTCATTATTTGCCCTAGTGAGTGAAGTATACTGGGCAAGATCAAACAACAGTGTGATAAAGCTTTTATGGTACGGAATAAATTGTTCTTGGTCGATTAACGTTTTAATTTCTTGCAGTTCTGCCCATTTCACCTGCTTTACCTCTTCATATTGTAGGGTTAAGGCTGAAATATCGATATCCTGCTTAATCAAATAAATATCGTCAAAACCATGGTGGAAATTTAAGGTCAATGCCGGACGAATATCTTGAAGGGTTAACTTTAGACCAATCTCCTCAAACACTTCTCTTTCAGCAGCCACTTGACTTGTATCACCAGAGACTGCGCTTCCTCCGACTGTGATATCCCACCTGTTTGGCCAGCCTAACTTAAAGGGCTGACGCTGTTGAATTAACATTTCACCATTTGAATTAAAGACACAGACATGGACAACCAAATGATAAGCTCCCGGTTCAAATTCCTCTCCTCTCATCATTGTTCTTCCTGTTAAGTAACGGTTTTGATCATAAATATCCCAAAGTTCCATCAAATGCCCCCTATTTCGTTAAGTTAATCAAATCCTATTTTGCTTGTCATCTAACCGATAATCAAGTGGGGATTCTTTCAAGTACGCTAAATTTGGAATAAAAAATACCAGACACTTTGTGATAATATCGTGTCTGGTTTGGCTATCTTAACGTGTATATTGCTTCTCGATTTCAGCAATTTGCTGATATAACTTTTGATTAACTGGTGTTGCTACACCATAGCGTTTTCCAAGCTTAATAACTGTCCCACTAAATAGTTCTACTTCAGAGTAGCGCTTTGCCTCAAAATCCTGGCGCATAGATGGCATACCTTCAGGATGTAGGGTAGCTAGAATATCTAACCAGTAAACTAGATCAGCTTGATCGAGCGGAGTATCCGTAAATTGTGATAAGGCGATAACCTCCCGCATTGCCGCAATCATTGTTTCTCTTGCTTGACCATCTGCTTGGACACCTGCATAATTGGTTTGATAAACAGCAACGGTTTGATTTACCCCAACATTGAGCATAAATTTACCCCATTGGCGCTTTCTCATATTGAAATCAATTTCATATGGAAACTCAACTTGATCAAAAAATTGCGCAACAGCCTGTACTTTCTCGCTCGGTTCTGTCATCTTCGCTTCGCCAAAGCAGAGGACTCCTTTATTAGCAAAGGTAAGGGCATTTCCTTTTTTTACTGCGTCCATCCCCTGTGCCACGCAATAAAGAACTTTATCCTCTCCATATACTTTTGCTATCTCCTCTTCACTCGAAATCCCATTGAGGGCAGAAAGAATAATCGTATCTGCGCCAACCTGATGAGAGATAGATTGTAAAGCTTCGGATAATGCGTTATATTTTACCGTAATTAAAACTAAATCGGCTGGTTCCATCTGCTGATCAGGAGTCACATAAGTAAATGTGCACTTCTTCCCATTACTATAGATCCCTTGTTGCTGATAGCGTGTGATCCGCTCTTGATCAGCAATAATACGTACTGAGCCTTCGGGTAATCGTGCTGATAAATGTTCGGCATACATCACACCAAGTGCGCCAAGCCCAATGATCGCTATCTTTTTAATTTGCATAGTTGGTCATCCTCCCTGTTATCTGTAAAAAACACACGCCTCATTATTATGACACGATTAACAAGGTGGAACAATTAACTTGTGACCTAAGTTAACGCTCTATTTTACATAGCTACAGCAAGGAACTTAAGATCCACCGTCTCCAACGCGATAAGCTAGATTTTCAAAAATAAGCTTGCTAACCTTTTATTTTGCTATTTTTTCATAGTGTTACTAGCTTAAGTGGTCGCTTCAAAGGTAATCATCTGGTCTGACTTGGTAGGAGATTGACCATATTGATAATCTGCTGAAATGACAATGTTTTTAAAACCTATTTGTTCAAGGATTGAGCTAAACTCGTCTACACCATACCAACGTAACGGAAAGCGTTCCAATTCTGTTTGAATGAGTCTACCATTCCTCCATTTTTCGTAGCGATGGTAGGTTACTGTATGTTGGTTGATGTAATCTACCTCAACTTGTTTACTTTCCAATATGATTCGGTCACCATTTTCACACTCCCATGTTCTGGTTGACACTTTATCGATGGTAAACTCCGTTTGCAAGAAAATATCTAATATTAGCTTTCCTCCTTTAGCGAGGTGTTGATAAAAGTTTTGCAATGCTTTAATTGAATCTTTTCTTTTATGTATCAGCAGGAATGTACCGGTTGGTACAATAATCGCTTCATATTTTGTATTTAATGACATAGATTCCATCGAATCAATGAATAAATCTGGATTTAATCCTCTTTTTTCACAATTCATCTGTGCCACTTTTAGCATCTCTTCTGAAACATCGAACCCTTCAACTTTAAAGCCTTGCTCTAAGAGAGGAATAAGAATACGTCCCGTACCAACCCCTGGCTCTAGAATATTCCCTTTACAAGAAGCTAACCTTTCTGAATAGAATTCAACATCTCCAAATGAACGACCTATTGGTTTATCCAGATCATATACTTCTGATGAAAGTTTACTATAATAATTTAGCACTTGAACCCCTCCCAATTCTTACTTTGCGCTTAAACATAGCTGAGAATAGCCAAAGCGTTTACTTTCACTCATTAATTTAACAGAATATGCTATTAAAAACCAGTCCCTTGTAGCTGACTCTTTGGTATTAGCATAACATCTATCTCTTGTATTCAAAAAAAGCAAGAGCACAAACAATCGGGCTCTTGCTTTTTTTATTTAAAATTAATAAGAGAGTGATAGGCTTAAAGAACAAATTACTGGTGCAGGTGGGCACCGTTTGTTTCAATTACTTTTTTGTACCAATCATACGATTTCTTTTTATAGCGATTTAATGTACCACTCCCATCACTTTGTCTATCGACGTATACAAAGCCATAGCGCTTATCTACTTCTGCTGTGGCAGCACTAATTAAGTCAATAATTCCCCAAGAGGCATAACCAAACACGTTTACCCCATCTTTTAAAGCTCGTTCAACCTGTTTTAAGTGCTCTCGGGTAAAGTCAATGCGATAATCATCATTAATAACTAGATGACCTTGATCATCATATTCAACCGGATCTTTATGCCCCATCCCGTTTTCGGCAATGAAAAGTGGTAGTCCGTATTGCTTATAGTAATAGTGCAGCACATAATATAATCCTTGTGGATCAATCGGATAATCATATTCACTATATTTTACATAAGGGTTACGTAGCCCGCGCAAAATATTTCCTGCTGCTGTTTGGTATTGGCTCTCGTCCTTCGCTACCGTTTTACTATTGTAATAACTGAACGAAATGTAGTCAACAGTATGCTTCAAAATAGCTTTATCCTCTTCTGTGATATCCAATTCTACGTCATGCTCTGCATAAAGCCGTTTTGAGAAATATGGATACTCACCTTTACAATGGACATGAACAAAATAGTCTAGCTCCTGTTGTTGATGCAATGCTTCGATTACATCATCTGGATTAGGTGTCATTGGATATTTAGCTGATGCAGCGACCATACAGCCTACCTTAAGTGTTGAATCATATTCATGGGCAATTTTGGTTACCTTGGCACTAGCCACTAGTTGATGATGCGCGATTTGGTAACGTTCAGCCATCGAGATTTGACTTTTGTCAGTTAGCACCCCAGCTGAAAGCAATGGTGACAGAAGGGTGACATTGATTTCATTGAATGTTAACCAATATTTCACACGATCACCGAAATTTTCAAAACACGTTTTAGCAAATTTCGCAAAAAGATCAATTAGCTTACGACTGCGCCAGCCATCATATTTTTGAGCTAAATTTAGCGGCGTTTCATAGTGTGAGAGTGTAACCATTGGGGTTATCCCATTTGCCACTAACTCATTAATGACCTGATTGTAAAACTCCAACCCTTTTTGATTTGGTTGATCTTCTTCACCAGTTGGATAAATTCTAGACCAAGCAATTGAAAATCTTAGCACTCTTACCTTCATTCCAGCAAGCAACTGAATATCCTCTTTATACCGATGGTAAAAATCATTTCCTACCAACTTCAAGTTATGAGGCTCAGGTTTTTCGGTTAAGGGACCTCGAACACCATTAGGCATTAAATCCTGAATGGAGAGTCCCTTGCCATCTTCATTATAAGCACCTTCACACTGATTCGCGGCGATCGCTCCGCCAAAAAGAAACTCATTTGTAAATGTCATAGTCAAAACTCCTATTTTATTGCTGTTAGTATTGTATTGTCTAATCCTACATTTGATTTATCACTTTCAATAACATCAAGGTAGTCACCTGTATTAGTAATAATAATTGGTGTAATGCAGTCATAACCAGCTTGTT
Organism: Amphibacillus sediminis NBRC 103570; assembly: GCF_001552275.1. GTDB lineage: Bacteria > Bacillota > Bacilli > Bacillales > Amphibacillaceae > Amphibacillus_B > Amphibacillus_B sediminis. The sequence continues at coordinate 67,477 of NZ_BCQW01000016.1, forward strand.
TAATTTCACTTATGTTAAATCTGATTAATTCCTGTCCTTGTTTGATTGTATCATGAACTGAAACTAATGCTTCAAAATGTTTACCTTCTAGTTTTACAGTATCAATCCCTATATGAATCAGTAATTCGACACCTTCATTTGAGCGTAAACCAATCGCATGCTTTGTTTTAAATAATACTTCAACCTTTCCATCAAATGGTGCATAAACGATACCTTCAGTTGGTTCAATCGCAATTCCTTTTCCCATTGCCATGGTTGAGAACGCATCATCTTTAACATTCTCAAGCGCAACGACTTCACCTTTGATCGGTGCATATACTTCACTTTGATTACGGTTTAATTCAACATTTGTCTTACCTGCTGGCACTTCTTCTTCAACAGGAGCTGCCTCTTCATCTTTATGGAACAAATATGAGAAGACAAAACCTAAAACGATAGCAATTCCGGCAGTAATACATGCATGGATAAACGAATTATCTTGTCCGATATAAATAGGTAGAGTAAATATCGTAGAAGTACCAGCAGAATATGCTTTAACTCCCATAATTCCTGCGTAAAATCCTGCGATACCCCCTGCAAGCATTGTTGCATATAAAGGACGCTTTAGCTTTAAGGTAACCCCATATAAAGCGGGTTCTGTGATCCCACATATCGCCGTTGCAGCACACGAAGAAGCTAATGCAGTTATATCTTTTTTCTTAGATTTGATCGAGACAGCAAATACAGCTGCCGCCTGTGACATATTACTAGCAAGTGCACCTGGTGAATATATCGTTGCATAGCCAACCGTTGCACGCTGTACAGCCTGTGCGGCTCCTACACTATAGTGCATACCTGTCATGACTAACAATGGATTTAATGCACCAACTAAAGTAGGAACAACCCAGCTTGCTTTTTCATTTAATAAGTTAAAGAATGCAGCAACATATTCCCCTACAAAGGCTCCAATTGGTCCAAGCGCTAATAGTCCAACAGGCGCTACAATTAGAATAGTAATGATTGGTACCAAAAATGTTTTAACAGCCTGTGGGGTAATTTTCTTGGCGAATCTTTCAATATATGATTGAAAATAAACAATCAAAATAATCGGAATAACACTTGATGTGTAAGTCGCCATACGCATTGGAATTCCAAGCAAAGCAACAGCATCACCGGCATCTTTAAGACCAATAAGTGTCGGGTGAACTAACATACCAGCAAAAATGAGTGCTAAGAACGTATTAGTTTTAAACTTTTTAGCAGCTGAAACAGCTAAAAAGAATGGCATATAATAAAAGGCAATATCAGAAACCATGAATAGTATGGTATAGGTTTGTGATTCTGGTGACACCCAATTAAAGGTTGTCGCTAAAGATAAAATAGCCTTTAGCATCCCTGCACCGGCTAATGCACCAATAATTGGTACGAAGATACCAGCAATGGTATCAAAGAAGGCACTAATAAGACCTTTCTTTTCTCCTGATGGTTCTCCAGAAGAGTCAGCCTCGATCTTGCCTACCTTACATACAGCATGATAAACGTCCTCTACATGTGTGCCAATTACGACTTGGAACTGGCCGCCTTTATTTACACAACTAACGACACCATCAATATTTTTCACCTTATCTTTATCAACAATCGAGTCATCCTTTAATTGAAATCTAAGGCGAGTAATGCAGTGTGTTAATGAAGCTACATTTTCTCTCCCACCAATATGTGTAAGAATGTCGTTTGCCAATTGTTCGTATTTCATCCTGTAAACCTCCCTATAGTACGTGATCAAAAATCATTCAATCTGTCCATTTCGTTCCTGTTCAAATGAGCCAATTTAGAAGCAAGCAGATCGAGGCGGCGATGGGTTGAGCAACGGAACGTATGCCTTTAGATACGTGAGTCGCGCAAAACCAAGCCAACAATGAGATGCGCCGCTTATCATTTGGCGAATTTTGAACACCTTCATTAAATCCGTGTTCAAATGAGCCGAATTAGAAGCAAGCAGATCGAGGCGGCGATGGGTTGAGCAACGGAACGTATGCCTTTAGATACGTGAGTCGCGCAAAACCAAGCCAACAATGAGATGCGCCGCTTATCATTTGGCGAATTTTGAACACCTTCATTAATAAAAAAATACCTAAACCATGGCAAAGAACAAAAAGCCCCCTGCTCATCATTTAGGTATTGCCTGATTTCTCAGTAACAAGCCTATTCTGCTAATGATTTTTCTCTTAATGTTAAACGGTTAATATGCAACATCAAATATAAAATTTCTTCATCTGTGATGGTCACATTTAATTTATTCTCAAGATATAGACAGATTTTCTTAACACAATGGTAAGTATCGGTATACTTTTTACATACCTGCTCAAATAGTTCATTCTCCATTGCATTCCTAGTTTCGTGCACGTGATGGATCCTCTGTAATAGGTAACGCATATGGATAATAAAGCGGCTAAAATTAACCGTTGTTTCATCTATTTCCATCTTAAAATGGAATTTAATAATATTTAGGATGTCTTGGATAACTTCTACATCAATTAAAGGAGTTTTCTCTTCCACACCATTTTGCTGGCCATTTACAAAATGCATGGCGATAAAACCTGCCTCATCTTCACCTAAGCGAACATGTTCTTCTTTTTCAATAATATCAAGTGATGTTAAGGCGGCCTGAAACTCTTTTTTATAGAATTTCTTTATTTCCCAAATCAATGCATTTTTAAGGCTGTCATTTTGTGAGAAACGTTGTAACGCATATGAGATATGATCCAATAAACCAATAAATACTGAATCATTAAAAGTTACATCTAAATCACTTTCTGCTTGAGCAATAATTTTTCGTGTGACCTCTACATACTCTGCAGACGCAAATTGCATAGCTTGTTCAAACTCCTGTTTCTTAGACGATGTCTCTAAAACAAAGACTTTTTCAACCCTATCTGGATCGAGTAAGTCATTAACTTTTGCATTAAAGCCTACTCCTTTTCCTAGGACCATCTTTTCTTCATTTTTCTCATCTTGGACAAGCACAACACTATTGTTAAAAATCCTAATAATTTTCATACCTCACACTCACCTCCCAACAAAAAAAACCCAGACTTAGAGATATACTAAAATAAATACATCTAAAGTCTAGGTATTGCCTTCTAATTGAAGTAACAAGCCTAAATATAGTTACATTATATACGCTTTCATTTTAGTAGTCAATACTAAATTTCAACTCTATTCTGACTTTTATCCTAACTTGCTACTATTTTTTTATAAAGTGAAACTTCTTCAGTGGGGGTTTCGACGGATAGGATATGCTCGTGCAGACGTTGCGAACTTAGTCAGCTTCCTCTCTCCCCCACTGAATGTGAGTTTAACCAATTGGGCCGTTACTGGCTGTTGGATCTCCTACTTAGACATGACGTGTTCCCTTATTTCTTGAAGGGGGAGGCTTACACTGCGATAAACATCCAAACCGGTTATATTTACCTAGTGCACTGATGCCTCTTTTATTTTGGTTAGGATTTAATAGAATGACCTCGAAAACTATTTTTACAGATACTCACTTTTTAGAAATTTGAAATTGACCTAGACTACTAGTATAATTGAATACTGAATACAAATTAGAAGGTATGATAATATGGACAAAAAAAAGAAGGAACGGGCTTCACAGAAAGCTTTAGCAAAAAAACTCAAAGAAGTAGAAGTTGCTGCGAGAAAGAAAGCAATCAAAAACGCAGGCTCTTTAAAAGGAATACAAACGAAATCGTCTTCTTCTCTTTTCGATCTATCCAAAAAAGAGAAACCCGGAAAAAATAATTGGAGAAAATTCGGGTTTGATCTACATCCTCAAGTCACTTTTTTTTCAGTAATTATTCTAACCATCTGTATCGTATTAACTTTATTATTTTCTAGTACTGCAGAGAACGTTTTTAGTACACTTTTAAATGAAATCACTGAAACAACGGGTTGGATCATGATCTTTGCAGTTAACATCTTATTGCCGTTGCTTTCTATTTTGCCTTTAGTAAATATGGTAAGATTGTACTAGGGGGCCCAGATGCAAAACCAGACTTTTCAAGATTTGCATGGTATGCCATGCTTCTTAGTGCCGGAATGGGGATTGGTTTAGTTTTTTGGAGTGTTGCAGAACCGATTAATCACCTGATCCAACCCTCACCGATGTTTAGTGGTATTGCTTCCAATTCACCTGAAGCTGCTCAAGCAGCCATGTCAAATACATTCTTACATTGGGGAATACATCCATGGGCAATTTATGCAATTGTCGGTCTAGGTCTAGCGTTCTTTTCCTATAATAAGGGCTTACCACTAACGATAAGATCCGTATTTTATCCGATTATCGGTAATAAGATCTATGGATTATGGGGAAATCTAATTGATACATTGGCTGTCTTAGCAACACTGACTGGGCTCGCTACATCCCTTGGTCTCGGTGTTTCTCAAGTAAATGCAGGACTAAATCATTTGTTTGGGGTTGAGATAAGTACGTCGATACAGGTAATTTTGGTCGTTGTTATAACGGGCTTAGCAACAATATCTGTTATAAAAGGGCTTGATGGTGGCGTCAAAAAGCTTAGTGAAATTAACATGATCGTAGCAGGTATCTTCATGTTACTCATTCTTATTATTGGGCCAACAATTTATATTTTTAGTGGTTTTACACAAAATATTGGCCACTATTTTGCTAATTTTATTGAAATGAGTCTTTGGACAGAAACATTCAAAGGAACGAACTGGCAGGGAACTTGGACCATTTTTTATTGGGCCTGGTGGATTTCTTGGTCTCCTTTTGTCGGAATGTTCATCGCAAGAGTTTCTAAAGGTCGAACAGTGAGAGAGTTTATTATGGGGGTTATTGTTGTCCCAACAATCGCCTCGTTTATTTGGATGTCGGTATTAGGTGGAACATCCATCTTTCAACGAATCAATGGGGTGGGAGATATCGCCTCCTATATTATGGTAGATGAATCATTAGCTATGTTTGCAATGCTCGATAACCTACCTATGTCAACTATTCTATCAATTGTTGGAATGATATTGATCGTTATCTTTTTCGTTACTTCCTCTGACTCAGGTTCTTTAGTTGTTTGTAATCTAACTTCAGGAGGTAAGCTTGACTCACCTGTTAAACAGCGTGTTTTATGGGCAGTGATGGAAGGTCTCATAGCTGCCACTTTACTTATTGGTGGTGGTTTAACTGCACTACAAACAGCTTCCATTATAACAGGACTCCCGTTCACTCTCATTCTATTAGTTATGACATACTCCTTGTTTGTCGGTTTGAAACAAGAGTATAAGATTGAATCAGCGGTTAACAAAGAAGTGAAAATAGCTGAAAATAAACATGTGATGAATGAAGTGATTTCTTCAGTCGTACACGATGAGGCCCTTATTGACAAGGAGCCAATAGAAAAATGATAATAACTAGGCTAGAGTAAAAAATTCAAGCTAGTTTTCCCCTAGATATCACGTATATCATATAGTGATAGCAAAGGATTCTCCCAAAGTTCTTGAGGAATATTGGTTCATTGCTAATTAGCGTTTGTAAGATTTATAACCGTGATATATTTAATTATTGATCACGATCTAAAGTTGTTGTAGGCTACTTTAGATCGTTTTCTTTTTGCTTTTTTATTGAATTTGATTATACAGCATTGAATAGCATTTGGCTTTGTATTCACCATGGTTTCACCGCCCTCTGATAACGGAAATGTTTGTCCTTATCATATATCATAGCATTTTTAAGGTGAAATAGCTCAAAAATTGTAATCGGACAATTGTGATGGCAAATGTCATCCCTTGCCCGAAGTCGAGTCAGACGTACCATAGTTTGGTAAAGACTTTTTAGACAAAGAAAAGGTTGGTCATCCTTAATTTAACGACTAAGTAAAGTGAAACTTCGTTCAGTGGGGTTCGACGCATAGGATGTGCTCGTGCAGATGTTGCCACACGACGTCGCGAACTTATCAACATCCTCTATCCCCCCACTGAACGTTAGTTGAACCAATCGGGCCGTTACTGGCTGTTGAATCTCCCACTTAGAAATGACCTGTTCCCCCTTATTTCTTGAAGTGGGGAGTCTTTCAAAAGTCCTTCGATGGGGCGAGTAATCGCAGCTCCAGCCAGTTACACTGCGATAACCGAAAAGGAGACGCATACCATAATAACAGAGGTATAATTGTCACGATTTCACACCTCTATAACTGATTTTCCCTGTTGTAGTTCTTTTGTCTTTTCTAATGCCCTTTTAATCCGCAATATCACCACAAAGATCATACTACTACCTGAAAAAAAGAATAATAGCCCCGGCATAAATAACTGAATAACAATTAATCCAGCTGTTGCCACTGCAATAACCAGAGAATTAATTGGATAGCCAATTACAAATAAGGCACTCGTTTTAAATAACTCTATTATGCCCACTTCATTATTGGTGTATAGAGGAATAATGATAAGACTAATTAACACATGCAATATCCCCATTGCCACGGTGATTACACGATAAAACATAGGAAAGCTATTGATCTCAATAAACAGATAATTATACACTAACATCCCCGACACTAGTACTAGCAGCAAACAGATTAGATTACTCTTAAAAAAGTATTTTCGGTAGACATTAATAAAAACCTTTAAAACCGAAAACGAATCATCACGATCAATCCAACGACTAATGACCACACTCATGGCTAAAGTGGCAGGACCAATCCCAAACAGCCCTAAGCCTAAAAGAGTAAATATCAGCCAAAGTAAATTGACCGTTGCTAAGCGTGAAATCCAGATCGTTAACATGTATAACTTTTGAAGGATTGGTTGATTATCTAGAAACATCTAAGTATTCCTCCCGATAACGTGAGACGTCAATTAGTGGGGGTTTTCTCATCTCCCATTAATTGTTAGTGAACCAATCAAACCTTGACAAGCAATGATCCATCCATTCTACTTCTTTCCCTTAGTCTTGAAATTGAGCAGTCAATTGACTTACAAATATACTACTATCCTTTTATCGATCCACCAATCTTTATCCCTGCCATCACATGCTTTTGAAGAAAAACAAACAATAGCATCGGAGGAATTAATGCAACGATGGAAGCGGCAAATAGCATACCAAAGTCTGTAATACCCTGACGACCAGCGTCTAACGTATATAAGGCAAGCTGTAACGGATACTTTGATTGCGTACTTAAGTAGATTAATGGACCCATAAAATCATTCCAGTTTCCATTAAAGGTAAATACGCCAATTGTGATGATGACGGGCATGCATAGGGGCACGATTATTTTAGTTAATATCTTAAACGAATTCGCTCCATCCATATAAGCAGACTCATCTAAGCTACGCGGGATGCCCATAATAAACTGACGCATTAGGAAAATGTTAAAGGCATTTCCGAATAGATTAGGCACAATTAAAGGTAAGTAGGTATCTACCCAACCAAGGTTTGAGAAAATAAGAAACTGAGGGATTAAAGTTACCTGTGGTGGGATCATCATCGTTGCTAATACGAAAATAAAAAGCTTTTGATTCCAGGGGTGTCTAAAGCGAGCAAATCCGTAAGCAACGAGTAAAGACGAGACAAGGGTAAATACCATATTAAAACCAACCAAGATTAAACTATTTAAGGCGAACCTTATGAATGGGAACCGGTCTAATAGATTCGTATAGTTCTCCCAATGAAAGGTTGAGGGGATCCACTCAATTGGTAGGGTAAAAATTCTACCCGATGGTTTAAAGGAACCTGACAGAGTCCAGACCAAAGGGATTAAGAATACAATGGATAATCCTATCAAAAAGACATATTTAATAACAAGTAATGCCTTTTCTCTTGGGGGTAATGCCCAAACTTCTCTAAAGTACTTAATTTGTTTATTATTCATAATGCACCCACTTCTTCCCTAAGGCTAATTGTACGAGGGTAAAGAACATGATGATTACAAACATCACCCATGCTAGTGCAGAAGCATAACCCATACGATAGTTTTCAAATGCGTTACTGTATAAATGGACCATCAAGGTGTCGGTCCATTGTCGATCAGCACCAGGTAAAATCATCGGCTCATTAAACATTTTGAATGTGTTAATCATCCCCATAGTTAGCATAAAAAATAAAGACGGGCTTATTTGCGGTATGACAACAGAGAAGAACTTTCTAATTGCTGAGGCTCCATCAATATCTGCTGCTTCAAGCTGATCCTGAGGCACACTAGCAAGAGCAGGTAATAAGATAAGCATATTTCCACCTACTCCCCAGAGTTGAGTCAAAATAATGGCTGGCTTTGCCCAATTCGGATCACTTAACCATCCAGGTCCATCAATGCCAATCATTGCTAACAGCGCATTGATTACCCCAACATTCTCGCCTTGGAATCCTGGAGTGAGCATGTAATTCCATAGAATTAAGATAGCAACACCGCCAAAGATGGAGGGCAAATAAAATGTTGTCCTAAAAAATGTAATCGCAGGTATGTTCCTGTATAGCACTAACGCGATAATTAAGGACACCACTACATTGATTGGAACACCTAGAAACACATAGTAAAGGGTATTACCTAATAACGTCCAGAATCGCTCATTTTGAAACAGGCTTGTATAGTTGCCGATCCCAATCCATTCAGCAGCGGTCAGCGCATCATAGCGGGTGAAGCTTAAATAAATCGATGCTAGCATAGGACCAAGCGTAAAAAGAGTAAATCCAATGATAAAAGGAGCAATATATAGCCAAAATTTCTTTTTTTCATTATTCATAAAAAAATCCTTTCTTTAGCGATTTAACTAAATATAGAGGGTAATCCCTCTATATTTAGTCCTTTCACGCTTTATTGAAAGCTTTCTAGTAACCTTTCCTGCTCCTCAAGAAGCGGTTCAATATCACTTCTAAGCGCTTTCATTTCTACGTCTACTGATTCCTCTAGATTAATAATTCTCGATAATCGATTTTGCACCTCTCCATTAATTTCACTCCACATTAAGGAGGCTTCAGGAGGATACGCGCCCTCTACCGCAGCAAGCGTCGATGCAAAGTTTTCGGGACCAAGATCACTAATGTCTAAATAGGCATCTGACTCAGCTACTGATCGCCGTGAAGGGGTCTCAGCATGCTCACTAGCAAGAATTTCTTGAGCCTCAGCACCTGTCCAAAACTTAATTACCTCCCATGCTGCTTCCTTATTATTCGATGCCTCGGCAATATGAAATGCGTTTGAGAATATAGGTGCTGTATCTTCAACTCCCGGCATAGTTGGTGCACTCGTCATATCCCATTCAAAATCTTCAATATTGGCTCGACTCGATAGAATATGCCAAGGACCATCAATTAAGAAGCCTTGCCGTCCACTTGTCCAAAGATCAACCCCCTCGGGAATTTGAGAGCTATTCGGCGCAATATTCAAGTCATTAACTAAATAACGCATTTTCTCAATCAATTCAATCCCATCAGGAGAATCTAACGTGAATTCAGTAAAATCCTCACTAAGCATTCTCACACCATGTGAACGGGTAAATTGACTAGTGCTCGCCCACCATCCCCCTAAAGTATTCATCCCAAACACACCTTCAGAAGGGTTAGTTATCGCTTCTGCCATTTCAATAATTTCTTCCCAAGTCGAATTTTCATCAGGATAATCTAACCCGTGTTGATCCAATAAATCCTTATTGTAAAACATCATGACCGTTCCTAATCTAAGCGGTAGCCCATATAATCTGCCATTATGCGTATAGGCCTCTACACCCACCTCATAAAAATCATCCAAGTCAAAATCAGCATCTTGCTCCGCCCAAGGTGTTAAATCCTCCAATACCCCACGAGCAGCGAAGTAATAGGAGTTTTCCGCTAACTGCACAATATCATAGACATCGCCAGACGCGAAGCGCGTCAGAAGGTGTTGGCCATATTCATCACCGGGGACATTAACCAATTCTACATTGATCGTATCGTTTTGCTCTTCAAAGGCAGCCTTGATATTTTCCATCCGCTCCTGATCAAAGTCACCTCCCCAGTATGAAAATCGAACAGTTGTTTTATTATCACGTTCACCTTCTTCGCCACTATCAGACACGGCATCTCCAATATTTATATCATCATCTCCACAACCCACTAAAACAAGTGCAACTATTAAAAACAAGACCCAGCCCATTTTTTTAACCATTCATCATGCCTCCTTTTGTCATTCAAACAATGGTATATGTCACTTTAGTTTCCCTTGCTAGCTTGCTTTGATTGTAAATCGTTGCCTCACCCACCTCCGTATGACTACGTACATAGAATAGATACAGCATACGTCCTTGATGAAAGCTTCGCCCAGATATCTCTGATTTTTGTTACTTCAGGAAACAATGTGCTTATGATTAGACTTGACCGCCCTTCGAGAGTAATTTGCGATGGTAAACCGGTTCTGGGATTTATCGCAGCCATTTATCTACGGTACAAGAGTCAACGCGTACGATATCGGACAGTACGTTTATTGAACCCAACATGTGATAAACCCAAGTTTTTTTCTTCAGCTAACAGAAACAACCGCCAACCTACAATCGGCTCAGCTTGATACGCTCTTCAAGATTATCTCCTTTCAATATACAGATCATTACAGTATGATCGTTGAGCATTTAGTAGTAACCGGTTACTATTATGGTTAAAAATTAATTATGCAGTGTTCTAGGTGAACTTAGATATTTCTATTGCTCAAGGTCGATTCCTTAGCCACAAGACGTGGCGTTATCACTATATCTCGATCAGATACTTCAGCATCCATCATATCGATGGCCAATTTCCCAAGCTCTTCATAGGGATGACGGACACTCGTCAATTCCGGTGAGGAGGTTTGAGCTAAAGTTGTGTCATCAAACCCAACAAAAGCAAAGCCCTTATCGCTAAAACGCTTTGATGCTTTAATCATGCCAATTCCAACCAAATCATTCATTCCAATCAGAGCTGTTGGTAGTTCTCGATTCGTACGTATTAATTGTTCAAATCCCGCCTCACCACCGGCAATATCATACTCACTATAAATCTGCCAAGAGTCCTTAAAAGCTAAATTGTACTTTTTAAGTTCTTTTTTAAATGTACTGACCTTAATATCCGTTGTCGTTATCCCTTCAACGCCACCTATTAACGCTATTTTTTCATGCCCTTGGTTGACAAGGTGTTCAATGATTAACTCCATTCCTCGGGCTTCGTCCGTTCTAATCGAACAATTATGCATCCCCTCAATTCTGCCATTTATCATGACTAGCTTGGTTTGCTTCTGTACTTTCATTAATACTTCAACACTATTAGGATCTGGAACTGTATCGTTTATCAACCCCCCCTAATAAAATAATGCCCTCCGCTTGTTGCTCAAGTAACATTCGAATATAACGCAACTCTAATTCACGACTATGCATAGAATTACCTAATAAAACCGAGTAGCCCTTATCAAGCGCGTATTTTTCTACCTCAATAAATACTTGTGAAAAAAACGGGTTTGTGATTGCAGGTGTAATGAAGCCTATTAGTCTTGACTTTTTATTGCTCAAAGTCCTTGCCACAGCATTTGGGTGATAGTTGTATTGATCAATGATTTTTTGAACTTTTTCCCGTGTTTTTTGACTAACTGGATAGTTACCAGCAATAACACGGGAAATGGTAGCCGTTGATACACCCGCTTCCTTCGCTAAGTCATAAATCGTTACTTTTTCGTTTCTCATTTAGATCGACTGCCTTTTCTAAGGATATATCGGATAATTAGTAACCGGTTACTATAGCTTTACTTTTAAATGAAAACACTATCCTTTTCGGTATGGTTTTAGTGAAAAATTGTAAGTCCTTTATTCAGCATTATTTAAAACTGTCTCCCTACACTTAAAACTTATGCCTTTTAACTAAAATTAAGCACT
>NZ_BCQW01000017.1 GCF_001552275.1 Amphibacillus sediminis NBRC 103570
CAATTTGGGAGTTCTAAAATCAGTTTGTGCCTCAAGCTCTGCCACGAAGTCATTAAAGATGTTTCGTACATCCTTTTCATTAACGCCAATTTCATCTGCAACGCTGGTGAAAGTCCTTCCAAGACTGGCTTCTTGAATCCAATTTTTAAGCCTATTAGTAACAGATCGATAGCCATCCATATCTGGTGAACTTTTAAAGAATGTTTCATTGCACTCTCGACATTTATAACGTTGGCGTTTCACATAAATACCAACACGTTTAGCGTGCATTGGCAAGTCATAGAACAGCTGTTTTTTCTATCCGTGTTTATATAAATTTGCAATAGTACCACATTTTTGACAGTGTGAGGGTGGGGAAGAATTATTTTCAACCAGAAATCGGTAATCATCCTCATTCTCCCACATATCCAAAATATTAAGTTTCTGGATGTTAAGCATATTGTCTAACATTTCTATTTCCTTTCTTTGCGTAACAACATACAAAAGCAGTCTAATAGCTTAGCCAATAATTCCCTGGTCAGTGAAGAATGTAATATTCATTCTAATGCTTCCTGTATATACTTATATAATTCGGCATCCATCCCAAACTGCAAACCATTATTAGGGTTTTCTGCATGGAATTTTTCAGTTTGTTTTCTTAAATCTTGGTCATGCCCTATGAATGAGTAAACAATGTCAGCCCATTTTTTTGCCAATGCTTGTACCTTACTACTCTTAGGCGGTGTTCCATTTTCTTTTTCCAATTGTATTCTTTCCAAAATCATTTTAAATTCTTGTTCTATTTCTTTTAAAATACCTTCATCATATTGATCATAATAATGTTTCATCATGTCTAATTGCTCTTTTGTAAAGTATTTTTCTTGATACATTTTCATTGCTCCTAATAGTTTTGTTAATTCCTCTACGGACATTATTTTTTTACTACGAATTGTTTTTAAAGCACTCTCTAATTCATATAGTAGATTTTGTTGAACTTTTATATCTCTTTTTATACGTGTTATTTGGGTTTCAATAATATTTGTGGCAAAACCTTTTTCTTTGTTCGTAATGACAGACTTTATATCATCTAAAGATAACCCAATTTGTTTTAATGCTAAGATCTGGTGTAGTTTTGACAAATCCGATTTTGTGTAAAGCCGGTGTCCAGACTCTGTATATTGTGAAGGAGAAAACAAATCAATTTGATCATAATATCTTAAAGTTCTTATCGTTAAGCCTGTTAATGATGCGATCTCTCCTACTTTCCAGTATTCTTTCATACAGTATTCACCCTTATAAAATGTATTAACATTTACTTCAAAAGTGCTTGGATTTCATTATAATTGAAGCAATATGTCCTTCCACAAATTTGACAAGTTGTATCAATAGCCTCTTGATTATAAATTGCTTGTTTTAATTCACCCTCACTTAAAGAATGCAGCATCCCGTAGAACATTTCTTTGGAGCATCCACAGAAAAATTGGATAGGGCTATATCCTATAACTTTAACATCCTTAAATAGCTCACTTAGCTTTTCTTCAATATTGTTTTTGCTATATTTATTCAAACTGGTAAAGAACTCTCGATTTATATTAACCGTGTGTTTTACTTCATCAATAAGGTCAGGCATAGCACCAGGAAGTAATTGAGCATATATAGCATTACTGAATCGAAAACAGCTGTCATTTCCAAATCTAATATTGGCTTCTATATATGTTTGAATTTGCTCACTCTGAATAAAATAATGTGAAATGTCACCATCAATGTTTTGGTATGGCATATCAGTTATGCCAGTAAATTGATTCATAGCCGATCCTTTTATCACACGAATAGTTCCTTTATGACCAATAAGGCGATCAAGCGATATTTTATTAATATAATCAGCAGGGGCTTTCAATAATTCTCCGTTGAGATAACCACGGACATTTCCTTTTGCATCTGCATCGGCAAAAACTTTATATTTGGGGTCACTCATTGTCATTTGGAGACTTATTCTTTGATTCCCTTTTAAAGCTCCTGTAATTATGCTTACTACTGAAATGGTTTTTCCTAATGTAAGTTTAAGAATATTGTTTGTTTCTTTGTTAAGGCTAAGAATTTCATTAATTAATTTTGTATTATCAACAAAAAACAAACGAACTTGATTGTCATAAATTAGTGTCTTAACAATTGTGTTTTCCATTTTACTTTTCCTTTCTATTATTCATTGCTAAGTACACTATAAAACATAACCTTACGTAAGGTTCAAGACCAAATAAAAATTTCATGTATCTTTGATTTCCACATGATTATCCGATTTAGGTATTTTTAACATCAAATTAGAATTGTTGTTTTCCACACGAAAATCCGAATACCCGATTTTAATAATATTAGGTATTTATAATATGAAAGCTAAAGAGCGATTTTTCTTAGAAAAATCGCTCTTACTTTTTTTATTCATTTCTGACCAAAGTTTAGAGGTTATTTTAAGTAGTTACCAATCGCAACTCTTATCATTGTGGACCACGCTCACCTCTCTAAAATGACAGTCTTCTTCTAACTTGACACCTTTAGATTAACTGATAAAGTGAAACTTCATTTAGGTGGTTTTTTTTCCATCTCCCTCTGAACGTCAGTTGAACCAATCGGGCCGTTACTGGCTGTTGGATCTCCCATTTAGCCATGACGTGGTCACTTATTTCTTGAAGTGGGAGTCTTACAAAAGCCCTTCGATGGGGCGAGTAATCGCAGCCCCAGCCAGTTACTCTGCGATAAAGTGAAACTTCGTTCAGAGGGGCGTTTCCCATCCCCCTTCTGAACGTTAGTTGATCCAATCGGGCCGTTACTGGCTGTTGGATCTCCCCCTTAGACATGACGTGGTCACTTATTTCTTGAAGTGGGAGTCTTATAGACAGTTACTCTGTGATAAATTGATTGACACGCTCCATCACTTCTTGTTCTATTAAGCTGAGCTTTTCTTTCGCTTCTTGCTCTGTCTGACCTTTAACTGCAAAATAGAACTTCACCTTTGGTTCTGTACCAGAGGGACGTACGCAGAACCACGAATGATCAGCTAAGAAATATTTCAAGACATTTGCTTTTGGAAGGGTAATCGCTTCACTAGAATCTGTGACCATATTAAAGCGTTCACTTGTTTGATAATCTTCGATCGTTACAACCTGTTGCCCTGCAACCGTAACTGGCGGATTTGTTTGAAAATCAGTGAGAAGCTCTTTAATCTGCTCAGCACCAGCTTTACCTTTTAAAGTTAACGACTGTAAAGACTCATAATAAAAACCGTATTTCTCAAATACCGCTTGTAGACCTTGATAAAGGGTCTTTCCTTGCCCTTTATAATAGGCTGCTACTTCTGCTGCAAGCATACTAGCTTGGACTGCATCCTTATCACGGACAAAATCCCCAACTAAATAACCGTAGCTTTCTTCATAGCCAAATAAGAAACGGTTTGCTCCGGTTTCTTCAAATTCTTTAATTTTTTCACCAATGAATTTAAAGCCCGTTAAAGTATCAATGGTTTCAAGTCCATGTGCACGAGCAATATCACGTCCAATTTCGCTTGTCACAATTGTTTTCAGTACCGTTGCATTACGGGCAAGGGTTCCGTTGGCTTTTTTCGTCTCAATTAAATAGTCAAGCATTAATGCACCGACCTGATTACCTGTTAGAACGCGATAATTACCTTGGTCATCCTTGGTAGCTACTCCGACACGGTCTGCGTCAGGATCTGTACCAATTAAAATATCAGCATTTGTTTGTTCACCTTGCTTAATTGCTAGTGCAAATGCTTCATGTTCTTCAGGGTTTGGAGAAGTGACCGTACGAAAGGTTGGATCAGGCTGTTCTTGCTCCGGTACAACATCGACATGCTTAAAGCCCATCCCCTTTAACGCTTTCCTAACAGGGACATTCCCCGTTCCATGTAAAGGCGTATAAATAATTTTCATTTGATCGGTGACAGCTTCTATAACAGATGGCTGTTGAACGATGGTCTTTAGTTTTTCTTGATAAGCCTGATCAACTTCTGCCCCAATCATTTCTATTAGGCCATCTGCTTTTAACTGTTCTTCGTCACCAACACTAACTTCTAACTCATTGTCAACTTGATTCACTTTAGCTATGATCTCTGCAGCCATTTGAAGTGGAACTTGCCCGCCATCATGATTATAGACTTTGAAGCCATTGTATTCGGGAGGATTATGGCTTGCAGTAACCATAATACCACTAAAGGCTTGTAGATATCTGACCGCAAATGATAATTCAGGTGTAGAGCGTAACGATTCAAAGACATAGGCTTTAATACCATGACCTGCCAATGTTTTAGCCGCCTCCATTGCGAACAATGGTGATTTAAAGCGGGAGTCATAAGCAATGGCTACACCACCTTGTTTAGCCGCTTGTCCTTGATCAAGAATATATTGAGCTAAGCCTTCTGCAGCCTTACGAATCGTATAAATATTCATCCGGTTGGAACCCGGACCCAATTCTCCTCGCATCCCGCCCGTGCCGAATTCTAAATTCTTATAAAAGCAATCCTCTAGCTTTTTAGGATCAGATGCTAGTTCTGTTAATTGTTCACGTAACTCTTGATCTAACTCAGCAAAGTTAGCCCATCTTTCATATGTACAACCCCAATTCATTTTATCGCCTCCACTTTAACACTATCGTTTCTTATCTTTAACATTATAACAAATTAATCGCTTTTAATGGATGAAAACAATAATTTTTTCAAATATAGGCTATAGAAGATTAACGAAACAACTTTCAATACAATAAAGTGAAACTTCGTTCAGTGGGGGGGCGACGCATAGGATGTGCTCGTGCAGACGTTGCAACACGACGTCGCGAACTTAGTCAGTTTCCTCTCTCCCACACCGGACGTTAGTTGAACCAATCAGGCCATTACTGGCTGTTGGATCTCCCACTTAGATATGACGTGTTCACTTATTTCTTGTAGGGGGAGTCTTACAGGTACAGACAGTTACACTGCGATAAACGGTGAGATGGCATTAAATAAGCCTTAGCGTATTTGTCTGCCCAGATTTTATCAGTTTTCACTCGATAAATTTTCCACTGGAAATATAGCGTCCATTGAAGGCTTTATCTTTATTCAGCTGGGGTTTTACCCACACTTATCTGAAGACAACTAGGCATGGATCTCACCACTTATCGAAGTGGGGACTTCTACTGAAAAAAGTTAAAACCAGACTAAGAAGTAGGGAATGTCACTTGTCGATGACATTCCCAATCTTAGTTTTTTATCCTAGCGTTCGTTTTAATATCCGGACACCATATCCCTCTATTTCTAGCTCACTATCTATTTCCTTCCCCCGGATGATATCAAAGTAATTTGGCTGATCAAGTAAAACCTTTTGTGATTGATTATTGAAGTTCAGCAAGAAGACAAAGTCATCGTGATCAGTGGAACGGATCTGTGCCGTTACACCAGTTGGCAAATCTTGTTCAATAACCTTCTTTAAGCCGATCTGTTTAGCTAACGCTCGATAAAAATCACGATTGAAATCAAGTTTTTGTCGAGCCGCCATATAGTAAGCTTTTCCTTTACCGAAGTGATTCACTGTTAATGCCGGACGTCCAGCATAGAAATCTGCCTGGTAGCTTGCTAATACTTCTGCGCCTTCTAAATGAATAAGATCACACAAATCACGTACTTGGTAAGAACCTGATAACCCAAGTTGGTTATTGGAAGTAAATTCAATCAGATTTGCTTCATGATCATAAAGGGCATCGATCTCCTCAGACCAAATACCAAGTGTTTGACGAAGCGGACCTGGAAAACCATTTAAAAAACATAAATCTGTTTCATTAACAATACCAGACCAGTATGTGGTGACAAAGGTTCCCCCCACTTCAACAAACTGCTCAATACGCTCACCCACACCTTCTCGTACCATATAAAGCATTGGAGCGATCACCAGCTTATAGCGTGAAAAGTCTCGGTCCATTCCAATGACATCCACGGGTATCCCTTGCTCCCAAAAGGCTTGGTAATGCTCTCTTACAGTTCGCTCATAATGTACACCTATATTTCTAGGTCCTTGAGCATCCTTGATCGCCCAGCGGTTTTCTGTATCAAAAATAATCGCAACTTCCGATTGCACCGACGCTCCTGGAAGATCTGATAACTTCGCTAATATCTCACCAACGTTTGCCACATCTTGAAATACCCGAGTATGTTCATGTCCAACATGATCAACTACGGCACCATGAAATTTTTCACTTGAACCACGACTTTTCCGCCATTGGAAATACTGAACAGAATCTGATCCATGCGCAACGGCTTGGAGCGAGGAAAGTGCGTGCATGCCCGGCTTTTTCAGTTTACTAATCGCTTGCCAATTGGTCAGACTTGGTGTACTCTCCATTAATAAGAACGGCTGTCCACCCTTGAGCGATCTAAACCAATCATGATTCATGGCCGTGCGAGCCGCAACCTCATACTCGTCCTCTGCCATATGCCATGTTGGATAGGAGTCCCATGACACAATATCCAAATGTGGCGCAAATTTTTCATAATCTAACCCTTCAAACAGTTCCATGAAATTCGCAATAACTGGAAGGTCTGGGTTGTGTGCCTTTAGTGGCTTAATTTCATGCTGAAAAAAGTCAATGGTTTGGTCGGTCACAAAACGTTTCCAATCTAGGTTTTGACCATGCACCATCATTTCACCATGAGGCGCAGGGGATTCGACCTGCGACCAACTTGTATACGTATGACTCCAAAAAGTCGTCCACCAAGCCTTATTTAACTGATCCAAGGTTTGATACTTGTTTTTGAGCCAGTTGCGAAACGCCTCCTGACAATATGGACAATGGCATTCCCCACCATACTCATTTGAAATATGCCAGCCAATTACTCCTGGGTGTTGACTATAGCGTTCTGCCAGCTTAGTATTAATGATTTCTGTTTTTTCACGATAGACAGGTGAAGTATAACAATGGTTATGGCGCATTCCATGTAAATTTCGCACCCGATTTTTTTCAATACGTAGTACTTCAGGATATTTTTCTGACATCCATGCTGGTCTAGCTCCTGTTGGTGTAGCTAAAAATACATAAATCCCCTCACCATAAAGTCGATCGATAACATGATCCAACCACTCAAACTGAAAGCGACCTTCTTCAGGTTCTAATTTAGCCCATGAAAAAATGCCAACCGACATCACATTACAATTTGCTAGCTTCATCAAACGTAAGTCTTCTTCAAAAACACTAGGATCATCAAGCCATTGTTCAGGATTATAATCAGCTCCATGTAATAACTTTGGGAGCTTATTCGTTACTGGTTTAAACATTCTTCTCATCCTCACATCATATGATTTAGATTCAAAATTCAATAAAATGTTAAGTATCACGAACCATTATGGGTTCATTCTTATAATACTCACGTTGCTAAAGGCATACGCCCCAAATCTTTAGCAATCTAAAAAACGAGCAAAACATTAGATAAAGTCTAACTTTTTAGACAACATTTTAAGATCCTCCCTTTATTAAATTAATTTAACTTAATAATAATTTAATTATAAAGCGATTACATAATAATGGCTACCTAAAATGAAACTTCGTTCAGTGGGGGGCGACGCATAAGATGTACTCGTGCAGACGTTGTGACACGAGGTCGCGAACTTTTGCTTTCAAACGAATCCCAACCTTTTATGATTAATCTATTAAATTTATTATAATTAATTCACTAAAAAGTTTAAAGAACCAGCCTTAGACATAGGTCGCCTTTAACTTATCTTTGACCATTTACTCTTATAAGGAAATTTTCTTAATTAGAAATTCTCGCTAACAAGCTAGTATTATCCACTCAATTGTTTTACAATAGTAATGATAACAGTGTTAACAATCAAAAGGAGCGATTGTGCGTGTCAAGTAACCATTTAAAAGATGAAATGAAAATTTTTAGTCTGAGTTCAAATAGACCTTTGGCTGAGGAAATTGCCCAAAACTTAGGTGTTGAACTTGGAAAATGTACGATTAAAACGTTCAGTGATGGAGAAATTCAAATCAATATTGAAGAAAGTGTACGTGGCTACGACACCTACATCATTCAATCGACTAATGATCCATCTGATCAGCATATTATGGAATTATTAATTATGTTAGATGCCTTTAAACGAGCATCTGCTAAAACAATAAATGTTGTCATCCCTTATTATGGGTACGCACGACAGGACCGAAAAACAAAGGCACGAGAGCCTATTACAGCCAAACTTATTGCGGATTTAATTGAAAAAGCTGGAGCGACTCGCGTCATGTCAATGGATCTTCATGCAACTCAAACTCAGGGCTTTTTTGATATTCCTGTCGATCAGCTTAATGCTATTCCGATTCTAGCTCGTTACTTTTCCGAGAAGAAGCTTGAGGACGTCGTCGTTGTAGCACCAGATCATGGAAGTGTTAAACGAGCTCGTCAATTTGCCGATCGTATCCATGCTCCAATTGCCATTCTTGATCGACGTGGGCCTCGAGAGTTAGATACCTCACATTTGTCGGTTGTAGGGGAAATAGAAAATAAAGTAGCTATTTTAATTGATGACATCATTGATACTGGTCGCCGTATTTCAACTGGAGCAAAAGCATTGATAGAAAATGGTGCCAATGAAGTATATGCAGCCTGCACTCATCCCGTTCTATCTGGCATCGCCATTGAATATATCAATGAATCCCCAATCAAAGAATTAATTGTGACGAATACTATTTTGATTGGACAAGAAAAATGGAGTGATAAAATCACCCCACTAAGTACTGCTCCACTTTTCAGTGATGCAATTATCCGCGTCCATCGTGAAGAGCCTGTCAGTCCACTATTCAACTAGTACTTTTATCGGTCTATCTAGGTCAAAGAATCCTCAGGTAGCAGGTGAGCCGGTGCTGTTTTCAGCACCGGTTTTCATTAATAGACGTGTTCCCTTATTTCTTGAAGTGGGAGTCTCACAGCAGTTACACTGTGATAAAAATAGGATACCCGTTAATAAACGAATATCCTGAGTAAGCTATTCTTCTATTTTATTCTAGCTCTTCTAGCAAGATCTTCATTCCAGCTTTACTTAAAATGACCTTTCCATCACATAATACGTAATTGTCATCACTTATTTCACCAGTGACCATACATTCCTTGACTGGTTTAAATTTCCGCAAGACAATTCGTTCTCCATCAATAAAAATCTCTAGCGGGTCTTTGGTTGCAATATCAAGTGATGTACGCAATTCTTTTGGTAGTACAATTCTACCCAAATGATCAGTTTTTCGGACAATACCAGTACTTTTCATGATATGCACTACTCCCTACTATATTTTATTTTAATTATTTACAGCATACCATAATCGGAAGCTTTTGGCATATAATATGGTTAAATAAAATAGAGTTTACCTATATTATAAAGTGAAACTTGTTCAGTGGGGGTTTTACAGCCAATTACACTGCGATAAAAAGACTAGGCCTGTCATCTCTCTCTTCTCTGCCCCGTGTTACTCTACATCTAAAGAAAAACCAAAGCATGAAATGCTTTGGCTTGAATGTTTTCAGTTATACTTAGACTACTTGAAAGCTTATCCATGTTTCAAAGGCTTGTTTCGGTTCAACAATAATCAGCTCATCTTGACGTTCCATTTCGCCTGTCTTCGCCGTCCATGGCTCAATACAAACAAATTCTTTGTCTAGTTCGGTCCACAATACTGTATAGTGAAAGTCCTTCGCCATTTCAATATGAACATCCATATCATCTAATTTGGCGTCAACATCTGTTCGTTTATTTTCTAGCACTACTGATTCGGATAACCTCTTTAAGTCGATCTTACCTGAGAAATCTTTTGTCATACCATCATTATAATCATAATAAGTAGTAGTACCTGTATCAATGGAGACAACTTTCGACTGGGCTTTAAAATATGGATGTAATCCCGGGTAAATTGGCATTGGGTGATTTCCAACATTACGGTACGTTTGATAAATAAGCAATTGGTTATTCTTGAGGGTATATGTAAAAATAACCTCAAAATCAAAAGGATAGGCTTCTTTCGTGCCAATGCTGCTTTCAAATAATATAGAAATAAATGCTTTATCTTCACCTGCATAGGTTTCGATAACTTCCCAAGGGTGAATACGCGCAAGCCCATGATTGGGCATGTGATATTGTTTATTTTCCCAATGATACTGGCCATCCGGTAATTGTCCAGAAATCGGAAATAGAATCGGAATACCGCCTCGAATATTTTGCTTACGGTCATATAAGGTTTCTTCATTTAAATATAGCTTTTCTTCCCCTTGCGTACCATACCCAATAATAATCCCACCACGTTCAGGACATACAGTAATCCACGACGTTTCATCTTGATTGCTTAGTTGATACATCGTAAACATTTGTTTCTCAAAGGTTTCAATTTTATACATAAGCTAGATATCCCCTTAACGATTTTTGTTCATATCTTTTTCTATCTGTACAGTAGTCTAAGCAAGACCTAACATTTTATTTATCAATTGTTAGATCAACACACGCTGTTACTATTATACTAAAAATCGTTAGGCTTGAATATCTATTTTTAAAAATTTGTCGAAGTTAGACGATAACAAGCACCACTAAATTTAATAATCTGTTCATAATTTGCCTTAATGACAAGTTCTGCCAGCTTTGCTTCATTCCCCTGTTTAAAAACGAAATATTTCCCGTCAGTTACTAGCTCCGTTGGATTAGATTTTTCAAGCTGAAAAATAGTTGACCAATGTGAAACAGTTGCAACCGGGTCTGGCACTTGGAAAACAGCCTTATGCATGGATAGATTACCTGCAGGATGCTCAGAAATAATTCTCTCATTCTTTAAACGTTCTCTACGCTCATGATCACTCTCTGACCATTGAATGACAAAAGGATACGGCAATCCTTGAAAATCACCCGCTATCGTCATCATTTTCCATTCAATTAAATGGCCATTTCCATCATAGCGTTTACCGGCCATAATGGGGGAAACCTGGATATCTTGATTCAATAGCTGTTGTCGGACCACTTCAATATCATCTGTACGAAGTGCTAAGCGACTTAACCCTTCATGATCAGGTAATAATCGCACGGCATCTAAGACAACTTGATTTGGATCCTTAATCGCTTCCGCTCTCTCTCTATCTTCTATCGCTAGAAATTCTAAATAGGTTAGATCAAAATAACTTAATACATTATAGGTACCCCAGTGCTTATGTGAACCACCAAAAAAAGCTGTAATGTTATGTTGGTTAAAGACGCCCCGGGCGTGCTCCAAATCATTGACATAATGGACAGTATGATCCCAAACTAGCTTACTCATTGTATCTCCCCCTATTCATTTGCAAGCTCTGTTGTACGCTGAACTGCCTTCAACACACTTCGCTGAAGACCAGCAGCAAAATCTGAACGATTTAATTCATGTAGAGCATTTATTCCCACTCCTGCTGGAGAATTGTTAATATCTAAAAGCTGGCGTGGATGCTTATCTGTCCGCTTAAGCATCTCAACTGCACCGACCATATTTTCTAATGCAAGCTCCCATGCTAATGAACGAGGTAAACCTGCCAGGACCCCTGCATCAGCAAGTGATTCAATAAAATAATAGATGTAATTAGGTCCTGCTACACCATAACCTGTAAATACATCAATTAAGCGTTCTTCGATGTACTTTACTTTACCGAATCCTGTTAAAAATGATTCAACATCAGCTATTTCGGCCTTTGCATTTAATGCCACCCCACTAAAACCAAACCCAGTGTCCGTTAGTGTATTCGGAATAACTCTGATAATCGGATACGCTTCATTTAACCAGGCCTCAAACTGCTCAATCGTAACTCCAGCGACGATTGACAGTATAGGAACTGTTGTTGGAGCAATTGCTTTAATCGATTGACAAACTCCAACTAAATCATCTTGAGGTCGAACACCAATAATAATTAGCTCTGCTTTTTCCAAAGAGTTTTGTAAATCTTGGCTAGCATGAATCTGGTACGTTTCATTTAAATAACGTACGCGTTCTTGATTAATGTCTGTTACGGAAATGGCGTCACTTGAATAAAGCTTATTGTTTAGTAAAGCCCGAATAATTGCCTCAACCATCTGACCGCCACCAATAAAGTGAATTTGTTTATTCATCATCCCACTCCTTTTTATCGTTCTTTATTTATGATAGAAATTGTTCAAAACTTACCAAACGATTAAGAACAGATTTCCCTGTCGCCCTGTTTTGGTTTCCAATGCTTAGAATCCATACATGTTGAATCAACACAGTTAACCTTTAAAAAACTTTTTAAACACATATATATAGAATTAAAAATCAGTAGGATGTTGGGCATCACTACTGATTTTTGTCTTTTAGTTATTCTCCCATGCTTCTGGAAGAATAAAGCCATCATACTTAGATTCACCTTTGATGTACGCCTCAAATTCTGGTGACTCGTAAGCCTCTTTTAAATCTTGGGCCCATTGCTGATCAAGGTTCTCGGCTAAAATAGAAACAATAATCCGATGCTCCTCAGGTGTATTCTCAATTGCTAAACCATCAGCAATCCGCATGTCAGCTTCTGCAATATAATTACCATTAATAACACCGAAATCAACATCTTCTAATGAAACTAAAATTTGGGCTGGATCAAGCACTTTAAATTCAATTTCATAATCTGCTGATGAAACACTATTTAGGTTAAAGTTGGTCGTACCAGCATCTTCAGCTACGGTTACCCAACCTAAGTCTTCTAAAATACGAACCGCACGTTCTTGATTAACCGGATCGTTAGGTAAAGCCACGGTTGAGCCATCTTCTACCGCATCTAAAGAGTCATGACGCACGGAATGGAGTGATTGTGGTGCACCTGGAGCAAAGGTAAGTGAAACCATTTCAATTCCTAGCTCTTCATTAATCCCTTCCATATAAGCTGTACTTTGGAAAACACTAGCGTCAATTGCCCCTTCTGCCATTGCCGGGTTTACCTGCATGTTTTGTGAGAAAACACGAATATCAACATCGTAGCCTTTTTCCTCTAAAATCGGTAAGATCCCTTCACGGAATTGTTCTTCATATGTTCCTACACCAAATCCAACTGTAATGGTATCTGTTTCGTTGTCATTTCCACATGCGGCTAGTATGGTTAACAATACCATAAAAAATAAAGCTAATATACGTTTCATTGTTTTATCCCCCTTAAATTATGTGTCTACAGAACGGCAAATGAGAAGCGAACAAGTCGTGCATCAGAACGTATACCTTTAGCTATGCAAGTTGCGTACTGAAAAACGACGCTTACCATTTGAACTTCATTGAACTTTTTTTAAACGTAATCAATACTTTCTCTTAATGCCTTTAGAGCACTTGCTGATGCATTCGGTGATACAGCGCAATTCGGCACGAGTAAAAATGGTTGATTTTTCATTTCAGCTAAGGCTAGCTTAGCTTGTTTTTTGATTAGTGAGTCATCGGTTGATGATTCAAAGATATGGTGACTGACTCCTGCTACTTTTACTTTATCTAGCTGTACTGATAGTTCTGGATTACCAGTTGCATCTGGATCCCAGCTAATTCCTTCAACCGGATAATCATTAAAGCGTACAGGATCGCCATGAGCTCCACACGTATGCAAAATTCGCCCCTTCTTCTTAAATGCCTGCAAGACCATCATGTCGTAAGGTCTTGAAAATTCATTAAATTGTTCAACCGTAAACAGTTCAGGATGTGCCGTTCCTGTAGTAGCATAAAATAGCCCATCTACTCCTAAATGCTCCAATCTTTGTACATAGTCAGCTAAAGTTACAGCAATGTTGTATAAAGCAAAATGAATATCACTGCGATGGTTGACTAGCCAAGCATTAAAATCAATCGTTGCTTGACTTCCTGGCATGGTCTTATCTGAATAAGGCATAAGACCCGCTAAGAACATAAGGACCGTTAACGGTGAAAAAAGTGTCTGTACCAAAGGTGTATCGTTTAATTGACGACGAAGCTGTTTGACTACTTCGAATTGTTCCTGAAAAGGGGCCGATACATCTACATGAACGGCAGTGACTTGCTTTAAATCACTGGAGTGTTCAATAACAGCTTTAAGCTGACTTGGGAATACCCATTCATAATTAGTATAATCATATTGATTACCAAAGGCTTCAGCAAGATAGGTGGCACGTGGATTAATTTTGATCCAATCCCAATCATATTGTTTGGCAAAGGCAATGGTTACATTCACTAAATCAGTAGCGGTATGCTCATGCTCTAAAAAATGGTGCCAACCACTGACAATGGGGCGATCAGCTTTGTGCCCGGTCATTATTTGGCTGAAGCGCTCTTTTTTGGTTAAAGTCATATCGATCACTTCCTTCTTTACTAACTTCTTCGGATTAGTCGTGCTAATTTATTCCCCGTTGACTGGATCACCTGTACGAAAATAACAAGAATAATAACGGTAGAAATCATCGCAAAATTGTCATAGCGTTGATAGCCGTAAATAATAGCTATATCACCAATACCACCGCCACCAACAGCACCAGCCATTGCTGTTGCACCAATTAACGAGATGGTCGCAGTTGTTAGAGATAAGATAAGTGAACCGAATGCTTCTGGTAGTAAAAAGTAGCGAATAATTTGCAAAGGAGTCGCCCCCATTGATTCAGCAGCTTCAATAATCCCTGACCCTACTTCTAGTAAGGAATTCTCAACTAATCGAGCAATAAAAGGTGTAATATAAATAATTAATGGGACAATTGCAGCAGTTGTTCCAATCGCTGTTCCTACTAACTGACGTGTAAACGGCATAATTGCAACGATTAGGATAATAAATGGCACGGAACGAATCAGGTTAATAATAGGGTTCAAAACAGCATAGAGAATCGGTACTGGAATAATACCTCCACGTTGCGTAACAACAAGTATAATGCCGAGTATTGCACCAATAATTGTACCAACTAGCAGTGACATTCCAACCATATAAAGTGTATCCTGAATACCATCAAGAAATTGTTGTAATGTAATATTCGTTTCAAACACCGACGCTTACCTCCTCAATTCGAACCCCATGTTGTTCAAGGTTAGCGATAACTTTTTCTCGTTTACTTTCTTCACCATCGAAATGAAGATACCAAATAGCTAAGTTTGTATCTTGAATTTCAGTCATATCCATGAATTCGATTGTTATTTGTATTTGATCATCCCGAATCAATTGAACTAAGATCGGTGGCATAGCCTCCGTCCCGACCATTTCAAGCTTGAGCAATCGATCAATACCTTTATCAGTCAATCTTTGCTTAATCTTTTCAGGTAATTCTGTCTTGACTACGGTTTGGACAAAGTTTTTAGTCGTTTTATGCTTAGGATGACCAAACACCTCAAGTACTGACCCCTGTTCTATAATCTCTCCCTGTTCCATGACCGCTACCTTGTTACAAATTTTTTGAATAACGGACATTTCATGTGTAATTAGCAGAATCGTAATTCCATATTTCTCATTTACGCGTTTTAACAAATCAAGGATCGACTGAGTTGTTTGTGGGTCTAGAGCAGATGTGGCTTCATCACATAACAGGATTTTTGGATTTGAAGCAAGTGCTCGAGCGATCCCCACCCGTTGCTTTTGACCTCCCGACAGTTCGTTCGGATAATGACTTGCTTTATCCTTAAGCCCAACAAAATCAAGCAATTCAGTAACACGTTGCTTGATTTCTTGTTTAGACCTTTTCGATAAAATTAAAGGCATCGCAACATTTTGAAAAATGGTTTTGGATTCAAGTAAATTAAAATGTTGAAAGATCATGCCGATTTCCTTTTTAATTTGGCGTAATGCTTTAGCAGATTGCTTCGCCAAATACTTTCCGTCAACAATGACATCCCCTTTTGTTGGACGTTCCAAATAATTGACTAATCGGACTAGCGTACTCTTACCGGCTCCACTATATCCGATCACACCAAAGATATCGCCTTTATCTATCTTTAAGTTAATTCCTTTAAGCGCATGAACTTCACTTTTCTTTTTCTCGTATACTTTATGAATGTCTTGTAGCTCAATCATCAGCATTCCCCCCCTTTTACCAAAGCCTAATATAGAGTTATTCAATCGGATTAATAAACTATATACTAAATTATAAAACATAAAAGCGCAAGAAAAATAGTTTATTTATGTTGTTCAAAAAGTTGCCATATTAGCGAGCAAGCCATGATCATTTGGTAACTACTTAGAACAACGCCCTCTTTAGTTATCGCATATAAAATAACTTACCACAATAATTTAGCTTATCCGTCATAGTTAGCTTTTATGTAATCGAGTCTGACTGCTAGTTTTTAAACATGACTCGGACACAGATGCAAAGATGTGACAGGGCAAGCCTAAGCTTGCCCAATCCAGGTATTTTCACTTGAATTATTTGTCTAATTTCTCTGTGACCATTATCCCCAAACTTCTTTAGCGATCTCAACAACATGTTTTAGTTTATTCCACTGTTCTTCCTCTGTAAGAATATTTCCATGATGAGTGGAAGCAAAGCCACATTGAGGGCTTAAGCAAAGCTGATCTAGCGGAAGATATTTCGCTGCATCTTGGATACGTTTTTTAATAATTTCCTTGTCCTCCAATTCAGCATGCTTAGAGGTAATTAAACCTAGGACAACTTTAGCTCCATTATTCGGAACATGCTTTAAAGGTTCAAAATCCCCTGATCTTTCATCATCATATTCTAAGAAGAAACCATCTACCTTCTCCTTAGCAAATACAACCGGAGCAATCAACTGATAGCTTCCTCCAAATGCGTACGTTGATTGATAATTACCACGACAAATATGAGTCGTAACTGTTAAATCTGCTGGTTTATCAGCTAAGACTTCATTAACCACATGTAAGGCCAATTCAATTAAATATCCACGTGAATATGGACCACTGTCATGATCAATTTCTGGAGATGTCAAGGCAGCTAAATAAACATCATCTATTTGCAAGTACCGAACTCCCGCATCATAAAAAGCTTGAATCGCATCACGATAAGCTAGAATGATATCCTTGGCATAGGCTTCATAATTTGGATAGATTTCCGAATTAATAATATCGGGATGAAACAATTGATTAGGACTTGGAATGGTTTGTTTGGCGATAGCTCTACCATCAACAATAGCATTAAATTCTTTAAAATCTTTAATAAAAGGATGATCTGGATTAAAAGAGATTTTTCCTACATTACGTACATTATAAGGTTCGGTTTCAACTCCTTTGAAGAAGTAACCATGATCAGGGACATAGCCTTCTAAACCATTTAAGCTTTCTAAGAAATCAATATGCCACCAGTCACGACGAAATTCTCCATCTGTTACTACCTCTAACCCTGCCTCAATTTGTTTATCAACAATACGAATGATTTCTTCTGTCTCGATCTCACGTCGCTCGATTAAGCTAATCTTGCCTTCTTTATAGTCTTGGCGTGCTTGCTTTAAACGATCAGGTCTTAATAAACTCCCAACGTGGTCTGCATGAAATGGCTTAACTTGATTAACTGTCATTCTAAATCTCCACCTTTGCTATTATTCATTTTTGAAAAACTTTGAGTCAAATCAGCAATCAGATCATTGACATTCTCAATTCCTACTGAAAAACGTAATAATTGTCCATCAATGCCTCGTGCTACGCGTTCTGCTTCTGGGATGTCAGCGTGTGTTTGTGTCGCTGGGTAGGTGATAAAGCTTTCCACTCCACCTAAGCTTTCAGCAAAGCTGATCAGTTTAAGCTGTTTAAGGAAAGGAGCAACCCAGCTGCTCTCTTGCAATCGAAATGACACCATCGCCCCCTTGCCTGGATAAATAACCTCTTGAACATGATCTTGGTCGGCCAAAAATGCGGCCAAGTGCTGTGCATTTTTTTGTTGTGCCCGTATACGTAATGGCAAAGTTTTGATTCCTCTAATCACGAGCCACGCATCAAAGGGACCCAGTGTTGCGCCAATATTATTATGTAAATCGGCTAAGCGCTCAGCGATTTGTTTTGATTTAGCAACAACAAGGCCAGCAAGAACATCATTGTGTCCAGCTAAATATTTTGTCGCACTATGAACAACGATATCTGCCCCTAAGCGTAATGGCTGTTGTAGGTAAGGCGTGTAGAATGTATTATCAACAATCACAATAAGATCGTTAGCTTTAGCAATTTGACAAACCTCGGTAAGATCAATCTCTTCTAATAAAGGATTGGTCGGGGTTTCTAAAAAGATTGCTTTTGTCTCTGGTCTGATCATTTGCTTAATCGATCTTAAGTCTTGAAAATCAGCATAGCTGACTTCTAACTGGTAGTGCTCATGGGCATGTGCCAACAAACGGTATGTTCCACCATAAATATCATAAGGCAGTAAAATGTGATCACCTGACTTAAATAGCGATAAAACAAGCTGAATAGCCGCCATCCCTGAACTACAGGCAAAGCCTGCCACCCCATGCTCTAAAGCAGCAATACCCTCTTCTAAAATAGACCTTGTCGGGTTTTTAGTACGTGTATATTCATATCCCGTTGACTGCCCTAATTCATTGTGACGATATGCCGTTGATAGATGAATAGGTGGGCTAATTGCACCAGTGGTATCGTCTTGTTTATTTCCTAGTTGCACATAAACACTTTCAGGCTGTAAAACCATCGTTCTCACCTCTACTTTTTATTTAGTTATCTATTAGAGGTTGTTCAAACGTCACAAAATAATAAACTGCTTTTTCACTACCTGGATAGACAGGTTCTAGCATGCTGTCTACCCTGCTTACTCTTATTTAGCAACTATTTGAACACACACTATTAGAATCAATAAAGTGAAACTTCGTTCAGTGGGGGGTCGACGCATAGGATGTGCGTGCAGACGCCGCGACACGACGTCGCGAACTTAGTCAACTTCCTCTCTCCCCCACTGAACGTTAGTTGAACCAATCGAACCGTTACTGGCTGTTGGATCACCCACTTAGACATGACGTGTTCCCTTATTTCTTGAAGGGGAAGTCCTACAAAAGCCCTTCGATGGGGCGAGTAATCGCAGCCCCAGGCAGTTACATTGCAATAAAAAAGACCTTCTAAGAAGAAGGTCTTGAATGAAATCAAAGCTTCCTCTTATCTTCAAGGCTTTTATACCTAGTGGAATTAGCACCTTACCTTTAACAAGGCGGTTGCTGAGATTTCATCGGGCCATTCCCTCCATCTCTCTTGATAAGAACACGTTATAAAATTTTCAGAAAAGTCTAACTTGAAGTTATTCTATTATAAATAATTCGAAAATGCAATACTTATTTTTAACTACTTCCGAATTTCTTGCATTCATTTAATCATTTAACAGGCTATTTAGAAACTTCATCGGCAGGTGGAAGCGCATATTTTGTAATTGTAGTTCTTCTGAATCATGATCATGATTGTCACTCTCTTTAATTTCAATCATTTCCAAATGCAGATTCTCCATTTTTTGGTCTAATTGGTAAGCAATTGAGGCGGCATCTGCCAATTCATTTTTTATCCGTTCAGGAATCTCTTTATTATATTTATAATAGATTTTATGCTCTAAGCTTGCCCAGAAATCCATTGCAATTGTTCTGATTTGGAGCTCGACTAAGACATGCTCCACACCATCAGACATATTGATAGGGACCAATATGATCATGTGTAAGCTTCGATAGCCGTTTCCTTTTGGGTTCTTGATATAATCTTTTTCTTTGACTAGGGTAATGTCACTCTGTTCTACCAGCATTTGTCGTAAAAGATAAATATCCGATTCAAAGGCACAGCTAATTCTTAAACCAGCAATATCATGAATATGTTGCTTAATGCTCTTTAAGTTAAGGGGGATACCTTTTTTAATCGCCTTTTTCATAATACTTTCGGGAGATTTAATCCGGGACGTAATATGTTCAATCGGGTTGTAATCATGAATATACTGGAATTCCTGCTTTAATATGTCGACTTTTGTATTCATCTCTTCTAAAGCAAATTTGTAGCACATTAAAAAGCGCATGAACTCTCTTTTTTGAGACTTGAAGTTAAGTTTTTCTAATTTTAATTGATCTACCATTACGCTTCTCCTTATTGGCTATTTTTTCGTTACATCATTATTTTATCACAGCGCTTTCATAAATAAAAAAAAGACGCTACCTGAAAATGAATAATAAAGGTTCCTTTAAGCACATTGAAGCGGGAGTCTTACAAAAGCCCTTTGATGGGGCGAGTAATCGCAGCCCCAGCCAGTTACACTGCGATAAAAGAAGCTAACGGTTATGGAGCTTCGTTCGTATGTCAAATATGTTTCGCTAAGTGTGTCACAGCAAGTGTAATCCCTTTAATACCTCCCCCTGTTCCCTATGTTTGAAATGACAAAATAGATGATATTTTATCAAGCATTTTTGGCAATGCTGATGTTAGCTAAAAATAATAGCTCTTAATAAAGTAAAACTTCGTTCAGTGGCGGTTTCGCCCCATAGGATGTGCTCGTGCAACATTGAGACACGACGTCGCGAACTTAGTCAGCTTCCTCTCTCCCCCACTGAACATTAGTTGAATCAATCGGGCCGTTACTAGCTGTTGGATCTCCCACTTAGACATGACGTGTTCCCTTATTTCTTGAACTGGGAGGCTTATAAAAGTCCTTCGATGGCGCGAGTAATCCAGCCCAGCCGGTTACACTGCGATAAAACAAGATAGGAGATTGAGTTGCATTATTCAAGTAAACTGTTCATAATTAGAATTAATTAATGTGAAAGAAGGTTGATTATGAAGAAAGAACATCACTTTACATTAGGTGAAGAAATTGCCAATGCAATTACACATGGGATTGGGATCTTGTTAAGTATAGCTGGGTTAGTCCTGCTCATTGTTTTTGCCTCATTACAGGGGTCTGCTTGGCATGTGATAAGCTTTACCATTTTTGGCATAACCATGGTGTTTCTTTATACATCATCGACACTGTTGCACAGCTTACCACCTGGAAAAGCTAAGCATGTTTTTGAAATTCTCGATCACTCGTCGATCTATTTTTTCATTGCTGGTAGCTATACACCCTTTTTGTTAATTGTCGTACGTGGATCACTTGGTTGGACATTATTCGGCGTAGTATGGGCTATTGCTATTGGTGGAACGATCTTTAAAGTGTTTTTTGTGAAACGATTTATCATTTTCTCCACTGTTCTCTATGTCGTAATGGGCTGGCTGATTGTCTTTAGCTGGGATACATTAACATCTGCCATCGCTAAGGAAGGAATCGTTTTACTAGCTGTTGGTGGAATGCTCTATACCTTAGGAACAATATTTTACGTCTGGCGTGGCTTTAAGTTCCATCATATGATCTGGCATCTGTTTGTTTTAGGTGGAACCATCACCCATTTTTTCTCAGTTATTCTCTATGTGCTGCCAATTTCAATATAGGTTTAACTTCATTCAGTAGACATTTATCGAGCTTTGCTCGATAAGATCTGGACGCTAATCCGCTAGGGCACATTTGATATAGCGAAACTTCGTTCAGTGGGGATTTTGATACATAGGATCTGCTCGTGCAGATGTTTCGACACGATGTCGCCAACTTAATCAGCTTCCTCCCCCCCACTGAACGTTAGTTGAACCAATCATGTTAGAGCTAGCAACCAATCGGTGTATCTGACTGGTTACTAGCTCTGTTTAGATTTATTTTCCACTAAGCTGGTCATTAATCAAATGATTAATCCCAATCGTTCTCTCCACTTCTAAAACAAAAGCAATCCCTTTTCCAGGCTGATCAAGACCAACAGCTTGATTAATTTCCTTTAAAACACCTGGTGTCTTCTCACGTTCAATTAGTGTTAAAATCACTTCTTTTTCTGGTTCAATCATAATATTAAACAGCTTGGCTTTTTCATGAATTCCCGTTCCACGACCGTGAATGACAGTTCCGCCATCAGCTCCCGCTCTTTTAGTTGCATCAACAACTTCCTCGGAATCGCCATTGTTTACAATCGTAATAATTAAATCATGGTTAACCATCTTAGGATCAGTCATTGGGTCTATCTCTCCTTTCCTGCTACAGTCTGCGATTTCAGCTCCAGTTAAGTGTACAATACCCATTACTTTTTTTATATCGATCACAATAGCAATACCTGGTGTTTTATGATCAAGTTGCGCAGTCGATTCAATTGCTGTCAAAACATCAAAATATATCTCTTCTGAAACAATCGTAAAAATTACTTCCCGCTCACGTTCAACCGGAATACCAAAGATACGCTTCTTTTCTTTTAATTTAAGTCCTGTCGCAGGTATAATGGTACCACCTCTTGCTCCAGCTAACCTCGAGGCATGCACAACCTGGCTTGCTTTATTTTTCTTAACAATGGTAATAATTAATTTATGATCTTGAATGCGCTCGAACATCATTCTTCCCCTCACTTTTCTGAAACAATTTACCGAGTATTAGTACCGATAGAATTGGGGCTAATGCTACTAGGGCAATCATTCCAAAACCATCTGTTAATGGATCACGTCCCTCTGTTACACTAGCAAGTCCGACAAACATGGCCAGCATAAAGGTTGCAATCATAGGTCCAGTAACGATACCACCAGAGTCAAAGGCAATCGCAGTAAATAGCTTACTGGAACCTCTAGCTAAATAAAATGCAAGCAAGTAGCCTGGCAGTACAAAATACCAAATAGAAAAACCAACTAAAACTCTAATCATCATTAACGAGATCGATAAACCGACACCGATCGAAATGGTTAAAAGTAAAGCCTTACGAGATATATAGCCAGCTGATACCTTTTCCACTTGCTGACCTAAAACGGTTAGAGCAGGCTCTGCATATGCTGTGAAAAATCCGAGAATAAACCCTATCGGGATAAGCAGCCATTTATGCTCTATCTGTCCAAGTCGTTCACCCATAATTTCGCCGACTGGCATAAAACCAATATTAACACCTTGTAAGAAGATAGCCAAGCCAGCATACGTTAAAGCAAACCCTACTAAAATATCTGCTACGCGTTTAATTTTTAACTTGAGGAAAAAGATCTGGAAAATAAAGAAGCATAGTAATAGTGGAAGTAATGCCTGAGCTACTTCGTACAATACGGTGCCAAAACCATCAAAAATATTTAGGCTCATCCAAACATCACCCCCAACAGCAGTACTGAAATAACTGGCCCAATCGAAGCAAGGGCAATAAGGCCAAAGCCATCACCAGATGTGGCTTTTCCTCTTAATACAGCTGCTGATCCTACACCAAGTGCTAAAATAAACGGAACAGTCATGGCCCCAGTTGTCGCACCACCTGCATCAAGTGAGATTGGGACAAAAGAGGGGGGCGTTAGTAATGCCAATCCAAAGATAATCAGGTAGCCAACAGACAATACTTTAATCAAGGATAGATTAAAGATCATGCGTGTCAATGCCACTGCTACAGAAATGCCGACACCTAACGAAACAAAGAGAACCAAGGTTAAGGCAGAGACAGCACCACCTGATACCAGATCTACCTGATTACTTAAAACCTGTACACCCGGTTCGGCCATTGTGACAACAAAGCCAAGCAAAAATCCAAAAATTAACATCAGCGAAATCTTTTTAGTTTTTGAAAGTGCCGATCCAATCATTTCCCCAACAGGGGTCATACCTACTTGAACACCAAGTAAAAACAAATAGATCCCGACAAATGCAATAATAGCCCCAGCACAAAATTGCATAAATACTTCTGTCGGTAATTGTACAAGCGTGAACTGTAGAATTACGATAATAAGTGTTAGGGGTAAAATAGATCTTACCACTTCAAAAAACGTCGCTTTCAATGTATCCATGTTATCTCCTCCAACTATATTCAATTATAACAATTAGCTAGCTAAAAAGCGATTAATATGGGTAGAGGAGTTCAATTTAACTTCCTTATTTGTTAAATTTAGTTATTTTATCTGATTCATCGACCTTCACATGTACATCTCAGAGCAAACTGAATGAGCACAATTGCTTACCTATAACAGGAAGCTATTTTCCCCTAAAGAATAGGCGCATGGCAATAGCCACGCACCCTTTATTCATATCAGGACTATTCGTTTAAATATCAACCTGATTTTTTATCTAATATTAATTTGACAGATTAGGATTCAATCATTTCTCTCACTTTGACCACTTCTTCATCAGGAACAATATAGTAGTAGATCCCATCAATCGTTTTACCCGTTCCCTGCACTTGATAACTATCAACGTGACGTCGTGTATCACGATATTGCTGTAATAATGATAACATATCACTAAATTCCATATTCGTTCCCATATTATTCCCAAGTATATCGGTAAATTCAACAATGCGCGTCGCGTTCGAGATCGTTGCACCTTCATTAATAATCGCGGTAATCAGATTTCGTTGTCGCTCAGCCCGACCAAAATCGCCATTTGGATCTTGCTTACGCATTCTCACATAGTTTAATGCCATTTCTCCATTTAATTCAACTGGACCAACTGGAAAATCATAACCGCCTTGACTAAACGCTAGCTCATTATTAACCGTTATAGTTCCTAATTCATCAATTAGCTCTTTAAGTCCCTCCATATTTAGACGAACAAAGAAATCAATCTCAATTCCTAGGAAATTCTCCACCGTTTCAATGGCCATATCAGGCCCACCAAACGCATAGGCATGATTAATTTTGTCTTCTGTACCACGCCCTACTAGTGTTGTCCTTGTATCACGGGGGATACTCACAATACTCATTCGATCCTCGTCTGGCTTTAATGTCATAACCATAATCGCATCAGATCTTCCGCTATCTGAAGTTTCAGCATCCAAACCTAAGAGCAAGATATTAAGGTTATCACGATTATTTAATTTTTTTTGTGTCAGATTAGAATCGATCGCTGATACCGCTTCGAACATTTTACCATCGACGTTGCCTTTTATTCCAAAATAAACATATGCAGCAAATCCACCAACTATGAGGAATAGAGATAGCAATATAATTAAAGGGGTTAAAATCCACCAATTTCGCTTTTTTCTTTTTTTCTGAGCGTTACGTCTACTCATTGACATCGTCCTATCTAAATTTAGTATTTGCATTTTAACTATCTTTAAGTATAGCAAAAAAGCCAAAATGTACAAGTATTGTAAAGGGAAATGATAATTTTAAAAAGTTTTCATTTAGAAGCGACAAGTCAAAGGTACTGCTGTTTTATAGCTACTGCTTTTAGATATAGATGGAACCAACCAATGATACTAACTCCACTTACCTATGGTTTTATAAAATCGTCAATAAGATCACCTGTCTTTTGGTGATACAAGTTTACAAAATTACGTCGATTGAGTGACAGTTTTCCATCAAGTTTACAAATCTATTAAAAAGCTCGGCATAAGGATTAATGCTGTTAACACCGGGTATGGAATAGTGTAAGACAAATTCTTAGTTTTTAGGAGGAATTGATGATGAAAAAAAGCATAAAAATTATCGGTGCAGTTGCTCTATCACTTGGATTATTAGCGGCATGCGGGGAAGATACTGATGACCAGATCGAGAATCCAAATATTCAGGATCCGGCTACCCCTCCAAATGATGATCTAGATAATGACTTAGAAGACCCAGGGATGGATATGGAACAAGACCCAGCAAATGAAAATACAAACTAGTCTACCCTTGAGACTACTCGCTACGAGTAGTCTCAAATTTATGATTATGGAGCGAATCAAATCCATCTTTCATTCATGAATTCGGTTTAACATGTGAATAATATGCTCAAAAATAGCTTCACTTACATCGATACCCGTACAGTTAAAAATGTTCTTAATATGCGCATTAGAATTAACTTCGCAAATAATCGGATTCCCATTAGCGGCGAACAATAAATCAACACCAGAAAAATCGGCCCCAACAGCCTGGGAAGCCTTTACTGCAAGGGCTTTAAAACTAGCGTCAGGCTCAGCCTCTTCCATAGTGGCTCCATTACTGACATTGGCCCGAAAGTCGCACAGAGAAATTCGTTTCATTGAAGCTACCACTTGATCTCCCACTACATGAATCCGAATGTCCTTACCGTGGCTTGACTTGATATATGCTTGATAAAGATGCGGTGTAAAGCGCAAAGCTTTGGCTGTTTTAATCAGTTCTTGTTTATTTTTGACTAAATAAACTTGTTCACCAAATGATCCGAAAGCTTCTTTAACAATGAGAGGCAAGCTAAGCTGTTCGATAATTTGATCAAGGTAGTTGATATCTAATTCCACCTGATCTGGAAATAGCATAGGTGCAAAAATAGTTTCGGGTTGAGGCAATCCATATTTCGCTAGTCTTTGATGCATCATTATTTTGTTATCACACCAAGCAATCGTCTGAGCAGAATTAAAAACAGGAATCCCCGCAAGTTGAATTTGCTCGGCAAGACGAATATCTTTGTCTAAATAAAGAACAAAATCAGGATTTTGAATCGGGCTCATTATCGCAGGTTTATTCTCTTTAATTCCAAACACTAAATCACTATTCGCTACCGCAGTTAAATGGATATCAAAATAAGCGGCTGTTTGAATATACCATTCATTTAGCTCTAGAAACTTTTGATCTAATAAACCACCATTATAAATTAACCAGCCTTTATACATAGAATGTCCACCTCAAATTCCCGTTTCCTTTATCTTACCTAGCTTGCTTGCTTTATTCAACAGTAAGAATTTTTTGTGAACTCACAACTTATTTACTACACTTTTTTTTGAATAGGACGAAATAATTATATAAGTAATGTGTTAAAAGCATGGCTAATACGAGGGAAATATGCCGAAAAAGTGGGCTGTTTGAGCATCTTTACTTAGACATGACGTGTTCCCAGTGGGAGGCTTACAAAAGCCCTTCGATGGGGCGAGTAATTGCAGCCCCAGCCAGTTACACTGAGATAAAAATCAATGACTCTTGTCCATACATTATTCGGTGACTTTTGACACAACTTCTACTAAATTTTTTTATGAAGGGATGAGCACATGTGCACAAGCTTAGAAAAATAAAATTCTTATTGCCATTTTTTATGGTTATTTTACTCGTTGTTCCATTGACTATTTCTGGTATCTTTTCTTATCAACACACAGCTATCATTGAACGTGCTATTATTGAAAAGTCCGAGTTAGAGGCACTAGGCTCACGCTATCAAAATATCTTTGCATATTTTGAATCCTTGCTAGACCAGTTGGTTGAGCAGGACGAATTTCAATTTGAAACAATCAACGTAACAGCTCATGGGGATACGGATATCTCAAGAATGCCAGCAGCTAATCAGCCAAACTTAACTTACTACTATGAGCAAACACTAACTGAATTAGCTGATGATGATGATTATGTTCTTAATTTATATATCGGGACTAGTGATGGCGCACTGTATTTAGATAGCATACCTGATGCTGATTTAACAAACTATGACCCTCGCACGAGAGATTGGTACATTCAATCTACTGAAGCAAATGGCGATACGATTTGGACCTCTCCATATATTGATGCAGCCTCTGGTGAACCCGTTATTACAATTGCTAAAGCGATTCAAGATCATCAGGGACAAGTGATCGGTGCAATTGGCTTAGACTTTGATATGGCACAATTAGTAAGATTAGTCAGAATGGACACCTTAAAGGAAACGATCATCATTACTGTTATTTCAGTTGTGGCTGGTTTAATCATTGTTTTTTTCTTTATCCGTTCATTGCTATTTAATTTAAAAACAATTAATCATGAGATGGAGCGCATTGCAGCAGGTGATTTAAGTGGAGAACCGCTAAAAATGCGTGGAAAAAATGAATTTTATACATTAGCCAATTCGGTTGATAAAATGAAACAGCAACTTGCTCAAGTGATCGATGGAATTAAAGTCGCCTCAAACAAAGTAACGGAACAAAGTGTTTTGTTAACTGAATCAGCCTATCAGGTTAAAGAGGGCAGTGAATATATTTCGACTACAATGGAGCAACTAACAGTGGGTAGTGAAACACAAGCTAATAGTAGCACTGAGTTAGCTACCGCTATGGAACGCTATCGTGGGCAGGTCGAAGCTGCAACCATTCATTCAAAAGATGTGGTAGAGCAATCTGAGCATGTTGCTCAGTTAAGTCAACAAGGGGCGAAGCAGATTAATCTATCCACTAATCAAATGCAACAAATCCATCAGCTTGTGCACAACGCTTATCAAAAAGTTAAAGGACTCGATCAAAAGTCACAAGAGATTGGTCAAATTGTTACGGTAATTAGAGAAATCGCTGAACAAACCAATTTACTGGCTTTAAATGCCGCTATTGAAGCAGCACGAGCGGGTGAAGAAGGACGGGGCTTTGCCGTTGTTGCAGATGAAGTCAGAAAGCTTGCAGATCAAGTTAATGAATCGATTGCA
This sequence comes from Amphibacillus sediminis NBRC 103570, assembly GCF_001552275.1. Taxonomy (GTDB): domain Bacteria; phylum Bacillota; class Bacilli; order Bacillales; family Amphibacillaceae; genus Amphibacillus_B; species Amphibacillus_B sediminis. The sequence continues at coordinate 28,290 of NZ_BCQW01000017.1, forward strand.
GAGATTTCAACGATTATTATCGATATTCAAACTGAATCTACTGAGGTTTCACAAGCACTTGAGACTGGTTATGACCAAGTTGATCAAGGCACGAAGCAAATTGAACAAACAGGCGTTAATTTTAAAAATATTGATGATTCGCTCACAGACATGGTCGATAAAATCCAACATATACTCACAGATTTAACGAAAATCCAAGCTGAAACACAACAAATGAATCAAGGCGTTGATGAAATCGCATCTGTTTCACAAGAAGCCGCCGCAGCTATTGAGCAAGCGGCCGCTTCAACCGAAGAAACCAACAGTTCAATGGAGGAAGTATCAAAAAGTGCAAAGGAACTATCGGATTTGGCCACATCTTTAGAACAAGCAGTCAAAAAGTTCACGATTTAGACCTGATCATTCAACGCGAAAAAAACTTAAACCGTGCTTGATGTAGCAATTTTTATAGATCAAGCACGGTTTAATAATGCGCACTGTTGAGGGTGACAAACTAATTTCTTTTTGCTATGATGTAAGCGGAAACATATGTATGAGCAGTTAAACAATGGGATTTGGTATTATTTTGATATGATTAATATGACACAATTAGTAAAAAAACAGATATGGGGTTATTTGCCTAGCAGGGGAAAAACTTCACAAAGTGTTATACCATATGGGGTATGAGTATACTGAATAAAAAATGTATAAAAGGAGTGTTCGAAATGACTGAACAAGTTCGCTGGGGAATCCTAAGCACAGCTGGTATTGCTCAATTTGAAGTTATACCAGCTATGATAAGATCGAACAATGCAACCGTTACGGCAATCGCTAGCCTAAGTGGACGGGCTCAAGAGGTAGCTCAACTATTTAAGATTGAAAAAGCCTTTGACAGTTACGATCAACTGCTTGATGATCCAGATATTGATGCTGTTTACATCCCACTCCCTAACCACTTACACAAAGAGTGGACGGTTAAAGCCGCAAAAAAGAAAAAGCATATCCTCTGTGAGAAACCAGGCGCTTTAACAGCTAAGGATATTGAAGAGATACAACAAGTATGTCACCAGCATCAAGTCATCTATATGGAGGGCTTTATGTATTATCTGCATCCCCAGCATCAACGCGTGCACCAGCTTATTAAAACGGGTGAAATTGGAGACATCAAGCAATTTAGAGCAAGGTTTTCCTTTCACTTAACTGATCGGGCAGATAATATTCGAATGGATCCTAGCATGGGGGGTGGAAGCCTTTATGATATAGGTTGCTATACAATTCATGCGATGAGAAATATTTTAGGAGAGGAACCAACTTCTGTTCATACAGAAGCAATCATTGATCCGACTTATCATGTAGAAACAAGTGCTGTTTCATTCTTTAATTTTTCATCTGGAATCACGGCGATTTTGGAAAGCAGCTTTGATATGTTTGGCCAAGATGAATACGAAATCATTGGAACTGAAGGACGAATAAAGGTGCCGCGTGCCTTCCGACCAGATAATCGTGGTGGAGAAGGAATAGTTGTGTTAGATAAAGGACATTTTGTTCGGAGTGAAAGCTTTTCTAACGATTTATATCGTGATGAAATTGAACACATTTCACATGCTATTTTAACGAAAAGCGAGCCTATTCTAACCATTGACAACACCTTAAATAACATGAAGGTGATCGATGCTTGCCTCGAGTCGATCTCAACTAAACAAAAAGTAGCCATTCGACGCTAGCATTTTCCCACTTTACTTTAGTTAGCGCTTTAGAATCCAAAAGGATAGATGTAGCTAAAACCCTACATCTATCCTTTCTCTAGTTTTACTATTTGATCAATACTCTAATCATACAGAATCTCAATCCAATGACTTTAAAAAAACGGATAATAAAGTAAAACTTTGTTCAGTGCGGGTTTCGACGGATAGGATGTGCTCGTGTAGACGTTGAGACACAACGTCACAAAACTTGGTCAGCTTTCTTTTTCCCCACTGAACGTTAGTTGAACCAATCGGGCCGTTACTGGCTCTTGGACCTCCCACTTAGACATGACGTGTTCCCTTATTTCTTCTAGTGGGAGTATTACAAAACCCCTTCGATGGGGCGAGTAATCGCAGCCCCATCCAGTTACACTGCGATAAAGAACTAATGAAACAAATATTATTCCGAATTGCAGGATAGGAAGACGCGACTCGATCTAAAAAACCACTTCTAATAATAGACGTGCTAAGAGAAATATCTATTCCACCTTAGCTGTTATTCATTTTAGCAAAAGTCGATTAATTAGCGTTATACTGCAAAAATTGGACTAATCCACCGACACAAAAAAGACTGTAAACAAACGGCGTTGGAAGCGTAGTTTCGTTTACAGTCTACAAAGCTGATTTTTTATTAATAATTAGGCTTATGTGTACCTTCTTCAATCTCTTTCATATAATGACATGCACCAACATGTCCTTCTTTCATATAATCCTCAGCTCGAAGCTCAGGCACATCTACTTTACATTTTTCTGTCGCGAAAGGACAGCGAGTGTGGAAACGACAACCAGAAGGAGGATCAATCGGAGATGGTACGTCTCCTTGAAGGATGATTCGTTCCTGTTTCTTTTCAGGTTCTGGATCAGGTACTGGAATAGCTGATAACAATGCCTTTGTATAAGGATGTTGAGGGTTATCAAAAATAGATTTTTTATCACCCATCTCAACAATCTTTCCTAAATACATTACAATAACACGATCTGAAATATGACGAACAACGCCTAAATCATGTGAGATAAACAAATAGGTTAAGCCAAACTCACGTTGAAGCTTTTTCATCAAGTTTATAACTTGTGCTTGAATTGAAACATCCAGTGCTGATACAGCCTCATCCGCTATAATTAATTTTGGATCAACTGAGAGCGCCCGTGCAATCCCAATACGCTGACGCTGACCTCCACTAAACTCATGAGGGAAACGATCAGCTTGGTGAGCACCCAAACCAACGACCTCCATAAGCTCAGCAATTTTGGCATCTCGTTCTGATTTAGGTACAACATTTTGTATTTGTAATGCTTCCTCTAATACTTGACGAACTGTTTGACGAGGGTTAATAGAAGCATAAGGATCCTGGAAAATAATCTGTAAATCCTTTCGTTTTGCCCGCATCTGTCTTTTGCTAAGACTAAGCAAATCCTCGCCGTTAAATTCAACCTGTCCAGATGTTGGCTCGTCTAATCTTAGAATAGCACGACCTGTTGTTGATTTACCACAGCCTGATTCACCTACAATACTAACTGTCTCACCCTCATATACAGTAAAACTAATCCCATCTACGGCTTTTACATTATTGATTGTTCGACCAAGCATGCCCCCTTTAATTGGGAAATATTGCTTTAGGTCAGTAACCTTAAGAAGTTCTTTCGCCATTAACGTTCACCTCCGGTTCTCCATCCCATTCGTCTGTATAAATCCAACAGCGAATTTGATTGCCATCTTCACTTTCTTCCAAGTCAGGTAAGCGCTCACGGCATATTTCACTCGCAAATGGACAGCGTGGGGCAAAGCGACAGCCTTTAGGCATATCGGCTGGACTCGGAACCGAGCCTTTGATGACTTGTAATTCCTCGTCTTCTAAATCAATATCGTGACGTGGCAACGAATTAAGCAATCCTACCGTATAAGGATGTTTTGGATGTTTGAACAAATCTTTTACAGCGGCATACTCTACCACTTTCCCCATGTACATAACCGCTACATAGTCACATGTTTCTGCTACTACACCCAGATCGTGTGTAATCATAATAATGGACATACCTAAGCGATTTTGTAGATCTTTCATTAACTCAAGTATTTGCGCTTGGATAGTTACATCTAATGCTGTTGTCGGTTCGTCAGCAATCAGTAATTCAGGGTCACATGCTAACGCCATTGCAATCATTACGCGTTGACGCATCCCACCAGATAATTCATGGGGATACTGCTTAACACGTCGCTCTGGAGAAGGTATCCCAACTAGCTTAAGCATTTCCACTGAACGAAGCATAGCCTCTTTCTTACTCATTTTTTGGTGAATTTGGAACGATTCACTAATTTGTTGTCCGACTGTATAAACCGGATTTAATGACGTCATCGGTTCCTGAAAAATCATTGAAATTTCATTCCCACGAATTTGACGCATTTGAGCTTCTGTTTTATCGAGAAGGTTCTCACCTTTAAAGATAACCTCTCCACCTTTAACCTTACCGGGGTTCTGGATTAAGCGTAAAATGGAAAGGGATGTAATACTTTTTCCTGAACCTGATTCACCTACGATACCTAATGTTTTCCCTTTTGGTACGGCAAAGTTTACACCATCTACAGCTTTAACTTCAAATTTGTCTGTGAAGAATGATGTCTGCAGATTGCGGATTTCTAGAATCGGTTCTTCTATCAATGTATCAGTTGCTTTCGTCATTGGTTATCACACCTTTCCTTTAAAATATTTAATTCAGGTCAATTCGTTTATTTAAATAACGATAGGCAATGTCTACAATAATGTTCACGACGACAAACAGAACGGATAAAACCAATATTCCACCTTGAACGATTGGAAAGTCCCGGGATCGAATGGAATCAACGATTAACCGACCAATCCCATTAATCGCAAATACGGATTCTGTGATCACAGCACCGCCTAATAAGCTACCGAATTGTAAACCGACAACAGTCACAACTGGGATAAGCGCGTTTTTCAATGCATGACGATAGACCACAACCTGTTCCTTTACCCCTTTGGCACGAGCGGTACGAATATAGTCCTGATCAATGACCTCAAGCATACTTGAACGCGTCATTCTAGCAATAATCGCTGCACCAGCAGTTCCTAATGTAATGATAGGTAAAACCATTTGTGACCAAGTTCCCCATCCAGATGCCGCAAACAAATCTGAGTTAATTGCTACATAACGAATTAACATTAGCCCAAGCCAGAAGGCAGGCATCGATAAACCAAATAAAGCAATAATCATAACAAATGTATCAATAAACGTATATCGGCGTACAGCTGAAATGACCCCAGCAATTAGACCAATAAAAACTGAGAGTACCGTACTATAAAAAGCGAGTTCAACTGTGTTACCTAAACGGAGAGCTATCTCTCCAGACACTTCACGTCCACTTCGAATAGAATTTCCTAAATCCCCCTGGATAATACCTTTTAAATAATCAAAATATTGAATAGGTAATGGATCATTCAAGCCTAAGCGCTCACGCATTAATTCAATTTGCTCCGGGGATGCACTTTCTCCAGCCATGATCTGCGCAGGATCACCAGGAATGAGGTGCATCAAACTAAATGTTAAAATAGTGACACCGATGATAACGGGAATCGTCTGCAGTAGACGTCGTACTATAAATGTTAACAATGTGCTGTACCTCTTTTCTAGTTTTTCATTTTTGGATCTAGTGCATCACGCAAACCATCACCAAATATATTAAATGCTAATACAACAACCACAATAGCTAAACCTGGAATAGCAGCAACATGACCCGCATCATACATATAATTACGGCCATCACTGAGCATAGCTCCCCATTCCGGCATAGGTGGCTGAGCCCCCATCCCAATAAAAGAAAGCCCACTCGCGGTTAAAATTGAGGTTGCAATACTTAATGTTGCCTGAACAATAATTGGTGAAGTAACATTCGGCAAAATATGCTTAAAGATAATTCTAAAGTCATTAGCCCCTAAGGCCTTTACCGCATCAATATACTCAAGCTTTCGAACAGCTAACGTTGACCCGCGAACAATCCGTGCAAAAACTGGAATTGAAAAGATCCCAACTGATATGATAACGTTTTGTAAGCTACCACCTAATACACTTACAATCGCTAACGCAAGTAAGATACCTGGAAAAGCTAATAAAACATCCATTATTCTCATAATAATGGCATCGAGTTTACCACCATAGTAGCCGGAAATAATACCTAAAGTCACACCAACAATGAGTCCAATCGTGACGGAAAAAAATCCAACGTATAGGGTAATCCCCATCCCATTAATGATTCTACTAAATATGTCTCGGCCATATTGATCCGTTCCAAACCAATGTTCTGCCGATGGGCCATTTAACTTGTTTGCTAGATTTTGAACATTTGGTGAATGCGGCACTAAGTGTGGTCCAATCAATGCAGTTAAGATAAAGAATAAGATAAGTGCCCCACCAATTACGGCTGGTTTATTTCTAATAAACTTCTTCCAAAACGTTTTCATCTTGACAACGTTAGGATTTACCGTTGTTTGTGGTAATGCGTTACCATTGTTAATTTCTTCGTTCATAAGCTAATGTCCTTTCTATCATAAAAGTGAAATTTTTTACAAAATCGCTTATATTGTTCAATTTTTTAGGTGATGAATTACTAACAAGTAATTATAGCATTAATACTCTATAATACAACATTAAAATTATAGGTTAGCTGGATATTGCTAACAATATCAGAATAGTATTAATCCTAACACAAAACGGCATAAAAGAGTTTCTTCCTATAGTATAGGACTATCACCAACTTAAATATTAGTTAATATTTATATAATACAATCTACTATTTTGTCACAGTAAACTACAATTTGCAACAAAAGAACGAAATATCGGAAAATTAAATTTAATAGTAATATTTTGAATTTTATAACAGATGGCTAGTTATTAAGTATTATACATTTAATAGAATAATAATGTATACTGATGAAAGAATATAAATTTATAAATTTTTTAGATAATTTAGACTTGTTTTATTTTTTGATATAGTGTATATTATAAACAGTTTTCACCATATAGACTATAAAAAGGGGAGTGTTTTTTTGATGAAACAATTGAAAAAATCGTTTCTGTTGCTGCTATTATTAGTTGCATCTGTTCTATTTATTGCAGCTTGTGGTGGTTCAGATGACGATCAGGCAGAAGATCCAGATGCAGAAGATAATGACAATACTGAAGAAACGATTAAAGAAGGCGGCGATCTTGTAATCGCTAACTTATCTGATGTGGTATCACTTGACCCCCATGGGAATAATGATACACCTTCCTCTAATGTCCGTTCTAATATCTATGAGACATTAGTAACACATGACCAAGACATGGAGCTACAACCAGGCTTAGCTCATGATTGGGAAATGACCGGTGACCTAACTTGGGAATTTTATTTAGAAGAAGGCGTTAAGTTCCATGACGGTGCTGATTTTACTGCTGATGTTGTAAAAGCGAATATCGAGCGTATTCAAGATGATGCGATTGCTTCTCCACGTGCATTTTTATATGACATGGTTACAGAAATCAATGTAATAGACGACTATACGGTTGAATTTGTTACAGAATATCCATTTGCACCACTTCCAGCTCACTTAGCTCACGATGCTGGTGGTATGATCTCGCCAAATTTAATCGATGCAGATTATACAGCTATGGAAGAAGATGAAGCAGAACCAGGTAGTGTAATTAATGAAGGTCCTGTCGGTACTGGCCCATTTGTTTTCCAGTCCTGGACACCAGGTGAAGAAGTCGTGCTTCAAAAAAATGCAGATTACCATGGCGATCCTGCCCATCTAGACTCCGTAACATTTAAGGTTGTACCTGAAGATGCAACACGTATTGCTGAATTAGAGACTGGTGCATCACATATTGCCGATCCATTAAGTCCATCTGACGTTTCTCGTGTTGAGGCAGCTGATGGTATGTTTGTTAATATTCAACCATCTGTTTCACTTTCATACATTGGCTTTAACGTACAGAAAGAACCATTTGATGATGTAAGAGTTCGTCAAGCGATCTCTATGGCTATCGATAAAGATGGTATTATTAATGGTATTTATGATGGCTATGGTGTTCCAGCTATCGGACCATTAGCACCAACTGTATTTGGTTATGATGATAGTGTATCTGGTCTTGAATATGATGTTGAGAAAGCTAAAGAGCTACTTGCAGAGGCTGGATATGCTGATGGGTTCTCAACAACCATTTGGACGAATGATAACCGTGAACGTATGGACGCTGCTATTTATGTTCAAGCAGAGCTTGAAAAAATCGGTGTTGATGTTGAAATAGAGGTTCTCGAGTGGGGTGCTTACTTAGAAAATACTGCTGCTGGTGAGCATGACATGTTCGTACTTGGTTGGAGTACTGTAACTGGAGATGCTGACTATGGTATGTTTGCACTGTTCCATAGTAGTATGTTCGGTGAGCCAGGCAACCGTTCATTCCTTGCTAATGATAAATTAGATGACCTCTTGACTCAAGCTCGTCAGACTTCTGATTCAGATGAACGTTTAGATCTATACCGTCAAGCACAAGAAGTTCTTGTTGATGAAGCGCCAATGCTTTATCTTCACCACCAAGAATACTTGCTAGCTATTAGAGATGAAGTCAAAGGCTTCTGGCAACATCCAACTCAAATCTTAATGCTTAAAGATGTATGGTTAGATCAATAATATAAAAAAACCATATCCTGAGTAGTCAGGATATGGTTTTTTAGTTTTAACTTCTTCAGCAGAAATCTTTCATTTCTATAAGTCATGTGATGAATGCTCCATTCAGATGGGGTTCAAGAGCTAAAGCGCCTGAAAATGCCATTGATATTCAGGGGAAATTTATTGAAGCTTCACTCGATAAAGTGAAACTTCGTTCAGCGGGGGTTTGACGCATAGGTTGTGCTCGTGCAGACGTTGCGAACTTAGTCAGGTTCCTTTCTCCCCACTGAACGTTAGTTGAACGAATCGGGCCGTTACTAGCTGTTGGATCTCCCGCTTAGACATGACGTGTTCCCTTATTTCTTGAAGGGAGAGGCTTACAAAAGCTCTTCGATGGGCGAGTAATCGCAGCCCCAGTACTGCGATAAATAAAGGTGAAATGAATCTTTCTTATGTCATTACGGAAAGACCCATCTAACGGTTAATTGAATTGATAATTTGGATAAAAAAACGCGGTGTATGAATACATACACCACATTTGACTTGTTAAATAAGATCATTAAAAATATGATAAAGCTGTTCATTAATGTTGCGACCAGCTGCAAAAATTTCATTAAAGCTATGATAAGTAATCTGGTTATTTTCGATACCTAAGGCTACACCTGTAATTTCTTGTTTAATCAACTCAATTACATGATGACCTAGGCGACTAGTAAAGACACGATCAAAGGCTGAAGGTGTCCCGCCACGTTGAATGTGTCCTAGTACTGTTGGACGTGTATCTAAACCGCATTTCTCCTTCAACACCTTAGCCACATCTACCGCGTTACCTGCACCCTCAGCTACAATCACAATACTATGGGATTTTCCTCGTTCAAAACCTGCCTTTAAATCTTTAGCAATCTTATCAAGGTCAGCCTCTACTTCTGGGATAATAATAGCATCCACCCCACTTGCAATTCCCGCTTGTAAAGCAATATCTCCACAACTTCGCCCCATGGCTTCAATGACACTAACGCGTTCATGGCTGCTCATTGTATCACGTAAATTCCCAATCGCATCAGTGACAACATTTAATGTCGTATCGAAACCAATCGTATAATCGGTTAACGGAATATCATTATCAATGGTTCCTGGTAAACCAAATGTTTTAATTCCTTTATTTTGTAAGGCTTGAGCTCCGCGATAACTCCCATCACCACCAATAACGACAACATAATCAATCGCTCGTGACTGTAAATGTTTAATCGCTTGATCTTGTCCCTCAGGTGTCTTAAATGCTTCCGAACGTGCTGACTGCAAAAAGGTTCCACCCCGATATAAGATATCACTGACTTCTTTAGAGCCTAACTCTATAAAATCATTATCCATTAAACCCTTAAATCCTCTACGCACACCTAACATTTCAAAGCCATTGGCAAGTCCAGTTCTTACAACTGCACGAATGGCACTATTCATTCCTTGAGAATCACCACCAGAGGTCAATACCGCTATCTTTGGCAATTTGTACACCTTCCCTTACTGGTCAATTTGTTTTTATTTATAAATCTATTTTGTTATTATAACATAAAGTGAAACTTCGTTCAGTGGGGGTTTCGTCACATAAGATATGCTCGTGCAGATAGCAAAATAACCCGTACAAAATAGGGAACTTGCTGCTTAAAAATAACAAACATGCATGAGCCACTTGGTCCATGCATGTTACGATCATGATTTGCTCACTATCCGTTTATTATAACGCCACCGTTGACATGGATGACTTGGCCAGTCACATAGCTCGAATCCTCACTCGCTAAATACACATAAGCTGGCGCAAGCTCGTGTGGTTGGCCTGGTCTTCCCATCGGATTATCAGAGCCAAACTCACTCACTTTTTTGGCGTCAAAGCTAGCAGGAATGAGTGGGGTCCAAATGGGACCAGGTGCAACACCATTGACACGTATTTGCTTATCAACGAGTGAACCAGCTAAAGACCTCGTAAATGCGGTGATTGCACCTTTTGTGCTTGAGTAATCGATTAAGCTTGGATTACCAGCATAGGCAGTAATCGATGTCGTATTTATAATCGCACTTCCTGCGTTTAGATGAGGCAAAGCAGCACGAGTCAGATAAAAATATGAGAAGATGTTCGTTCTAAATGTTTTTTCTAGCTGCTCATCTGTAATTTCCGTTAAGGATTGCTTAGGATATTGGACAGCTGCATTATTAACCAATATATTAAGTTGACCGAAATGATTGATCGTTTCTTGTACTACTTTTTCACAAAAATCGGATTGACCAATATCTCCACTAACTAGGTAGCAACGTTGCCCTTCTGCTTCGACTAAAGATTTTGTTTGTTTAGCATCCTCGTGTTCATCTAGATAAACAATGACAACATCTGCACCTTCTTTGGCATCATAAAGACTAACCGCTCGTCCAATACCACTATCACCACCGGTGATTATTGCTACTTTTCCTTTGAGTTTTTCACTCGCCCGGTAATTTTCATTTTCATAAATCGGTAATGGTGTCATCTTTGACTCAAGCCCTGGCTGTCGTTCCTGATGCTGTTCTGGTTGAATTTTTTTCTTCTCCACTCTAAAACCTCCATAATAATTTGGTTATTGTTTATTTACCCGATTTATTTTAAAATATACCTTCAATATTATGGGAGACTTCAGAATATAGTGAAACTTCGTTCAGTGGGGGTTCGACGTATAGGATGTCCTCGTGCAGACGTTGCGACACGACGTCGCGAACTTAGTCTTCTGCTCTCCCCCACTGAACGAGTTGAACCAATCGGGCTGCTACTAAGCTGTTGAATCTCCCACTTAGAAATAACATGTTCCCTTATTTCTTAAAGTGGGAGTCTAACAAAAGCCTTTCGATGGGGCGAGTAATCGCGCCCCATCCAGTTACACTGCGATAAGGATAAGATCTGAGGAATTAACCCGATAGACCAAACGAGCCCTCACCGATGATACAGGCTATTGGAAGAGTCTGCTTCATTTTTCAAGAACGGACGAGGCGTTGCCAGTTCAGCATCAAAAGCGTAAGATAATGACTAGCTTCTCCTACTATTAAGCACCACAATTAAAGACAATATCCAAGCATAAGCCCACCCCATGTCCTATTACGGAACGGAAACTAACTACATGGAATTAGTGCATTTGATACATTAAACATTAGCTAGCGATATTTTCCGTTTCAAACGGATAGCTTGCTCAGGGTAATCGGTAATAATACCTTCAACACCTTTTAACAAAGCCTGTTGGATTTGTTCTGGAATATTAACCGTCCAAACTCTCAGTTGATCAGGATTAATCGAATTAAGAGCTGGTGCAAATAATAATGACTGCTCGACATGTAATTTAGATAATTGAAACGTAGAAATATAATCCTGAAGCTTCGGTACTGATTGATGTAAAAGCCAAGCGATTTGCGCATGTGGATCAAGCTCTTTAATACGCATTAAGGTTGGTAAATGAAAACATGAATAGACAAATTCTAGTTTATCCAGATAGGGTTTTACTGTGTGAAGTAAAATTTCTTCAATATGATGATAAGTAACTAGTATGGTTTTAAGTTCAATATTGACTACCTTCTTTTCAGGAAGAAGCTCAAGTACCTCTTGCAAAGTGGGGATCCGTTCCTGTTCCCAGCTTGTTTGATAGTAATCAAATGATTGAAAATTTGATGATAGTTTAAATGATTTAAGCTGGTCCATCGTATAGTCCTTAATTAGGCCAGTTCCGTTTGTTGTTCGATCAACTGATTCATCATGAATAACAGCCAACTGATGATCTTTAGTTAAATGCACATCGATCTCAATCCCATCGACACCAGCTGCTATTGCTTCACTAATACTCAATAACGTATTTTCGGGGTAGTAGCCTTTGCTCCCCCGGTGTCCAAATATTTTAGTCATCATCATTCACCTCTAATCTAATATTTGCGTCCAGATTTATCGAGCTTCGTTCAATAACTTTCCCCTGAAAATCTGTGCCATCCGCCGGAGGCTTTAACTTGATTCAGCCGGGGGTTGTACCCCGCTGAATGGAAGACAAATAGGTATTGATCTCACCACCTATCGCAGTGGGAGACTTCTGCTTGAGTGAAGTTAAGTGGGTTAAAAAAGAGAAAGTGCTGATAACACCTTCTCTAATTGATTTTATTCACCTCGCGCACGGTTGGCTTGTTCAATAGCCGCATTCATTTGATCCACCACTGCTTGGTAAGCGGTGTCTACATCTCCACCATTATAGACTGTCTCAAGAGCTGACTCAGTAATACGACGAGCTTCAGGGATCATATCCATTAAAGCCCCTTCTGTTGCAACTGATGAGGTTGTAGATTGAAGCTGATCAACAGTTACCTTTAATTGTGGCATTTCTTGATAAGCATCTTGAACCACTTGTTCCTCATATGCAGCTGGGTTAATGGCAAAATAACCAGTTCCAACATGCCAAGCTGCTTGAACCTCAGGAGTCTGTAAATATTTCATAAAATCCCAAGCTGCGAGCTGTTCAGCTTCTTCCTTACCATTCATCATCCATAGGCTTGCACCACCAATGACAACGCCATTGCGCTCTTTGTTCTCTGGGTAAGGCAAAAAGGCGACCCCTACTTCAAACGGAGCACTATCCACTACACTACGAACATTAGCTGATGAAGCTAAGAACATCGCTACATCCTCAGCCATAAATCCTGCAACCATATTATCGCCATTCGTCCCATAGTTTGCAAATGTATCATCCGCAATCATACGCTCTACCCATTCAAAAATAGATTTCCCTTCTTCCTCTGTAAAGCCTATTTCAGTGGGGGTATCGGTACGTCCATTATCATTATTCATTAACAAGGCTCCTTGATTAGCCAATAACTGCTCATAAAGCCAACCATAAGCTTGCAAAGCAAAACCTTTCATATCAGGATTTTCTGCCATAATGGTTCGACCTGCTGCTTCAATCTCTTCAAAGGTTGCTGGAGGATTATCTGGGTCTAACCCTGCTGCCTCAAAAGCATCTTTATTATAATACATGACTGGTGTAGAGGAATTGAATGGCATTGAATAAAATTGATCATCTACTCGGTAATAATTAATAATATTTTCTTCTAGCTGTCCCATATCATAACCATCCTGATCAATAAACGTTTGGATCGGTTCTATTCCTCCACTGTTAATCATCGATTTAGTTCCAATTTCAAAAACTTGCATCATAGTTGGTGCATTCTCTGTTCCCGCAATACTGTTAAATTTCGTTAATGCCTCATCGTAAGTCCCCTGATATTCGGCCTTAACAATAACCTGATCCTGTGCTTCATTATAACTTGCAACAATTTGATCTAAAGCTTCTTGGAGAGCGCCCCCCATCGCATGCCAAAATATTACCTCTACAGGCTCATCACTTACCGTGTTTTCTTCTGTATCACTACCTGGATTCTCTTGTTGTTCTGCATCTTGACTTGCATCAGCTTCCTGACAACCAACTGCAATAAATAAAGCAGCCAATAAAATAAGTAAAACTTTTTTCATTAAACTTGACACCCCTTATTTTTTATTAATTGACTATTTTAAAGCACCTTCTGTCAAACCTTGTTGTAATTTCTTTTGCCCTAAAAATAGTAGAATTAACGTAGGAATAACGACAATAATAGCACCAGCCATAATGATTCCCCACTCGTTTAATTGTTCTTGGGATTGTAACTGTCTTAAGCCAAATTGAACGGTTCTGTACCGATCATCGGTTGTCGCTAATAATGGCCATAGGTACATATTCCAAGATGTTAAAAAACCATACACAGCTAACGTTAATAAACTTGTTTTGGCGACTGGAAGGACGACGGTTAAAAAAAATTTGAAGTCACCAATACCAGCAATTTCACTTGCTTCCTTTAGCTCCTTTGGAATCTGTTTGAAATTTTGTCTTAATAGGAATGTCCCAAAGGCCATTGCAAAGAAAGGAACTGCTAATCCCTGATAACTATTAATCCAATTTAAATCACGAATGGTATGGAAGTTAGGAATAATCGATGCTTCAAACGGAACCATCATGGTTGCAATAAAGATGAAAAAGATTAAATCTCGCCCTTTGAAATCAATAAATACAAAGGCATAGGCTGATAAACTTGCAACGATAAGCTGACCCAACATAATTAACAACGAGGCCACTAGACTATTCAGCAAATATCGCATTAACGGGAAGCGTTGAAAAACCTCGAGGTAGTTTTCAAAGGAAAGTGAGCTCGGTATGATTTGCCCGGTCATAATCTCTTGACTCGTCATAAAGCTCATCATCAAAGCAATAAAGGTCGGAGCAAAGACAATGCAAGCTGTTAAAGTTAATAATAGATAAAGTAAGACTTTGCGTTTAACTGACATTGTCATTGATAATGTACCTTCCTTTCTCCTAGCTTGAATTGAATAAGTGTCAATAGCAAAATAACGATAAATAAGAAAATAGCTTGCGCACTAGCTGGTCCGAATTGATAGTTCATAAACGCTTCTTGATAGATGGAATAGACAATTAATTGTGTTTCATTCTGTGGACCACCACGTGTTAGCATATCAATTTGGCCAAATGTTTGAAAAGCATTAATAAATGTGACCGTAATAACAAAGAATAAGGTAGGTGAAAGCATCGGGAGTGTAATGCGTCTGAGTTGATAGAAATAGCTTGCACCGTCTATATCAGCACTCTCATATAGGTAACGATCTATGGATTGGAGACCACCTAACATAATTAGAAAGGTAAAGCCAAGGTTCATCCAAATGGTTGAGATCGATACAGCCAAAAGGGCCCATTGAGGATCAGTCAGCCAGCCTATCGAATTAAACCCAAGTGCTTGTAAAATTTGATTGAGCCAGCCTATCGTCGGGTGAAAAAGAAACATCCAAAAAACAGAGGCAGCAGCTACTGATATACCCATTGTCGAGGCATACATCGTTCTAAAGATTCCGATCCCTTTTAATTTTTCATTAGCGAGAATGGCTAGAAATAAGCTAACAAGTATCGTTCCAGGTACAGTGTAAAGTACAAATAGAAACGTAGCACGTAAACTCTTTAAGAAAATGGGGGAGGTAAATAGGTTAAGATAGTTTTCCCAGCCAACAAATACGGTCGGATCACCACTGCCATCTGTTAGAAAAAAGCTTAAATAAATGGTTCGTCCCAAAGGATAAAATAAAAATAAAGAAAATAATACAATCGATGGCATCAGAAATAGCATGCCTTTTAAGAAACGAACGAGCTTTTGCTTTTTAACCGCTTTAAATACGTCGATCTGTTTTTCATCGCTTAATATCACAGCTGTATCTTTCATAGAGCAACAACCTCTAACTGACTTTTATTTAAAGGAGCTTGCATGAGTTGACCTGACTGACTATCATAAAAGCTAATATGCTTGGTTAACAGCTTTAGTGGTACACGTTGCCCTACTTCTAGCATCCATTGGCCAAGCCATTTAGCCGTCCATAGCTGTGTTCCCACTTCAAAGGTGAGCAAGGTTTCATGACCAAGATGCTCAACATTAATAATCTCCAAAAATAAGTTCGCCTCTTCAGGCTTTGCATAAAGTAAATGCTCTGGTCGCACCCCAACAGTTATTCCCTTACGCTTAATAACCTGAGGAATTTCTGCTACATTCAACGGTAAGTTAACTGTATCTTCAATGATTAAATGTTGATTGTCTATCATTGCTTGACCCATGTTCATTTTTGGCGAACCAATAAAGGATGCGACAAATAGATTAGCTGGCTCATTATAGAGCTCAATAGGCTTGCCAATTTGTTGGATCTGCCCATCATTTAATACCATTATCCGATCACCCATTGTCATCGCTTCAACTTGATCGTGGGTAACATAAATCATGGTTAAACCTAATTTCTTTTGTAAACGTCTGATTTCAATCCGCATGTGAGCACGTAATTTGGCATCCAAATTAGATAAAGGCTCATCCATTAGACAGAGTGGTGCTTCACTGACGACAGAACGAGCTAAGGCGACACGTTGTCTTTGACCACCTGATAGCTGTTTAGGTTTTCGTGTTAATAAGTCAGTTAACCCCATCATTTCTGCCGTTTCTTTTAAGCGCCTTTGCTGTTCTGCTTTATCCACTTTCTTAGCACGTAAACCAAAAAGAATATTCTGTTCTACTGTTAAATGAGGGTATAGAGCATAATTCTGAAAAACCATGGAAAGGTTACGATCTTTTGGGGGTAAATGATTGACTATCTTATTGTTCATTCGTATAGTCCCAGATGTAATCGACTCTAATCCCGCTATCATACGGAGTAATGTACTCTTACCAGAACCAGATGGACCAACCAAGACAAAAAATTCCCCTTCTTCAATGCTTAAATCAATATCTGTTAGCACAGCTTCTGCTTTATCATAAGATTTAGACACCCCTATTAATTCAACTGGATGCACGATCATAACCTCCTTGTGAATGATAGCTCACAAACAATGTATCACAATAACTTTTAAAAATGAGATAATTAACCAAAACAATACAGATCCTTTACATTTACCAAAATATACATTAATAAATGGTTATAAATTTACATTCACCTAGTAAAGATCGCTAAATCCTGGCTTAATTTGTGCTGAGCCAGCAAACCTTTAGTGACAGTATCAAATGGGGAGTGTTGAAACTTAAGATTTGAGCATCAAAATAAGGTGAAACTTTGTTCAGTGGGGGGCGACGCATAGGATGTGCTCGTGCGGACGTTGCGACACGACGTCGCGAACTAAGTCAACTTCCTCTATCACCACACTGAACGTTAGTTGAACGAATCGGGCCGTTACTGGCTGTTGGATCTCCCTCTTAAACATGACGTGTTCCCTTATTTCTTCAAGCGGAAGTCTTACAAAAGCCCTTCGATGGGGCGAGTAATCGCAGCCCAGCCAGTTATACTGCGATAAAAGGAGCTAGCTCATATTTTCAAATGGTTTCGTAAGCTTTTTTACAATCATTCAGTCAATGAGTAATCTTTCTATCCTCTCCCTATAATAGTGATGGTGTTTTCCGTTACAAGTTACAAAAGCATGGATAAATGGGGACTAACTATCACACACTATATTGATCTATTTTGACAAAGGAAAGGATGACTCATATGGAAGCAACTTGGACATCTATTATCCCTTTTTTGCTTGTCATACCGATAGCCATTTATACTCGCCAAGTTCTCCCTGGCCTGATTATGGGATTATTAGCTGGTTCATTTTTAGCTGCTCCTCATCCCATTGAAGGTATGCAAGCGATGATTACGTATTTGGTTCAAGCGCTAATCGATGAGAATAATATAAAAATTATCCTGTTTCTGTATGTTTTTTCAGGATTAATTGGAATGATTGAGTATACGGGGGGAATTAAAGGCTTTGTCGAAAAGGCTGCAGAGCGTATTTCCACTAAACGGCAAGCATTATTATTAACATACATTTCTACTATAGGAACCTTTAGTGCACCAACCTTTAGATTTGTTACCATTGCTCCTATTATGAAAGCATTGTTACAAAAAGTAAAAATGTCAACCAAAGAGTTAGGCTTTGTTATTGAAACAACAGCAACACCTGTCATTGTTCTAATTCCAGTAGCAACTGCCTTTGTAGGTTATATGGTGTCGGTTATTCAGGTTGCCACAAGCTCAAGTGGTATACGTGTTGATCCTTATCGCTTGTTTATTCAGAGTATCCCATTTAATTTCTTTGCTATTGTTATTATTTTATTAGGCATTTACTTAAGTTTTTTTCGTCACAAAAAAATTAATACCGAAGAAGTAGAGACAATAAAACAAGAAATCCATGCTTGTCAATCAGATGAGGATGAAAGACCAAGTAAACCACTTAATTTATTTGTCCCGATCGTTTTGGTCATAGGTTTAACTATTTTTTTAACATGGTGGGACGGAGCACAACAAGGCTATTCATTTTTTGAGGCCTTTATTAATGCGGATGTATTAGAGGCGATGGTGGTGGGACTTCTGATCACCTTTTTATTAACCACTGGCTTTTATTTATGCCAACACTTTAAAATGGCTGATCTAATTAAGCATTTTATTGATGGAGGGAATGAATTAATGAATGTCATTGTGCTCCTGTCCATCATTTGGGGGTTATCATCTGTTACCAGCGACTTAGGTTTCACCGAGTTCATCACATCCTATACCGACTGGATTCCCCACTCTATGGTCGCACCACTGCTTTTCGTATTCGGTGCAGCCATCTCCTATTTTATTGGGTCAGCATGGGGAACTTGGGGGATCCTAATGCCTTTAGGTATCTCAATGGCAGCCACCGCTAATGTTTCATTATCTTTAATTGTGGGTACCGTATTTGCCAGTGGCTCATTTGGTGCTTTTGCTTCCCCTCTAAGTGATGATACCAACACTTTAGCAAATATTTTAGGGCTCACCGTTATGGATTATGCCAAATTCAAATTACATCCCGCCTTAATTGCTGCATCGATCACGACGGTTCTTTATTTTATTGCTGGATTATTTTTGTAAGTAGTTAGAAAGACTAAATCTTTTTCAACTTCTTATCTATATTTTTATCTAGATAATATGAAAAAAAGGGAAAGTTGGAGGGGAGTGATTTTGAGCGCCATTCATCCCCTACTTTACTTGATTTAGAAGTAGGGGATTTCTGACGATATACGTAAAAAGCTAAGCATCATAATTTTCTTAACTAAAAAATTACGCGGTTGTGAATTTTCTGATTTTAGTTGAGTTCTCACTTTTTATTGATTCTAAAATATTTTTGCTAATATTAGCTTACACTTTTTTCAACAATAGAAATTGGTCCGATATCTGCTTCGGATCAATCGGGTGACTAAATAAATAGCCTTGACCATAATCACACTGCTCTGAAATGAGAATTTCAGCTTGCTCTTGTGTTTCAACACCTTCAGCTACAATTGCCATGTTTAAATTTTTACCTAGGTTAATAATGGTTTTAACAATCGCTAAGCTTCTTGAATCATGCATCGTGCTAATCAATGATTGATCAATTTTTATTGTATCAATTGGCAACTCTTTTAGGATATGCAAAGAAGAGTACCCTGTTCCAAAGTCGTCGATTGATAGTTTGATGCCAAGTTGCTTTAAATGATTTAAAACGAACGCTGATTGCTTAATATTTTGCATAATGCTTTCTGTAATTTCTAATTCTAAACTGCTTGGACTAAGACCTGTATCTAGCCAAATTTGTTTAATAATCGCTACCAAGTCTTGTTGTTCGATTTGCTTCGCTGAAACATTAACAGAAACACACATATCGGTATAGCCTTGCTTTTGCCACTTTAACGTCTGTTTAGCCGCTTCCCATAATGCCCACTCCCCTATTGACTGAATGAGTCCTGTCTCCTCAGCAATTGGAATAAATTGATTTGGCAAAACCAAACCTAACTCTGGATGCTCCCATCTTAAAAGTGCCTCAACGCCGTATAGTGAATTAGTTGATAGTTTAACTTTCGGCTGATAAATTAACTTTAGCTGGTTGCGATTAATCGCATGTTTTAATTCTGATTCGATCATAAATTTTTTGATTAGATCTTCATTCAAGCTTTGATTGAAAAAAACATAATCGTTTTTGCCACTTTCCTTTGCACTGTACATGGCTGCATCAGCATATTTAAATAAAGTCTTGCTCTCAATTGCATCATCAGGAAAGATAGCAATGCCAATACTTGGTGTAATAATAAGCTCGTGATGCTCCATATAAAAGCTAGGCTGGAACAAATCACGTAACCTATCCGCTAGCTGGCTTACTTGCTTACGCGTCCTTCCTAGCAATATTAGGACAAATTCATCTCCACCGATCCGATACATCTCGACACCTTGATCAGACAACTGTTTTAACCGATTTGCTGCTTTTTGTAACAACTGATCACCCACCTGATGTCCCAGTGAATCATTTACATTTTTGAAACGATCCAAATCTAGCACTAATAGACCTACAGGCTGATTAAAACGACCTGCTTTAGCTAATAAATGCTCAAACTCCTCAGTAAAGCTTGTTCGATTTTTAAGCCCTGTTAATGGATCATAGTAGGCTAGCGTTTGATATTGTTTAATAAGCTGACTATGACGCCGCACTACTTTAAGCTGATAAATGATCAAGGTGGCTATGATCAAGCTAAAACCGATACTTAGTGCATTTAATTGAAAGGCATAGCTATAAAGTGTTAGTAACCATAAGCTCAACATAATCAGATAAGGGAAGGACGTATCCGCCTTGGTAAAAAAATGAATAACTTTCCAATTAAGCTCAACAGGTTGCTTTGTTGCAAAATAACCACCAGCGACAATAAACAACATAGCGGTTAGCCAAACGACATCTATGTAACTACCAACCTGATATTTATCCTCCATGATTTGATAAGTATATAATGCATCACCGATAATCTGCGTAAAAAAGCCAAACGTTAAAAAGATGATGGCCACCTTTTCCTTTAAATGGATCGATAAATAAAATAACACCGTATTAGCACCCAATATCGAAATGCCGGCAATCGGGTAAATGATGATATAATGAGGTAAATTTAATCTTTGTTCAACCATTGTTAATGCTGGCTCGATAAAAAAGTAACATATAAATGAAACAGCGAATATAACAACGGCAACGATAGTAAAAATATGTTGTCCATCTGATCGTTTGTCCTGAATGGCTTTAATCCGATAAATGATCCCAATAAAAAAGCACAAATAACCTAATAGCCATAATAATAATGACAAGGGGGTAGAGCTGACTGTTCCTGTGGTCAATAAATGAAACAACCAAACAAGAGAGGAACACATATAAAAGAAAGAACCGACTAAAATGAGTAACCAAAAATAAGCTTGCTCGCCTTTTGTAGTTCGTGTGGTTCTACACAGTTGGATGATAATAAATAAGCTCGCTATAATAGGTGCTGCAATCCCAATAAATGTACGGATCCAGTCAAGATCCTGTACAAAAAATAAGATAATACTATAACTAAGCGTCATACTAACGATCATAAGTAGCATTTTTTTAATCGACATGTCTATTCCTCCATAGCCAAATCCAACAGTACCGGTCGAAATGGATTGGCTTATGGTACCTTGATCACTTTTTTTCCATATTCGATAAGTCTGTTCTTTTCCTCAATAAGATTGTAGCACAGATGGTAACAGCATTTAGCCCCATTTAGCGCCCCAAACCTTCATCTCTTTAATAATCTTATGTAAGTCCTGTCCCTTTTCAGTCAGTGTGTATTCAACCTTTGCTGGTACAGTTGGATATACTTTACGTTTAAGGATATCGTGATCCTCCATATGACGTAATGCATTTGTTAGTGATTTTGGACTGACATCATGAATAGCTCGCTGTAATTGACTAAAACGCTTGGTCCCAGTAAACAATTCACGTAAAATTAAAAAAGACCACTTTGATGCAAGCACATTTAACGCTTTTTCAATTGAACAATCGATGACGACAATTTCACCTGTTTGTGAAATTACCTTTTCCATGCTATATCAACTCCTTTTCTTAATTATTATACTATAAAAAAGTAAGCAACTAACTGAAAGTTAATTATATTTAAAAAAATTCACGCCTTCACGATTAAAAATGGTTCATTTACAATAAAATTAGTTCTATACATTAACATGGCATCGAATAGTTAGTAGGAATGAAGTAAATCGTTCAGTGGGGAAGCGACGCATAGGATCCGCTCGTGCAGACGTTGCCGACACGACATCGCGAGCTTAGTCAGCTTCCTCTCTCCCACACTGAACGTTAGTTTACTGGCTGTTGGATTTCCCACTTAGACATGACCTGTTCACTTATTTTTGAAGTGGGAGGCTTACAAAAGCCCCTCGATGGGGCGATTAATCGCAGCCCCAGCCAGTTACACTGCGATAAAGTGAAATTGATCATCTAGTCCGTTCACATGCTTTTCCTGCTAGGAAATCTGCGTATGTCATTGTCAGCTTCATGTTGGACGAGTTGACAAACCATAATATACGTGAGGTTTATCGAAAATGGTGAGCCATGTTGATGAGTATAACGATATTAAAAAGGAGTCGATTGGATGAAGTACAGACGTTTAGGCCGATCTGGTTTAAAAGTAAGTGAAATTAGCTTAGGTAGCTGGTTAACCTATGGTAAAACTGTTGAAGATAATCTCGCTGAGCAAACGATTCATAAAGCTTATGAATTGGGCATTAACTTCTTTGATTCTGCAAATGTTTATGAGCATGGTGAAGGAGAGCGTGTCATGTCAACAGCGCTTCGTTCATATCCCCGTGAATCTTACGTCTTAACAACCAAAGCCTTTTGGCCAATGGGAGACGGCCCAAATGATCGTGGTCTATCACGTAAGCATGTAACCGAACAACTTAATGCGAGCCTTAAACGGATGAAAGTAGATTATGTTGATATTTTTTATTGTCATCGTTATGATCCTGAAACTCCAGTAGATGAAACATTACGTACCATTGACGACTTTATTCGCCAAGGTAAAATTTTATATGCTGGGGTAAGTGAGTGGACAGCTGCTCAAATTGAAGAAGCCGTTGGAGTTGCTGATAAATATCTTCTCGATCGTATTGTTGTTAATCAACCACAATATAATATGCTTAATCGTTATATTGAAAAAGAGGTTATCCCTGTTAGTGAAAAATACGGTATTGGACAAGTCGTCTTTTCACCACTGGCGCAAGGCGTGTTAACAGGGAAATATAATGGCCAGAATATCCCTAAGGATAGTCGAGCAGCTCAGTCCTCGATTAATCACTTTATTAACAATTGGTTACAAGACGATGTTCTAGCACGAGTGGGTCAGTTAAGTAAGGTTGCTAATGAGCTAAATATTTCATTACCTACACTTGCTCTCGCTTGGATATTACGTCAGCCTAATATTGCGAGTGCCTTAATTGGAGCTAGTCGTCCAAGTCAAGTTGAGGAAAATGTTAAAGCAACTGAGGTTGTACTAGATGAGCAGGTCATAAGCCGGATTGAAGATATCCTAGCTAACTAAAAGTAACAACACCAAACTAGTCGCAAAATTTATCTGTCTACACTTGTTTAGAGGAAGAAAATCCGATATAGCCCACTATTATATTGGCACTTCAGTCAAGGAACCGACATGGTCTAAGCTTACTATGTTGGTTTCTTTGACTTAAAGTGTCATTCAAAGAGACGCTTATTTAATTCTCCTTATTCAGTGAACCGAAAGTTCTCCAAACTTTTTGCAAAAGAAAAGGTTTCCCGCTCGGATTTAGGATAATATTCAAAGAATTGTTCGACTACCGCAATGTAACTGGTGGCCATTAGACTTCCACTTCAAGAAATAAGGGAACACGTCATTTTTAAGTGGGAGATCCAATAGCCAGTAACGGCCCGATTCGTTCAACTAACGTTCAGTGAGGAGAGAAAAAGCTGACTTAGTTCGCAACGTCTGCACGAGCAAATCCTATGCGTCGAAACCCCTTCTGAACGAAGTTTCACTTTATTTTCAAAATAAAACAGGATGTGCTATCTTCAAAGTGGCTTAAAAATATTATCATTTTCAGCAATTATTGTTGATCAACTGATCTGGTATTCATACGGTTAGAAAATTTAAGAACGATAGAAAGATGACGAGCTCCTGGTTAACTTAGCCCTAATCAAGATTTTTTACATGGATTCTAACTTTAAAGCATAAACTAATATTACTGAAAAGCTGACTTTTTTATTAGGACAGTCTATCTGGGATACCTGTCCTTTTAGCCATTGTCATAATTAAATTTAAGGAGGTGTTCACAATCGAACAGCTGACCTATTTTCCAAGTGTACACACTGCCAAGGGGTATCGTGACCTAATAACAAGTAACCTAGAAGGTGTAAAGCACGTTTTGTTTTTAGAAGGCGCAACTCATAAAGATCGGCAGCAATGCATGCATTATTTCATTGAAAAGTGGCAGAACGATGGTGAACAATTTGAAGTCTTACTTAATGGGTTAGACCGAACGAACATGACAGGTGTTATTAATCGGCAGCTTAGCTCTGCTATTATTGATCGTACCAATCATCCTGATTATTCCTTAGAAAATACAGGGAGATCAGAACAATTAATCGACTTAACGATTTTTACGAAAGCTACTGATTTACCAAATAACAGCACCGAAAAAATTAAATATAGGAACGACAAAGAACAAGCATTACAATCTGCTTACAAATCTTTTGCTACAGGATTAGATATCCATGATCAATTAGAAAAAATCTATATTGAGAGAATGGATTTTCAGACCGCTAATCTGATCACTACGGAACTCATTGATCAAATATTTTCACATAAAAGTAATCAAGCTACTGATGCTGTAACTCGACATCGCTTTTTAGGTGCTTCTACAGCAACAGGCGTTTATGATTATATCGAGACTTTAACCAATCAGTTAAACAAACGCTACTTTATTAAAGGAAGAGCTGGCACAGGCAAATCAACGATGTTAAAACAGATTATCGCCAAAGCTGAGTCTTTAAATTATCAAGTGGAAGCTTATCATTGCGGATTCGACCCTGATAGCTATGATATGGTCATTATTCGTGAATTGAGTACGGCCATATTTGACAGCACAAGTCCGCACCTTTATCAGCCAAGCCGACATCGCGATGAGCTTATCGATCTTTATCAAACTTGTGTTGAACCAGGCACAGATGAAAAATATCAAACAGAAATTGATGCATTGACTGTGCAGTATAAATCTTATATTCATGAAGGCATGCGCTATTTAGCTCAAGCTAAAGAAGCTGAGCAAAAGCTTGATGCTTTGACTCAAGCAATAGCTGATCACAATAAGCTGATTACAGAGCTCGATGGTCTGTTAAAACAATAGTCGCATGCTAGCAGCCGTCATCACGTTGACTAACTATCATTTATGGATCGTATAATTAAGATATCCTCTAAATAATAAATCAATGATATACTGCAAACCAATAAACGATTTCTGCTCCACGCCAAAATGATAGCCTAAATCTGAGGTAGTGTAATAAAGATGATAGGTTGATAATTCTGCTAAGTGATTATTTTTAAAGCTTGTAATCGAAAGGGTTGGAATCTGTCTGATCGATAGTGCTTTTAGTTCATGAATAATATTTTCTACGTCACCACTAAGCGAAATAAAGATGATTAAATCGGTAGGTTTTATTCGAGAAATCGCGATATTTAATTCTGTAGCGGCTGGAATAATGTAGAGAGTCTTTTCACAAGACACGAGATAACGTGACAATTCTTCTAATGCGTTACGTTGGCCCCAGCCTGTCGCAAAACCGTATAATGTCTCAGCTTGATCAATTGCACGATAAATCGGGGTTTTATCAATTTTGTGAAATAATTTTTCAGTCAGCTTAATATCTTTTTGACTTAATTGGAAAAAATCATCAACCGTCATAGATTCTTTCACCTCATGTTTTAGACTGAATTTGAATTCACTATATCCACTAAACCCAAGCTTTTGTGTTAATCTTAAGATAGATGATTTCGATGTCGCACATTTCTTGGAGAGCTCATTAATGGTCATGGTCGCACATTGATCAAGGTGGCTCAACACATAATCCAACACATAAAAGTCATTGTTAGATAATTGGTCATAATATTTGTTAATAAGATCTTTAAGCACACTATCATCTCCTTTACTTCTAAGTATAGCGTGTTATAGGAAATGATTCACTTCGTATTTGAGAAAGTGATGGATTTCTAGAGCAGACCTAGCATCTAGCTTTGCGGAAGTAATTCGAGAAAAGGGACTTGACCGTGATGATCAAGTCCCTTTGCATTAGCTTAATTCTGGCCAATACCCCTGATTTGCTTCAATTAAATCGTCTAAAATTTGTTTAGCAATTCGGGCATTTGGTACAGTACGTGATAAGGTTATTGCCTGCCAAAGCTTTTGATATGAACCTTCTTGCCATGCTTCTACAACAAGCTTTTCAACTGCGACCTGCTGCTCCATCAATCCTTTTTGAAAACGAGGGATGCGACCTTGCACAATTGGTTCAGGTCCATTCGAACCAACAATACAAGGAACCTCAACCATTGCTGTCGGATCAAAATTTTCAATTGCTCCTTTGTTTTCAACAATTAGTAGCATTCGTTCCTGTGTATTAAAGGCAATAGCTCTTGCCAAATCTACGATATAGGAAGCATGTTCATCTATCTCAAGCTCAGAGCCCTCTGTTGTTTGATTTTTGGCAATACGGTTACATTCGGAAAAAACAAACTTTTCTCTACCATCCATCACTTGATTGGCTCGTGTATAATCTGGCTGACTATGTTCTACCTCATCTTGTGGATAGAAATAATATTTTAAGTAAGTATTAGGTAATGTCTCTGGGTCAAGTGCATAGACATCCTTCACTTTTTCAAAAGTTGCTCTCCAGCTCTCATCGACATGTTGACCACTATCATCAAAATTAATGGCATAGCCGTGCTGCTTAACATGTGCCCTTAATGCTGGCATTAGATCAACACCATTTTGATCTCGAATTGCTGTCCACCAGCCAAAGTGATTTAAACCATAATAATTGACGGTCATTTCCTTTCTTGATTGTAGTCCAAGAATGTTAGCCATTAAATTCTCAATGGCAATCGGCATATCACAAATATTTAAGACCTTTGAGTTTGGTCGTAACACTCGTGTTGCTTCAGCAACGATAGCTGCTGGATTCGAATAGTTAAGCATCCAGGCATCAGGTGAATATGTCTCCATATAATCAATTAAATCTAATACACCTCCAATTGAGCGCATCCCATAGGCAATTCCTCCTGGACCACAAGTTTCCTGACCGACGACACCATACTTAAGTGGGATTTTTTCATCTTTTTCACGCATCGCATATTTTCCCACTCGAATATGTGCCATGACAAAATCAATGTCTGTAAAGGCCTCTTTTGGATTTGTCGTTGCCAAAAACTCAATGTCAGATGCTTTTTCATTAATAATGACCTGACAAGCATCCGCAATTTGTTGTTGACGTGCTTGATCATTATCATACAACTTTATTTGTCGAATTGGGAGTTGGTCTAGATTTTCTAAGAGCATTAGAATAATACCTGGTGTAAACGTACTCCCCCCACCTGCTATGGTAATTGAAAATTTTTTCATGTTAAATCGCCCCTTGTTTATTATTTTTAATCAAATGCATCTTGGCGTATTTGCGCCAAGCTTTTATTGAGCTTCGCTCGATAAATTTCTGCTATTATGATGCAGAATCCTTTAATAGGTTTTCAAACTGCTCTCGGACTTGTGAAACGGATAAGCCGACAATTACTTGGAATGCGTGTTTATTCCTAACAACTCCATGAGCCCCACCTTCTTTAAATACCGTATCTTCTGCGACTAAGCTCGGATCCTTAACACGAACACGTAGGCGAGTGGCACAGTTGTTAACCGAATCGATATTACTCGCACCACCTAAAGCTTCAAAAAAGGCTTGAGCTTGGGCCAGATATTGACTACTGGCTTGTCGACCTTCAGCAATATCCGCTTTTTTAGCCTTATAATCTGCTTTACGGTAAAGCTTCGGTCCTTCATCATCACTACGCCCCGGTGTGATGAAATTAAATTTCAAAATAAGAAAGCGAAAGACGAAGAAATAAATGGCTGTAAAAATCAGTCCAATTCCAATTTGAACAAGATAAGTACCACCATGACTACCGAATAATGGAATCCAGTTCTTTGAAGCGATCTCAATTAAACCGCCTCCCATATCTCCGACCACACCAAAAGTATACATCGTGGCTGCCATTGTTGCGGCTAGTATGGCATGAACAAAAAACAATACCGGAGCCACAAATAAGAAAGTAAATTCTAACGGCTCGGTAATACCAGCAAGTACAGCCGTTAAAGTTGCGGGTATGACTAAAGCAGCCACTTTCTTTCGATTTTCTTTTTTTGCTGTAAAGTAGAAGGCTAGCGCGATACCTGGCGCGGCGAATAATTTAGAATTACCATGTAAGGCAAAGCCGCCGGCAGGAAAAAGCTCTTTTAGTGAATGACTGGAACTAGCAAACTCAGACAAATTTTCCATAAATGCCGTAACAATACCACCTTCAACGACAGCTGGTCCAAATACAAATGGAGTATATACAAAATGATGCAAGCCTGTCGGAATTAAAATCCGCTCCAAGAACGTATATAACCAAACACCTAATGTTCCTGAAGAGACCATAAGATGTTGCATCGATTCGATACCTGATTGAATAACTGGCCATATCCAAGCAACTAGTACTGCAATAGGTATCATCACAAAAAAGCCAATAATAACAACAAATGATGAGCCTTGAAAAATACCAAGCCATTCGGGTAGCTTCGTTTCAAAGTAGCGATTATGAATCCAAACCACTAATGCGGATATTAAAATAGCGCCAATAATACCTGTATCAAGCGTTTTAATTCCAGCAATCAGCTTTAATCCACTCGTACCCCCAGCCTCAGCCATAAAATCAACCCCGAATGTAGGGCCAAAATGTGCTAAGAGTGCAGATAAGAAATAATTAAAGGTTAAATAAAGGACAACTGCCTCCATTACAGCACGAGCATTAGACATCTTCGCTAATCCAAGCGCGATACCTATCACAAATAAAAGTTCCATCTGATTAAATACGGTCCATGCTCCGTCCTCGACAACACGCCATATCGCATGCCAAGTTGTCCCTTCGTTTGCTATTGAACCAACGATATCTGGATTATTAAGCATTAACGAAAGTGCCACCATAATACCTGAGAAGGCAAACAATAAAACGGGGGTAAACATTGCACCACCAAACCGCTGAAGCTTCTCCTGCATATTCATTCACCTCTTTTTTGTTATTTTTCTATCAGTTACATTTTAAACAGACGATGTAAAGGGTTACAATAGCGATCAAGTAGTTAGGAACCAAATCCAAAGATAGACACTTTTCTCAAGCAACGGGAATTTTCTCAGCCCTTATAATTGTGGTACTTTAAGCTTAAAGACAGTTGTTCATTAGCACTCTGTATTTGTTAGAAATAACAGCTAACCTGGCCTCTAAAAGTTAAAGAAAACTACTTTTATTTACTTGACATGAATTTTGCTTATAAAGTGAAACTTCGTTCAGTGGGGTTCGACGCATAGGATGTGCTCGTGCAGACGTTGCGACACGACGTCGCGAAACTTTCAGCTTGTTCTCTCCCCACTGAACGTTAGTTGAACCAATCGGGCCGTTACTGGCTGTTGGATCTCCACTTAGACATGTCATGTTCCCTTATTTCTTGTAGTGAGAGACTTACAAAAGCCCTTCGATGGGGCGAGTAATCGCAGCCCCAGCCAGTTACACTGCAGTAAAAAAAGCTAGTAGCTTTATAGTAAAGCTACTAGCTGTGGTAGTAGGGTAAGGCCTAATATGACGGTAACAATACCAGCAAAGATCATCGCTAATGTTGAAAAAGTTGTCGCTTCGTCACCATACTCAATGGCCCGGTTTGTTCCCACTGCGTGTGCACTCATCCCTAGCGCTAAACCTTTCGCCATTGGAGTCTTGATACGAAAGATTTTAAAAATAAATGGAGCCATTAGTGAACCCATTATTCCTGTTAGGATAACAAAGACAATGGTTAAGGCTGGTACACCATCGATACTAGCCGAAACCTCCATAGCTAGAGGGGTCGTAATTGAACGCGGTAATAGACTAATTAATAAATGCTGCTCAAGCTTTACCAATAGGGCCAAAGCTAATGTAGAGAAAATCGCCACAAATGATCCAATGATTACTGCAATCATGATCATAGCAAAGTTTTTTCTAAAGAAATGGATATGCTTATAAATAGGAATTGCAAAAGCAATGGTGGCTGGGCCGAGCATATGAGTCAGCAAAGCTGTTCCATCACTATAATGTGTCGGCTCAATGTCAAGTAAGTGAATTACTATAATTATCAAAGCTGGTGTAAACAATAATGGATGAAACAATAAGATAGGTATACGTTTTGCCAGCCACTTTGCCAGACGATATAAGCCATAAGTTAAAATGATCATGAAAACAACTTGCATTATGTACGCCCTCCTAATCGCTCGACAACTAGAGCTGTTACGCCCATAACAACTGCTGTACTCAAGCCGATAATGAGCACAAGACCTAAGCCTTGTAAGCTAGTAATCTCTTGATAGTTTACGATTCCAACGGCAGACGGAATAAAAAACAATAGTAATTCAGCCATTAACCAACGTCCACCTTCTTCAATCCATTCTAGTTTAATCAGCTTAAATTGAAGAGCCAAAAGCAATAGAATCAAGCCGATGATGGTTGTAGGTAATGGGACTGGCCATAACGCCTTAATACCGATAGCTAGGAAAAGAAAAATATGAATAATGGCTACTTGTAAAATAATTTTAGTAATTTTTTTCATTTGTTTCTACCCTTCGCACAAGTTCAATTATATAATTATCGTTAAAATCACTTCGACAAAAATCGTTCATATCTCCATTAAATCATGATACACTTTATCACATAAAAAATCTATAGGGGGACTGATTATGCAAGCCATCAAACTTTCTACTGTACCTTTTGAAAGCCGTAATAATTATCTTGAGCTATTATTAATGGCTGACGAAAATATCGATATGGTTAAAAGCTATATGAATGAGGGAGAATTATATCTGATCCAAACGAATCATCAAGACATTGGCATTGCTTTGTTCACTTTTCCAGAACATCGAACAGTTGAGTTAAAAAATTTTGCTTTTGCCCAAGACTTTCGTGGTAAGGGCTTTGGCAAACAAACGATTCAAGAAGCTCGACAATTATTTAAAACTAGAGGCTATCAGAAAATGATTGTTGCAACAGCTAATTCTAGCATTGCTAATATAGCGTTTTATCAAAAAGTGGGGTTTCGTTTAACCCATGTTGAATTAGATTTTTTTAATCACTACCACCCTCCTATCTACGAATACGGGATTAAAGCCCAAGATAAACTCATTTTCCAGATGCCTTTAAATTGAAACTAGAAATATTTCCTGGGAAATATAGCGGATAATGGTGAATAAGCGCGAAGCAAACGCTATGAGCTGACGAACATTCAATATGTATAGTGGTCTATAACATTAGACATATACAGATGTCTTTTTTTTTGATAAAATTATCATTAGAACAGGTGTTTCAAGGAGGTACCGTTGTCATGATCAATAAAAACTCACCTATCCCGATTTATTATCAGCTTGAGGAAGAGATAAAAAAGAAAATCCAAAATGAAGAGCTTGGTCCCGGAGATGCGCTGCCTTCTGAACGCGAATTTGCTGAGGAGTACCAAATAAGTCGGATGACTGTACGTCAAGCGATTAATAATATGGTTAATGAAGGTTTGCTTTATCGCCAAAAGGGACGAGGCACGTACGTAGCAGATCAGAAATTTGAACAAGATCTGTCTGGTTTAACAAGCTTTAGTGAAGATATGAGGAAGCGAGAATTTGTCCCTTCTTCAGAGCTGATTAGCATTCGCACATTGAATCATACACCACTGATCAGTGAAAAGCTTAAATTAACAGCAGATGATCTCGTCTATGAATTTAAAAGACTTCGCTTAGCTGATAATGAACCGATTGCCCTTGAAACAATCTACACACCTGTGAAAATAATTGGCGATATTGATGAAGTCGATATAACAAAATCTTTTTATCAGTATTTAGAGAATAAACTTAATCTAACGATTGATTATGGTTATCAAACGATTGAAGCTGCCCTCGGTAATAAAGAGGAAATTAAGTATTTGAAGATTAACAAAGGTGAGCCTATCTTATTAATGCAACGAACGTCTTATTTAAAAGATTCAAATGAAACGCCTATTGAGTTTGTTAAAAGTGCTTATCGTGCAGATAAATATAAATTCAATATGTATATGAAGCGTTAGAAACGACAACAAACAAAGCACCGTGCCAGTATAAGCAAAGCTTGTTCTGGCACGGCTTTTCTTTTCTAACTTATGACTAAGCCTTTAAATTAGAACTGATAGTGAATGGTTTCTTTATATTGTTCAAATAACGCTTGATTCAATTGATCACCGCCATCTAGATTGGCGCTATAAAAAATCGGTGGCTTATCGATCCCCTTTTCAACTAATTGTTTGACCACCTCTGACACAATCGTATTGACAATAGTTGCTCCTACAACTGTTGAGCTTGGAGCAACTTTTTGCTCAAGTCCAGAGATTTCAACAGTTGCATCACCAATATCACCATGATTATCAATGACAACATCACAATAATGATACATATTATGATCACTCGGATGTCTTGATGAGACCGTTTTTGAGTATGCTAAGTTTGTAATTCCTATTGTCTTAACACCCTGTTCTTGAGCGCTGATTGCCATCTCAATTGTAACAGGGTTACGCCCAGAAACGGAATGTAAAATAAGGACATCCCCCTCCTGAAAAGGCGTTTTATTTGCGAGCATAGTGCCGTAGCCAGCCATTCGCTCCATTTTACTTGTGTGGGTAATAGGCTCTGTATCAAGCAACACCTCGCGCCCAAAGATCGGATTAATGCTGATTAATCCACCAGCACGAAAATAGAGCTCTTGCGTAATAATACCAGCATGACTGGCACCAAAGGCAAAGATCGAGTGCTTATTAAGAATAGCTGTTGTCATGATGTCTACTGCCGCATAAATGTGTTGATGTTCATGTTGTTCGACCTTATCCAAGATCTCGCGAATCTTATCAAAATATTGAAACATATTAGCCTAACACTCCCGCAAATAAGTCAGCAATCCACTTCGCAATCGGACCAAATAGTGAGAAATCATTACCACCAAAGACTAGTAGCCAATTTTGAATGGTTGACTGATAAATAATAACAGAAATACCCATTAGTGCAACCATCACAATCGAAGCAACCGCTGTACCAATAATCGCTCCACGTTGCCCACCTTGTCCTTCACCAATAACAGCTGCTCCACCACATTCAAAGAACGAGGTTACCACAAGTGGGATCAAAATCATGCCAAAAATATTAAAGACATTAGCAATAACAATCATAATGGTTGATGTAATCATGGCTGCGATAAAGCCAATGATTACTGCATTCGGTCGATAATTGAAAATAATCGGGACATCAAATGCTGGAATAGCTCCAGGGATAAGTCTTTCTGAAATACCCTGGAAGGCAGGGATAATCTGATTAATTAACATCCGTACACCATGTAACATTATGAGTAAACCAGCACCAAAAGTAAGACCTTGATTAATACCTAGGAAGATAAAGTTCTGTCCTTCAGCAATGGTTGGCTCAATAAAATAGACGACAATGTACATTAAAAGAATAACGATTGTACCTGTTACAGATATTTCTCTAAAGAAGGAAAGATTCTTCGGCACATTAATATCTTCAGTAGAGTTGGCCTTATTACCGACACGTTTAGCAACAAAACCAGAGATTAAACTTAAAACCCCAGTCGGGTGACCAATTAAGAAGGACTCATCCTCTGTTACTGCCCAAACATATTTGCGCATGATCCATGGCATAAATGACCAATATAAAGCAGATAAAAGAGCACCAAACAAAATTAATGATAGGCCACTTAAACCTCCTTCTACTCCAGCAGCAACAAAGATGAATGGGAACCACCAAAGCATGTGCCCAGTTAAGAAAATGGTTTTCACCTTGGTAAAACGTGCAATTAAGAGGTGAAGAATAAGTCCCGTAAACATCGCAAGACCAACATCACCACCATATGTTGCAGTAAAGGTCGCATCTGTTAAGCCCTCTGTAACGGCTAGATCACCTGCGATAACCTCTTGAAATGCCTCATTAATTGGAGAAATAGTTGAGACAATTAAACCTACCCCAGTATCCAATATAATCATACCAAATGCTGCTGTTAACGAACCCTTAATGATCTCAGCAATGTTTTTTCGTTGTACAATCAAGCCGATCATCGCAATTAAACCCAAAAGAATCGGGGGATTACGCAATATATTATCAGTTAAAAAGTCCATCATCGCTTAGTTTCCTCCATTCTCAAAAAATTTATCAATGGCTTGTCCTACTTCTGCTTTATCCATATAGCGCTTAATCGGATATACTGGACATTTAACATTATTTTCTAATTCTTGACCCAGCTCCTCTGAGGTAAATACAGCATCAGCATCTGTTCCCTTCGCTGAACTCACATCCGTATTTTCTACCTCACAGTCAATCCCTCGTTCTTGGCAGACTTTTTCAATTGACATCTTTAAAACCATAGATGATCCAACACCAAAACCACAAACTGCTAGAAATTTCATCTTCATCCTCCTTTCTCTTCTTTATTATGTGAAAGGACTTAATGCCCTATTCAGCCGTTAATAATAGAACAATCTCTTCCAAGTCACCATTTATAAAGCTTTTATAGTTTGCCTCATCACTCAAGATTTCTGAGATTTCCTGTAAGCTTTGCATATGACTATCAGCATCAATCGCTGCCAATACTAAAAAGACTTTAACTGGATTTCCTTTTAAATCAACAGGTTGATTCACTTTAAGTAACGCCATTCCAAGTTGATTAACCCCTTCACCTGCCTTAGCATGTGGCAAAGCAAAGTAATCCATTAATACAATATAAGGCCCATTTTGATTGACACTTGCAATCATATGATCGACGTAAGCTTCTTCAATATAATCTGCTTTTAATAAAGGTTCGCTGGCAAGTTTAATCGCTTCCTCCCATGTCTCGATATGATCAACCTGTTGCATATGGGCTCTAGGTAACAAGTCCTTTAACATCTGCTAATCACCTCCACTAATATGTAAACGCTTTTTTACTCTTACAGTATACCAGTAACATATATAGTTGTCTATACCAGTTTGACTATTTCTTAATATCGATCTTATCTGAATATATTATACCCGTATGGATTGAAATTAAGTACATTTTAGTCAAATAACCTGACAAAGTTTCTTTCGTTCCTTTCAACTTCATGATTAAAAAAGTATACTAGTAAATAGTTATCAAAAGACACGAGGGGGACAGAAATAATTTCCACTAAGAGTAACAGCGAATAGGCTGATAACTTTAGGAAGGCCGAAAAAGGAGGTTTGATTTTAATGCATAGACGTCGGTGTGCATGGGTAACAAATGAGCCACTCTATCAACATTATCACGACCACGAATGGGGTATTCCCGTTTATGATGATCATCAATTATTTGAAATACTCTGTCTTGAAGGTGCTCAAGCAGGCTTGAGTTGGTGGACAATTTTACAAAGACGGGAGTATTACCGAAAGGCTTTTGACCAATTCATGCCGGAAAAAATCGTCCATTACAACGAGACTAAACTAAATCAACTGCTTCAAGACAAAGGCATTATTAGAAATAAGTTAAAAATTAAGAGTGTCGTGACGAATGCACATGCGTATTATAAGATTAAAGAAAGGTATCCGTCTTTTTCAAGTTATTTATGGCAGTTTGTTGATGGTAAACCGATTAAGAACCACTGGGAGAGCATAGATCAAGTCCCAGCCACAACAACAAAAAGTCATCAAATGAGTAAACAATTAAAGCGTGATGGGTTTAAGTTTGTTGGTCCAACCATCTGCTATGCCTTTATGCAAGCATCTGGAATGGTTAATGACCATACCGTAGATTGTTTCCGCTACAAATTATAAAGTGAAACTTCATTCAGTGGGGGGGAGCGACACATAGGACATGCTCGTGCAGACGCTACGACACGACATTGCGAACTAGTCAGCTTCCTCTCTCCCCACTGAACGTTAGTTGAACCAATCGGGTCGTTACTGGCTATTGGATCTCCACTTAGATAATGACGTGTTCCCTTATTTCTTGAACTGGGAGGCTTACAAAAGCCCTTCGATGGGCGAGTAATCGCAGCCCCAGCCAGTTGCACTGCGATAAAAAAAGAAGAGCTAAAATCTTCTTTGAAACTTGTTATTTTTTATTACGATATAAATACATAGTCAATGGGGCAAAGATGACAATCAATATGGCAGATGAAAGTAAGACCCACAATACATCTTGTCCACTTGCTATTCCATGCATCAAGCCACGAACGGCATCTACAAGCAACGAAATCGGATTGATTTTGACGAATCCTTCTAAGAAGCGAGGCATTGTGCTCGGGTCTACAAATGCACTACTTAAAAATGTCAGTGGAAAGATAACCATCATACTTGTCATCATCAAGGTTTGCTCAGAACGCATAATCAATGCTAATGTATTCCAAATCCAAGATAGGCTGAAACAAAATATGATTAGTAAAGCGACAGCAAGTCCGACTCCAATGATTCCACCTTGGGGGCGAAAGCCTAGAATAAGAGCAAAACTTACCATGACTGTAGATGCGATAATATAACGTAAAGAGTCGACTAATAATGCACCAATTAATGAAGACGGAAGCCAGATGGGCAAGGTACGTTGACGGTCAAAGAAGCCTTTTTGAATATCCTTATTTAACTCCATCCCTGTATACATGGTGATCTGGGTCACGGTTTGGACTAAGATTCCAGGTAAGATAAACTGTAAATATTCTTTAGTTGATCCCGCAATAGCTCCTCCAAATAAATACGTGAACATCAGCAGGAACAAAATAGGTAATGCCGCGACATCTAGTAATTGTTCCGGTTGGTGTTTTACTTTTAACAATGCTCGCCACGCAAAGGTGAAAACAGCGTTTAAAGGGTTCGGGGGAGTTGGACGTTTGTTGGTTGTTAAAGCAGCATGCAATTGCTGATTATCGATGACATCTCGTTTATTCAAATCAGTTCCTCCTAAGGTGATTTTATCAAATGTTTATTCTGCAGTTAAAGCTAGGAATACTTCGTCTAGACTAGGCTGCCCAAGCGAAAATTCAGCCACCATAACCCCAGCCTGCTCTAAATCAGCCAAGGCTTGAGTCGCTACTGAAGCATTTTCGACTTTGGTTCGCAGCTCTGAATCACGTGAGGATTCGTAAATGACTGTACCTAATCGCTTTGAAAGCACCGTCTCTGCTTTTTCACGATCGCTTGAATTAACTAAACGAACATGTAACA
The DNA here is from genome assembly GCF_001552275.1 of Amphibacillus sediminis NBRC 103570. Taxonomy (GTDB): domain Bacteria; phylum Bacillota; class Bacilli; order Bacillales; family Amphibacillaceae; genus Amphibacillus_B; species Amphibacillus_B sediminis. The sequence continues at coordinate 65,643 of NZ_BCQW01000017.1, forward strand.
TTCCGGTCCCTACAGAAGACTTTAATTCGCTAGCCGTTCCCTCTGCAATTATTTTTCCTTTATTAATAACGGCAATGCGATCAGCTAATTGATCTGCTTCTTCTAGATATTGAGTTGTTAGTAGTACGGTTGTTCCAGCCTTCGTTAAAGCACGAACAACATCCCAAACTTGATTTCTACTTCTAGGGTCCAAACCAGTTGTTGGCTCATCTAGAAATAGCAGATCAGGTGTTACGACAATACTTGCAGCAATATCCAGGCGGCGGCGCATCCCTCCTGAATAATTCTTCACTTGTTTTTTTGCCGCTTCAGTTAGTCCAAATGCTGCTAATAATTCTTCTGCTCGTTTCCTAGCATCTTTACGAGCATAACCCATTAAGCGAGCAATCATGACCAAATTTTCTATTCCACTCAATTCTTCATCGATGGACGCATATTGTCCTGTTAAACTAATACGTTGACGCACTTCTTTCGTTTCAGTGCTTACATCATATCCAAATACCGTTGCGTTCCCACCATCGGGCTTTAACAGAGTCGCTAACATGCGAACAGTGGTTGTTTTACCAGCTCCGTTTGGCCCAAGGAAGCCAAAAATTGAGCCTTGCTCAATCATTAGATCAATCCCATCAACAGCTGTAAAATCACCAAATTTTTTGACGAGCCCATGTGCTTCTATTGCATAATCAGCAGCTCTCACCATCAACATCACTCCTCATTTCAGATCAGATTCGGTAAACAATATCTGTATTGCCTTGGCACAGACAACTATTATTCTTAATTTTTGTTTACCTCACTAGAGTATCACATTTATGCAAATGAACAAGTTAAATTTTTATTAATCCGATGATGAGTGGAATATCCGAAGCAAAACCCGTCATGTACTTTAATCTTTTACTTTAATGAATTTTAGAATTGAACAGAACTGTGATAACTTTGATCACTATGAGCAACGTCAAAATAATTGAATCTATCAAATGGTAGTGCTTGTAGAAAAGACAGCTAATATCATAGGTGAAAAGTCTCTAACTTTGAAATAGGCTGCCTTATTGTGATAGGTTATAATAATGTAAGGATATGCTAAAGTGGAACAACTTCTTAGCGATGAGCATTACATTCACTTAAGTAGTTGTCACATCTAACTTTATCGGGAGGGAAAGTAATCTGTAATAGATGGTTCCTGATAAGCCATGCGTGTAGCTAACCGTGGGAATTTACATAGTGTGGAAACCCGCTAATAGTTGAGGTACCTAAGCAACGATTTTTTTATTTGCTAAAGCTTTTAAAAAGGGGGGAGCCTTTTGAAAGGAGCAGAGATTGCCCGTTTATGTAATGTAAGTACAAGTACATTAAAGCACTATGAAAGCTGGGGGCTTGTTCCGGAAGTTCCACGAGCAGAAAATGGCTACCGTCAGTACACAGAGGTTCATGCAGCCTATTTCACATGCATTGTTAAATTAAATATTGGATTTGGTATGAAGTTAGTACGAAAAGTCATGCCAATGTTGATTAAAGGGAAGACGCTAGAGGCATTGTGGCAGATTAATCTAGCACAGTCTGAGTTACAAGAACAAAGGCGTTCAGCAGAACAAATGGTGGCAATGCTAGATTTAGAAGAAATAGAATGGTTCGACAGTAAACAGAGGAAAAAAGGCCCTTATACAATTGGTCAAGTTGCTAAAATTGCCAATGTTACGACCTCTGCAATCCGCCACTGGGAGAAAGAAGGACTAGTAGTTCCTGATCGGCATCACGAAAACGGGTATCGTATCTATTCTTTAACCAATATTCGCCGTATACTAATTATTCGAACCGTATCACAAGCCGCTTGGTCACTGGATATTGTACGTGAAGTACTTTCTGAGACAGAAGACAAGGGGATCAAGCGCGCAAAGGAAATGGCACGCCAATCACTAATGTATATTGATCATACGCTTGTTGCTCGAACAAAGGCATACACGGCATTAAATGAATTACTTAACCTCATATCAGATAAAGAAGAAATATGGCATTATGATCAGCTGGGGAACTATCTGTACTATCGATAAAGTTGAAATTCTAAATTCGATAAAGTGAAACTTCGTTTTGTGGGGGTTTCGACGGATAGGATGTGCTCGTACAGACGTTGCGATCTTAGTTAGCTTCATCTCCCCCCACTTAACATTAGTTGAACCAATTGGGCCGTTACTGGCTGCGGGATCTCCCACTTAGACATGACGTGTCCCCCTTATTTCTTAAAGGGGTAGGCTTAAAAAAGCCCTTCGATGGGGCGAGTAATCGCAGCACCATCCAGTTACACTGCGATAAAAATAATGAGGTGAATCATGAAACCTTTTACTGAAAATGTGATTAAACTGATAAAATCGATACCACCAGGCGAGGTGAGAAGCTATGGTGAGATAGCGAAGCAAGCTGGTCATCCGCGTGGAGCTAGACAAGTCGCACGCATTCTCCATTCCATGAGCGCTAAGTATGACTTACCTTGGCATCGAGTCGTTAACGTACATTACCATATTTCTCTTCCAGAAGGAGAAGGGCGCGATACTCAAATTATGCTCTTACGCCAAGAAGGGGTCAAAGTAGATGACCAAGGTCAAATTCAACTAATGAATAAAGTCAACCCTTTAGAGAGTTGACTTTATTTCGCTTAAAATTTTACAATTTTTGTCCCATGAAAAATATTGGTATTAACAGCTTGTTTAACTTCCTTTAAGTTAGCAGCTGTTATGCCACCACCAACCATAATTTCTAGCTGACCTGAGACATAATCAATATACCGGTTAATTTCCTCTGCATTTTCGATTACACTTTTTTCAGGATTATTCCCATGTAATAGTAGACGATCAAAGCCGAGCTCAATTATTTGATCCAATGCTTCAAATTTATTACCGATATTAATCTGATCAAAGGCCATATGAAATGTAAAATCAATGCCCGAGCAATCACGCATTAGAGATCGACATGCCTGTTCATCTATCCGATTATCTGACCCCAAACAGCCAAAGACAATTCCAGTAGCTCCAAGCTTTATCGCTTGTTCGATATCCATTTGCATAATAGTCAGTTCTTGTTCGTTGTAACAAAAGTCTCCGCCTCTTGGACGAATGATAACGGACAGCTCTACTCCACTGCTTGCAGATAAGTTAGCAGCTTGCTTAATTACACCATAGCTCGGCGTTGTACCACCAACTGCCAGATTATCACACAGCTCTATTCGGTCAACACCGGCTTGAATCGCCTGTTTTAAATACGTACAATTTTCGGCACAAAATTCTAAAATCAACGGCACGGTGAGCTACTCATGCGAAGGTAAGTGTGGCGTTTTCCTCGAATCGCAATTGAGTATGTCGTGATATTTTCTGGAATGGCGAGACCTGTGTAGCCAGCATCACCAATATGATGCAAGTCTGCACCAACCATCTTGTTTTGGAGTGCTATTTGTTCAATAGTGTGAGCACTTGAGCCTTCTTGACTTGTGCCAATCGTCAGCATGGCCAGTGCACCTAATTGATGTACTTGCTTAACCCATTGATGTGCCATATCTACTGTAATTCCAGGAACCGTTCCCGGCGAAGGAATGAGAATGATATCTGCTCCTGCCTGAACAAACCGCTCAATAGTTTCTAAATCAATGATCAATCCTCCAGCTTCACCTGACACACCAGCCCCATGCATTTTACCAGCGATGATAATAACATCATCACCAATTAATGCTTGGGTTCGTTTTATTGCCCGTTCAATTTCGTCATTGGTTACACCTGTTTGCGGATTACCCGTCAAACATACAAAGTCGATATCAATATTTTTTAAAGCAGACAATGTATGTTCACTTGATGTCCGCCCCTCGGGTAGTTTAAGCAGTTGCTCAACTGGTTTAGCGTGAGGATCCACAGGTTCAATGTTTATCCCCACCGGCCGACCAGTCAACGTTTTAATGTAATCAATTAATGCTGAAGCATCTCCTGTAAATTCAACACCTGCAATGACAGGATTAAATAAATCAAACATGTTTAAGAGCAGTAAATCAGCACCAAAGCGTGTCACAATTTCCTGGTTAGTGACGCCTGGATAGAGTGGCGGAGCCGCACAAACTGTTTCACTTACTAGCACACGTCCTTCACTCGCCTTAATTGCTTGCAAGAGCTCGTCTCGATTCATTTTTCTAAAATCAGATGCATGACAATTAAGTAATCTCTGACTCGTCATAAAAAACCTCCCTAAAGTCAAATGAAGTTATGATTTTAATTGTAACATGCTTTCATAACACAAACGACCATTAGTATTAGAATGGAGCTTAAATGAAACCCTTGAAAAAATATTTCACTTCATCAAGTGAAACTTCGTTTAGGGGGATCTCGACGCATAAGATGTACTAGTGCAGACGTCGCAAACTTAGTCAGCTTCCCCTCTCCCCCTTTGAATGTTAGTTGAACCAATCGGGCCGATTCTGGCTGTTAGATCTCCCACTTAGATATATCGTGTTCCCTTATTTCTTGAAGAGGGAGGCTTACAAAAGCCCTTCGATGGGGCGAGTAATCGCAGCCCCAGCCAGTTCACTGTGATAAATTTAACGCTAGCCAGACATACACCTGATATGTCTATTTCTAGTTTTTCCTTAAGCTATGCACTTCATTGGCTACAGACTCAACCTGTGTACCAACGACTACTTGGATATTATGATCATCAATAATATTAATACCGGGTACTCCCGTGTTTTTTATTCGTTGCTGATCAACAGCTTTCATATCTTTAACTTCTAGTCTTAACCGTGTGACACAATTATCGACAGAGAGTACGTTGTCATCCCCGCCTAAGCCTTGATAAATTTCATACGCCATCCTGGCATATTTATCATCACTTGTCGTCGATTCCTCGATCTCCTCATTGTCGCTTTCTCCACGCCCCGGTGTCTCTAGATTAAATTTAACAATTATGATACGAAATAGTACATAATAAATGACCGCAAAAATAAGCCCTTGGATGATCAACATGTATGGATAGTTGGCTAAAGGTAAACGAGAGCTTAGAAAAAAGTCAATAAAGCCCGCACTAAAGCCAAATCCGGCAGTCCAATTGAACAAAGCAGCAACCATTAAGGAAATACCACTTAAAATAGCATGAACTAAAAATAGGGCTGGTGCCACAAACATAAAGGAAAATTCAATCGGTTCAGTTACTCCCGTTAAGAAAGCTGCAAAACCGGCGGCCATCAGTAACGCAGCCACTTGTTTTTTCTTCTCCTTCTTGGCCGTATGGTACATCGCTAAACAAGCAGCAGGTAAACCAAACATCATTACAGGGAAAAATCCTGCTTGATACATACCCGTTATTCCTTTAACACCTTCTCCAGACCAAAAATTACCAATATCGTTAATCCCAACCATATCAAACCAAAATACTTGATTTAAGGCGTGATGTAAACCAGTAGGGATTAAGATTCGGTTAAAGAAGCCATATAGCCCTGCACCAAAAGCACCTAGCTCACTAAATGCGGTCCCAAAGCTGACTAGCCCCTCATAAACAACTGGCCAAATAAAAAATAAAAGAGCAGAAACCCCTAACATAGAAATTGCTGTCATAATTGGTACAGAGCGCTTACCACTAAAAAAGGCAAGAGCATCTGGTAATTTCACCTGACTAAAGCGATTATACATAGCCGCTGCTACTAAACCAGAAATAATCCCAATAAATGCATTTTCGATTGCACCAAAAGCTGGTGAGACAGCTTCAACATCGATGCCACGTAATAATGCAACGGTATCCGTTGATAATAATGTTGTAGCGACAAACCAACCGACTAAACCACTTAAAGCTGCTGATCCGTCTTTGTCCTTAGACATCCCCAATGCCACACCTATTGCAAATAGAGCAGCCATGTTCCCGATAATGGAATCACCTGCACTTGTTAGGAAAGCTGCCAAGGCACCTTCTGCTCCCCATGTTGTGGAATCAATCCAATAACCTATACCTAATAAAATAGCGGCCGCTGGTAAAACGGCAACTGGCAGCATTAAAGAACGGCCTAAACGCTGTAGATATTTCATCATTTTGTAATAACCTCCATTCCCCTTCTATTATACGTCTATTTTACCAGACTATTCATTTAGTTGTCTAGACCGATGAAAGGATTATTGACAGTCAAGAAAGCGATTTAAAAATAAATCTCGAAATTCAGGTGAAAAATTTTTTCAAACTGGACATAATATAAATAATTTGCTTCTTTATCCCTCTGTAATTGGCAAAGAAATATAAAGTGAAACTTTGTTCAGCGGGGGTTTCGACGCATAGGATGTGCTCGTGCAGACGTTGCGACACGACGTCACGGACTTAGTCAGCTTCCTCTCTCCCCCACTGTTTGACCAATCGAGCCGTTACTGACTGTTGGATCTCCCACTTAGACATGACGTGTTCCTTTATTTCTTGTAGTGAGAGTCTTACAAAAAAGCCCTTCGATGGGGCGAGTAATCTAGCCCCAGCTAGTTACACTACGATAAAAAATAATAAAAACTATTTACATAATTTTATATAAGGTGTAAACTATTATCAAATATTTAAAAGAGGTGACAAGATGAAAAAGAATAATGCTTTTTTTGAAAAGGCACAACGTTTTGGTAAGTCATTTATGCTTCCCATAGCGGTATTACCAGCTGCAGGATTGCTGCTCGGTATTGGTGGAGCTTTTAGTAACTCTGCCACAATCGAGGCCTATCCATTTTTAGATATTAGCTGGTTACAAGGTGTTTTTACCGTGATGAGCTCTGCAGGGAATATCATTTTTAGTAACTTACCGGTCATTTTTGCGATTGGAATTGCCATCGGTTTAGCACGTAGTGATAAAGGAACTGCGGGACTTGCAGCGATGTTTGGCTTTCTCGTTATGCATGCCACAATAAATGCGATGCTGGCAATTACGGGGCAAATGGCTGAAACGGATATTGCAGGTGCAGGGCAAGGAATGGTTTTAGGAATTCAATCGCTGGAAACAGGGGTTTTTGGTGGTATTTTAACAGGGATCTTAACTTATTGGTTACATCAACGCTATAACAAAATAGAATTGCCACGTTTCCTTGGTTTTTTTGGTGGTTCACGTTTTATTCCAATTATTACGTCCTTTGCATCGATCTTTTTAGGTATTATTCTCTTTTACTTTTGGCCGTTTGTTCAAGCCGGCATTACCCAGCTTGGTCAAATTGTTGATGCAACAGGTTATATCGGTACATTAATTTATGGTTTTGTCTTACGACTCCTAGGGCCATTTGGATTGCATCATATCTTTTATCTACCGTTTTGGCAAACAAGCCTTGGAGGATCAATGGTTATCGATGGTTCTCTAATCGAGGGAACACAGAATATTTTCTTTGCTCAATTAGCACAGCTTGAGTCTGTTGACCAATTCTTCCTTGGAACGGCACGCTTTATGTCAGGACGTCATATTACGATGATGTTTGGCTTACTAGGGGCATGCTTAGCCATTTATCATACAGCAAAACCTGAGAATAAAAAGAAAGTCCTCGGTTTAATGCTATCTGCTGGATTAACATCATTTTTGACAGGTATTACTGAGCCAATTGAATTTTCATTTTTATTCATTGCGCCTGTCTTATATGTTATTCATGCGTTTTTTGATGGCTTAGCCTTTATGTTTGCACATATTTTTGAAATTACCATTGGTCAAACCTTTTCCGGTGGCTTTATTGACTTTTTGTTATTCGGTGTTTTCCAAGGTGCGGCCAGAACGAACTGGTTTTGGGTACCGATTATCGGTGTTCCTTGGTTCTTCCTTTATTATTTCACCTTTAGATTTATGATCAAAAAATTTAATTATAAAACACCTGGTCGTGATCAACTCGAAACAGAAGAAGCTAGCCTATCTAAAACTGAACGTGCCTCAGCCATTATCAATCAGTTGGGTGGAGAAGCTAATATTAAGGATGTAGATGCATGTGCTACACGCCTGCGGGTCAGTGTCTTTAACAGTGAGCTAGTGAATAAGGATGGCTTAAAGCAAACTGGAGCACATGGGGTGGTCGTAAGCGGAAATGGTGTCCAAGTGATCTACGGCCCTCAAGTTACTGGTATTAAAAATGAAGTGGAAGAAGCGTTAGGAGATCAATAATGAATACATTAGAGAGATTAAAAGGTAAATTGGTGGTCTCATGCCAAGCATTAGAGCATGAGCCGTTACATTCGTCTGAGATTATGGGAAAAATGGCGCTCGCTGCTTATCAAGGTGGAGCTGCTGGAATTCGAGCAAACTCTGTTCAGGATATCGCAGCGATTAAGAACGAAGTTGACTTACCAATAATTGGTATTATAAAACAAGACTATGATGATTCAGAAATTTTCATTACTGCAACCAAGCGAGAAGTGACGGCGTTACTTGATGTTAAGCCAGAAATTATCGCAATCGACGCAACGAATCGCAAACGTCCAAACAATGAACAGCTTAGTGATCTAGTCGCTCTTATTAATCAGACCGATCCGGAAATCGATACAATGGCTGATGTTTCCACGATTGAGGAAGCCATAGCCGCAGAAGAGCTAGGCTTTAGCTGTGTCTCCACTACATTAGTTGGTTACACAGCTGAAACGAAGGGGACTGCTTTAGCTGATGATGATTTTGCTTTCCTACGCGAGCTAAAGTCTCGTGTAACTATTCCAATCGTAGCTGAAGGCCGGATCGATACCCCAGCTAAAGCAGCCCGTGCTTTAGAGACTGGAGCTGATTTTATTGTGGTTGGTAGTGCCATTACTCGACCACAGCTCATTACCGAAACATTCGTTCAAGCAATCCAATAACAAACCT
>NZ_BCQW01000018.1 GCF_001552275.1 Amphibacillus sediminis NBRC 103570
ATAAAACTAGATTGTCCACATTCGAGTCCATGATTATCCTTCAAATACTGCCATAAAATTCGTTTGTAATAAAATACCTGCTTAGAATTCTCCGAAAGGAGTAGAGAAATAACCCCATAATAATCATTAATCTTAGAAACTCGATTTCTCGTTTTCTTTGGAATAAAACCATTTAGATACTTATCGACTGTTCTACGATCGACATTCAGTTCCCTAGCTAGTTTACTTTTATTAATTTTCATTCCTAGACTCTCCATTAATCGTTTATATTTTGGCAAGTCCGATAGATTTTCTACCTTGATCTCTGTTTGAATATTTATTGGAACATGCATACTCCTCACCTCAAAATAAGTATGCATGTACCTATCAATGTTGTACATTTTTAAGTGAGCGAATATGTACATCTATAAGTTAGCATTTATAATGAATCTCAAATATTTATGAAAGGAGTTAATAATAGGGGATTCTAGTATGCGTTTTTGGATTGTATCTACCTTAAACCTATAAGAAAAGGCTTCTTACTAGTATTATTAAAACTATCTTTGGTAGATAAAAAGATCCTTGATATGATAGAAAAAGTTGAATAAAAATTAAAATATGGAGGCTTGAAAATGGAAAAGAAATTTCTGAAGATATTGCCAGTTCTATTAGGAGTTATTGCTCTCTTTTTAATCCAACCGACACAAACCTTGGCCAATTCTGTTGAACTAAGACCAATACTTGAAGTGAATTCATTGCTTACAAATAACCATACTAATCAGCTGGAGGATGCTACTACAATAACAGAACTTACTACAATTAAAGAGAATGAAGATGGTACAATTACAGAAAGTTATGAAGTAGATGTAGCAATTCCGCAGTTTCATTTTAGACCAATGGATTCGGTGGGTGGAAGCAAAACGGAAGGATATGTTAAAGCTTCTTTAGATATAACTTATTTTTTAAGGGATAAAAAATCAGAAATCAAGATAACTAAATTCAGTGGTAAATGGGAACCACAGCAAAGCTATATGAAAGTTAGTAACAGAGTAGCATCAGTAAACGATGGCAGAGGGCTATTTTCAAAAACAATAAGGAAAAGACCAACCTCAAATTCTTTTAGCTACAACACTGGCTGGGATTATGTAACGTATGTTCCACATAGTACTGATTTGTACACAGGGCCAAGAGGTTATACGGAGGCGACTTTGAAACCTGAGGGAATGGGGGGGTCATATAATTTGTTTTTAACAGTTAATGTAAGTAGATGATCTAAATGTATAAATATGTAATTTATTTCAATACTAAATCATTAAAAGAACACAACAAAAAAGTCTTACCTAGCCACTTAATACAATAATTAATTTCTTCCTAGGCTGTTATATCATCAAACTCTATCGGTGTGTGGTAGCCTAATTTTGGTCTTTGTTAAATAGCGTAGGTGAGAACTTTTACCGACAATTTTATTCAGTTTTTTCACAAACATTCAAGTGCGTTCAGGCGGCTTGAGTGTTTGTTTTTATTAGTGCGCCAGGCATGGCAACTACCTAGATGGTGAAAGTCCATTGTGAGGGTACACATCAACCAACCACTAGAGAAGCGCAAGGTATTTATCGTGAGGTAAAGGCTGAAGGAAGCGTGTATCAAAATCTTGGCTCGACGAACAGAAATCTGATACGAAGGCTTTGTAGGTGGATAAGGCTCCTAAACAAGTCAAAGTCCGAAAGATGTGCGTAACCCTATGAAGTAAATCAGACGAGTAAAAGAGGAAAGATAGTTGTCTTACCCTGGGAGATCTCACGAACAGCTGAGGAGTCCCCTAAAAAGAAAGCTGGTCGGAAAAGGTTTATCGTGAGAAGTCAGCCGACGCCATAGTAGTGATGAAATCATGAAGGGCAGAATCATTTATAGTGTTTCTACGCCATGACTGCACGAAAGATAAACTTCAGAATGTATTAATGAGGAAAGTATGAGCGTATCTCAGAGGATAATTCAAAACGAAGTGTCTTTTCGTCACATGAAAGGAAATGAAGAAACGAGTGTGAAACTTTTAGAAGAAATCCTAAGTACCAAAATATGAACCAAGCTTATAAGCGTGTATACCGCAATAAGGGTGCAAGCGGGGTAGATGGGGTGAGCGTAGAAGAACTGAAGAATCATCTAAGGAAACACAAGGATGAACTATGTGCCAAAATCCGAAAGAGGAACTACCAACCAGCACCAGCGTTACGAGTAGAGATTCCAAAAGAAAATGGAAAAACGCGCAAGCTGGGTATTCCTACCGTGGTGGATAGAGTTATTCAACAAGCCATTAATCAAGTACTAAGTCCTATATTTGAAAAGCAATTCAGTGATTACAGCTATGGATTCAGACCAAGAAGAAGTTGTGAAATGGCAATTACGAAGGCGTTGGAATATCTCAATGATGGGTATGAATGGGTGGTTGACATTGACTTGGAAAGGTTTTTCGATACCGTTCATCATGACAAATTGGTGCGAATCATTTCCCATACCAAAGATGGAGATGTCATGTCATTGATACGAAAATACCTCGTAAGTGGTGTCATGATTCAGGGAAACTATGAAGATACACCGATTGGAACACCACAAGGAGGTAACCTTAGTACTCTTCTAAGCAATATTATGTTGAATGAGTTAGACCAGGAACTGGAAGGAAGAGGATTGCGTTTCGTAAGATACGCAGACGATAGACTTATCTTCTTTAAGAGTGAGAAAGCAGCAATCGAGTGCTTACTTCCATTACAACGTTTATCGAGAAGAAACTTGGACTAAAGGTAAATATCGAGAAAAGTAACATATCACGCCCTACAAGAACAACTTTTCTAGGGTTTGGATTCTACTATGACGCACATAAGCAGAAATTTCAACCAAGACCTAGTAAAGCCTCCATTCAAAAGTTTCAAAGAAACTTACGTCGATTAACGAAGGGAACTGGAGTATTTCTTTAAGTGACAGAATCATCAAATTAAAGCAGGTTATTTATGGCTGGGTTAACTATTTTCGAATAGCAAAGATGAAGAAGGTCTTAGGTTCGGTAGACAAGAAGTTACGCTCTAGGATAAGAGTGATTATCTGGAAACAGTGGAAGAGCAACAAAAAGAGAATACAATCTCTCGTAAAACTGGGCATACCAAAAGAAGAAGCCAAAGGCTTAACTTACTGTAGGAGAGGTCTTCGGTTTATAGGAATGTCGAAGGTTATTCATCGAGCTTTGTCTATTAAAAGACTAAGGCAAAGAGGTATTCCCTTTGCCTTAGATCGTTATCTAAACGTACACACTGAAATATAAATGGAACCGCCGTATACGGAACCGTATGTACGGTGGTGTGAGAGGGGCGAAAAGTGTTTAACTTTTCCCTCTACTCGATTGTGTTGGATTTGGTTCAATGGCTTTTAATTTAAAATAATGCGATAACGATAGTTCCGAAAACTTCTGTAGCCATAAAACCTTAATTTTAGTATTGAATCCCTAAATTTCGCCCATTGTTGTAGGGATAGCGGAAGCTCTTCCGAATGCTTACGCAGGGTCTTTGGTCTCTAGATAGGTTGAAATCTCGGATGAACAAGGTGTAGCTAAGATCGTACTAAACGCGTTGTGATCAGGCTAGTGGAAGGTTTATAAAATATGTTGATACAGCTCATAATTGGATTTTAATTCGGATGAATAATCAAGCAAATCCTTGCCCAGATGTGTCGCTAAACGCTGGCAAACAAGGGATAATAACGGTATTCCGTATTGGATAATTCGGTTAGATGAAAGCGATCAATAATGGTCTCAGTTTGTGGGGACATCTCTCTGATGACATTGGAATACCGGCATTCATATCAATGATCACAGTTTCAACGTTTTGGCGGTCTGCCAAGCTATAATACGTGAAAAAGTGATCCTTGATGGTGCGACTATCACGTTTATCAAGCAGATCAAGAATATCCCTTGGTCGGCATTGATATGCTGGAAGGCCATTTGTTCTTTGGCGTGACGGAAGCCAAGAAGCAAATTTTCAAATCGATTAATAAGAGTAAGCTGCAACAGAAAAACTATTAAAAGAAACCTATTTCACATTAAAAAATCGATTTGGTCATATTCCATTCCTAACAGATTTTCTAGCACAATGATTCAATGAATCCTACCGTGATTGTCGATAAATTTGGAAGTGATTATGCTTTTTTCTCAAAGATGAACGAGATCAGGCCAGTACTAAATACTTATGAGCAGACGGTAGTCAGGATGGTGTCAAAGGAGCTCTTAAACGGAAAGAGAAAACATGAATTGTTGTTGAACGAGCAGAAGATGATCATTATCGATTTAACTAAACAATTCGCATACAGTTAATGAATAATTCATCCTTTAAGGAGGCATCGGTGGATGTTGTAGCGGCAGATCTTAGTTGAAGTGATCGATATGAAACCAAAAAGCCGTATACCACTTAGTTCTGTCAACGTATTCATCCCCTGTGTCCAAACAATTTCTTTTATCGTACCACACTTTATCAAAAAGGGAAGAAAAATTTAAAAATCGATTGCTCTCCTCCATGATTAAGTGAGGACACCTAATTTGGCAGGTTGAATTTTTTGTTTTTGATAGATGGAAAAACCATCAAATAGCCACTCCATTTGTTTCGGTGTCAGTTTTTCTACGTCGGTTTGCGAACGTGGCCAAGTTAACCTTCCCTGATCATATCGCTTATACAGTAAATAAAAACCTTCTCCATCAAACCAGAGCGCTTTAAATCGATCGGTTCTTCTCCCGCAGAATAAGAAAACAGATTCGTCTAAAAGATCCAATTGGAATTTACTGGTGATTATTGAAGTCAGACCGTCAATGCCTTTACGAAGATCCGTATAGCCACAGACTAAATAACAATTTTTCATCTGGGAGAAGTCAACGAGCATGGCGATACATCTCCTTTATCAAGGCTGTTGCCAACGATTCCTGACAACCTTCCAAAATCGTTAGCTGTATAGAATGATAAGAAACTTCCATTACTGGATTTACAGGTGCAGAGGAAGATGGTGCTGGGATCGTTACGGGAACAATCGGGTTTTCCTTCATGAAAAAAACTACCTCCTGTTACTTGTTAAATTCAAGTATAGAGGTAGTTCCGTTATAATAGAATGCGGTTTATTATTTCCCGCTTACGTTATTTTTTTGATCTAAAATTGGTCAAGATTTAGGAAGGGAATAAGAGCATAAGAATTCGTTCATCAATATTCCAGCTATTTTATCGAGTATTCGAATACTAAAATGAAGGATGATGGTACTATTTTCAAAAATCGGATGAAAGCACACTTATATTCCGTAAATATAAGTATAAAAGTTAAAATTAGAATGGATATTTTCTGAGAAAGTTTGCTTTGCTGTTTCAATATATTTTAGCAGGATTTGAGTGATAGAGCTTGAATTTAATTAATAGTATTGTATCTTATCATATGTTACTCAATTGACAAAAATAGGTGAAAGCTATCTGGCGCATTTCTGTTTAAGTAGACGATGATTGATAAGGAGGGTTCGCTTTTTTAAATTTAACTTCATTCAGGCGAAGTTTTCCCACTTCTAAAGTGGATGAGATGAATGCCTATCTCTATTTCATTCTGTGAGATAAAAACTCTTGCTGAATCAAGCTAAAGCCTCCGGCGGGATGTCTCAGCTTTTAAGAGGGGATTTTCCAAGTGAAGCTCGATCAAATCTGAGTGCATATACGCCAAGGTGCATTTGATTGTCATTTTAGGAAGGGCCACCATATAAAAGATGGGAAGGTGAAGAATGTTACAAGCTATCAATTCAGAAGGTAAGACATGTCTCATCGCATTAAGATCTAAAGCAGAAATTACCAAACTTAAAGATACAGAATCTTTTTATTGTCCGATTTGTTATGAACCGGTTTTGATTAGAGCGGGAGCAAAGCAAGTTGCTCATTTTGCCCATAAACGTGATAGCCGTTGTTTCTCAAGCATGACTGGAGAAGGTCCTTACCATCAGCAAGGAAAATTAGATTTGTTTCAGTGGTTAACTAATCAAGGCTACCAGGCTAAACTAGAGACTTATTTTAAAGATATTAAGCAACGTGCTGATCTCTCCTTTTCTATCAATCAAAAGCAGTATGTCATTGAATTTCAGTGCGCTAATATTAGCCCAGATATACTAATAAAGCGAACATTAGGATTTCAATCAATCAAGGTAAATCCGCTGTGGATCTTGGGAGGTAACCAGATCACCCGCTTTAGTGGTCAAGGCTTAAGATTAAATATGATGGCACAAGCGTGCTTAAATCAATATCCTGATGATCATTCAGCTTGGCTCACTTACTATTGTCCAGTTGCTAAACAATTTGCACATTATTCAGCAATCGCTTTAATTGGAGATCATAAAAGCTATGGACATTTAACTTTTCTTGAGTTGAGAAATAGTTCATTGCTAGAATTATTAGGGAAAAGCAAACCGCCTTTTATTCCTTCAGAATGGCTTTATCTCAAGCGTTCATTTCGGACAAGTCCACGATCTCCACGACTGTCGAAAAGTGAAAAAGCTTTCCACAAATGGCTATATCAGCATTCACTACATCCAAGTCTCTTATCAAGCTGGGTTGGCTTACCGGTACAAGGGCAATGGAAAATGCGTGTCCCGATCTGGCATTGGCAAACTATACTTTGCTATGGTTTTTTAAATGGCCAACAGACATTTTATTATCCTCAGCTTAAGCAATTTATCGCTCCATATGTAAAAACAATCCCTCAACAACCTTTAGTCTTCCAGGATATTGACCCGATTAAATGTTATTTGAACTATTTCCTTAAAGTGAAGCAAATTGTAAAAATAACAAAAGACTTTTATCGAGTTCTTTATCCGATCCAAACCTATCAAACACTTCCGATAGCATTAAAGAAAGATCAGTATTTATTAAAAAAACTTGACCTCTAATCCAGATTAAAACATCTCTTGAGTAAAATCGGTTATAATAATAAAACATGTACGTTGAACAGGATTTTTTTAAACGAATGTAGAAATTAGTTAAGGAATTATTAATGAGGAGGACAATACATTGACACAGGAAACAAATACTTTACAAAAGAGAGATCAAATTCCAGAGGAAAGAACATGGCGGCTAGAGGATATTTTTGCTGACGATGAGCTTTGGGAGCAGGAAAGACAAGCTGTAGTTAAAGAGTTAGAGTCTTTTGCAGATTTCCAAGGAGAGTTATCGAAATCAGCTGAAACCCTGTATCAATTGCTTGTACTTGAGGATAAAATTTCAGAACGGATCGGTAAGCTCTACACTTACGCGCATATGCGTTATGACCAAGATACAACCAATGCATTTTATCAAGGATTAAATGCTAAAGCTCAGAGTTTATATGCACAAGCGGCTAATGCAATGAGCTTTATTGTTCCAGAAATTCTTGAAATTGAACCTGAGCAATTAGCCCAGTTCCTAGAAGAAAAGCCGGAATTAAAGGCTTATGATCATGCGCTTAATGAAATAACAAGACAAAGAGAGCATATATTAACTAAGCAAGAAGAAGCTCTCTTAGCTCAAGCAAGTGAGATTTTTAGCAGTCCTTCACAGATCTTTGGTAGTTTAAATAACGCAGATCTAACTTTTCCGACGATAACAGACGAACAAGGGAATCAAGTTGAGCTCACCCATGGCCGTTATAGCAATTTTATGGAGGCTACTAAACAATCTGTTCGTCGTGAAGCATTTGAAGCCATGTATAATACTTATCGTAAGTATATTAATACGTTTGCTTCGACTCTTTCAGGTCAGGTTAAAAGGGATAATTTTTTTGCTAAAGTTCGTCATTATCAATCTGCTCGTCAGGCAGCATTAAATAATAATAATATTCCTGAGAGTGTTTATCAAAATCTTGTAGAAGCTGTTAACGATCGAATCGATCTTTTACATCGGTATGTGAAATTACGTAGAGAAATGCTCGGGTTGGATGAGTTACATATGTACGATATGTATACGCCTTTAATTAATCAAGTAGAAATGAAATTCACCTATGATGAAGCGAAAGAACATTTACTAAAAGGACTAGCCCCATTAGGAGAGGAGTATATTGCACGTTTACAAGAAGGCTTTAGTCAACGCTGGGTCGATGTCGAAGAAAATAAAGGGAAAAGAAGTGGTGCCTATTCTTCTGGAGCATATGGGACAAATCCATATATTTTGATGAATTGGCAAGACAACTTAAATAATGTCTTTACACTCGCACATGAATTTGGCCATTCATTGCATAGCTATTACACACGTGAACATCAGCCATATCGATATGGTAATTATTCAATTTTCGTTGCTGAAGTCGCATCAACCTGCAATGAAGCCTTGCTAAATGAATATTTGGTTAACACAACCAATGATCCAAAAGAAAAGCTTTATCTACTTAATCATTTTCTTGATGGTTTCCGAGGTACAGTATTCCGACAAACCATGTTTGCTGAATTTGAACACTTGATTCATGTACTTGATCAAAGTAACGAAGCTTTGACATCGGAAAAGCTGACCCAAGAATATTATCAATTAAATAAAAAGTACTTCGGCGATGGTGTTGTACAAGATGAAGAAATAGGTCTTGAATGGGCACGAATTCCACACTTTTATTATAATTATTATGTTTATCAATACGCTACAGGCTATGCTGCTGCTCAAACATTAGCTGCCCAAATATTATCAAACGATAAATCTGCGCTTGAAAGATATTTTGGTTTCTTAAAAGCTGGAAGTAGTGATTATCCGATAGAAGTATTGAAAAAAGCTGGTGTAGATATGACAGAGAAGACACCAATATTACAAGCTTTAGATGTATTTGAAGAGAAATTAAATGAGATGGAAGCTCTGTGGAAAGAGCTTTAGTCACATAAAAAGACCAGAACGCGAGCCTCTCTGGTCTTTTTACTTAAATCCACGAAACATTTGGCGATAGAATAGAACAGTTAAGGTGAAATAGATTGTAATGAAAAGCAATGGTAGGGTGATAAAAAGGGGAATAAGCCGCATAAGGCCAAATAAGTTAACCGCCCAAGCTACAATTAATAATAAAATGATCGCAATGCTCTGGCATAATTTTTTCATCGCAGTCACCTTCTTATTTGTTTTCAATACTATCTTATGTGAACAAGTTTTGGAATAGAAGTATGACATTTTTGTGAATTAATGGTGAAAGTCTTGCAATAGTGTAGAAAAATTGCTATATTTTCTTTGTGAGATGTTTAACAAACAAAACCCCTTTGTTTGATCTGAAACTTTCTCCCATCCCCCCATGACGGTGAACGTCATGGTGTAGAGTGTACATTTTGTACACTCTTTTTTTTATGCAGTTTTAGCTAATGCAAGAGGTTTTTAGTCAAATCTAGTGGAAAAAATAAAACTCAGCTATTTTTACCCTGAAAAATAAATGGGATAAAGCTAAGTTAAAAGAGGGAACTTATTTGTAAAGCCGAAGTAATCTGTAAAGAGGAGAGCTTGTCAGTGAAGCTGAGGTTCAAGTTCAGTAAAAGCATGAAGTCCAAAAAACGTGAATGAGAGAATGGGACAAAAGAAAAGCTATATAATCCTTACTCCGCTCACTTATTTGGTTCTTAACTTTGGATGTTGTGCAAATGGCTTAGTCAAGTGGCGTTTTGTCCCATTCTCACACCAAGTCTTTCGTACACGACTATCTAATCGTCAGTTTCATTGTTACAGTTACAGTGCCAAAACATACCATGTTTAACCGGTACACATTTGACTAGTTGTTTGAGTTGCAATTTTTTCATTTCATTGCAGGCTACCTCAGGAGACCAATCATATATAATAGCTATTTCATGGGTAGTGCCAGAACGAAAATGTTTAATAAAATCTTCGAGTTTTGGTTTATCAATAGGTGCAACCTCTTTTTGTAAAAGTTGCTTAAGCACTTTGACATAAATATCGTAGCCGTATGCTCCGCTTAACTTCAAACCTTCATCTTCTTCGGACTCATTAAAAAAGACCAATGAAGGCGACTGATCGACTTCCATTTCTTTAGCAAGCTTGAAATCACATTGGAGTGCTTTTTTAGCTGAATTGGAATGTAAGTCACGTTTAAATTCGTCTAAATCAAGCTCTGTTTCAGCGGCAACTCGAATGAGTTGATCATCTTGAGAGATATCAGTCTTATATAAGAAAAGATTTTCTTGTATTTTACGCAAATAACGGCGTCCTGCCTTGATACCTTGTAGTTCAGCAGCCTTAATTGCTATCGATACATTAGCTGGATAGGTAATGGGGTTGGCAAACCATGGATTACGATCACAGCACATACCAGTAAGCGTGGCTGTTTTTTCCCATTGTCGATTTAAGTCTTTTGACTTACCTTTGGCATACTGATTTTGCTTTGTGCATAAAATCGGTCTAATCGAAAAAAATCGACCGTATTCTAGTTGTAATTTCTTTATGACAGGATCCAATGACCATGACTCTGGACAGAGTGGATCAAGGAAAAGATAAATTTCAATTGGTTTCGTTAGAAGATCAAAGTAGCTATACTGCGCCTTCGTTTGTGCATGTGGTTCTATAGATGGCCCAGTTTGTTTAAAGCTCACATCGATTCTCCTTTCTAAGTTCATAGTTGATCGTTGCATCTCAGCTGCTTATTGTTGCACCTATTGTATCAATGACTACTACATTTCGGCAACTAATAAGTCTCGAGTAGGAGAAAATTCCCAAAGGTACCGCTTTAACTTCATTCAGCAGAAGTCTCCTACTTAGTATAAGTGGTGAGATGAATATTATTTAGTAGGGGTTTAACCCCTCGCTGAATAAAGTTAAAGCCTTCGGCAGATGCCACAGATTTTCAGCAGAAATTATCGAGAAAGCTCGAGAAAATCTCGGTACAAATCTGCCAAGGTGCATTTGATATTGGTCAACATATTTGATCTTTTGCTCGATAAATCTGAATGAGCGACCATTTGCCATTCTTAAAGCTGACTACCCAAATCAGCTATTTCCCTATTCATTTACTATAAATCAAGGGTTCGATAGAAACGTTCAATTTTATTTGGAGTTTCTTTCCTAGTTAATGCAAGTCGTTCGATCAAATGATCCATTGTGGATTCAGCTTTGCTTCTTTGGTCAGACTCGACTTCAAGTTCATAGTCAACGGTTCCATTATAGCGACTCTTATCTAATACGACAAGTGATTCATGATAATAGACCTCAATACGAGCGGTTTCAAGAGCACCACCATATTTAAGCTGATTTAGTTTAATGCCTATTTTTTCCAATTGAATACCAACATGGGGGGTGAAGATAGGTTTGTTATTTAACCAAAGTCGAACCTGATTTTCTAACAACGAATCATGTGTTTCCAATAATCCATCTTGAAAGGGTTGTTTTAATGTTAGAGTATAGTGATTTTGCTTCGCTCTAATCCGCAAAGCTGATCCTTTTTGTTTTAAGGCAAAGTCTGGTGTTTCAAAGTAATGATTAATTTGGAGAGTAGGCTCAAGATTTGTTAGTTCAAAGTAATCCAATAGGCGTTGGTATTCGATTTCCGTTAATAGGTTTTTGCATTCGATTTCAATTTCTTGATTCAAACCACGTCCACTCCTTTATTTTATCGCTAATTTTTAGTATAGTCGATATTAGAATGAAAAGTCGAGAACAGTTGCTTATATAGGTTTAGACTCATTACAATATTTGTAGCGAGTGAAGATAAAGGATGGTGTCAGCATGGCCGATAACCCAAATTGGAAAACTTTTTTGGCTCCATATAGACAAGTAGTGGAGGAGTTGATTGTAAAGCTCAGGGGTATGCAATTACAATATGAAATTGAGTCCAAGCATTCACCGATTGAATCGGTAGCTGGCAGAGTTAAACCAGTATCTAGCATTCTTGACAAAGCAAAGCGTAAGCAGATTGCTGCCGAAGATATTGAAGAGAAGATCCAAGATATAGCGGGAGTAAGGGTGCTTTGTCAGTTCGTTGATGATATTTATACAATAGCGGAACTATTGCGATCAAGACATGACTTTGAGGTAATTGAGGAAAAAGATTATATACGAAATAAAAAAGAAAGCGGCTATCGTTCTTATCATGTTATCATTCGCCATCCTGTTGCTACCATTCATGGCTATAAGCAATTAATCGCTGAAATACAAATCCGAACCTTAGCGATGAACTTTTGGGCCACTAATGAACATTCACTAAATTATAAATATAGTGGGGAAATCCCTGATGCTATTCAAGCAAGGTTAAAAAAAGCAGCTGAGGCTGCCTTTCGCTTAGATGGAGAAATGGCTAAGATAAAAGATGAGGTTCAGGAAGCACAATGGATTTTCCACCAATTAAAGAGTCAGCAGCATCGTAAGGGGGAGTGAGTCGCTATGAAATTTGCTATAACGTCAAAGGGTGATCACAAGTCAGATATGATTAAAGCCATTATTGAGCAATATTTATCTGATTTTGATTTAGAGGTTGACCTTGATCAGCCAGATCTTGTTATTTCTGTCGGCGGTGATGGTACTTTTTTGCATGCTGTACATCACTATTTTCACCGTCTAAAAAATACAGCCTTTATTGGTGTACATACTGGTCATTTAGGGTTTTACGCTGATTGGTTACCTGAAGAAATAGAAAAGCTTGTTATTGAAATTGCTAAAAAAGAATATAAAATTGTTGAATACCCACTTTTAGAAATGAAGATTTACCGCAAAAATGAAGCAAAGCCCGAAAGGTATTTAGCATTAAATGAAGCAACAATAAAGAAAGTAGAAGGTTCTGTAGTTCTTGATGTGATTATTAAAGGTGAACACTTTGAACGTTTTCGAGGAGATGGTCTATGTGTCTCTACGCCATCTGGAAGTACGGCTTATAACAAGGCACTCGGAGGGGCGATTATCCATCCATCTTTATCGACAATGCAAATAACGGAGATGTCATCAATAAATAATCGAGTGTATCGAACGATTGGTTCACCGTTGATCTTACCTAGTCATCATGTCTGTCAGTTCAAACCAGTTGACCAAAGTCAAAGCTTCCTTATCACTATTGACCATGTAACGAAAAGTGTTGATCATATCAGTACGATTGAATATAGCGTTGCTGAAGAGCGGATCCGTTTTGCTCGCTTCAGACCTTTTCCATTTTGGAAGAGAGTACATGACTCATTTATCTCTGATCAACGTTGATCAGTTTGTAGAGAAAGGTGTTTTACCCTGTGAAATGGCAAATAACAGAGAATGAAGCTGGACTATTACTACGTGATTATTTAAAACAAAATATTGGTTTTTCACGAAATATGATTAAAGTACTGAAGTTTGATGGAGGAAAGCTTTTGGTTAATGGGGAAAATGTTAATGTAAGAACAAAGCTTAAAAAAGGTGATACCGTTGAGGTTCTATTTCCAAAAGAAGTACGAGCACCGAGACTTAAGCCTGTTTTAATCCCCTTAGATATTGTTTATGAGGATGATTTTTTACTTGTCATCAACAAAACAGCCGGTATGACCACCGTACCCTCTGCTCGACATGAAGATAAAACAGTTGCAAATGCTTTAATTGCTTACTATGATCAAAAAGGTTTAGATTACACCGTCCATATTGTCACGCGTTTAGACAGAGATACTTCTGGATTAATGTTAGTAGCTAAGCAACGCTTCTGTCATAGCTTATTACAGAATAACAAGATTGATCGACGCTACCAGGCTGTCGTTGAAGGTATTTTAACGAGTGAGAGTGGGACGATTTCCGAACCGATTGCGCGCAAGCAAGGATCGATTATCGAACGAACAGTAGCCAGGGATGGAAAACCAGCTATAACACATTACCGAACGCTCAAGCAGGTTAATGGTCATACTTGGTTGGCTATCCGATTAGAAACAGGTCGAACTCACCAAATTCGAGTGCACTTTGCCCATATTGGCCATCCGTTAGCTGGCGATGATTTGTATGGCGGACAGACTGACAAAGTAAAGCGACAGGCCTTACATTGTGTGTCATTAGCGTTTCAACACCCCATAACTAAACAATATCTATCCTTCCATTCGAGCTGGCCTGATGATTTGGCACCCTTAGTCTACACTCACTAGATTAAAGGGTGCTAACTTTTTGTTATTTACCATCATCGTTGGTTCATGCCCTCTTGCTCGTAGGCAATACGATTGTTATGCATAGTCATGAGGTAAATGATGTGAATTTTTCAGGCTGAAAGGGCTGGCTCGAATCGACAAACTGGATCGTTTGTTCAGGTAGCTGAAACGCGGCTAATTTGTTTCCAAAGACACAGCCTAAATCAATGTTAATGGTTTTGTTAATCAATCGTGGCTCTAGCACAGGAGTATGTCCGTAAATAATCCAAAAATCACCACGATAGCTTTTGGCCCAGTCACGTCGTATCGGTCGACCATCAGCATGGGTCTCGCCTGTTGTGTCACCATATAAAACAAATGATTGAACTTTTTTGTTATTCAATCCTATCAACTCAGCCTTAATTCCCGCATGAGCAATAATAGCATTAAGTGACTTGAGCTTTAAATACAATGGTGCCTGTTCATATAATTGAACAAAATTAGCTTTAACTAGCTTTTTTTGTTGACTCGATAAATTAAGATATTCTTCGACAGTTGTTTCCAAGCCGTGGCGAATTTGGACATTATTCCCCAGGAAATAACGATATAATTTATTACAATGATTGCCGGGGACATAATCAGCAATCTGATCGATCAGCACTAATTGGTGGACAAGCTTTATCGTCGATATGGAGTCTGGACCTCGATCTGTAATATCACCGACAAAAACAAGTCTACGATGATCAGGATGCACGTAACGATTCTTTACTTTTTGATAACCAAGCTTAGAGAGCAATGCTTTTAATTCATCGTAGCAACCATGTACATCACCGATTACATCTACCTTCATGTGAAATCTCCTTTATTGTTTTAGTGTTAGTTTAACATAGAAAGCCTCTGTCATGCATGTTCGTGTAGTGATTGATTAAATTGGGTATAGCTTTAAAGAAGGATGTTTGCAATTGATTATAATGGTGCTAAAATGGTTTTAGCTTAAGCTGAAGGGTTGATGGTCGATGGATAAACGAGAGAACGAAGTACAGGCTCATATAAGAGAAAAGATTGAACAAGCTTTACATGAAGAACAGATTGATCTGTTTAGGTCAGACTTCTTGGAGATGCATCCGTATGATCAAGCGGAATTTTATCAAACACAAAATCAAGAATTTAGATATTTAATTTATAGTTATCTGGCTCCTGAAGAAATGGCAGATGTTATTGAACATGTTGAAAAAGAACAGGTTGGTCATTTTATTGTCGAAATGACTCCTACATATGCTGCACAGGTTTTAGCGAAGATGGCAACAGATGATGCTGTCGATATTTTAAATGATTTAGATAAGAATAAAGTAGCTAGCTATTTGACAATAATGCCAAAAGAATCAGCAGAAGAGATCAAAGCTTTACTGCATTACGAGGAAAAAACAGCTGGTAGTATTATGACAACAGAATTTGTCGTTGTCGCTTCAGATATGACGGTAAAGGAAGCGATGCGTCATTTACGTAAAGAGGCACCAGAAGCTGAGACGATTTATTACATTTATGTGGTAGATCAAGACCAAAGACTTGTCGGTGTTATTTCCTTACGTGATTTAATTATTGCTGAGGGGGCATTTACCATTGAAGACGTAATGAGTGATCGAGTGGTTTCGGTTTCTGTTGGGGATGATCAAGCAGATGTTGCTCAGATGGTAAGAGATTATGACTTTCTGGCCTTACCCGTGGTTGATTTTCAGAATCATTTACTTGGAATTATAACTGTCGATGATATTATGGACGTTATGGAGGAAGAGGCAAGTGATGATTATTCAAAGCTAGCAGGTGTTGATGTTGACTCCGTTGATAATAATCCTATACTAGCAGCTAAAAAGCGTTTACCCTGGCTTATTATTTTATTATTTCTGGGCTTATTTACAGCTAGTATAATTGCACGCTTTGAAGAAACACTTGATCAAGTCGCTTTACTAGCCATTTTTATTCCTTTAATTGCAGGGATGGCAGGGAATACTGGAACTCAAGCCTTGGCTGTTGCTGTTCGCGGGATTGCAACTGGAGAATTTCAAAAGCAAGGCATTGTGAAAATCATCATGCGTGAAGCTACGACAGGTCTAATTACCGGCATGACCTGTGGACTTGTGATATGGGGGATTATTTATATTTGGCAGGGGACATTATTCCTTGGTTTTCTTGTCGGTCTTTCTATTACGGCTACTTTATTTGTTGCAACCATCTCCGGTGCACTTGTTCCATTAATCATGAATCATTTTAAAATTGATCCGGCAGTGGCATCAGGACCTTTTATTACAACGATAAATGATATTATTTCTGTAACAATCTACTTTGGTATGGCAACAGCCTTTATGCGATTTTTGTTATAAGAAGCGATATTTTGTTTGATAGGTTATCAAAAGGAAAAAAGCTTGTTTTAAACTCGTCAACAGCAAGGTGCTAGCATTTTGTTAATTGGTAAGCTTCGGAGAGAAGTCAAGCCAAAAATTAAGTTGTATTTTGGATAAAAATAAGCTAATATAGTATCAGGTACTAATAACAAGTCATAACATTATTGGAGGCTATAATTGTGAATTTCTCATTAGAAGGTAAACGCTATGTTATCATGGGAGTTGCTAATAAAAGAAGTCTTGCCTGGGGTATTGCCAAAGCCTTACACGAAGTAGGAGCACAGTTGATTTTCACTTATGCAAATGAACGTTTTGCTAAACCAGTAAAAGAGCTTGCGGCAACACTAGAAGGTCAAAAAGCTTTATTTTATCAATGTGATGTAACGAGTGACCAAGCCATCACCGAAACATTTGCTACTATTCAAGCAGATGTCGGCACTATTCATGGTGTGGCACACTGTATTGCTTTTGCAAACAAAGAAGAACTAAGAGGTGAATTTATTGAGACCTCGCGTGATGGTTATTTGCTTGCGCAAAATATCAGTGCTTACTCTTTAGTGGCCGTTACACGAGAGGCTGAGAAGCTTATGACTGAAGGCGGCAGTATCATCACCTTGACCTATTTAGGTGGTGAACGAGTAGTTCCCAACTACAATGTCATGGGCGTTGCTAAAGCTAGCTTAGATGCGAGTATGAAGTACTTAGCCAATGACTTAGGTAAAAGAAATATTCGTGTTAACGCCATCTCAGCTGGTCCAATTCGTACCTTGTCAGCAAAAGGGGTAGGTGATTTTAATTCAATCTTAAAAGACATTGAAGAAAATGCCCCATTACGCCGAACAGTGACGCAAGAGGATATCGGTTCAACTGCTTACTATTTATTAAGTGATCTATCAAGTGGAGTAACCGGTGAAATTATTCATGTTGATTCTGGTTACAGCATTTTAGGATTAATTTAACTTCATTCAGCAGAAGTCTGCCACAAGTGGTGAGATAAATGCCTACTTGTTTCCCATTCAGTGTGGATACAATCCCTGGCTGAATCAAGCTAAAGCTCCCGGCGGATGCCAAAGATTTTCTGAAGGAATTTAGCGCAGTGTAACTGGCTGGGGCTGCGATTACTCGCCCCATCGAATGGCTTTTGTAAGCCTCCCACTACAAGAAATAAGGTAACGCGTCATGTCTAAGTGGGAGGTCCAACAGCCAGTAACGGCCCGATTGGTTCAACTAACGTTCAGTAGGGGAGAGAGGAAGCTGACTAAGTTCGCACGTCGTGTCGCAACGTCTGCACGAGCACACCCTGTGCGTTGCCCCCCCACTGAACGAAGTTTTACTTTATTTATTGAGCTAGGAAAAAACAATATCTAGTCCCTCCTTTTTTGATTATGCAGAAAGGAAGAGCGTGATATTCTTTGAGCTCTTGAGTCCGTATGATAGGATCAGAGATTCTTAAACACAAGCAAAATGTACTAGGGATCAGGTTGCTCTAATGGCTTCGTTGATTATTTACTGCCCCTTCGGTTCTAAAATGAATTTCTTCGACCAAACCGTCCTTCTGTTTATCAATCTACTAAATAACTCAAGGGTTATATCGCTAGAAAATTAGGCACATCTCCTTTTACATAAACATATATTAAGTATGAAGGAGGCGTATGATATGCGATCAAGACCTATTATGTACATTAATCAACCAGATATTAAAGCACCTCAAGCTAAAATGCAACAGGAGTACCATTCCTCTGAACAGAAGACAAAGCCACAGCCCAAACCAAAAGCTAAACGTTCCAAACCGAGACGCACGTTGCGAGATTTTCCTAAAACAGATCGGATAGAAGCAGAAGTTGAGACGAGCAAAAACGATATTCAGACAAATGAGGAAGACACCGAATTAAACGCAGATAGTGAGAGTGCAGTAGCTGATAATACCCAAGAAAAAAATAGAAAATTTGAAGATATGTCACAGCTAGAAAAAGTGGAATACTTAAGTCGATCATCGAGGTTTTTACCTAAGTTAACCTGCCAACTCATCGTAGCTGGAGAGAAGCACCAGGGTAAAATTATCAAATTTGAGGATAATCAGGTCACCTTAGAAGCGAATACAGTGCCAAGAATAAGAAAATTCATGCTTGATACGATCGAGGAAATCAAATTAACCGGGTTTGACCGATAATCTCATTTGAGATAAGTAAAAAAACGACTCCACGTTTAAGTTGGAGTCGTTTTTGCGAATTAGCTTAACGCGTTGATAGCTGGTAAGC
This sequence comes from Amphibacillus sediminis NBRC 103570, assembly GCF_001552275.1. Lineage (GTDB taxonomy): Bacteria > Bacillota > Bacilli > Bacillales > Amphibacillaceae > Amphibacillus_B > Amphibacillus_B sediminis. Next base: position 18,687 of record NZ_BCQW01000018.1, read on the forward strand.
ATGTGATATGGCAGAAGCAATCTACACTTACTGTAACACAGACGCCTGTTCCTCTTAATCGTTTTGTATCTTGATCTACAGGTGATTTAGGATCATCTTTTTGATCGCTTGGATCACGTAGTAGCTCTAAAATTGCACAATTGTCTTTGTCAATGCACTTTACTCTGAAAAAGAAGCTGCCGAATACGTCGCCAATACGATTAGTGCGTGCCCCAAAAGCCTTAAATGGTTTACAGTCCTTACAATAGAGAATAATTGGAACTGTATCTAAGTCAGTAGCTGGAGATGTTTTGCCGAGTAAATCTCTAATTGACCGTTCACAGCTAGTATCACAGTCACAATCGTCGAGGTTGTTTTGGGCATCCTCTATTTCACGTAAAATATCAGAAACGCAATTACCTGATTTAAATTTTTCCCCACAAGACATAGTATTTTACTCCTTTCAATTAATGTTTGACCTTATTGTCACTTATAGATTATGTCGGAATCCAATAGCTGTGTGGGCTTCCAATAAAAATTCTTTCCACACGCACCTTTTGGGTAAATGATCATAGACTAATAGCGACTTCATTCTCGTAAATAAAGGAGTGATATTTAAGATGGCAGAGGAGAAGAAAGTAATTAAAGTAAATGATTTAATTATTCAAGCTGAGCATGTTCATTTTGAGCCAACGGGAAGAGAGGGACGCCCAGAAGGACGCCCGTTTGATCCAATCTTTGGACGTCGTCCGCCAGCACCTGAGCCCGCCGATGCTCCAGACTCAGAAGAGCCTAAGCAAGAAGCAGAAGACGCTAAAGAAGAAGATGCCCCTCAACCAGAACGTCGACGTCCTTTCTCCTGGTTATAAGTGTGATCAACATGGATCACATGCGAATTATAAAAAATCTAGCAATAATTGAAAAGAACTTAGTTAAATATGAGCATTATTTTAGACGGCCCGAGCAGAAGGTGGTTCCCTATATAGATATAATTGAGCAAGAAATGCGCCAATTTGCTGATGCTTTTCAAGGTTGGGATTTGGATGCATAGGCTACAGAGCAAACGGGTATAGATAAATAAAGGAGGACTCAAAATGGGATATCTTCTACCAATTGAAAATTATCAGGCCCAAAGTGTCCAAACTCGATTGCTTCAGTATGAGCAAGATCATAATCGTAGACCTATTGAACGTATTTATCCCATCAAGTCTGTTCAAAACATAAATGTGAAATTACATCATCAGACACTGCATCAGCATCGGCAATTGGAAAAAAAGCTTGGTCTAAGTGCTAAATCAGCAAAGCAAAGACTAGGGGAAAATACTAAGCTATACGCCCAAATTACTGGTATAGGTGAACAGATTGACTGTTCAATTTAACCTCATTTAGCAGAAATCGCCCATTTCTATAAGTGGAGATGAATTCCATTCAGTAGAGGGGCAACTCCGGCTGAATTAAGTTAAAGCCTCCGGCGGATGGCAGAGACTTTCAGCAGAAATAAACGATCCAAGCTCGATAAAGTTAAACTTGTTCAGTGGGGGTTTTTTTTCCATCCCCCACTGAACGTTAGTTGAACCAATCGGGCGGCTCTCCCACTTAGAAATGACGTGTTCCCTTATTTCTTGAAGTGGGAGTCTTACAAAAGCCCTTCGATGGGACGAGTAATCGCAGCCCCAACCAGTTACACTGCGATTAAGTCTGGACGCCACACCATTTGATTTTAGAGTCAGTGGAGAAGTGCTTGTTAGTCTTTAGGTTTAAAAAAAAGCCACTTACATTGTTTGAATGTAAAGTGGCTCATTTTCTATATACTCCGCATAAAATATTTGTTTGTAACTAGAGATATTTTGACTGTTTAGTTGCTGATTTAACCAATCTTGATCACGATTGATTTCAGCTAAATTATCGTATATAATCTCTCCATCATTAATTAAAGTTATCGGTAGGACAACCTCTTTCGGTGATAAATTTAAGTCACGTCTTGTTGGTTGTTGTTCATCTGTTTTCTTTAAAACAGATACTGTACCATCAGTTTCTAGAATTGCATAATCAACTTCTTGAATAGAGAATACATCTTTTAATCTTAACATATGAAGTAATTGGTTAATGTCTAACCTGTTTTTTTTCATTTCCTCTCGTTGAAGTTCTCCTTTGTGGATAACAATGGAAGGCATCCCTTCAATAAGAGCGCGTGTTCCCTTATATTTTTGGCTTAACCATTCTGTTAAATACAAAAGGCCCCCCCATAATATAACAGCAAAACCAATATGGGTAATACCAACCTGATCATCATAAAGAGCGTTGCCGACTAATTCACCTAAAACAAGTGCAGAAATGAAATCAAAAGCCGTTAATTGACGAATTTGGGTTTTACCTAAAAGTTTTGTCATAATAAACAGTACAATAAACCCAAATAATGTTTCAACAAAAATTGAACCAAAATGCATAGAGTTTCCCCCCTATCAGTAAAACAGCTTCGACTGAAAAGGAGGAAAATATACGTTATTTCAATAATTTCTCCATTTTAATATGCTCAATGTTTGCCTCATAAAAAGGTTCCGATACAGCTTCATAGCCAAGAGATTGATAGAAGGCTTGTGCCTGTGTCTGAGCATGTAAAGTCGCTACTACTCCTTGGTGAGAACCAATAATCGATTCTATTGCAAGCATTAATTGCTTGCCGTAACCCTGACCACGATATGGCTTCAAAATAGCAACGCGCTGAATTTTTCCTTTATTTTGGTCAATAAAGCATACCCTTGCGACAGCGATGGCCTTCTGATCAAGATAACCAACGATATGTAAGGCAGTTTGATCATAGTGATCGTGTTCAATCTCTGGTGAGACACCCTGTTCATCAATAAAAACTTGATCACGTATGGATAGAGCTGTTTTAATTTGTTGCTCTGTCTTTGCTTCTATTACTTTCATTATAAACCTTTCCCCCACGTTAATTGTGTCTTTGTTTTTGTTACATTATAGCATCTTTTTTAGAGGCAATTCAAAGTATCACATCTCAATGTTGGCCGCTTTTCACGTATCTAAAAGCATACGCTCCGATGCTCCAACCATCGCCTCGACCAGTTTACTTCTAATTTAGCGATCCCTGAACATATATTTTTAGTTAAAAAGTAATAACTCTGTCTCTTTTACTCTAATGCTTGTATGATTTTGTCGATATAAGTAGTAAAGGGGGGGAGAAATATTGAAAAAGAAGAACATCTTCAATTCAATTTCTACAAAATTAATTCTTATCGTAACTATACTAATTTTGTTTACTGGAGCAGTAGTAGGGGGTGCCGGTTACTTTATTGCAAGACAGCAGCTATTAGAAGCGGGTAAAAGTGATTTAAAAAGTATTGTCGATGGCTCAATGGCTGTGCTTGAATTGTTACACAATGAAGTAGAGTCAGGAGATTTAACACTCAATGAGGCCCAAGAGCAAGCACGATATATTTTAAATGGACCACTTGGTGAAGATGGGACATACCAATTTCTTGAATCACAGTTCTCATATAAAGAAGAGGGATATTTACTCGTCTTTGATCAAGATTATGTGTTACAGCTTCATCCAACTAGGCTAGGGAATGCACCTGATAATGATCATACTCAAACTAACCGAGAAATGATGGTAGAGGCAGCTCATGCAGACACTCTGGATGATCAGTATGTCCTTTATTCGGATCGTCAAACTGATGGTTCCTTTCGGGATAAGGTGGCTTATATGCAATATTTTGAGCCGTGGGATTGGGCGATTGGAATTGCAGTTTTCCAAGATGAATTCTATGAAGATTTAGGAATATTACAAACGGCAATCTTTACTCTTACTGGGGTTATTGTTGCTTTAAGTTCAGTTCTCTTTTATATTTTAGTGAAAAAACGGATCGCTTTACTTAAAGAGGTCGCACAAGTAGCGACTAACATAGCTGATGGTCATATTAGCCAAACAGAATTAAGCACACCTTCTGATGAGATTGGACAGTTAGCTGATGCATTTAATCGAATGTCAAGTCAGCTTCATGACATGATTGTGAAGATAAAGGCATCCAGTCAACATTTACTGCAATCTGCCACCGATTTATCAGCTGTTTCAGAAGAAAGTTCAGCAAGTAGTCAAGAAGTGGGACATGCTATTAATGAGATTGCAGCTGGAACACAAGCGCAAGCCACTGATTTGGAGAATATTAATGAACGGGTTGAACAATTAACCAGTGCTATTGCAGCCATGCATCGCCAAAGTGATAAAATGGAGGAAATAACCAAAAGTACTGCAAGTTACTCTAATGAAGGAAGTGAAATCATTGAACGCTTGCAACATTCTAATGCAGAGTCACTCAAGGCATCTCAAAAAATTAGCCAAGACATTAAAGCGTTAAATAATAAAGTACAGGAAATCACAGCAGTAATGGAAACAATTGAAAGTATTGCAGAAGAAACAAATTTATTAGCCTTAAATGCGAGTATTGAAGCTGCACGTGCTGGCGAACACGGCAAAGGATTCTCAGTAGTAGCAGAAGAAATTCGTAAGTTAGCAGAACAGTCGAAGCAAGCAACACATCAAGTCCAAAATGTGGTTTCATCTATCGTCAACGAGACAGCATCCACTGTTGGAGCTGTAGAAGGAACCATGAAGATAGCAGAAGAACTAAGCTCAGATGTTATTCGGACACAAAGTAAATTTGGGCAGCTCTCGTTATCGATTAAAGAAAGTGTCAGCTCACTTGACGAGATAAAAAGAGAAGTAACTGAGGTCACTAACCATAATCAAGATATAAGTGAAGCGGTAGAAAGTGCATCAAGTGTATCAGAACAGACCGCGGCATCAGTTGAAGAAATTACGGCATCACTTGATGAACAGTTACGAGTAATGTCCGAAATTGCAAACTCAGCTGAAGCACTTACAAGACTAAATCAGGAACTGCAAGAAATGGTGGACAGCTACACTACTGAGTAGTGAATCCTAATAATCTCCCTCAAAAAAGCTAGAGGGAGATATCGTGGAGCAAAGCTTCTTAATTAGCTGTAGTAGTCCTTTATAAATCAAATAACTAGCAGAACAAAGGCATAGCAGCGTCAATTTGACGCTGCTATGCCTTTGTATTTGTATATGTGATTGGACGACGACCAGAGACGTTAACTAAGATGCCAAGTGATAGGAGGGTAAACACGAGTGATGTTCCCCCATAGCTGATTAGCGGTAGTGGTATCCCCGTAATAGGGAGTAATCCACTCACTGCACCAAGATTAAAAACAGCTTGGATCGTGATTTGAAAGGTCACCCCTAAAGCTAGAAGCTTTAAATAAACGGACTCAACTTCTTTTGAGATTTGAATACCACGATATAAAATAAAGAGGTAACCACAAATTACAAAAATAACACCGAGAAGTCCTAGTTCTTCAACAACGACCGCCATGATAAAGTCGGTATGCGCTTCTGGCAAATACCCTAGCTTCTGGACACCGTTACCTAGTCCGTTACCAGTTAGACCTCCTGTCGCAATCGATATATAGGAATTAATTAATTGATAACCATCCCCACTCGGGTCATCAAATGTACTTAAAAAAGTTGTTAATCGTTCAAGACGGTAAGGCTGTGACACAGCAAAAAAAGCAATACCCCCAATTCCAATTGATGCCAATAACAAAATATGATGAAAGCGAACCCCACTAAAAACAACAATTAATCCACAAATTAATAGAATATGTGTAGCTGTTCCTAAATCAGGTTGCTTTAAGATTAACAAAAACACAGCACCAAGAATAAGGAGGGGAGGAAGTACCCCTTTTTTAAATTGATCAATATAGGGTTGTTTTTTGGCATAGATATAGGAAAAGTATATGATCATAAATACTTTAACAATTTCAGACGGTTGAAAGACCATTGGACCAATTGCGATCCAACGACGTGCCTCATTTCGCAACACACCTATTTGCGGAAATAACACTGCAACTAACAATACGATTGACAATAGGATTAGGATTGGACTTAATTGCCCCAGTGTTTTTAATGAGACAAACGATACAATAATAAAGATTAGCACCCCGATTAGTAAATAAATCAGTTGTCTTGTAAAAAAGTAACTCCCATTATCATATCTCAAAGTCCCTAATGTGTAGCTGGCACTGTAAATCATAACCAATCCAAAAATTGCCATAGCGAGAATAGCTATAATTAAGCCATAGTCAAACTTTTTTAAGCGATTTTTCATAGGCTAGACTCCTTAACGAATCGTTTCATCATTACTAAACATGTATTCTTTTGTCCTTAAGTGGACACTCGTCACCAGTCCTATCGCCATCATATTCGTGAGGAGAGAGCTTCCACCATAACTGACAAACGGTAAGGCTAATCCAGTAACTGGCATTAGTCCAAGTGTCATCCCTATATTTTGGAAAATTTGAAAAGCAAATAAGCCAATAATTCCTATACAGATGTAGACGCCAAATAATGAATTGGCGTGAAAAGCAATGGTAATAATCCGATAGATTAACAAGAAAAAGAGAATAACTAATAGACTAGTTCCAATAAAACCGAATTCCTCACCGATAACGGCAAAGATAAAATCAGTTTGTGCCTCTGGAACACGTCCACTTTGAACTTGAAAGCCTTGGGTAAAGCCTGATCCTGTTAACTGGCCTGCTCCAATCCCAAGTAATGCCTGTTGCGTCTGATAACTATAGCCACTAGAGTGGGCCGTTGGATCTAACCAGCCAAGGATACGTGCTAACTGATGATCGGCAATAATTTTTGTGAAAATCTCGAAGTGATTAAAGTATAGATAGACTAATGTTCCTATACCAGTTAATCCCATCGTGATTAATGTCATAACCATCTTAAGTGAAATACTTGAAGTAAAGATAAGCGCGAAAACGGTAAAAATAATCATTAAGGCTGTACCAAGATCAGGCTGCTTAAGAATTAAAAACAACGGAATTGCCGTATAGGCACCAATCTTTAACGTGATGGGAATACTTTCACGAAAGCTTAAGCGATATTTCCCGGCCTTTGCTAATATTGTTGAAATGTGAAGGACAAGGAATATCTTCATAAATTCTGATGGCTGAAGTTCGATGTATTTAAGGTTAATCCAGCGCTCAGCCCCATTTCGTCCGACCCCCAGTGGTGAAAAAGGAACCATCAATAGCATAATGATTCCAAGAATATAAAAGACAAGTGTCCATCGCTCTAATAGCTCAAAGTCAAAATAAGCGATTACAGCCATAACAATCAGGCTGATTCCAAAGAACATAATTTGACGTTTTATATAAGTGGTTGGATCATGGCTCGCATATTGCCCAGAGCCACTGTAAATGGCAAATAAACCAAAAATCACTAAACAGCCAATTAAAAAGAGCATTGTATAATCAATAGGTAGTTTCTTTTGTTGCATATATTTATCCTCATTTTCTTAGAAATATTAAATGGTAATTTTTGATAAACCAAATCTATAAAAGTAGCGTTCAATAAATTGTCGAATTTAGCAGCTAACCACCGTAGAGTTCAGCTGCTTATCGCAGTGTAACTGGCTGGGGCTGCGATTACTTGCCCCATCGAAGGGCTTTTGTAAGCCTCCCACTTCAAGAAATAAGGGGACACGTCATGTCTAAGTGGGAGATCCAACAGCCAGTAACGGCCCGGTCGGTTCAACTAACGTTCAGTAAGGGGCGAGAGGACGCTGATTAAGTTCGCGACGTCGTGTCGCAACGTCTGCACGAGCACATCCTATCCGTCGAAACCCCCACTGAACGAAGTTTCACTTTATCATTCAGTGATATTTTAGTAATCTCAAAAAGTCTAACTCTATCATATCAAAAAAACAACGAAATTGTTAATGAAAATAAATCCTTTCATAACAAAATCACTTGACGTTTAGTTAAGATCGATATATAGTAATAACACATTCTTATTTAATTGACGCAATAAAAGTGTAAAAGGTTTCTTTAACTAATTTTATGACTCTGTAGCTCAGCGGGAGAGCACTTGCTTGACAGGCAAGGGGTCGGTGGTTCGATCCCACTCAGGGTCACTCATAAAAAACGCTCAGTCCTTTTTGTTGGATTTGAGCGTTTTTGGTTTGGATTAAAACTTAAAATTATCGATTATCAATTTGATCATGATCATTAGATGAAAGACTTGCACATTTAAGGATTTATGCTCTAATGAATGTAGAAGCCGGCAATTAGTGATTGCTGGTCAAAGCTAATCACAAATGTGACCTGCCCATCTTCAAAGTGACCATCTAATAATACCACATTATAGCCATCCATTTCGGTAATTTCCGTTACAGTATAGTGATCAAAATCGCCCATTTCTGTCGTCAATTGTTGCCAAAGTAAATTTAATGTTTCGGCCGGTATCTCAGTAGCCATTGTTTCATCAAAAAATTCAACCGCTGCTTCATAATTGGCTAAGCTGAGCTGATCAATAAAATTCCCCGCTAAGGTACTTAGCTGGTCATCTTGATTAATAGGTTCCTCGCTTTCTTGATTACAGCCGACTAAGACGATGATCATAGTTAACAGGATGATCGGAAAGCTTCTGTACATAAATATCTCCTCCACTATTAATGATTTAAAATCCAATTTGCTATATCGTCCAATACCTGTGGATCTATTTCGCCTTCTTCTTGGTACTCTTCAATTGTACCAATGTTTTCTCCCTGAGAACGAACAAAAAAATGATTAAGATCAGGATAGGTTATTAAACGGGCCTGTGGATTATCCTTTAAAAGCTCCTGATATAATCCAAAGTCTTTTTCGATATTTACTTGAAAATCATTCTCTCCTTGAAGTACTAGTAGAGGGATAGTTGCGTTTTGTAAGGCTTCTTGTGAGTTGAACTGATCCATTTCTTTAAAGTAATAAGCTGGTATACCAAAGATCGTTTCAGACTTGATCACTTCAATCGGTGTGTCCGCTAATGCGAGAGCTTTTTGATACTCATCGTCTATTTGATTTTTGTGTAGTTGATATAGAACACTGTCAGAATCCATCTCAGCTAAAGCAGCCTGGTTTTGGTCGTAAATAATTTCCCATAATGAACGAGGTGATCCGGCCATAATTATAAGCCCTGCAAAATCATTGTCAGCCGTAGCGTTTATGCGAGGAGCCAGCATACCTCCTTGACTATGTCCGATCAGATAGATTTGTTCTTTATCAAAGCGCTTATCCTTTTGAAGTAATTCAGCTGCCAACAAAGCATCAGTTATTGTTTCAGTCTCAACAGTGAAATCAGTTATGCTGTTATGATCAAAACCGTCGGCATAAGTGTATGTTCGTTTATCATAACGAAGTGATGCAATGCCTTTTTGAGCTAGACCATGGGCGATATCCTTGAAAATATGATAAGCAAATACATTTTGATCACGATCACTTGGTCCTGATCCATGAACTAAAAGCACTACTGGTCCTGGCTCGGACCATTGCGTTGGGATCGTTAAAGTCCCACCGAGTTCGTAGGGTGTGTCCACACCAACAGTTACTTCTTCTTCATGATATTGATCTGCTGAACAACTTACGAGTAAGAACAGAACTATAACCGTCATAGTACTAACAAATGTCTTCATCGAATCCCCCTTTTTCCTATGGTTTAACTATACCAGTTGAAGATTTTTAACAAAAGACACCTAATTATATTTTTGATTTTGTCCAAAAAGCATGTTAATATTAAAGAGCTTAAAAGTTATGAGGGGAGTATTTATGGAGAGGAAATGGTTAGCTAAGTGGATGTTACGTTTTGTGAAAGGTATGTTTATTGGATCAGGTTTTATTTTACCTGGTGTAAGCGGAGGGGCATTAGCAGCGGTGTTTGGCATTTATGAGCGCATTATCTCATTCCTTGCTAATGTGACAAAAAACTTTAAAGAAAATGTGCTTTTTTTCTTTCCAGTTGGATTAGGAGCAGTAACTGGATTGTTTATTCTTTCTTTCGCCGTTAGCTTTTTATTAGGTAATTATGAAACACCGATTCTTTGGTTCTTTGTCGGCTGTATCGTTGGAACGATCCCCACCTTGTGGAGGGAGGCTGCGAAGTATGAGCGTCAACCAAAACATATTTATGTCCTTATCGTCGCCTTTGTCGGCATGCTCCTTTTTTTAATGTTTGGTCAACGTATGATTGATGGTCAAGTAGATCAAACCATTTGGACGTGGACATTAGCAGGGGCTATTATCGGTTTAGGGGTCATTGTTCCTGGATTAAGTCCATCAAATTTCCTTATTTATCTGGGAATGTACAAAGCCATGTCTGACGGTATTGCAGCCATAGACCTCAATGTTATCCTACCAATTGGAATGGGGGCACTGCTGTGTGTGTTCGGATTGTCAAAGATCATGAACTATATATTTACTAAAGCTTATACGGGATTATTTCATTTTATCTTAGGTGTTGTTTTTGCTTCAACCATAATGATTATACCTGTAAACTATCAAGGTTTTAGCTGGTTGGGAATAGCAGCTTGTGCTTTGCTATTTGAAGGGGGAATCCTCTTGGGACGGTGGATGAGTCGATTAGAGGAAAAATACAAATAATGTTAAAAAAATATTTTGACTTTAGCCAAGGCTATCCGTATAATAAAGACATAGTTTAATTAAAGGAGGATTATTAAAAAGTGACACAATCAATGAGACTTCGTTTCCTAGCTTTGAACGCTTAACGAATTAAATACGTTCAAAGACTCTGTTTATAGATACAGAGTAGAGGGATAAGTCTGTCCTTTTTAATAATACCGATTACTAATTATTTGATCATAACTAATCAGCCTATCTATGGTAGGTTTGTTATTTATACTCAAAAGAAAGACGACTTCCTTTGTCTTTCTTTTTTTATTTTGTCATCATGTATAATTTCATGACAATTAGCTTAGGTCTGGTTAAGAAGGTTCGTTTAATTTTATCGCAGTGTAACTTGCTATTCCCACTTCAAGAAATAAGGGAACACATCATGTCTAAGTAGGAGACCCAATAGCCAGTAACGGCCCAATTCGTTCAACTAACGTTCAATGGGGGATGGAGAAAAAACCCATGAACGAAGTTTCACTTTATTCAGTAGAAGCCTCCCGCTTCGATAAGTGGTGGATGAATGCCTGTTTAATTTAGTTAGGGTCAACACCCCGGTTTAATCAAGCTAAAGCCTCCAGCGGATGCCACAGATTTTCAGCAAAGTGAAGCTCGGTAAAATCTGGTCGCAATTTGCTAAGGCGCATGTGATTATCGTTATCATATGATGAAATTATTAACCACACTTCTCCCTTTACTTTGGATCATAGACAGCTGGTCTATAACATCAGTCAGTAAAGGAGAGGTATACGTGGTAAGGAAACAAAATCGTAGTTCTAAAAAGAAAATACCGGCTAAAACACCCAATTATTTAGGTCAACATTTCTTGCATAATCGAAAAGTTATTAATAAAATGATTGATCATGCCAATTTAAGTAAAAATGATTTAGTCGTCGAGTTTGGTGCTGGAAAAGGTGCACTTACTCAACCATTAAGTTTAAAGGCAGGGCAAATATTTGCAGTCGAATATGATCCGCAACATGTAAACTTACTAAAGGCTGACTTTAGTCATAGTGACCATGTCAGGATTATTCAACAGGATATTCTGAAATTTAGCCTGCCTAAAGCACCGTTCAAGCTTGTTGCTAATATTCCTTATGCGATTACAACCCCTATTTTTGAAATGGTGTTACATCCATTTACGCGTTTACAAAATGGAATGATTATTATTGAAAAAGGGGCAGCTAAACGTTTTACAGGAACATTCATTAAGGATGGTTATCTATTAGTTTGGCGGATGTGGTATCAATTAAAATATGTTGAGACGATATCGAAATATTATTTTTCTCCAGCTCCAAAGGTAGATTCAGCGATGCTTAAGATCATAAGGCGCAAGGTTCCACTGATTTCAAAACAAGATTATCATGATTTTGTCAAGCTAGTTAACTTTACCTTCAAGCATCCTTATCAGGATATTATTGATGTGTTAAAAACAATTTTTACGCATACACAATTAAAAAAATTAAGAAAAAATTTATTGATCAAGGACAGCCTTCCAGTAGGGGCTGTAACAGAAGAACAGTGGGCTCTGATATTTACAACAATGAAGCAATATGTACCTGAACAACGATGGCCTAGAGAGAAACAGAAGAAACGAACTCGATAGTTTGTTTAAAAACAATGATATCGGTGTGGGTGGGCAAACTGTGATCAATCAAGAATAAACCAAGCATGAGCATAATAAAGAAAAAGGGGACGTGGTCATACAAGCCAATGTCCTCTTTTTTTGCTGGAAAATAAACGTCATCGATTTTAACTAAGCATTAGAGTTTAATTTGTTTCATCGATCTCTGTAAAAGACAAGAAAAGAATAAATCAAACAAAGAGATGCTGAATGCAGAGAAAAAATTCTTACAATATTAGTTAAATAACTTACCACTTTAAAATAAATATGTCAGTCTATCTGACGAATGAATGGCAAAGAATGCAAAAAATTTTATCATTAAATATATACCATTAGAATTATAGAGCTTTTAAAAATACATTTTAGGGGGAATAACGCATGACTATAAGCGTAACAAAAACAGAGAAAAATTGGCCCTCAATTTATTTTCGCACCACAGTCCCTGATCAATATTTACAGGAATTTAAAACGAAAAGCTTACACGTTATTCATGATCCTTGGTCAATAGGCGAAAAGGAGCCGATACCAAGTGCTGATATAAGTCAATGTGAAGTTGTCTTTACCTTAGGCTTTATTGATGATCTGTCGATTATAGAGCAAGCTCCAAATATTAAGTGGGTTCAATCCATTAGTGTGGGGGTGGATGCTTTGTTAAATGAACGGACTATCAATAGTGACATTATGATAACGAATACCAAAGGCTGTACCTCAATTCCTATTGCAGAGCATGCCTTAGCGATGATGCTGTCCTTTGCTAAAAATCTCCCGACTTTAAAGCAGCAACAAACCAAGACAATCTGGCAAAAAACACCGGTAACAGATTTATTCAATGCACAAGTTTGCATTGTTGGCTATGGTCAAATTGGCTATGAGATTGCTAAGCGTTGTAAGGCTTTAGGGATGAAGGTAACAGGCTGTCGCCGTAATCCAACTGTAGTAACAGATGATTATGCCGATCGCATAGTAGCCATGGACGAAGTTGATAATGCTTTAGCACAAGCAGATTATGTTGTACTTGCCTTACCTGCCACTCCAGAAACGGATCGATTTTTAGACTGGAAACGCCTAAGCAAGTTAAAGGAAGGTGTTGTGATCATTAATGTTGGCCGCGGGAATGCCATCGTAGAACAGGATTTAGTTGATGGATTAATGGATGGACAGATAAGAGGTGCAGCATTAGATGTATTTGAAATAGAACCTTTACCTAAGTCTCACCCATTTTGGCAGATGGATCAGGTTATTATTTCACCACATCAGGCTTACTTATCTGATCAAAATTTTAGACGAATCATGACATTATTTAAAGAAAATCTAGATCGTTATCAAGCGGGTAAACCCTTACTCAATCAGGTCAATAAATTAAAAGGTTATTAATAAAAATTCACGCAAAAAGCGATGTGGCTATACTAAACCTCGTCACTTTTAATTAGTTGGTATGCTGTTAAGTTTTATCGCAGTGTAACTGACTGGGGCTGTGATTACTCGCCCCATCAAAGGGCTTTTGTAAGACTCCCACTTCAAGAAATAAGGGAACACGTCATGTCTAAGCGGGAGATCGAACAGCCAGTAACGGCCATCATTGGTTCAACTAACGTTCAGTGCGGGAGGAAGCTGACTAAGTTCGCAACGTCTGCACTAGAACATCCTATGGGTCGAAACCCCCACTGAACGAAGTTTCACTTTATTGGGTGTTCAGAATTGTATGGGATTTAGAAGCAAGGGCAGTCGATACGATTGAATCCTTTCGCTTTTGCTATAACTAATTGTAGTCTAAAGTAGGCCGCTACCACCCCTTTAGTTGATTCTCCACACCATTAGCTGAGCAAAAAATTGTATAATCCGTATTATCAATCAATCTGCTGAGATCGATCTGTATGTTACAATGTTTAACCAAAAAAATTACCGAAAAGGGTACTTTATGTTATTTTTTTGTAATATAATATGTACATTCATATTGAAAACTTACAAGAAGCAATTTTTAAAGTGAGGTTTAGTTTTACACAGATGGTTGCAGTCAGCTAGCTGTTGTATTTAGATAAGGAAGAATCCTGTTTAAATAATTATAGTGCGTACCCCAAGCGCACATAAAATCCCTAGATCACCCGCACCATAAATGAGCCGATTTTGAAACCGATATGTGGTAAAATAGGGATAAAATGTACTTGGATTTTAGTGAAAAGTTATAAAACTAGTGAAAATATTGATTTAAGAGGCTTATATTTCCATAAATTTAGTATTTTCGCTGTCGCACTCTATATGAGTGCGTGGATTGAAATTGTGGTCACTGTAGTTGTATATTCGCCTGCCGGTGGTCGCACTCTATATGAGTGCGTGGATTGAAATGCAGGGTTGAAGCAGAAGCAAGAGCAGAATCTAGGTCGCACTCTATATGAGTGCGTGGATTGAAATGCTTTTTGGGATGAACATGGCGAAATGATCATGAAGTCGCACTCTATATGAGTGCGTGGATTGAAATGTGAGGGGGTTCGTGCGCTCGTCTTAACCAATCAATGTCGCACTCTATATGAGTGCGTGGATTGAAATATATCTCGATCTTGATAAAATATTCTAGCTTCCAGTCGCACTCTATATGAGTGCGTGGATTGAAATAAAAAACGATTGACAAAAGCTTGTTTGAAATGTTTGTCGCACTCTATATGAGTGCGTGGATTGAAATCGAACACTTAACAAAAAGAAACAAAGTATTAATACGTCGCACTCTATATGAGTGCGTGGATTGAAATAATCAGTGCCATGCTATTCGGACTTCTGCCTGTCGTCGCACTCTATATGAGACATAAACACACCAATCTCACCAGTCACACTTTATATAAGTATGAGGAATGAGTTCAGGAAGAGTAAAGAAGAAAAACCTTTGTAGGTTGTTTGTTTATACTGCTTGTTCATCTAAAAATGCATATTGTGTTCTACTTAGAAGGAATTAGGTATAATGATGTAGAAATATATCAATATAGCTAATTTTTTGTATTTTTTGGAGGGATACCTTTGTCTAAAGAAAAACGTAAACAGAAGTTGATCGGAAACATTAAAGTAAACTATCGGCAAGTTGAGCAATCTATTGTGAGTCAGCTTTATATGAGACAAGATCTACATGGACCAAGTATTGGTTCCGCTCGCGAAGATATATGGGGACAGTTATTTGACATGATCATTCCAAAAAAATTTGTGATTGAACACTCCGTCTTTATTATTGATTCAGAAGGAAATGTTTCGAATGAGGTCGATTTAGCTATATTGGATGAAACGTATACCCCGTATATTTTCCGCTATGGACGTCTGAAGTTTATCCCGATAGAAGCGGTTGCTGTAGTGGTGGAATGCAAAAGTCAAAGCTTTAATAAAGAAGGTATCAAAAAATGGTGTAAAAGCTTAGAGAGATTAAAAACTTCTGGTGGTTCAATTGCGAGATTCGCAACCAATATAGCCATTGATTCTGTGTGTACACAAAAATCTACACATCCTATTCGTATTTTATGTGCTCTGAAATCAGAGGTGGACGAAGAGGTGCAACAATATTTTGATTTTGTGTTAAGTGCTGTAAATGATAAGCAAAGACAAATTAATATTAAGGACAATGTAGGGGGAAATTTAAAGAACTGGTTTTTCAAACTCAATTTCCATAATATCGAGCCTGAATCTATAAAAAAAACTATAGGAGGCATGGATTCCTTAGAGGAAATTAACTTAAAAGATTACGAGGTGAAAGATGAAAATAACAACCTTGTTTCGCTCCTCACCTTCAATTTTCAATTAAACCAATTGTTAATGCTGATTAACAATCCTTTGCTATTTCCACATCGTGCATATGCCAAACTATTTGATGCCGAGGAGGATGAGTCATAATGGAGCAATTTGTAGTTGCTGTATCGATTGATAAAGTACAGACATTTTTATATTATGTGCTGCAAGCGTATACTCAGGAAAATCAGGCCAACAGTGGAACCCTTCGGGAAATTGTTAATTCTTCACATTTAATATCTAAACAGTTTTTTCAAGACATTGGAATCGAGGGGAAGTATGGGGAATTCAACGGTCATATTGATGAGCAATTATTGGTGTGTTCAGGTATGTGCATCTTTACTACTTCGCTGGAAAAAGAGCTAATCACTGAGAGATTAGACCGATTGTTCAGAAAGTATTATGGAACATTTAAAGGCCAACTGTTAGTCAAATATGTTGTTCTAGAGAAGAAGCTTTCGACAAAGCGGGATAAGCTAGAGGCAATTAAAAAGAGTAAAGATCGCCTTAGACAAAAGAAGTGTCTGAATGACATCATAGCTAGTCACCGAGACTCGCTATTTCAGTTTTGCAACGTTCCTAAGGGAAATAAACCTCAATCATCAATTGATCTAGATAAAAAGTATCCGTCGTTTTCTTACAACATTAATGCTCTCTATTCCCAAGAAGAGACGGATAACGATAATCATTTTCGGATTGCTATCATTAAGGCTGATTTAGACGGTATGGGGGCATTGTTTGAGCAACTAAGTGACTATGTGGTCTATAAGGCTATTAGTGATTTGTTGTCCAAATTCATAAGTTTGGATCATTTACATAGGAAGACGATGGAATACCAGAGGGAGGACGTAGACTTCAAACTGTATCCATTATATATGGCTGGCGATGACATCTTTTTCGCGGTGACTACTGCACATTTATTAGATGGTGTCAAATTGTGCAAAGAGATATTGCAACAATTGAATCACGAGATCACCCAACTAAGTAAGCATTATAACACGAAATTGCCACATCTTTCACTGAGCATAGGGATTGATTTTACCTTCAACCGTGAACCGATTCGGTATTATTATGAGCGAGTGCAACGCCAGTTAGATGGGGCTAAGACTTATTCACAGGACAGGAAGGATAAGGTTAAAAAGTACTCATATATGAAGATAAGTATGAACGATTATGTCTTTGAGGACTATGACGCAGACAAGAAGAAATCGCAGTGGACTTATTTTAAAAATGATGTAAGGCTATTAAAAGGAGCGATGCAAGAAGGATTCGCCGCATATCACTTTTTATACGGGCTATTAAGCAAGATTAGTGATAAAACGATTTGCAGCAGTGACAATAAATTCAGCAATGCCGTTCTCTATCATTTATTACCGGAGCATTTGGAGAACAGCAACGAAAAGTTGAGAAAGTACGAATTATTAATTATTGAAAGTTTAATGCGGAAACTGCTAGTTATAAAGAAATCAAATAGCGAAAAAACACAGTCGAATCGCAAGGAAAGGATTGAAAAGGAATTATCTTTTGAACGCAAACAACGAGAATATCTTGAAAGACATGTGCGCATGTTGTTACTATTTTCTGATCCGCGTTTTGCAATTACTGGTGATGAAGCCAAGATTTCGGATTTTGATTTTAATAAAAAGAGGATAAGAAGCACTTTATTTAATAAACCGCTGAGGTATTTGTATCATCAGAACTTATGTGGTTCCTTGAGGAAAAGTAGCATGTTTAAAGAGTATGATATTCGCCAATTCCGTAATTTTTTTGCTATGTTTGAAATTTATACAGCTCCTAATGGGGCTAAGGTTCAAACTTACCGGAGGTTACAAATTTCCAGCTCCATGTTCCATCGCTTTAAAAAAATAGATAAGAAGCGAATTGAAACAGTTGCTGAGATGCTTCAATCCGTAAACGATAAGACTCAGAAACAGATTGAGGATATGGAGAACCAAAAGAAATTAGAAAAGAAAGCCCCACCAGGGTTGTTCTTCGATGAAAAAGCTTTTCGAAGAATCGGAGCTCAAACAAATTTTTGGACGAATGATTATATAGACTCCTTACTTATTTTCTATCGGCTGAACGAGCTATCCATACGGTACAGATCTTTATACCCGGATAATAATAAAAAAAATCAGGACAAAGAAAATAAAAAAACGAAAAAAATAGATTATCGAAAGGGGTTAGAAGATGAGCGTTAATACGATCTATTTAAAAGTGTCAACACTTTCTAATTTGTTTATAGGTGGTTCCCCGAAAACGTTCGAGATTGGTGGCATTGATTTGTTTACTGTTACGGATCATGAAGGTAAGCCCTATATTCCTGCATCATCTTTTAAGGGAAGTTTGAGAAGAATTGTGCGGGAGATGTCTCAAAGCTTTGAAGAAGCAGAATTAATCACTCAAGCTTATCAATCGTATTTGCTTGCAAAGAAGCAAGAGAATCTGCCATTGATTAAAGAAATGAAGGAGAAGGATGAATTTGATAGAGTGGAGAAGCGTTATGAAGAAGCGATTCATAAGTCATCAGCAGAATATTTATTTGGAATCGAAGGCTTTAATCACACACCGAAATTAATATTTAATGATTTTCGATTATTAGAAACAAACGTTGATCCCTTCTCTATCGACTCGAAAAATTCGATAGAAGTCATTGATGATCCTAAAAAGAAAGATAATTTAGTTGCTAATCCTCGAATCTATAAAACGATACGTCCAGGTGTGGAGTTTTCAGGAGAGATTCATTTTTACATGGTCAATCAATTACAACTTCCGCCGGATATTGTTGCAAAATTTATAAAGAAAACTATCGACCAGTTTAATACAGGAGTATATCGTTTAGGCAATTCAGGAAGTCGTGGTTACGGAAGAGTACAGGTAGAAGTGAGTCAGGAGGGAAATGGATTTGAGTGAAACTGTAATGTATAAAGTCGAGATGTCATTAACAGGAAGACTTACTCAGCTTCCCGATTCTCAGAAGATATTTGGCGCTTTAATTTATCTTTATGTGGAGCAGTATTCATCTGAGAGAGCCACTTTGTTAGTTTCAAAGATAAGAGACGGAAAATTGTTTTTCTCTTTATCTAATATGCTTCCTCTTGATTATTATCCAACGCCGCAAACTTATTTGATCGATCAACTGGGTAAACAACACCTTAATCAGACTGATAGAGGAAGAAACAAAAGGAGGTATCAAGCGATAAAAAAGCGATCCTTTATGAAGTGGGAGGAGATTAACAAAATAATTTCCAATCCGAAGATTGCAACTAATCTCTATCCTTTTGTGACAATACAGTCTTCTCAACAGATCCATGCGGCTATTGACAGTATTAGATACGACATGCCAGGCCTTGATCCCAATGTCTATTCTGTACCTGAAGTTAATGTAGTTGAAGAAACAGCTGAAGGAAAATTCGAGAATATTACTAAATTTTCATTTTATATTTGTGCTGATAAGTGCCCTGAGAGTGTAGAATTACTGGAAGCTCTACGCCAAGCTAAAGAAAGGAAAAGGCTTTTCTTTCTAGGTGCTAGAGCATCACAAGGTTTTAATACATTCGTAGTGGAACAAATAAAACATGAATTAATAGATTTGCAGGAGCAGGCCAGTGCATACTTAAACCTTGGAATGCTTTTGCCTCAAGTGATTGATTTCAAATGTTCTTCATTGAAATTGTTTACTTCTGAGCGCCGTCCTTATGATTTTGTAGGAGGATGGGAGAAGGAAAAACTAAGGAAATTTATTAGTTTCATTGATGCAGGTAGTATTGTATTCTTGCCGGAAGGTAGTAAAAAAGCGGGGCGCTCACTTCAATCGCCATTTAATGATCGAGATATTGTGTTTGGAAACTCTTTTCTATTGCCATTAGACTTCGATAGGAGGAAACAGCATGCCGGTGTATCCACTTCGTAAATATAAATATTGGATAGAGGCCTTATCAACACTTGTACTGTCACCAAGAGAACAACACGCTTTTACTCAAACGGGACGCGATTTTACAATGGAAGATTTAGAACAACAAGCTTCTAAGAATTTAAAAAAAGAAGGCGTCAGGATCATATATCCCTTCTACCAATATGGAACCTATTCGTGTTATGCACCTTCAGAGGCACAATACTATATTCCAGGCTCATCTATTAAGGGGGCTTTATCCCTGGAATCAAATAAGCAAAGAATAATGGTAGACGATATTAAAATTAATAGTAAAGATATTCAACTATATCCATTGCAGAAATTACAGTATGATTCAAAAAAAAATAAATCCTATATTGATGAGTTTTTTCCTAATGTCGCTATCGAGATGCTTAGTGCAGATTCGAAATACCTTGGGGAATTATTTTGTGATGAGGTAGAAATAGGTAATTGCTTTAGAAAAGCAGAACAAGCTACAAGAACCAAGCTTCATCAACTAATCCAAAAAATTAGTCAGGTCGTTGAGCAAGTTGGAAAAGAACAGGATCAACGTATTTTATTGAAAATGAAGGAGAATATACAGGACATTATAAATGAAACACAAACTGATAAAAACAAATTCATATTACTACTTGGGGGCTTTAAAGGACGGATACTCTCTGTAATATCAGATAGTGATGAATATAACGGGTCAATTTTTATTGATATGACAAAGAAATTGCCTCATGGTCTAGTTCAAGTGACATTGGAGCGAACAGATGCCTAGTTCTGATTTGTTTTCATTATCCTATATGCCATTACTTATTCGCTTGAAATGTTGTGAATCTGTTAGACTGCCGCGTTTTCTTGGTTCTACACTTCACGGTGTGATGGGATGGATATTATCAAGAAATAATGAAGAGGCCTATCAATATATATTTGAAAATCGTCGATATGGTGGTGCCAAACAAGATATTGTTAATCCGTATATTTTAGAACCACCAAGATATCAGGAAATTTATTATGAAGGAAGCATGCTTTGTTTTAAATTTACTCTGCTAGGTAAGGCTACGCATTATACCAACAGTGTAGTCGAAGCTTTGATACGTAAGGTGTGTATTGAGATAGGAGTAAATAGAAAGAATTTTGAGCTTATAGATATTTTACAAGCAGAGACCCTCGAGACAATTTGGTGTTCTGAGATAAGCAGGGAGCCAACACCCTGCAATTTAATGCCGACTTGGGAGAAAAAAGGAGTGTCGAGATGCTCGATTCATTTGATTACGCCACTCCGCATCCGCCGAAATGGGAAGCAACTGAGAGAAATTGATTTCCCGACGATTATTCGTAGCATCACCCGGAGAGTTACAGCTTTAACAGAGCGATATGGTGGATTTGTACATTCTGATGCAGTATCCACTGTAAGAGAATTATCTAGTTCGGTACAAACGACTTCATCAGGTTTGTATTGGAGCGAGATAAGACGATATTCCAATAGAAGAAATAAAAAAATGGATTTAAGTGGTTTGCAAGGAGCAATGACGTTTGAGGGAGATATGTTCCACTTTGCTCCATGGTTATATGCCGCACAATATCTACATATTGGCCGAAATGTTACCTTTGGTTGTGGGCAGCTTGATGTTGTATTTGGATGAATGGGACATTCTGGCTTAAGTGATCATAGTGCGAACCCCAAGCGCACATAAAATCCCTAGATCATCCGCACCATAAATTAGCCGATTTTAAAACCGATATGTGGTAAAATAGGGATAAAATGTACTTGAATTTTAGTGAAAAGGTATAAAAACTAGTAAAAATATTGATTTAAAAGGATTATATTTCCATAAATTTAGTATTTTCGCTGTCGCACTCTATATGAGTGCGTGGATTGAAATTCCAAAGGTTATTACATTGGAAAAAAGACAATCTTAGGTCGCACTCTATATGAGTGCGTGGATTGAAATCCTCTTGAGCAATATAATAAATAATTGTTATTTCTGTCGCACTCTATATGAGTGCGTGGATTGAAATTTTAAATTCTTCAAACGTAAGATATGCCATAATTAGTCGCACTCTATATGAGTGCGTGGATTGAAATTTCAATGGCTTTAGTTGCATTTTCGGATGCTTCGGTCGCACTCTATATGAGTGCGTGGATTGAAATACGTTATCTCGGACGGAATAATTTACCTCGCCGTGTCGCACTCTATATGAGTGCGTGGATTGAAATTAATCTGTGTTAGCATCCCTTATCTGTCAAAACCGTCGCACTCTATATGAGTGCGTGGATTGAAATATTAATACATTCCTCCTATTAAACTGATTAGTGCGTCGCACTCTATATGAGTGCGTGGATTGAAATATTCGATCACCGCCCAGCCAACATCTGTCTAGTCGTCGCACTCTATATGAGTGCGTGGATTGAAATCATTCTGTACGTGTTGGTCTGTGACTCGTTGTTGGTCGCACTCTATATGAGTGCGTGGATTGAAATTTTGCTAAATAAAACATCGTTTATTTCGTCAGACAGTCGCACTCTATATGAGTGCGTGGATTGAAATTCCAAATCGCTATCTAAGCAAACTGGTTATGGTGTCGCACTCTATATGAGTGCGTGGATTGAAATGTCGTTGTGATCATCGTTGTATCTTCGTTGCTTTGTCGCACTCTATATGAGTGCGTGGATTGAAATTAGTCCTTTTTCTTTGATAATGCGTTCGTCTAGCGTCGCACTCTATATGAGTGCGTGGATTGAAATAATACGAAGCACTTGAAACAGATTCCGATCAATACGTCGCACTCTATATGAGTGCGTGGATTGAAATGAATTAGTGCGGAAGGAAAAAGAATAACTATTGGTGTCGCACTCTATATGAGTGCGTGGATTGAAATAATCACAATTAGCTGTTTATGGGTTAAAGAAGCGTCGCACTCTATATGAGTGCGTGGATTGAAATCATTAGTCTGTTAGCTCCAATAACTCTGGTCTTACCGTCGCACTCTATATGAGTGCGTGGATTGAAATTTAGGTTTCCGATTGATGTCGCAATACCTAAACTGGTCGCACTCTATATGAGTGCGTGGATTGAAATCTTTTCCAGTGCTTCGGCTACTGCCGATAGAATTGTCGCACTCTATATGAGTGCGTGGATTGAAATCCTTTACGTGGAGAGACACCCTAATATAAACTGGGTCGCACTCTATATGAGTGCGTGGATTGAAATCCCCCTTAAGTGAGACGTATGTCAAGTAAACGTCTCGTCGCACTCTATATGAGTGCGTGGATTGAAATAATAACGTTAGACGAAGAAGCCTGGAAACAAATTGTCGCACTCTATATGAGTGCGTGGATTGAAATGTCCAACCTTTAAAAATGCAGGTTTACCATCGTTGTCGCACTCTATATGAGTGCGTGGATTGAAATCTTATAACGTTACGAGTTTCT
This sequence comes from Amphibacillus sediminis NBRC 103570, assembly GCF_001552275.1. Classification (GTDB taxonomy): domain Bacteria; phylum Bacillota; class Bacilli; order Bacillales; family Amphibacillaceae; genus Amphibacillus_B; species Amphibacillus_B sediminis. The sequence goes on from NZ_BCQW01000018.1 coordinate 41,943, forward strand.
TGCATTTCCTTACGTCGCACTCTATATGAGTGCGTGGATTGAAATTAGGATGTCGCACACATCCTTAGCAACAAACCAAGGGTCGCACTCTATATGAGTGCGTGGATTGAAATTTTATAAGCTTGTTTTTCATCTTAACCATCTCCTTGTCGCACTCTATATGAGTGCGTGGATTGAAATACCAATTACAACTGCCTGATTTTGTGTCAAAGCGAGTCGCACTCTATATGAGTGCGTGGATTGAAATATTTTTAGATCGGATGCTCTTTGGCTACTAGACGTGTCGCACTCTATATGAGTGCGTGGATTGAAATTCCAGATCATCATTATAAAGAAAAATACTTTTCGGGTCGCACTCTATATGAGTGCGTGGATTGAAATTTTTGAATTAATTGCGCATAACGGTAACAAATACGTCGCACTCTATATGAGTGCGTGGATTGAAATTTGTCATATAAAGACGCAGCCGCATTGCGAAAAGAAGGTCAAGCTCTAAGTTTGTTGGAAATGGTTCAAGCTTAAGGCACTCTCCATGAGTGTTTGGAGTGAAACTGCTTGGTTGAGGATTGACTGTAGGAAGGCAAGGGACGTGTGCAGGTATACATTAAATAAAACCATTAGAATCTCTAATGGTTAATTAGAATTTCTTTTAAGAATCCATGTATCATGCTTCGGTTTCTTTCTACTACTACCATATTCTCTTTTATATTAATGACTTCAAAGTAAATATTCATAACTTCAAAAAGAGTTTTTTGTAAACTCTCAAAATTAACATTTACTTGATATGTTTTACTTAGTTTTTCCGAATAACAGTTGTCAACCTGATCTATACATTTATCAAAGTCGTATCTAATATTGCTACGTAAACAAATTATCTCTATTATCTGATTTCGTATAAAATCTATATCTTTAAGAGCTTTGATAAAATATCCTCTTTTCAAAGCCACAGCCGCACTTCTAAAAAACTGCCATATAAAACTTAATGAATCATTTATTGTTTCGTTTATATCTTTCTGGGGCAATTTGTTTAAAGAGGCAATAAGCTTATCTGAAACAGTTTTTTCTTGATCAAAAACAACTATCCAATTTGGCTTTGTAGCTCTAATTTTATTAAATGACCAAACACCTAAATCCAGCTCTAAATAGTTATTAAAAAAGAAACAAGAAACTATTATATCCTCTTCATGGTGGTATGTTTTCTCTTTTAGAATGCAAAAGCTTGATTGTAAATATTCTCTGAGTTGTTTATTAATAGTTGGTACATCCTCTGGATTTTTTACTACAACGAGTAAATCAAGGTCTGAAAACCTATCTCTAAAACCAGTTGAACCGGAGCCAACTAATAATAATGCTTGTACACCATTTAATGATTTTGTGAAGTTTTCAATCTTTGACATGACTTCGATACGATCATTATGTTTATACACTTTTTCCTCCCATAATTAATTTATCGTTTTAGGCGAGAAGACTCCATCCTCAGGCGAAGTAAGGTGGAGATGATGGCATTTGCCATCTCAATTGTCCGACCATTGCAATTTTTGAGCTATTTCATCCCCGAAAAATGTTTATGATGGCTGTTCTGTTATGAGGGGTCCGTGAAACCATTTTAGTCAGTAAAGCCTATAAGTTTCGCATTTATCGAAATAACATAGCTAAAACCATTGGATGTTCACACTAACCCCACCTTTTGGTCATACATAATATTTTTAACTAATACATAATATACCAGAGGATTAGTGAAAAAGAAACATATCCTTTCTCCGACGTTGATGCCGCACTCTATATGAGTTTGGATTGAGATTTCAACCCTTTTAAACAAGGATAGATCGCCTCTAAGCATATTCTACATGAGTTAATTGAAACTTATCTATGACTCAACCAAACTTAAATGATATATCTTGTAGTTTTTGCAAAAATCGTTGTAAATTCTCTATCACATTAAGGCTGTCAATTGCAATAATTTTTTTATCTGCCTATAATAATTGTACCGATCTTACTCTTGTAATATAGAGGAGAAATGTGTAGAGGGTGTGAAGTCAATGCCGACCATTTTAGTTGTTGATGATGATCAACATATTCGAAAACTCATTCATTTATATTTATCAGAAAGTCAGTTTGATGTGCTGGAGGCTGAAAATGGTGCTGAAGCACTCCAGCTATTAGAAAAGAAGCAGATTGACCTAGCGATTATTGATGTTATGATGCCAGAACTCGATGGCATTACCTTAACTAAGGAGGTTAGGGAATTTTATCAAATTCCCATTCTATTGGTGACAGCTAAAGGTGAGTCACAAGATAAGGTGATAGGCTTTCAAGCAGGTACGGATGACTATCTTGTTAAACCTTTTGATCCGATTGAGTTAGTATTGCGTGTTAAAGCTTTATTAAAGCGCTATAACCTATTAAGAGAACAGCATAATCGAATTGGTCGCACTGAAATTGATTTAGACCGTTTAATTGTGACAAATGGGGAGGAGACCGTTGAGTTAAAAAGAAAAGAATGTGAACTGTTATTTGAGTTATCTCACAATCCTGGTCGTATTTTCACGCGGGCTCAGCTAGTAGAAAAGATCTGGGGATTTGATTATGAAGGGGATGAGCGGACAGTCGATGTCCATATCAAACGCCTACGTGAGAAGTTGTCCTCGTTCAGTGATATTAACATCACAACCGTGCGCGGATTAGGGTATCGACTGGAGGATATAGAGCAAAATGAGTCGTAGCTTATATTGGAAGTTTGTCATTACCTTCATAACTGGTGTAGGTATAAGTTTGCTTGCTTCTTATATGATAACTTCATTGTTTTTTCAGGATGAAGTTGCTTATTACCAAGAGGCAGAACAGGCGACAGACTATGTTGTGGAGTTATTAGATATGATTGAGCCTAATGATTTGCCACGCTTACTGGGTCTATTAGAAAGCTTCGGAACTGAAGCGATAATTTTAGATCAAGAAGGACAGCCTTATCTACCCGAAATGGATACCAGCTTTGTTACGGATGCGATGTTAGCCGAAGTACAAGCCCAATCAAACTCAGATATAATCGTTTTTATGCCCAAACGTTCCAAACTGGTACGCTATATTGGAACAGAGTTGAATTTTCAAAATAATCGCTACTCACTATTTGTGAAAATTGATTTTTCTCACCAGCTTGCACATTCACGTCGCTCAACACTTAATGCCCTACTGATGGTTCTAGTACTAGGAAGTAGTTTTATCATATTAGTTTCACGTTACTTTGTTTCAGGTATTCGGCTAATTACTCATGCGGCGGAACAACTAGCCACAGGTGATTTTACGGTAAGACTTAAAACAGAGCGACAGGATGAAGTAGGTCGATTAATGCGAAGCTTTAATGATTTGGCCCAATCGCTAGCCAATATGGATGAAGTTCGAGAAGCATTTGTGAGTAATGTCTCACATGAAATTCAATCACCTCTTACATCTATAAAAGGCTATACGAAAGCATTACAAGATGGGATTATTAGTCCAGAAGATCAAGCGGATTATTTAGCAATTATTTACCAAGAAGCGGATCGTTTATCACGTCTTTCGGACAATTTATTAAGAATGGCTTCGTTGGACTCTGATAAACACCCTTACCAGCCAGAACGCTATCGACTTGATGAGCAAATTCGGCGAGTGGTACTCGCTACTGAGCTATTATGGAAGGAAAAACAAATTGAAATAGAGCTTGATTTAACCGAGGAATATCTGGTGGCAGATCAAGATTTAATGGAACAAGTGTGGTTAAATTTACTGATCAATGCGATCAAATACAATCGCCCTAATGGTTCAGTCCATATCTCAACCTATCTAGAAGAGCATCAGCTAGTCATAAGGGTTAATGATACGGGAATAGGGATACCGAAGCAATCATTGCCATATTTATTCGATCGCTTTTACAAAGTTGACCCATCACGAACTCAAAGCAATACAGGAAATGGCTTAGGTTTATCGATTGTCAAAAAAATTGTGCTTCTTCACGGTGGCTCAATTGATGTCGTCAGTGAAGAGAACGTTGGTACCACCTTTTTTGTTCGAATGCCAAAAGAGCAAAAAAAGAAAGCTTAGTTCATACTCAGTTCATATTTATCGCATATACTAGTGTCAAACAAAAAAAATTGAGGTGGCTAAGTTGGCTAAGTATGACTCTGGTCGGAGTCTAAATCACAAACAAGAAGAATTTGTATTAGTCAAAGAAAAATCTTTTATGGAGCAAATTGCAGATACATTAAAGGCACAAGGTATTAATGCCTCAGTCTGTCCAAGACTAAAATTAAATTATGTAAGAGGGAAGTGATGTAAGATGTTTTTTCATCCAATGGACTTTTTAATCCTTATCGCATTTGCGATAGCTATGTGGGCACAATCAAGAGTACAAAATAGTTTTTACAAGTACTCACGCGTACAAGCTAGTGCCCAAGTCACGGGTTTGCAAGTAGCCCGTCGAATTCTTGATCAAAACGGACTGTACGATGTCCAAATTGAACGATCTGGACGTGGCGATTTATCTGACCACTACGACCCACGTACAAAAACAGTACGGCTTTCTGGACCTGTTTATAGTGGATCCTCGATTGCTTCATTAGCTGTTGCTGCTCACGAGGTTGGCCATGCAATCCAGCATGATCGAGGCTATGCCATGTTATCATTTAGAACAGCACTCTTTCCAGCCGCTCAATTAGGCTCAAGAATGGCTCCAATTTTATTAATATTGGGCTTGTTATCAGCTTTTGAACCATTAGTTGGTGTTGGAATTGGCTTATTTGCTGCTGCTGTATTGTTTCAACTTGTAACATTACCTGTGGAGTATGATGCTTCTCGTCGAGCAAAACAGCATTTAATGACATTGGGCTTTGTCAATAATGATGAGCAACGAGGTGTCGGAAATGTTCTTAATGCTGCTGCCTTAACTTACGTAGCAAGTACGCTAATTGCTGTCTTACAACTACTTAAATTCATCATGATTTTTGGTGGAAGACGGCGCTAAACTTGAAATTAGGTGAAGGGTTGCTATGGTGACAAAAATAGCCAAGCGATTGCTGTTAAGCTACTTGATTTATTGCCTCGTAACTGGTGTACTCTTTTTTGCCTTCTTTAAACCAGTTTCAACTATAGACACACGTTCAGATGAGTCTTTATATCCTACCTCGCTACAGACTCATGATGAACGTGTGGTATTAATTGAGGATGGAACAGATGCTTTGCGAATCCGTCTTGATCTGATAAATTCTGCTCAAGAAACCTTGGACATAACCTATTATTCTATGCAAGGCGGTGACACAGTTGAGCTTTTTTATGCTAGCTTAATTGAGGCAGCGAATCGTGGAGTTAACGTTCGTTTCTTAATAGATGGATTTTTCCATCATATCAGTAGAACTGATCGTCATCTCTTGACAAGCCATCCTAACATCTCAGTTGCCTTTTATAAACCTTTTAATTGGCGCAAGCCGTGGACATGGCATAACCGTTTGCATGATAAATTTATGATTGCTGATCAACAAAAAGCTTTAATCGGCGGCAGGAATATTGGGGATAAATATTTCGGTTTACCTAGTGGTCAAAAAGAGACATCTTATGATCGTGATGTGTTGATTATTAATAAGGAAGACAATGGCGGTAAGAACGTCATTCGACAAATGAGCAGTTATTATAATGCATTATGGTTACATGAATTTACAAATATACAACAACCAAGGCGTGTATCTAGCCGACGAGATAGCAAGATTAAAGAAAGATATCATCAACTTCTGCAAACCTATCAACATTATCAATCTACTGAACCTGAACTATTTGAACATGAGATTAATTGGTTAGAGCGCTCTCATCCCGTTGAGCAGATCTATTTTGTCCATAATTCTATTGATCGTGGCTATAAACAGCCCTATATTTGGCATGAGCTTTTGACCTTAGCGAATCAAGCAAACGAGTCTCTTCTTATTCAAAGTCCCTATATTATTCCTAGCAAACCAATGCGTCAAACATTAAGCGAAGTCGATTTTTTAACAGAGGATGCTTTTTTGCTGACAAATGGCTTAGCCGCCTCACCAAACGTGATGGCTCATAGTGGTTATCGAAATCATCGACAACGCTTGATTGATTTACCTGTTCATTTATATGAATATCTTGGACCTGACCGCTCACTTCATACCAAATCTATGGTCATTGACCAGCGTATTAGTGTGATTGGTTCATTTAATATAGACGCAAGGAGTACTTACCTCAATACAGAATCTGTTGTCATTATTGACAGTCCAGAACTAGCCGAGGAAATTCACGACACAGTTGCTAATCGTTATCTAGCTAATAGTGTTAAAGTAGATGAGGTCAAGTCTAAAACGAATGAAACAAATGTTTCTTTCTTTAAGCACCTTATTGTATTTGTATTAAGAGGTGTAGCCAAAGGGATCGAATTTCTAATCTAATCGTTTAAGAATAGCTGAAAAAGCTCGGAGTTCATCTTCGAGCTTTTTCAGTGCAGTACATAAATTAAATAGGTATGATTCATCCAACTATCAAGTACTTATACCAAAAAATTAGCATTAAAAGTTAACAACCGATCATTATTGCCGATATAAAAAGAAAGTAAACATGTAGAGGAGATGGCATTGGGATGGATGTCAGTAGATTATCATCTAACGCTAATATTTTACCACGCGGAAATAGTGGTGAAATAACGACAGTAGCTCAAGAACAATCACAACATCAAACCAAAACGAAAATTCAGTTTCATCAAGCTAAAAGTGGAGGAGAACTAGAAGACCGTGCTAAGATCGAAAGCATGGTAGAAGGACTAAATGAATTTTTAGTGCCCGTTAATACATCAATTCGCTTTGTTATGCATGACAAGCTTGAGAAGTATTATGTAAGAGTAGTTGATACATTAACCGAAGAGGTTATTCGGGAAATTCCTCCTGAGCAAATGCTTGATATGTATGCAGCAATGGCAGAATTCATGGGATTAATTGTCGATGAGAAAATATAAGAAAAAGAGGAGTGAATGGAAATGGGTATGAGAATAGGCGGACTCGCAACAGGAATGGACATTGACGGTATTATCAACGATTTAATGGATGCTGAACGGATACCATTAAATAAACTTCAGCAAGACAAGACGTTATTAGAATGGGAACGCGATGCCTATCGCGAGATAAATATACTCTATTCAGAGCTTGAGCAAATAATGCGCGATATGAGGTATCCGAGTAATTTCAATCAAAAGGTGACAACATCGACTCAGCCAAATGCTATCACAGCTACAGCTACGCATAATGCACAGCCAGGTAGTTATAGCATTCAAGTGACTCAGCTTGCAACGAGTGCTATCAATGTGTCTCAAAATCCTTTGTCATCTGGAGAGAAAATCGATCAAAATGCGAAGCTAGTCGATCAGTTAGCTAATATTAATGGAGCAGAGGGCTATCAGCTCCCTGAGAAAATCAGCTTTAAAACTTATCATAATGGTGAAGAAGTACACGAAATTGAAATTAATGAAAATGATACCTTAAATAGTATTTTGCGAAAAATCACCAATCAAGATAATGGCGTACGGGCCTTTTATGATGCAGGTTCTGACAAGGTCGTCATGGAGCGAACAACAGCTGGTGAATATAACAGTGAAGGTTACGAGATCGATTTTGGTGATGATGAATTCTTTTCTATCGTATTAGGCCTTGATCAAACACAGGAACAAGGTGGTCAAGATGCCAAGTTCACCTATAATAATTCAGTTGAAATGACCTCAAAAACAAATAATGCTACATTTAATGGCATCACCTTTAATTTCACAAATACGATGGATTCACCAGCTTATATTACTGTTGACAATGATATTGATAGTACGGTAGACTTGATTACTCAGTTTGTTGACAAGTATAATGAAATTGTTGAGAAAGTTAATGGAAAGCTAACAGAGAAGAGAGAGCGTGATTTTCCACCATTAACGGATGAACAGAAAAAAGAAATGACCGAATCAGAAATCGCAAATTGGGAAGAAAAGGCTAAAAGTGGTTTGCTCAGAAATAGTAATATTTTAATGAGCTCACTTTCTCAAATGCGATCAAGCTGGAATGCCAATGTAGAAACTGGTGGAGCTTATCGTCATATGGCGCAAATAGGTATTGCAACGACCTCGAACTATATGGATGGCGGTAAGCTTGAAATTAATGAAACCAAGCTACGCGAAGCATTATTGAATGATTCAGAATCTGTGTTTAAGTTATTTTCTAATAATACCGATGACGATTCACGTGGTGTTTTAGATCGTATCGAAACCGCTACGAAAACAACCACTAGAAGGATTAATGATCATGCTGGTCGCAGTTCCTATAATTTAGATCAATACTCAATGGGGAAAAGACTACAACAAATGGATACGCGAATAGCAGATTTTCAACGCAAATTAGCACAAGTTGAAGATCGCTATTGGAGACAATTCACTGCGATGGAGAAGGCCATACAACGGATGAATGAGCAATCGAATTATCTATTCTCACAATTCAATCAACAATGGTAAAGAAGGAATAGGGGAAAGGGTGTTTTGACAATATGGTCCAACAACAGCACCAGGCATATAAAATGAATTCTGTTAATACTGCATCACCTGGCGAGCTTACTTTAATGCTATATAATGGTTGCTTGAAGTTTTTGAAGTTTGCAAAAAAGGGCATGGAAGCAAAGGATATGGAATTAAAAAACACCAATATTCAAAAAGCTCAAGCGATTATTAATGAGTTAATGTTGACATTAGATCAAAGTATTGATATCGCAAATCAAATGATGCCACTATATGATTATATTAATCAGCGTTTAATCGATGCCAATATTCATAACAATCTAGAAAGCTTAGATGAGGCCTATGAGATGGTTGAGTCATTTCGCGATACGTGGAAAGAAGTCGTCAAGTTAACACGGACAAAGCAATATAGTAAAGGAGTTCAGGCTTAATGGACGCCTTAACCAAACTTGAGCAGGTTACAAATGAGCTAGCTACGTTAGTTGATCAACCTGTTCCAGCTAAAACACGTGAAGATGTATTGGCAAAGCTAGATCATTTATTAGATCAGCGGTCTGAGCTTTTGAAGCATGTTAAGCCCCCTTTTACCGATGAAGAACAAAAGCTAGGACATGATATATTAGCTAAAGATCAGGAAATACAATTGCGTTTAAATCATCTTTTTTTAGAACTGAAACATGAAATGCGCAATGTGAAAAAGCAGAAAAGCTCCACACAACAGTACTTAGACCCCTACCGTCACGTAGCAACTCATGATGGGTCGTATTGGGATAAGAAGAATTAGACAAGTTTAATAGCACGGAAATTGGATGATACCTCAAAGTTTTCCTTTTGGGTGTTAGATTCCAATTCATCCGTGCTTTTTTGTGTTCTCACAGCTACTTATGGGCGTTTCTAAATGTGGTGTAAGTATGTATTCTGTCAAGGCTTGAAAAAACTTACATTCCCACTGCATCCTTAGTAAAATCGCTATTACACGAAAAAGTCACTTTAACAAAAGAGAGGGTGGAGTGATATTCACACCGTTACATTTAACAGAGAACCTTAATATGCATGATACCGTGGTTATTCCTCTAAATATGAAATAATTGTTCCAACTAAAATCTTTATCAAAGAAATAAGGGTAATCTACGGGAAGTGATCATATAATTTACAATAGGTTTACAACACTACTTTATCGCAGTGTAACTGACTGGGGCTGCGATTACTCGCCTCATCGAAGGGTTTTTGTAAGCTTCCCCCTTGAAGAAATAAGGGAACCCGTCATGTCTAAGTGGGAGATCCAATAGCCAGTAACGGCCGATTGGTTCAACTCACGTTCAGTGTGAGGGAGAGGAAGCGGATTAAGTTCGCGACGTCGTGTCGCAATGTCTGCACGAGCAGATTCTATGCGTCGCCCCCACCGCTGAATGAAGTTTCACTTTATCAATTACCCTTACTGCAGTTATACATACCGACAATTTAGTACAATTATATTAAGCTAAAATTAAATAAACGTAAAAATATTGTAGGTTTATGCAGGATATTTTACGGGTAATAAAGAATTATAGATATAGAAAGGAGGACACTTTTATGAAATACAACATTCGTGGGGAAAATATTGAGGTGACCGGAGCAATAAAAGGTTATATTGAGAAAAAGGTAGGTAAGCTTGAACGTTACTTCGAAACACCTCCTACATCAGATGTCAATGTTAATTTAAGTGTCTACAATGACGAGCAAGAAATTGAGGTTACCATTCCAATGCCTAATCTACTACTAAGAGCTGAGGAAAAGCATATTGATTTATATGCAGCTATTGATTTAGTGGTGGATAAGCTAGAACGCCAGATCCGCAAATACAAAACAAAGATTAACCGCAGAATGCGTCAAAAAGGTACACCTAAGCATATCTTTGCTGAGATGGAAAAAGACTTCTATGATGAAGACAGTTCTGAATTTGAGGACGAGGGCTTCGATATTGTTCGTACTAAACGATTCGATTTAAAGCCGATGGATTCTGAAGAGGCCATTTTACAAATGGATATGCTCGGTCATAGCTTCTATGTCTTTACTAATGCTGAATCAGGTGAAACAAATGTCGTTTACCGTCGTCATGATGGTAAATATGGATTAATTGAACCTAGTTAAGTATCAAATAAATATGAATCATTTAATAAATGAATGAAGTCGATAGGACTTGGACAAAAGTATTTAAGTTAAAGAAAAAACCGATCGATAACTGTTTTTTTAGACAGTATCTTTCGGTTTTTTTTTGTAGCCCAGATCGATTTGAATCTGTCGAACAACACAAGTTAACCAGGCTACTTGTTGCATCTAGATCGGCTTCTAATCTTTTCATAGCTATTAGGCTTGGACCTAGGAATTAACTGTTTAGCTGATTCACGGCGACCATATTATTGAGACTGTTTCGACCTATCTAATCAAATGCACCTTAGCCGAATTTGCGTCCAGATTATCGAGCTTCGCTCGACAAATACCCGCTGAAAATCTTTGGCATCTGCCGAAGGCGTTAACTTGATTCAGCCGGGGTTTGTATCCCCCACTGAATTTGCATTCAGCTGGACACTTATCGATGTGGAAAACTTCTGCTTAGTGACGCGTGTTACGTTTTCTGGCTCAGTAAGAAATTTTCGACTGTAAAGGCGGCCATCCCTGAAGCGGTAGAGTAGACGCCCAATCTGGCAAAATCAATTTTTAAATCAAGCTGATGAAAGCCAATCGTATGGTGATCAACATAGGCTTTAATTGCTGGGTAAATCCACTGTTTGGCATCGATAAATTGATTGCCAATAATCACCTGTTCAGGATTAAATATATTAATACAATTCGTTAAGCCAATTCCGATGTAAGTACCAATTTCCTCGAAGAGAGTGATTGCCTCCTGATTTCCCTTTGCAGCTAATTCTATTAAGTGTTTAAAAGGGTCGGGCTGTTGTTGATTTAGTATTTGTCTAGTGACGGCCTCATCGATAAGTGCTTGCTCCGAGGCATAGCGCTCCCAACAACCTAGATTGCCACAGCGACAAGGTCGCCCATTTTTGACAATAGTCATATGCCCGACCTCTCCTGCAAATCCACTTAAACCAGTATAGAGCTTTCCGTCTAAAATCATCCCCACGCCAATACCAATACTGATGCTGACATAGACCATATGCTTCGTCATTGAATCAAAGCCATAGCGCATTTCCCCATAAGCACCGGCATTTGCTTCGTTTTCAATATAAACAGGAAGATCAAAGACTTGTTCAAGCTGCTGTTTAAGTTGGATTTTTTTCCAATTGAGGTTAGGGGCTAATAATATTTCTCCGTCGTGACTAACAACTGCAGGGACACCCACTCCAATGCCTATTACACCGTATCGACTTTTCGGAGCACGATCAATTAATTGTTGAATCAGTTTGGTTAACAGCGGGAACACCACTTCAAAATTGGGATCAGGAAGTTGAAGCTTTTCTTCATACACTATCTGACCAGTCAAATCTGTTATCACACCTAATAAGTAGTCAACCCCGAGATCTACAGCTACAGAATAACCAGCCTTGCCATTAAACAAGAGCATCACAGGTCTTCTCCCACCGCTTGATTCACCAGGACCAGACTCCTCAACGAGCTCTTCATCAATTAATTCGCTAACGAGGGAAGAAACCGTTCCCTTATTTAATCCTGTAATTTGAGCAACATGGGCTCTTGATATCGGTGTTTCATTAATGATAGTAGATAAGACTAACGTTTTGTTTTCCTGTTTGACGACATATTGATTCCACGTCCGATTCATTGTAATCCTCTCGCTCTCTATTCATAAAAAATGATATAAATCTAATGTACCACAATTATACAAACAATTCTATCAACTTTGTTTATTATATAGACAAAGTTTTCATCTATTGCTATAATTTTTAAAGAATATATTTAATTAATTTAATTTATCTACGTTATTAACCACCACTGCCATCTAATTTTTTTATAAGGAGCTGTTTGTATGTTATTGGATTTCCAAGATTCAACCAAATCACTGGAGGAGCGTTTGAATGATTTAGTATCACGGTTGACGTTAGCTGAAAAAATATCCTGTTTATCTACTCAGCAGAGCGGCATCGAACGATTGAATATTCCAGCCTATCAAATCGGTGGTGAAGCAGCACATGGTGTAGTGGATCGAGGTGGTACAAGTACGACTGTTTTTCCCCAGCCGATTGGCCTCTCTTCGACTTGGAATAAAACCTTACTTAAAAAAGTAGGCGAAGCCATTGGTGATGAAGCAAGAGCCTTTTACTACTATCGAAATAAAGCGACAGGGCTAACACTCTGGGCTCCTACGATCGATATGGAAAGAGACCCGCGTTGGGGTCGGACTGAGGAAGCTTATGGCGAAGACCCTTTTTTAACTGGTCAATTATCGAAATATCTTATTTTAGGGATGCAAGGTGAAGACCCGTTTTATCTTAAAATGGTAGCTGCACCCAAGCATTTCTTTGGAAACAATAATGAGCATGGTAGAGAATATATATCCAATAGCATTGATGCCCGTAATCGGTTTGAATATTATTTACCTGCATTTGAACCCGCTTTCACAGAAGCAAATGCAGCCTCAATGATGACTGCCTATAATGGCGTCAACGGTATTCCGGCAATGCAAATCAAAGAAATACAAGCGATTGTTCGTGATCAATGGCAGATGGATGGTTTTGTTGTTAGCGATGGTGGGGCACTAACCTTAAATGTGGAGCAGTATCATTACTATGATCGTTTTTCAGAAGCGTTAGCTGATGCACTAAAGAAAGGTATCGATTGCTTTGTTGATGACAAAGAAAAGGTCGAGAAGGCTGCTTATGAAGCATTAGAACAGGGGCTAATAACGGAGGAGGATATTACTCAAGCTATTTCACGAATTTTCAAGGTACGCATCCGTTTAGGTCAATTTGATCAGGTAGATCCCTATTATAATGAACAGAGTCTAAATCAGCTAATCACACTTCACCAGCCTTTAGTAGAAGAAGTAACCGATCAATCGATTGTTTTATTGAAGAATCAGGCTCAGATGCTGCCATTGGCAGAGGAAAGAATTTCTTCCATTGCCGTTATCGGCCCAACAGCTAATCATATATTTAGAGATTGGTATACAGGCTACCCTCGTGAAACCGTACCATTGCTGCAGGGGTTAAAGCAACGTTTTATTAATGCTGAGATAAGCTATACCGACGGATTTGATCGTATTCTATTAAAATCTGAGGCTACCAATAAATACTTAGCTTTTAATGACCAAGCTGAAGCCATTATGACAGAACAGGAGTCAGCTCATCCATTTATCGACGAGGATTGGGGCTGGAATAGTCATCTACTTTTTGATTTCAAGCATCAACACTATTTAAGTCTGTTGGATCACGATAGTGGTTATAAACCGGTAAAAAAAGAAGTGTTTGATTGGTTTATTAAGGAAAAAATAAGCTTCTATCCCTCCGAACATGATACGACCATTTATCAACTTACATCTTGGCGCAATAAACCGCTTAAATTCAAGGAAAAGGTCGGTTTAATTGAAGATGAGAGTGGTGAATGGTTTAGTAAGGTTGTTGTCGAATCTGGAATAGAGACCGCTGTTAAGCAGGCCCAATCGAGTGAGGTCGCGATTGTATGTGTGGGTAATCACCCGATGCTAAATGGTCGAGAAACGGAAGATCGACCTGATATTACATTAGCTGAGTATCAACAGCGTTTGGTGAAAGCTGTTTATCAGGCCAACCCGAAAACCATTCTTGTCGTTATCGGGAGCTATCCTTTTGCTATCAATTGGGAAGACGAGCACTTACCTGCTATTATTTATAGTGCTCATGGCTCTCAGCAATTAGGGACTTCATTAGCCAAAATTATGGCAGGTGATCGATCGCCTAGTGGGAAGTTAAGCATGACATGGTATAAATCGACAGAGGCTTTGCCTTGTATTTTTGATTATGACATCATTAAAGGAAAGCGCACATATATGTATGCAGATGACCAAATTCTTTATCCTTTTGGTCATGGTTTAAGCTACGGAGAAGTGAGCTATAAAGCACTCGAACTAAGCAAAACCACGATTAATGATGACAGTGATCTTATGGTAACTGTAACGGTGAAAAACCAATCAGAGCTAAACATTGAAGAAGTCATTCAGCTCTATGCATCATTTGATTCACAATCGCTTAATCAGCCAAAGCTTAAATTAGTTGGATTTGAAAAAGTCTCACTAGCACCGAAGCAAGAACGAATAGTTTCATTTCAGGTGCAAGCAAAGTCTTTTTATTTCTTTGATGTGCAAACGGATACGATGCGGTTAATGCCGGGCTATGCTCAAATAAAAGTGGGCAGCTCTAGTGAGGCGATACATTTGCAGTCAGAGCGATTAATTATAGATGCCAAACCGTTACGACCTCGTGATTTAAGTAAAGTGACCTTAGCTGAACGATATGATGATTATGATCATGTTTCAATCGGAAAAGGAGAAAATGAGCAGAATTGCGTGATCAATAGACAAAACGGACGCCTGTTGTATCGCGAGGTTATCTGTGAACAGGTGGAAGAATTGGTAATTCGAGCTGCAACGGATGGGGGAAGTGCAGCCATTACTTTATCACTGGATGGGGTCAAACAGGCCAACAGATTAACAATTGATCAACAGTCCCCTTTTGAGTGGAGGACGTATACTTTAACATTCACACCAACGAAGAAAATTCATGACATTGAGTTGTATTGTGAAGGACCTGTCTATATTCAAACGATCCAATTAAAGGGAGTCAATTAAATGAAACCATTTCAATTTAAAAAACCAAAAAAAGGGATATGGCATGACCAACCTGCCACAAAATGGGAAGAAGGATTTGTAACTGGGAACGGTCTAATGGGGCTCATCGCTTTCGGTGGACCCATTAAGGAGACGTTAATTGGTAATTATGCACATTTATTTTTGCCGATGGGAAATCAATTTAAAGTGCCTGACCTAAGTGAAGAGTTGTCAGAATTAAGAAAGGTGATCAAAGAACAAGGTTATGAAAAAGCAATTAGCTATCATTATCAAAAAGCTGTAGAAAAAGGTTACCCTGGTTTAACGATGAGTGACCCGTATCATCCAGCTTTCCACTTGACTATTGATACGGGTGTTACCAAGGTGGAGAACTACCGAAAAAGCTTAGATTACCGTACAGGACAAATCATGACAAGCTATCAAGGTGATGGTGTACGTTATCAAAGTCGCGCCTTTGTTTCCCGGGCCGATAACCTAATTGTTTATCAGATTCGTAAAGAAAAAAGTCCGCTTGAACTAATTATTGAGCCAGAAATCTATCAAGTCCCACAGCTAAAAGGTGACCGTTATGATCAGAATCA
This sequence comes from Amphibacillus sediminis NBRC 103570, assembly GCF_001552275.1. Taxonomy (GTDB): domain Bacteria; phylum Bacillota; class Bacilli; order Bacillales; family Amphibacillaceae; genus Amphibacillus_B; species Amphibacillus_B sediminis. The sequence goes on from NZ_BCQW01000018.1 coordinate 57,820, forward strand.
TACGTTTAGATTAGAATATCAGTACACATATGCTGAAGGCGGCTATACCGTTATTGGCGAGATTTTTCCAAAGGGTGGAATAATTAACCATACTAAGCAAGGGATTCAAATCTCCCAAACAGATGAGGTTACCATTATCATTAGAATAGAACCTATCCTAACCAAGCAGTCGCTTGAACTGAGCTTTAATGGCTATGAGGATTTGTTTGAAGCACATAAAGCTATTCACCAAGAAATGTTTGATCGAGTTTGCTTGAATCTAACGAATGATCACGAAAGAGAACAAAGCTTCTCAGCCTTAATGACGCAGGCTCAGAACAGTGACAGCTTACCTAAAGCATTAATTGAAAAAATATATGATGCAGGACGATTCATGTATATTTGTAGTTCAGGCGAAGCAACTCCAAATTTACAAGGGATATGGAGTGGAACGTTTCACCCTGCTTGGAGTGGTGATTATACCTTTGACACCAATGTTCAATTATCGATAGCTTCGGCTCTCTCTAGTCATTTAGAGGAAGGCCTTCACGGTTTCTTTAAGCTAGTCCAATCACTTTTGCCTGGGTTTAGGGAAAATGCCAAACACTATTATGGTTGTAGAGGGATTATGGCGTCGATCCATTCCAGTAATTATGGTCAGCATTTACATTGGAATGAAGAATGGCCGCTTCACTTTTGGACTTGTGGCGCAGGCTGGTTAGGCCATTGGTTCTTCCAATATTATCGCTTTACCGGAGATATCCAATTTTTGAAGGAACAGGCGCTTCCTTATTTAGAAGAAGTCGCTTTATTTTATGAGGATTTTTTGATTGAAGATCCAGATGGAACCTATCGATTTACACCATCCTACTCAGCCGAAAATGGTTGTGCTGATAATGCCACACAGGATGTGGCTGTGGCTAAGGAGGTATTCACCCATTTAATAGAAGGCTACCAAATTTTAAAAATAGATTCAGATAAACCTAATAAGTGGAAGCGGATGCTCAGTAAATTACCCGCTTATCAAATAAATGATCAAGGTGCATTGAAAGAATGGTTAACACCGGATAAAGATGAGAACTATAACCACCGGCACTTCTCTCACTTATATCCAATTTTTCAAAGTCGAGAATTTACTGCGGAAACAAACCCAACTTTATTCAAGGCAAGTCGCATAGCATTTGAAAAACGCTTAGAGGCTTGGTTGTTGAATGAAGATGGCGATACCACTTCAACACATGGACGCATGCATACGGCATTGTGTGCAACACAATTTCACATGCCGGAGTTAATTAAGGAGATCATCATGCTTGTGATTAAAAATAACTGCTTTTATCCATCACTGATGATGAGTCATTATAACAACCTTGAAGTATTTAATGTTGACGGAAATGGTGCTTTCCCGCAAATTATTCATGAGATGTTTGTTGATTATCACCACGATACCTTATTTCTATTCCAAGCTTTACCAGAGGATCTGGATAGCGGTGAGATAACAGGGATTCGACTACCTGACGGACTTAAGGTTGATCAAATCAGATGGGATTTATCAGGAAAATTTGCTAAAATAACATTAGTGAGTTGTTTGACCAAAAGCCTTAAGGTGAGCGCTCCACTATATAAACATTTGTTGATCAATGGCGTTCCAGTAGAGCAGTTTGTTATTCAATTAAAAGAGAAGCAGCCTTATGTTCTTGAAGTAAACTGGTAATGTAAATCGCTTTAATTTCATTCAGCAGAATTCTCCTACTTCTTTAAGGTGAGATAAAGGGAAACTTCGTTCAGTGGGGTTTCGACGGATAGGATGTGCTCGTGCAGACGTTGCGACACGACGTCGCGAACTTAGTCCGCTTCCTCTCCCTCACACTGAACATGAGTTGAACCAATCGGGCCGTTACTGGCTGTTGGATCTTTCGCTTAGCTATGCGTGTTCCCTTATTTCTTGAAGTGGGAGTCTTACAAAAGCCCTTCGATGGGGCGAGTAATCGCAGCCCCAGCCAGTTGCACTGCGATAAATGCCTATGTGTATTTCAATCAATGGGGGGAACCTCGGCGGATGTCTTAGATTTACAGAGGGAAGTTATCGAGCGCAATAAAATCTGGGAGCAAATACACCGAGATTCATTTGATCGGTAGCAGGAGGGTAAACATGATGAAATGGCTAAGACGTAAAATACTAGACCTAAAGATTAGTTACAAACTAATGGGTGTTTATCTTCTTGTTACAGCAGTTCCAATCATTTTTGTAGGCGTTTACTTAAACTTAAGTATGCGGAATGTGGTCTTAAATAATGCTATTTTTGAAACAGAATCTAACTTGGACAAGATTAAAATCCAACTCGAAACAATGCTAAATCGTATTACCGATATCTCAGATTTAATTTATTTAAATCGGGATATTGATGCTTTATTAAATGGGGAATATGGAAGTACCTTTGATGTGTATAACGCCTATTCCCAGTACCCTGTTTTTGATGACTATTTAAAATATTATGATGAAATTGAAAATATTCAATTTTATATGACCAATCAAATGATAACGAATTCCCATTTTATATATGCTAATGAAGCGATTCAAGCAGAAGGCTGGTTTAGAGAAGCGATTGACAAACAAGGTAAAATTAGCTGGATCATTAAAGCAGAGCATTGGACTGGACAGCAATATTTAACTTTGACCCGTGCTGTATATGACCATCAAAGTAGACTTTTAGGTGTTTTAAACATTTATGTAGCCCCAGATAAAATGAAGGAACTCGCTGATGTCGATACACATGATGTCTATATTATTCTTGATGAACAGCAGATTGTCTATAGTCAATCAGAGCAGTTATTGTTTCGCTATCCAGGCTTTATTTCAGCTAGACCTGAGACAGATGCTAAAAATGTCTTGTTTGACCATCACTATCGGGGAGAAGATGTTAAAATTAGTTTACACCGCTTACAACCTACGAAGGCATTAACAAATGAGATTCAGATTGCAACCATTATCCCTGTCGAAAGTTTGATGGAACAGCCTAATGAAATCTTTAAACGTGGTTACTGGATTATGTTTACAGCTTTGGCGATATCGATTCTGGCTTTCCATATTTTTATCAAAACCTTTCATTCTAGAATTAATACGTTAAAATTAGCGATGGGTAGAGTAGCAAGAGGAAAGTTCAATATCAAGCCATCAATTGTAGGGAAGGACGAAATTGGGGAAGCGTATGATGAGCTCTATCAAACCTCACAAAGTATTCAAAAATTAATCGATGAGGTATATGTTCATAAGATAAAAGAAGAACGGTGGCATCGTCAGCAAAAGGAATCTGAATTTAAAATGCTCTCAAGTCAAATTAATCCCCATTTTCTTTATAATACTTTAGAGATGATTCGAATGAAGGCGATTGTAAACAAGGACAAAGAAGTTGCTGTTCTCATTCAGAAATTAAGCAAAATGATGCGGTCTGCTTTAGAACGTACGGATCGTCCGGTCCCTTTAATCGATGAAATGGATTTAGTTGTCACTTATTTGGAAATACAAGTGATGCGTTTTGGTGAAAAGCTCAATTATTCAATTAATGTAAACGGGGATGTGTCGAATTATCGGGTATTTCCGTTGCTAATCCAGCCTTTGGTAGAAAACGCCATTATTCATGGCCTTGAACCCAAAGTCGGTATGGGAGAATTAATCATTACAATTACCGAACATGAACAGCATTTAGAAATTGATGTTGAAGATAATGGAATAGGGATGGATCAGGAGCGGCTTGATCATATTAGAAGAACATTAGCAGATGGCGATCATTTTGATGGCAAGCGGATTGGAATAAGAAATGTTTATCAGCGTATTCAGTTATATTATGGTAAAGCGTACGGATTAACGATATCGAGTCTGGTTAACCAAGGAACAAAGATTAAAGTAACGTTACCTATTATTGAATAATGAGACTGACAACATGACAGAAGGGGATGATGGCATGTATAAGGTATTGTTGATTGATGATGAACCGATCATACGTGAAGGAATGAAGCATGTCATTCCTTGGGAGGAATTAGGCTTTTCAATTTGTGGTGACTGTGAAAATGGACGTGATGGACTCCACGTGATTAGAGAGGAACGACCGGATATTGTTTTTGTTGATATCCGTATGCCTGGCATGTCCGGTATTGAGCTAGTCCAACAAGCCAAACAAGAAGGTTACAAAGGTAAATTTGTCATTCTATCTGGGTATTCCAGTTTTACCTATGCGCGAGAATCAATTAAACTTGGTATCTATTCCTATTTATTAAAGCCTATTGATGAAACAGAGCTTGTAGAGCTTTTAAATGAATTAAAGCTGAAAATTGAAGAAGAGCAAAAGATTTCATCCCAATTAACAGCATATTACGACATGACAGAAGAAGATGCATGGAAAGCAGTTATTGAAGGTCGAATCGATGACTGGCAACGTTCACCGTATGTAAAGGATCTTGAAGGTCCCTTTGTTCTAGTTGGCATTTCTGTTACCAAAAATGTTAAAAGATCAAAGCTAAGAAAACGCTTATTTGAAGATGTGAAACCAACAGCCAAAGTTATTCTGAAAGATCAAATGATTTACCTACTATACATCAATCAACCGTTAGATCAAATTGACCAAGAGCTTAGCTTTATGCTAAGACATGTCCGAGAGCACATTGATCCCAAAGCATACGGCTGTATGGCAAACTCATATTTAACATTACGAGAAACGAATAGGGCTATTGCCCAAATTAAGCAATTACAAGATCGATCATACAGTTATCCAAAAGATCGTCTATTTAAGTATTCAGATATTAATCTGCAAGCCTATCAGCCGTTAGATGCAGATGAGATTGGTGCAAGAATCATTCAAGCACTCGAGTTTAAAGATCAATCATCACTTAAGGAACAGCTTAAGCAGATGACCCTACATTTTCAACATTATCGGCTTGAAAAGGCAAAGGTCCAGGCAGAAATGTTTGAACTCGTCTTAGCTATTTCACATTTCATAGGAGGAAAATATCAAGATGTGCAGTTACCGAGTAAACATGAATGGCTTGATATTATCTATTCCCCAGACAGCTTGGCGGATTTAATGACATCCTTGGACACTAAATGGTGGGCTTTAACAGATCAAATTAACGGCTTTGTGGTCACATCAGAAAATAACATTGATAAAATAACAAGATATATTGAACATTATTATTATCGTGATTTAACGTTAAAGGTTTTGGCCGACTTATTTAATTATAATAGCTCATATTTAGGTAAGAAATTCAAAAAACATACAGGTGAGTATTTTCATGTTTATTTGGAACGTATTCGAATTGAGAAGGCAAAGCAGCTATTAGCTAACCAATCATATAAAGTCTATAAAGTTTCAGAGTTAGTCGGATACAGTAATATGGACTATTTCTATAAAAAGTTCAAAAAATACGTTGGGATGAGTCCAAAGGAATTTCAAAAAAAAACAGCCATAACATTAATAGATAATGAGGAATGAGCCATGAGTAAAACTATTATTGATCGACCTTTATATCAAATCGTTAATTATATCTATGCCTTTTTAGTCACCAATTTTTATTTTTTATTATTGATGAGTCCCTTTATTTTTTTCTTTTACGCGGCTGAATTTACCGTTAAAAATATACTCATCTACTATATAACATTGATTCCTTTTGGCCCGGCCTTGGCAGCTTTACTCAAAACAATGGATAAACTTGTTGCTGATAAAATGATTCAACCGTCTAAAGATTATTGGAGCTACTTTGCAAAAAACCTGAAGATAGCGCTTAAATACTGGCTGATCCAATGGACAATTATTGTCATCTTAATTATAGATATCTATTATGCTAATCTACATTTTCCTATGCTATCACCTTTTTTTCTGTTTTTAATGGTTGTTTGTATTGTGATAATGTGTTATGCATTCCCGATATTAACTAAGTTTGAAGTGAAGATAAAGAACTTACTGGTTGTTTCCATTTATGCGATATTTCGTTTTCTCAAAACAACATTATTGAATGTTTCAACCATCGTAGCATTTGGGATCATCTTTTATGCCTATCCTAGTATTCTAATTCTGTTTTTTATGAGCTTAATATGCTTTTTTATCATGTATAATATGCAAACCGTTTTTAAACAGCTGGAGCATCAATTTACTAAAAATGATGATAGAGAATGAGGTGTTGATAAAAATGACGAAACGAAAGCGTATGATTTTTTTGGGATTGTTTGTCATCATTGTCATCATTGCTGGGTTTAGCTTAGCTACACAAACAGATGATGATCCAGAGCTGCACCAATTCGTTAAAGATTCACAAGATATTACAGGCTTGAACATTCAAACAGAAGAGCCATTTTCACTTGAACAGCTTGATCAGGAGTGGATTGTTAAGGACCGATTGGAAGTGACAGATCAAGAAGCAACGAATGAGGCATTGTTAAGCTTAATGAACTGGCAAGGTGAAGAGGTGGATGTTCCGCGAAAGGAAGTAGGGTTAGATTTTCCCAAAATATCAGTCCAGCTTACTTATCAGGATGGTCAACAGCATAGCTTGATGATTGGGCAATTAAATCCAGCTGGTACAGGCTATTACGTTGAAGATCGACAAGCACAATCGATCTATCTGGTTGAGCGAACGCTAATCGAGGCATTCCCATTTTACGTTCAAGCATATTTAGACACAGGATTATTGACCTTACAAATAGGGGAAATTGAGCATATTTTTATAGATAATGGGACAGAAGAGATCCATTTGACGAATCAAAGTCCTTATCCCGAGCAAGAAACGCGTACAAATATTACAGGATGGTTTATCGAGTCACCTTATCAGCTTCATTATCATACGGCTTATTCCCGAATTGAGGCACTGTTGCACTCGATTCAAACTCTATCAATGGAAGAGCTAATTGCTGAAAATGCGACAGATTGGTCGACATATGGATTAGATGATAGCAACTTTACCATTGAATTTGTGACTTCATCTGAGCATGTCCGTTTGCTAATTGGAGACCCAGCTTCATTTGAAAGCTATTATGCAAAAATTGAGGGAGAAGATCGTGTTTTTACTATATTAAATCAACAATTAGAACCATTTAGTTATCAGGCTAAGCACTATCACGACGGCTATGTCAAAATATTAGCATTGGATGTGATGAGTCGTCTAGAGATCGTGTCAAAAGAGCTGGAACTTTCAGTAAGTATTGAACATAGTGAGGATGAAGAGACAGTATTTAAAATAGACGATACGCTGATAGATGTATCGATGATGCGTGATGCCTACAAAGCAGTTGCTTCGCTTTCAGCAGCTGGAATGGCAGATCAACCCGTCTATCAAGGCCCTGATGTCTTAATACGTTCTACTATTTTAACCGATGATGGAGAAAAAGTGATTGAGGTAGAGTTTGTCGACTATGATCAAGATCACTATGCAGCCTTTATTGATGACAGCTGTGACTTTATTGTCGCTAAAACTGACGTTGAAGCAATGCTTGACACCATGGCAAGCCTCCTTAAATAGTTAAGTAAGCCAAATATAAACACATTCAGCTTCGTTTTTGCTGAATGTGTTTTTTCATGTTTTTCAACATCTCTCTGTAAGTGGAAACGAGGCTTCAATTCTGCCTAAGTCTTACCTAAAGCTACTAGCGCGGGTTTCATTGCTTGGTTGCTTTATCGCAGTGCACTGGCTGGGGCTGCGATTACTCGCCCCATCGAAGGGCTTTTGTAAGCCTCCCCACTCAAGAAATAAGGGGACACGTCATGTCTAAGTGGGAGGTCCAACAGCCAGTAACGGCCCGATTGGTTCAACTCACGTTCAGTGGGGGAGAGAGAAAGCTGACTAAGTTCACGACGTTATGTCGCAACGTCTGCACGAGCACATCCTATGCGTCGAAACCCCCACTGACGAAGTTTCACTTTATTGTGATCAAAGTTCAATCACTAATTATGGATGGATTTTATGTCTAATTATTACTGTATTTTTGAAAGCGCTTACTTATATAATAATTATTAAGATTCCACGTGTCAGCCACTGTAGTACTTGATCTAATCATTCAAAAGAACCGCCGCAAGATAGTCGTTCATTTCAAAAGCGCTTCAAAGCATGGTTAACATCATTTAGTAAAAGTCTCCTACTTCTATATAAAATCCTGTTTGTATTTCATGCAGTGGGTACAAACACCATAATGAATATTATGCCTCTGGCGGATGCCGATATTTCCAGCAGAAATTTATCGCAGTGCACTGGCTGGGGCTGCGATTACTCGCCCCATCGAAGGGCTTTTGTAAGCCTCCCCCTTCAAGGAATAAGGGAACAGGTCATGTCTTGTCTAAGAGGGAGATCCAACAGCCAGTAACGACCCGATTGGTTCAACTAACGTTCAGTGGGGGAGAGAGGAATCTGACTAGTTGGCGACGTCGTGTCGCAAGGTCTGCACGAGCACACCCTATGCGTCGAAACCCCCACTGAACGAAGTTTCACTTTAAATATTTAAAAAATGGAGGGGTATTTTTGTGAAAACAAGATTAACATGTCTGTTGGTCGTTTTGTTGATGGGATTAGGTTTTATCGTTGCATGCGGTAGTGAACAT
>NZ_BCQW01000019.1 GCF_001552275.1 Amphibacillus sediminis NBRC 103570
CAAACTGGAAGTTCCGTTTGCTTTTATTGTCTTATTGAACTAACGCAACCCGTTAGTTTAAGTATTTTTCTTCACAAGTAGTTATTCTTTCTGTGCCTGTTTAGGATAAACTAAAACATTATCAATAAAAATTCTACAATTTATAGTAAAAAAACCTCCAAGGCTTACTTTAATACTTTTAGTAACATCATGACTGCTTTTTAAGATACCAGTCAAAGCAGCTCTAAGTCCAAAACCAATATTTTCGTCTTGTAACTTGCCATCAACATAGAGCTTTTCACCATTAAACCAAGTATTTACTACTTGTATTTGGTGTCCTTCATATGTAACTTCAAATACTTTTTTCATTTTAAAATTCCTCCCATACAAAGTTATGAATACAAATTAGAAACAAAATAAGTATTTGACTAAACTTCCCCGTTAGTTGAATAAAGAAATAGCCTTTATACCGTAAACTTAGATAATCTAATTGTATCATAAGTTTCTATATTTGGAATTAAATCCCCTTTTTTATTTAAAACCGATCCATCCAAACTAACCTCATTTTCTGTTAATAAAATATAAATGGTTTATAAAAATATTTAGCATAGCAAATAAAAAGGTATTAATGATCTGGGTATTGAAGATAGTAATAGGCTAGATTTTTTTGTCAATATAAGAAGGTATTTCTAACTAACACAATAGAGATTGTTCAAAAATGGTCAAATCATTAGTCATAAGCATCGCATCTTATTATTGGTTTGCATTTTGAGACATATTGATGTCCATTTAAACTTATTAGGTTATTTCAATGTCTACAATGCTTTAGCAGCTATAGCAACTGCTTTGGCTGAGGGCGTAACTCTTGAAAATAACAAAAAGAGTCTTGCGACAATGGAAGGTGTATCGGGGAGAATGGAATTGGTTAGTGGTGAACAAGATTTTCAAGTAATAGTGGATTATGCCCATACTCCTGATGCACTAAAAAAAGTATTAAAAACCATTAAGGAATTTGCAAAAGGTAAGATAATTACTGTATTTGGCTGTGGAGGTTCAAGAGATATTAGTAAAAGGAAGGTTATGGGCGGTATCGCAAGTCACTTAAGCGATTACATGTTTATAACTTCTGATAATCCAAGAAAAGAGGATCCGATTAAGATTATAAAAGATATTGAAGTTGGAATTGGCAATGGCTTTGTAGACTATAGACTTATTGTTGATCGAGAAGAGGCGATAGAAAAAGCTATCGATCTAGCAAGCCCAGAAGATATTGTTTTGATAGCCGGGAAAGGACACGAAAACTATCAAATTTTAAGTGATAAGACTATTATTTTTGATGATAGGGAAGTAGCAAGAAAGAAAATAATAAAAAAAATAAACGCTAATCACTAAAATTCGGGAAAAGAGAATTACAAATGGTAATACTATGTATTTTTTTGAGAATTAACCAAATTAATTGAAAATAAAACGCAATAAATATACACTGTGAAATAACATCAAGAGATTTATTCTATTTAATTTACAAGGAAGAAAATTGGTAACATATTAAGCAACTTCTTTAAGAAACCTTAAGGAGGAGGGTATTTTATAACAAAAAATATCTTTAGAATTTTTTTATGGCGGCTGCATTTTTGTTAATCCCGGGTTTAAAGTGAATGCTCAATAGAATATAGCAGTTTTTAAAACAAAAGAAAATATAATACAATACTTTGTCGAGAACCCCAATTTAGAGGAGATAATAATGAAAAAGAAAATATTTATTATTTTAGCCATTGCTTTAATTGTAATCGTATCCATTAAAATATTTTCAGGAGAAAGGAATATTGAAAAATTACTTGAAAATCCCTCATCTTCTATGATTAATATTCTTCATAAAATTGAAACTAACGATAACTTAATTGTGTTTTATCAGCAATTTGAAAATAAAGATTTATCTGTTGCATGGATTGAAAAAAAAATCTTCGGCTATAAACTAGTTAATTCTATGGTTCAAGGAGAAATAGATTATACTTTAGATCGAAATGGTTTGACTATTTCAAATTCTCCAATTGAAAATAAAAATTTTTTTCCAATTATATTTGGCCTTATTGGCGATTCTAATATTAAAAATATAAAAGTTATCGATTCCATTAACGAAATTACTAAAGATGCAACCATTATTGACAATGATACTTACCGTCTCTGGTATATTGATTCATCGGTATTTTATGACTTGAAATCCCGAATAACCATCTCTGTAATTTCAAATAATGGAGAAGTGATGAAAGAATTTGAAGATAGTTTTTAATTATGGCATCAAAGCTGTCGGCGATAGGAATGTTCATGAAAAGATGTTGGAGCAAAGTGTTTATCAAAACCAATTACTGTCCTAAATAATAAACCATTCCAAATACTTCGAATAATGGTATCTTGAGTTAAGACATGTTCCATCGAACCTTTAAGCAAAACTATAGTATATAAAAGGAAGAGTTAGCAAATCGAACACCTGCTATTCCGATAAAGACTACATCAGTACACCAAATGGATAAGGAAATAAATGAATGAAGTATTCCAAGTCATGTCATGTGAAGCATACTTTACAGGCCATGCGTCTACAAACAATTCCTTTGCCATACACTTAGAAAATAGCTATATCTATCTAAGTTTGATTTCATTCTTTAATTAATTTAACTTAGATGATAAAATAAAAGTCTGGATAGTAATTGACTGACGGAGGTAACATCATGCAACGCGGAAGCTTTCAAGCTATGAAATCTTTGAATAAATCAATCATTTTAACTAAAATATTGAATAATGGCCCTATTTCACGTGCCCAAATAGCAAAGGAAACAGAATTAACCCCTCCTACTGTAGGGTCGTTAGTGAAAGAGTTAATTGAACAAGGTATTGTGAAAGAAAGCACACAAGGTGTTTCTAAAGGCGGCCGTAAACCAACCATGCTAGTTATTGATCAACAAGCTTTTTATATGATAGGTATTGATGCTGGGCCAAGCAAAATTTCTGCCATTTTAACCGATTTGGCAGGAAGAGTCCTCATGAATTTAGAGCAGCCGCTCTCCACTCCTATTACAGAAACGCAATTCACTCAACAATTAATAGGAATAACCGAACAGATGTTATCCCATAATCAAGCACATCAGGATGATATTATTGGAATAGGTGTCGCTATGCATGGAGTCGTCAACGCAGAGCTAGGCCAAGCTTTGTATGCGCCTAACCTAAATTTACGTGATATGCCGATCGGTGAAACACTGTCAGCACATTTCCCCTATTTAGTTAAAGTTGAAAATGATGCACGAGCATTAGCGTTAGCAGAATCATGGTTTGGAGACGGGAAAGGATTTGAACGGTTAGTTACCTTAAACATTGGAACTGGTGTAGGGGCAGGAGTTACGATAGATGGTGAACTTTATCGCGGTGAGTCACATATTGCTGGTGAGGTAGGTCATATGACGATAGATATAAATGGCGAAACATGTACTTGTGGGAACCAAGGCTGTCTACAAACAATGGTTTCTGGTCCTGCCATTGCACGTCGAATTGATAAATTAATTAAGACAGGGACAGAAACAAGCTTAAAAGGTCAAACTGAAATAACAGCATTTGATGTTTTTAAAGCAGCAGAAGCTGGTGACGAGTTAGCAGAGCAGGTTTTGGTTGATACCGGTGTTTATCTTGGTATTGGCTTAACCAATCTAATTCATACGCTAAACCCGAGTAAGATTATTTTAACAGGTGGTGTAGCTAAGGCTGGTAAGTATTTATTACCGGCTGTTAAACAAACCGTAGCAAAACGGGCGTTAACCCAATCAGCTAAAACGACCTCTATTTCCTTATCTAAGCTTGGGGATCATGCTACAGCTTTAGGTGCTGTCGCATTGATCTTGGTTGAACTATTTTCTAAAAATGGTGAAATGACTATTTAACTTTAATTAGCAGAAGCTCCCACTGCTAAAGTGGTGAGATCAATATCTATTTGTGTCTTTTATTGCAGTTTAACTGGCTGGGGCTGCGATTACTCGCCCCATCGAAGGGCTTTTGTAAGACTCCCGCTACAAGAAATAAGGGAACACGTCATGTCTAAGTGGGAGGTCCAACAGCCATAACGGCCCGATTGGTTCAACTAACGTTCAGTAGGGGAGAGAGGAAGCCGAATAAGTCAACATCTGCACGAGCACATCTTATGACTCGAAACTCCCACTGAACGAAGTTTCACTTTATCCAATGGGGTTCAAACCTCGGCAGCATCAAGTTAAACACAGCTTCAGAGGACAGCTTCGAGCATAGCTCGATAAAATTTGGGCGCAAATAACCCAAGGTGCATTTGCTTGGTTAAGCAAAGGATTAATTTGCTAAGGTCAGTCATGAAAATGGGAGGTTAGCCGCTTAGAGGTCCTAGGCAGATCGGGAAAACGTTCCAATCTAACAGGTCAAGGATTGCTGAGTGAACAGCTCAAAATGTACAGATCTATTAGAAAATGGGCATATGGCTTATTGGCCATGTGCCCATTTTTTTAGTCCAAGTTTGTTTACTACGCCTGTAGTCGCTAAATGTTCACTAAGACAAACTTCAAATCGTTTTAAAGGAAAAGGTTGTCGACTGGCGATACAACTCATCTGCTGGTAAATAAATACTTGGGAAGCCAGTATGCTCAAGGGATGCTGGTGAGCTTTGCGTTTCTAAGCATACACCTAAATACTTCTCAGACTGACGTTCCTTTAATGCTAATGTGTGATCAAGTCCGTTAGATGTGTACATCACCATACCTGGTTGATCGGTTTTAACCGTCAACATCCGACCACTAATCGGTTCTGTCACCACGACCTGTTCTTCATTTTGGTGGTCGAAGATAAAGAAATGATCATAACCATTTTTGGCATAAATATTTTGCTGGTCTGTCGAGTCAACACCATCAACGATTTTTCTTCCGTTTCTAAAGTCAAATACGGTGTTCGTTACAGATAAGATTTTTCCTGTTGGGATAAGGTCATGATCAAGCTCAACAAATTGACTTGAATCCATCTTTACTTCATGGTTTAAAATATTATCCTTTAAGTCTCCAGATAAATTAAAGTAGGAATGGTTGGTTAGTGTGAGCACAGTATCTTGGTCAGAAACGGCTTCATAGTCGATCATAAACTGGTTATCATTGGTTAGCCTATAGCAAACCTTAAGCTTTACTGTACCTGGATAACCACCTTCCCCATCATTACTCGTATGAGATAAAATCGCGCCAGCACTCGTAGCTGTGTCAAATAATTCAACTTGCCACACAACCTTGTCAAGTCCAGCAGGACCACCGTGAAGATGGTTCTCTCCTTCATTTTTCGGGAGCTGGCAGGATTGACCATTAAGCATAAAGTGTCCTTGTTGAATCCGTCCAGCAACACGTCCAATCAAAGCCCCGAAGTAATTCTCGTTATTTAAATAGTCTTGATAGTTATCAAAACCAATCACGACATTTTCAAAGTGATTATCTCGGTCTGGAGCGGTAATCGTTGTAATAATCCCACCATAATTTAAAAATTTAACGGTCATGCCATGATCATTAATTAAGCTATATTCAGTCCAATCTGTTCCTACTCCTTTTATTGGGTTTGAGCTAGTTTGCATGCTGATGTCCTCCTATTGCTATGAATTGAGTGTTTTGAGAAAACGCTTAAATGCTTCTCTTCCTATTGTATTCGTCTTAAAGACTCCAGAATCCTCTAAAACTTTGACAAATTTCTCAGCTAACGCTTGCTCAATAATATGATCAATGTTCTGTTGATTGACATTTGAATAGGTTTGTTTTAACTGCATGGCCCATTGTTGATGATAATCTTTAACAGAGTTGGATTGACCAAGTAAATAATTCTTAACTTGATCAAGCTCAGTACGTAATCGTGGTGGTAATACAGCAAGACCCATCACCTCAATCAACCCAATATTCTCTTTCTTGATATGGTGGACATCCTGATGCGGATGAAAAAGACCATCAGGATATTCAGCTGTTGTCCGGTTATTACGAAGGACCAAATCAAGCTCAAATACGCCCTGATTTTGCCGTGCTATCGGCGTAATGGTATTATGTGGACGTCCTTCAGTATAGGCGATAAGATCAACACGTTCATCACTATAATTGCGCCAGGCGGTTAAAATATGATCACCAGCATGAACAAGTTGGTCTGGATCTTGATGGCGTAATCGAATAACAGACATTGGCCAATTAAGTACGCTAGCTCTTATTTCAGGAAATGGGTCTAGCGTAAAATGAAAGGCATCTTCAGCTACAGTCATCGCAAACGTATAGTGTCCAGCCTGATAATGATCATGACTTAATATACTTCCACCTACTATCGGTAAATCTGCATTAGATCCTATAAAATAATGTGGAAATTGCTGAACAAAATCGAGCAAACGAGCAAAGGTGTATTTGGAAATGACCATGGGTCTATGCTCCTTAGCCAAAACAATACTATGCTCATTGTAGTAGACATAAGGAGAGTATTGGAAGAACCATGATTCCCCTGCTAATGTTAAATCAATGATGCGATGATTGGAGCGAGCCGGATGTCCAGTTCGTCCCATATAACCTTCATTTTCGATACAAAGTAAGCAGGTTGGATACTGAACATCATGCTTCATTTCACGTTCACGCTTAATCTGTTCAGGATCTTTTTCTGGTTTAGATAGATTGATGGTAATATCCATTTCACCGTAGCTTGTGTTTGTTTTGTAATGAATGTTCTTGGCAATACGTTCTGTTTGAATATAGTTACTAACTTGACTAAGCTGATAAAAATAATCGGTTGCTTTTGTCGGATCAACTTGGTATAGCTGTTTAAAGTGATGGTTGATCTCAGAAGGCTTTGGCAAAAATACATTCATTAGTTGGGCGTCAAGCTGCTCTCGCTCGTCTAATGCACCGCCAATCACTCCTCTTTTTACCGCATTGTCAATAAGCTGATTGAGTAAATGAGGAATCGTAGCATTCTCTTCTAAAACAGGGGAGTTGGTAAATGCATCTAGTTTGAGTAAACCTAGAATTTGATTGCGAGCATAAATGCGATCGCGTTCTTCAATTAGTCCTGCCTCAATGACTTTGTCGATGAGCAGTTCTATGATTTGTTCTGGCATTCTACTCCTCCTCATAGCCATTCGGATTTTGCTGATGCCAACGCCAAGCATCTGTTAGGATGCGATGAATTTCTGTTCGTTTAGGTTGCCAGCCTAAGATGTCCTTGGCTTTACTAGATGAAGCAATTAATGTACTTGGATCACCAGCTCGTCGTGCTCCATATTGTTCTGGGATTGGGTGGCCTGTAACCTTTCGAGCCGCATCAACAATTTCTTTAACTGAGAAACCTTGTGAGCTACCAAGATTAAAAATATTATTTTCTCCACCCTTACTCAAATATTCAACAGCACATATATGAGCATCGATTAAATCCTCTACATGAATATAATCACGAATACACGTCCCATCAGCAGTTGGGTAATCATCACCAAAAATCGTAATAAATTCGCGTTGTCCTAGAGCAACCTGTAAGACAATCGGGATAAGATGGGTTTCGGGATCATGGTCTTCTCCAATCTTAGCATCTGAACGGGCTCCAGCTACATTAAAGTAGCGTAACGAAACATAGCGGATTCCATATGCTTGCGAACACCAATGCATCATTTTTTCCATCGCTAGTTTCGTCTCACCATAGGTGCTTGTAGGTCTGTTTGCCATCTCTTCAGTGATAGGAACGGCCTCTGGTTCTCCATAAGTTGCAGCGGTTGAAGAAAAGACAATATCTCGAACTTGATGCTCTTGCATCGCCTGTAAGATAACTTGTGTCCCGTATACATTATTATCAAAATACTTTAACGGATTCTCCATAGATTCACCAACAACGGACTTAGCTGCAAAATGGATTACCGCATCAATTGGCTCCTGTTTAAACACTTGACGCATAAACGTTAAATCACGTATGTCACCATCATAAAATTTAGCGCTAGGGTGGACAGCTTGACGATGCCCAGTTGATAAATTATCAACGACGATTACATGATAACCTTGTTCAATTAATTGAAAGACAGCATGGGAACCGATATAGCCAGCGCCACCTAATACTAAAATATTCATCAAACATCCTCCTTTAAATTAATTCTTTTGCACCATCACCAATGGTAGCTTGATAGAAAGTAGGCGAGTAGCCTATTCGTCTTTTATAAGCATCTTCAACATTAACTTTGAAATCGTCAACCTTGGATTGGTTAACTAAAGCAATGGCACAGCCACCGAAGCCAGCTCCTGTCATTCTTGCGCCTAATACACCTGACTGATCCCATGCTGATTCGACTAATGTATCAAGTTCAATACCTGTTACCTCATAATCATGCTGTAAGGAGAGGTGTGATTGATTAAGTAAGAGACCAAAATTAGTCAAATCGCCTTGCTCTAATTTTGTCAAAGCCTCTTTTGTCCGTTGATTTTCATAAACTGCATGTTTGGCGCGCTTTTGATCAACCGTATGCTTAATTAAGTCTTTATGGGCTTCAAACATCTCAATCGTCATTTCGCCAAGACTATTAATCGGGAGCTCTTTCTGCAAGTCTTGCAATGCCCTTGCACACTCATTCCACCGCTCATTGTATTTGGATTCAGTTAGTTCGCGTCTTTTATTTGTATTCATTATCATTATCACATAGTCATCAAGCTTGATGGGTGCATATTGATACTCTAAAGTCTGGCAATCTAAAAGAATCGCATGATCTTTTTTGCCCATACCAATTGCAAACTGATCCATAATTCCACTGTTTACCCCAATATAATCATTTTCTACCTTCTGCCCTAATTTTACCATATCAATCCGATCGATAGAGAGGTTAAAGATGGATTCAATAGCTACGCCAGTGACTAGCTCAATGGAGGCTGAGGAGGAAAGACCAGCGCCATGTGGAATATTACCATAAAATAAAATATCAAAGCCGTGATCAATTGGGTAACCGGTCTCAATAAAAGCCTTGATCATACCTTTAGGATAATTAGCCCAATCATCTCTCTTAGCATAGCTAAGCTGGTCAAGGCTAACCGTTATGATTCCCTGATCTTCAAAGTTCATCGAATAAAAGCGTAGGTGACGATCGTTTCGCTTAGCGACTATGGCGTATGTTCCAAATGAAAGAGAGGCAGGGAAGACATATCCACCATTATAATCTGTATGCTCGCCGATCAAGTTGATACGTCCGGGAGCAAAAAAATGGCGTGTTTCTTGGTTGGTTTGAAAGATATCGTGAAATGTATTGATTAACCTTTCCATCTGCATTAAAGTTGTCACACCTTTCTAAATCACTTAATTAAATTAATTTATTAACTAACCTTATCTTATCATGGATGACATCTTCGGGCAACAGAGATTTTTGAAAATGGCAGATAAGTCTAATCTGCAGATTTTTCTGACAGTATATGCTATACTAACGACACAAATGGGAAGAAAGGATGAAACAGATTGAATTTAGAGCAGCTTATACAAGAGAGAAGATCCGTATCGCTTTTTGATGACCGCTCCGTTGATTTGTCTGAAGTTAAGGCACTGTTAAAGACAGCTGCTTGGGTCCCTAACCATAAAATGACTCAGCCCTGGCGGTTTGTATTGGTAACAGGTGAGACAAAGGATCAGCTTGCTCAATTAGCAGGTCGTTTTAATAGTCGAGGAAAAACAGGTGAAGAAAAAGACACAGCTTACACAAAGGGGTATCAAAATTTTAAGCAGGTGCCTGTTTTTTTAATGGTACTAATGCGTGAAACGCATTTATTAAAGCTAAGACAAGAAGATTATATGTCAACGGGACTCATTATTCATAACCTAAGCTTATTATGCTGGGAAAAGGGAATCGGAATGATTTGGAAGACTGGACCGCTTACAGACGAAGCAGAGTTCCGTGACTTAATTGGGGCAACCCCAGGAGAAAAATTTGTTGGTATGATCCAGCTAGGTTATCCTAAGAAAATACCTAAGGCTCGACCCCGAATTGACTTAGAAGAGCGAATTACCGAATTAAAATAATCAAAACAGCACGTATCATCTGATGCGTGCTGTTTTAACTTACCCACTTCTATAAATGGTGGGATGAATGTTTTGGTTCAAACCCTGGATAAATCAAGTTAAAACGTCCGGCAGATTGGTTCAACTAACGTTCAGTGGGGGAGAGAGGAAGCTGACTAAATTCGGCGCATTTGATTGTACAGTTAATTCGCAGACGAAATACTACGGATAAAGAGTCGCTTTATCTTAAAGGATCAATAAGCTATAATAAAAATATTGGTAAAAATTAAATCAAAGTGCTGTTCAAATACTACCAAATGATAAGCGTTGCATTTATCGCGTATAACTGGCTGGGGCTGCGATTAATCGCCCCATCGAAGGGCTTTTGTAAGACGCCCACTTCAAGAAATAAGCGAGTACGTCATTTCAAAGTGGAAGATCCAGTAGCCAGTAACGGTCCGATTGTCAACTAACGTTCAATGGGAGAGAGGCAGCTAACTAAGTTCGCGACGTTGCACGAGCACATTCTATGCGTCGAAACAACTACTGAACGAGGTTTCACTTTTTGTTAATACGACTCGTGTATTTACAAGCATCCATGCCAATCCTAGCTTTTCATTCGGTATTTTTGAACAGAGACTAAAAGGAGTTATTATATGGAACATAAAAAAATGAAAGCGTTCCCGTCAAACTTCCTATGGGGATCAGCTTCGGCAGCCTACCAGATTGAAGGTGGGTACAAGCAAGACGGAAAGGGCCCTTCTGTCTGGGATGTTTATACTAAAATACCGGGGACAACATTTAAAGGAACCAATGGTGATATCGCGGTTGATCATTATAATCGCTATCAAGAGGATGTTAAACTAATGGCTGAACAAGGCCTGAAAGCCTATCGTTTCTCGATTGCTTGGAGTAGAATTTTCCCTGAAGGTCGTGGTCAAGTAAATGAAGCAGGTTTAGCTTTTTACGACAAATTAATTGATACGTTATTAAAGTACAATATTGAGCCGGTTATTACTGTGTATCATTGGGATGTGCCACAAGCTTTAATGGATGCTTATGGTGCGTGGGAGTCACGTGAGATTATTGATGATTTTAATCATTATTGCAAGACAATCTTCAAGCGTTATGGAGACCGAGTGAAGTATTGGGTAACCTTAAACGAGCAAAATATTTTTATCGGATTAGGCTATCGATCAGGCGTACATCCACCGGGAGTCAAAGACCTTAAGAGGATGTATCAAGCAAATCATATTGCCAACCTTGCCAATGCTAAAGCGATTGTATCATTCCGTGAAATAGTTAAGGATGGTAAAATTGGGCCAAGCTTTGCTTACTCACCTGTCTATCCTTATGATAGTGACCCTGAAAATGTCTTGGCTGCGGAAAATGCAGAGGAGTTAAATGCCCACTGGTGGATGGATGTGTATGCATGGGGCGAGTATCCTGAAGTGTCTTGGCGATATTTACAGGATCAAGGACTTGCTCCAGAAATGGAAGCAGGGGATCTAGAGCTATTAAAGCAGGCTCGACCTGATTTCATGGGATTGAATTATTATCAAACAGGTACGATCAAGCATAATCCACTTGATGGTGTCGGTGAGGCAAAAATGAATACGACAGGTAAAAAAGGAACATCTAAGGAATCTGGTGTACCAGGTTTGTTTAAAAATGTTCAAAATCCTTATTTGCGTACAACTGACTGGGATTGGACCATTGATCCTAGAGGATTAAGAATTGCCTTACGTCGCATTGCCAATCGTTATCGTCTACCCGTTCTTATTACAGAAAATGGTCTAGGGGCTTTTGATACATTAGAGGATGGTGATATAGTTAATGATGACTATCGTATTGACTTTCTAGAAGCTCATATAAAAGAAATCCAAGGAGCGATTAGTGATGGGGTAAGTGTGATCGGTTACTGTACATGGTCATTTACCGATCTTCTAAGCTGGCTTAACGGCTACCAAAAGCGCTATGGCTTTGTCTATGTTAACCGAGATGAAGAAGGGCCAAAGGATTTACGCCGGATTAAAAAGAAAAGTTATTATTGGTATCAAGAGGTAATCAAGGCTAATGATTTAGTTGATCGAACTCGATCATAAAGAAGAGGGCGACCATAAATACATCTTGAGCCTAAATTTAGCTATATTCCATCGGTATCGGAAGTTTTAGTATCATTATATTGTAGTGTAATTGGCTATAAGACTCCCCACTTCAAGAAATAAGGGAGTACGTCATGGCTAAGTGGGAGATCAAACAGCAAGTACCGGCCTGATTGGCTCAACTCACATTCACTGGTGGAGAGGAAGCTGACTAAGTTCACGACGTCGTGTCGCAACGTCTGCATTAGCACATCCTATGCCCGAAACCCCCACTGAACGAAGTTTCACTTATCTAGTATTCTGGTTAAGTGATTATGGCTATATATTAAAAACGACTGAGTGAGAAATCGATAGCTAAAATCTAGCAATCAGATGCACCTTGGCGTGTTGCGCGAGAGGGAACCACCTATTTCTCTCTTGATATTTTTAGTAGTAATCATTCTACCACAGTCTCTATATTTGCTAAAAGGTAATCATGAATAAACAGCGTATGGTTAAGATGTCACCATACGCTGTTTGCTGTTTGTTCACCTATTGTTCAAAGCTTTTTTCAGTGATCGCTAAGCTCTTGATAAGTGGCCTTAGCTAAGCGTTCAAGTAAATAGATAACAGGAATTTGAGTAGTTAAATTCGTATTTCCTATGAATTCGGTACTTACATAATAAGATAAGTTATAATCAGAAATCTTGGCTAGTGAGCTATCAGCATGATTGGTAATACTAATAATTAAACTACCTTCCTGCTTAAATTGGTTTACCTGTGAAAGAATATTAAGAGATTCACCGGAGACAGATAAAACGATCGTGACACTATCTTCAATATACTGTTCATGTATGGGAAGGAAAGGGTCCTTAATGTAAAACGCGAATTTCTTTAAGCTGGAAAAATAGCGAGAACCATATTCCGCAAGTATTCCAGAGCTTCCAATCCCAATAAATACGACTCGCTTAGCTTTAGCGATTATTTTAGCAATCGTCACAATCTTATCCTGAAAGTCTTGGGTGAGTGTACGCTCCAAAAATTCTGTTAAGCTCTTCTCACCACTGACAAATGATTGAGCCTCAACCTGCTCTTCTTTGTACATCTTTAGTTTTATTTTAAATTCTGAAAATCCCTCACAATTTAACTTTTGACAAAATCTTAATATTGTTGTTGTTGAAACATGCGTTTCATTAGCCAAATCTCGAATTCTCATGTAAACGACTTTATCTATATTTTTAATAATGTAGCTGTATAGGCTATGTTCTAAACTGGAGAAATTAGCAATTTGTTTACTCGTAAACATGACGAAATTCACCTCGGAAAATTAGGGATAAACTCTAGTTTCTATTATAGGCAGGGTGGATCTCAAAAGGCAATAATGAAAAAAACTGTGAGAAAAATGACAAACTGATGTATAAAATCTATTAATATTGCCCCACAATGACAAATGTAACAAGGTCACGCATTATTTTCATTAACCTTTAATCGCATTGTAACCTACTAAGCTTAATTTTGTATTATCATGAAATCTGCTTAATCTAAAAGGAGGCAATTTTAAATGAAGAAGATGGTTATGTCACTTTTGACGGTGGCAGTAGTTTCAACTGCAATACCAGCATCACTTCATGCACAAGAGTACGAAGTCGAGTCGGGGGATAGTTTATGGAAGATTGCGCGTGATCATCATACAACTATAGCTACATTGAAAAACTTAAATGACCTTGATTCAGATTTAATCCATCCAGGACAGGTGCTAAAAATTGAAGAAGAAATTTACCATAAAGTTGAGCGAGGCGATACGCTCTATGCATTATCAAATAAATATGAAGTCACCGTTCTAGATCTAATGAATTGGAATGACTTAGAATCTGATTTGATTATTATAGGAGAAGAGCTTGTTATTTATCCAAATGCCCAGGCTGTTGATCATGAATTAAATCAGCAAGATCAGCCAGCAGCGGCACCAGCCGATACCAATCAATCGGTAGAAGCTCCAGCATCTAATCAATCAAATGAGACAACGACAGCGCAGGCTGGTCAAAAGACTTTAACGATGACTGCAACAGCTTATACTGCCGAATGTGAAGGATGTACAGGTATTACAGCAACAGGTCTAAACCTTAATGAGAATAGAAATATGAAAGTTATTGCTGTTGATCCATCTGTTATCCCACTTGGAACCCGTGTCCATGTTGAAGGCTACGGCGAGGCTGTAGCTGGAGATGTCGGTGGTGCTATTAAAGGTAATAAAATTGATATTCACGTTCCAACACGTGAAGAAGCCCTAACATGGGGTGTGCGTGAAGTAGAAGTTACAATCTTAGAGTAACATAAAGAGGAGCAGCAGCGATAGCTGCTCTTTTTTAGTGCTTGGAAAAGTAAATTATTAAGTAATGGTACTTAATAATAGAGCAGGTAGTCGTAAAAAAATAGAATTTGTCAGGCACTAGCAAGGTTTTAACAGGATGATGTAAATAAAAAGATAGACAGGCATCGAGAGCCTTGTCATTCTTTTTGGGTTGAAGATACTGACATTTCTTTATCTATGTTTGTTCTGAATTTTTGAATGGCTATCCTCTTACTGATGAATAGAAGTTGTCTCAGTTTGTATTTTTATATCATGATGATCATCGCTTTGTAATATTCCGATTAATCCGAATGTTATTACGAGTAGCAGAAATAAAATAATTAATCCCTTCCGCATCTGTCTTTCCTCCTAGATATTTAGTACACTATCTTCTATTTTATCTGATAAAATAGCAATAGAAAAGTTATAATTAATGGAAAAATAAATATTACTATAGAGTTGCTGGAAAAGCTAGAGTAATAGGGACAGAGCCTTATTTAATAAGAGATTAAGCAGGCTTATATTGGAAGAGACCCTGTTTCAAAAAGATAGGTATCTTAAGACCCTATTGATGTTTGGACAACAAATCCCCTTAAACTGCTATAGGTGCTAGTCATAGCTATAACGAACCAACAATTAATGACGTTATGGCTGGGTAATGAGTTGCTAATGTGTAGGGTCTATCATACTCCAATCCTAAATTGTAAAACAATAAAGTGAAATTTCGTTCAGTGGGGGGTTCGACGGATAGGATGTGCTCGTGCAGACGTTGCGACACGACGTCGCGAACTTAGTTAGCTTCCGCCCCCACTAAACGTTAGTTGAACCAATCGGGCCGTTACTAGTTGTTGGATCTCCCACTTAGACATGACGTGTTCCCTTATTTCTTGGAGTGGGAATTTTACAAAAGCCCTTCGATGGGGCGAGTAATCGCAGCCCCAGCCCGTTACCCTGCGATAAAAAAGTAAGAAAATTTAATCTTTTAGTGTTGACATCTGAAAATGATCGTACTATGATAGTAAACAATTAATACATTGCGATGCGGTGACGAAGAGGAGTAGCTTATCGTTATTCTCCAGAGAGCTAGTGGTTGGTGAGAACTAGTGAAGACTTTAAGTGAATGGACTTCTGAGCATTCAAACCGAACAGGATATCCTTAGTAGGCTTTGACGGGACTTGTTTCGCCGATACCAAGGAACAACGATTAGTGTCAATCATTGATCGTAAAGTGAGCAATTTCTATTGCTAATGAAGGTGGCACCACGGGTTTCCTCGTCCTTTAATTGGATGAGGGAACCCTTTTTATTATATTTGAAATCAATGATGTAAGAATAGTATGCTTAGAAAACGTTATTTTAGAGAGCTGGCGGTGGTGGGATTCCAGTATAACAACTAGGCAGAATGGGCTTACTAGAGCTTCCTCAAACGGATACAAGTAGAGGAGGACGGCTAATCCCCGTAATCGGATTGAGAGAGTAGAGACATCTGTCTCTAAATAGTGGTGGTACCGCGGTATAATTGATCGTCCCTAGATAGCAAGAGCTATTTAGGGACTTTTTTCTTTGCCGGCCAAGACGCGAGTTAAGGGTATGTTCAAAATGTTGAGTGAGGATGCGCCGTTCATCATTCGGTCGTTTTTAATAAATCCCTTTCAATAACATGAATTAAAGGAGTGAACAGGCATGACTTATCCATTTCAATTGCATCAGCTTAACGCTGATACGCTAACCCCTATTACCGTGTTTAATCGACTTCAAGGGCAGAACAAATTTATTCTCGAAAGTTCAAGTGGACATGGAGAAAAAGGACGCTATTCATTTATTGGTATCAATCCATTTAAGGAAATAAGGGCAGTGAGCCAACAAGTTGAGATTAAACATGCTGGAACAGTCGAGTTGATTACAGCTAAGCCGTTAGAAATTGTTAAACAACATATTCCGCAAATTGATTTAGATTTGCCGTTTCCATTCTATGGTGGGGCAATTGGCTACATCGGCTATGATTGCATCAGAGATTATGAAGCGATTGGGACGATGTTAACTGATGAGATTAACATGCCTGATTTACATTTATTATTCTATCAAGATTTAGTTATATTTGATCATAAACAACAAACCTTAAGTCTTGTTGCGATTGACTTTACTGGAGAGCGATCAATTGAACAGCTTCAATCTAGCGTAAAAGAGTTGGCAGAACAAATATCGACTCCTCAGCCAGAGCAGACACAGGAAAAGTTCAATTTATCCTTTCAGCCAGCTCTTGACCAAGAGACATTTGTAAATATGGTTAAGACAGCAAAACAACACATTATTGATGGTGATATTTTTCAGGTTGTTTTATCTCAACGGATGAAAGCACGTTTTACGGTCGATCCGTTTACGTTTTATCGACGCCTAAGACTAGCTAACCCGTCACCATATATGTTCTATATTGACTTTGGCTCTTCGGTAGTATTAGGCGCGTCTCCTGAGAGCTTAATAAAAACCAAGGGAAAAACAGTTGTGACTAACCCAATAGCTGGTACCCGTCCACGTGGTCAGACAGAAGAACAAGACCAAGCTTTAGCTGATGAGTTATTGGCAGATGAAAAGGAGCGGGCAGAGCATAAAATGTTAGTAGATTTGAGCCGTAATGACTTAGGGCGTGTCTGTCAGGTGAACTCAGTAAATGTCTCCAAATATATGATGATTGAACGGTATCAGCACGTCATGCACATTGTCTCTGAAGTAACTGGGGAGTTAGCCGATCCGTATACAGGGTTAGATGCTCTTATTGCAACTCTACCAGCAGGTACAGTGTCGGGTGCACCAAAGATAAGAGCAATGCAAATCATTAATGATTTGGAGAAGGATAAGCGAGGTGTTTATGCTGGTTCGGTAGGTTATATTAATATCAATGGTGACATTGATCTCGCATTAGCGATCCGAACAATGGTTATTAAAGAGAAAACGGCTTATGTTCAAGCTGGGGCTGGCATCGTTTATGATTCAGATCCTATTAGTGAATATCAGGAAACATTAAATAAAGCAAAAGCATTATTGGAGGTTACTAACCATGATTTTATTAATTGATAATTATGATTCGTTCACCTATAACCTCTATCAATATATAAGTGAGCTAGGTGTGGAAGTGAAAGTGGTACGAAACGATCAAATTACCCTTGAAGAAATAGAAGCATTAGCTCCAGAGGCAATTGTATTATCGCCGGGTCCAGGTACTCCAAAAGAAGCGGGAATATGCATTGAAGTGGTTAAAGCTTTTGAACAAAAGCTGCCGATATTAGGAATCTGCTTGGGGCATCAAGCAATCGGAGAAGCCTATGGGGCGAAAGTTAGCCATGCGAAGCAAATTAAGCACGGAAAAACATCTCTGATTACGCATCATCAAGCTGAACTCTTTCAAGGCTTACCTAAGGAAATTGAAGTGATGCGTTATCATTCCCTTGTAATTCTTAAGGATACATTACCCGATTGTTTAACCGTGACGGCTACATCAATAGACGATCACGAGATCATGGCGATAAAACATCATGTTTTACCGATCTACGGTATGCAATTTCATCCAGAATCGATAGGGACAACTGAAGGAAAACAACTACTGGCGAATTTTTTAACAACGATTAGGGAGGTTTGTGCAGATGAAGACATATCTAGAGAAAGTAATCGCTCATCAAGCGTTAACCGTTGAAGAAATGGAACAGGCATCACAGTTGCTTTTTAACCCTGAAACGCCGGAGCCTCAAATTGCTGCCTTTCTAACAGCGTTAAGTATGAAGGGGGAGACCGTTGATGAAATAACTGGACTTGTTCGAGTTATTCGTCGGCAGGCACTTTCTGTTCCAGAGGTGGTGACAGATGCGATCGATAATTGTGGAACGGGAGGGGATGGCTCACACAGCTTTAATATTAGCACAACAAGTGCCTTTGTCTTAGCAGGAGCAGGTCTTACTGTAGCGAAACATGGCAATCGGAGTGTCTCAAGTAAAACTGGCAGTGCGGATGTGCTGGAGGCATTAGGAGTTGAATTAAGTGCTACACCAGAGCAAATGAGTGAGTTGTTAAAGGATAATGGAATTGCCTTTTTGTTCGCCCAGCATGTTCACCCAGCTATGAAGCAAATCATGAAAGTAAGACGAGGGCTAGGTATTCCAACCATCTTTAATCTAATTGGTCCATTGACCAATCCTGTTGATTTAACGACACAGCTATTAGGCATCTATCGCCGTGAATTATTAGAGCAGATGGCCAATGTGCTTCACCAGCTTGGTCGTAAACGTGCCTTGATCATTAATGGGGCTGGTTATATGGATGAAGCTTCGTTAGCAGGTGAAAACCATTGCGTGCTGCTTGATCGTGGTGAAGTGATGCAGTTTACACTAAACCCCGAGGACGTTGGCTTGACTCCGGTTGAGAACGAAGCAATTCGTGGAGGCGATGCAGTTGAAAATGCTAGACTGCTAAAGTCAGTGTTAAAAGGCGAGCTAGGTCCGCATAGAGACACAGTTTTACTTAATGCAGGACTCGGTATTTTTGCTAGTGGTAAAGTAAATAGTGTTCAAGAGGGTGTTGAACTTGCTCGAGAAAGTATTGACTCTGGTGCTGCTTTGCGTAAGCTAGAGTTCTTGATCGACTACAGTAGCCGACATCAACAAGGGGTGAAAAAATGACTATTTTAGCTGATATTTTAACTGAAAAACGTAAAGAAGTAGAACAATTAAAACAGCATTATCTGCCTCAGGAACGTCATGCACCATTGCATTCATTTTATCGCTATTGTCAACAGGCAGAGCAGATTCAAATTATTGCAGAATTTAAGCGAGCCTCTCCTTCTAAAGGAGTGATTAATGCTAAGCTTGATCCTCGTGCACAGGCGATTGCCTATCAAAAAGCAGGGGCTGCGATGATTTCTGTCCTTACTGACCAACCATTTTTTCAAGGTTCGTTTCAAGATTTGCGTGAGGTTCGTTCAGTTGTTGATCTCCCCATCCTAAATAAGGATTTTATCATTGATGAGATTCAAATTGATCGGGCTTACCAACAGGGTGCTGATGTGATTTTACTTATTGCCGCGGCACTACCCGAACAGCGACTTGAACAATTATATCATTATGCGACTAAGCTTGGCTTAGAAGTTTTACTTGAGGTACACGATCCGAGCGAATTAGCTTTGGCGAAGCAAATAGGAGCAAGCTTAATTGGTGTAAATAATCGGAATCTTAAGACATTTGAAGTGGATTTGGCTGTGACTGAGGCATTAGCTAAACTTATTGATCATTCTAAGCAAATACTGATTAGTGAAAGTGGCATCAAGAATAGTACTGATGTGGCTCGTGTACGACGTGCAGGGGCTAAGGCTATCTTAGTAGGAGAGACAATGATGCGGTCCACTAAACTAGAGGACACGTTTACCAAGCTCACCGAAGCAGGTGCTAGTCATGCTGACTAAAATCTGTGGAATTCAGACTGAAGCTGATGCTTTAGCTGCAACAAAGTCAGGTGCAGATTTGCTTGGTTTTGTCTTTGCAGATAGTAAGCGTCAAGTTACCGTAGAGCAAGTGCAACGAATAAAAGCAGGCTTGTCGAGTCAAGTGCAAACAGTTGGCGTGTTCGTCAATCTGCCTATCACGCAAATTAATCAGGTGGCTAGTTTAATTGGCCTCGATTATGTTCAATTACATGGTCAGGAGTCAGTTGAACAATGTAAGGCAAGTTTAAAGCCAGTTATTAAAGCTTTTTCGATAAATAGTCGACAAGACTTGGAGCAGGTTAAAGATTATTTACCTTATGTTGCCTATGTTTTACTTGATGGCTCAAAAGCTGGTAGTGGCCAGACGTTTGATTGGCGTTTAATTGACGCCTTTGATGCGATCAAAGACTGTTTTATTTTGGCGGGGGGATTAAATCCGGAAAATGTAAAATCAGCGATTACCTACACCAGTCCGATCGGAGTGGATGTCTCAAGTGGTGTTGAAACTAATGGTATAAAAGATCCGAATAAGATACAGGATTTTATAACAAATGCAAAGAAGGTTAGGTG
This sequence comes from Amphibacillus sediminis NBRC 103570, assembly GCF_001552275.1. Lineage (GTDB taxonomy): Bacteria > Bacillota > Bacilli > Bacillales > Amphibacillaceae > Amphibacillus_B > Amphibacillus_B sediminis. The sequence goes on from NZ_BCQW01000019.1 coordinate 20,467, forward strand.
AAAAGAAATGACAAACTATCAGCAACCCAATCAAGCTGGACATTATGGTTCATTTGGAGGTCGATTTGTACCCGAGACATTAATGCCAGCAGTTATTGAGCTAGAGCAGGCTTATCAACAAGCAGTTAGTGATCCTGAATTTAATAAAATGTTTGATTTTTATCTAAAGCAATATGTCGGTCGAGAGACGCCACTTTATTTTGCAGAACGATTAACGAACCATCTAGGTGGAGCTAAAATCTACCTGAAGCGTGAGGACCTTAACCATACTGGGGCACATAAAATTAATAATGCGTTGGGTCAGGCATTACTAACCGTTAGAATGGGCAAAAAAAAGGTAGTTGCTGAAACGGGAGCTGGACAACACGGTGTCGCAACAGCGACTGTTTGTGCCCTGCTTGGTTTGGAATGCATTGTATTTATGGGTGAAGAGGATATTCGCCGTCAAAAACTAAATGTTTTTCGAATGGAGCTGCTTGGGGCTAGGGTTGTCAGTGTCAGTCAAGGTAATGGCACTTTAAAAGATGCCGTTAATGAAGCACTGCGTTACTGGGTTGCTAATGTAGAAGATACGCATTATATCATTGGTTCAGTTGTAGGCCCTCACCCTTTTCCACAAATTGTTCGCGATTTTCAAAGTGTAATTGGCATGGAAACACGGGCACAATTTGATGATATGGTGGGAGGACGTCCAGATGCTGTGGTAGCTTGTATCGGTGGCGGGAGTAATGCAATGGGGATGTTTTATCCTTTTGTCAATGATCAAGGTGTTAAGCTATATGGTGTAGAAGCAGGTGGCGCTGGTATTGACACGGGAAAACATGCTGCTACCTTAACAGAAGGGAAAGTTGGTATTCTGCATGGTACAATGACTTATTTACTCCAAGATGATGATGGTCAAATTATTGAACCACATTCTATTTCCGCTGGATTAGATTATCCTGGTGTTGGGCCAGAACATAGTCATTTTAAAGAAATAAATCGTGTCAAATACGAATCCATTACCGATGCTGAGGCACTAGCAGGGTTAAAGCTATTATCTCAAACAGAAGGAATTATCCCTGCGTTAGAGAGTGCCCATGCTGTCGCCTACACAGAGAAGTTAGCTAAACAAATGCGTCCAGACCAATCGATTGTTATTTGTTTATCAGGCCGAGGTGATAAGGACGTTGAAGCCGTTAAAGATGCGTTAGGGGGGAAGATCAGTGACTAAAGTTAAATTGGAGCAAGCCTTTGCCCATACCTTATCAAGAAACGATAAAATCTTTGTACCGTATATTATGGCTGGTGACGGGGGATTAGACATACTTCCTGAGCAGATTGATTTTCTGGCAAAAGCGGGTGCTACAGCTATCGAACTCGGCATTCCCTTTTCTGATCCAGTTGCTGATGGCCCAACTATCCAAGAAGCAGGCTTACGTGCGTTAGCTAATGGGACAACATTAACCAAGGTGCTTGACAGGTTGGCTGAAACAAAAGGGAATCGTGACATTCCAATTGTATTAATGACCTATTTAAATCCCATTTATTTATATGGGACGAATAAATTTGCTAAAGCCTGTCTAGACGCGGGAGTAGCTGGAGTTATTGTTCCAGACTTACCATTAGAAGAATCGGCATTGTTAAAAGACGACCTAACTAGGCATGAGATTGCACTTATTCAGTTAGTAGCGCTCACAAGCCCGCAGGAACGTCTTGAGCGTATTGCTAGTCAGACAGAAGGATTTCTATATGCTGTAACCGTAACAGGAACAACGGGTACTCGAACAGCCTTTGCTGATCAAGTCGGTACGTATTTACACAATCTAAAACAAATAAGTCCAGTCCCTGTATTAGCAGGCTTTGGTGTATCAACACCTGAACATGTTCAATCATTAAGTCACTATTGCGATGGGGTGGTCGTTGGTAGTAAGATCGTAGCAAGTCTGAATCAAGGGAAGCAAACAGAAATTAAATCTCTCATTGATGCAGCTAAGAGTAGGTCCAAATAAGCAAGGATCTGCTCTCTACTGCTGATGCATATAATGCGCAATTGAGGTGTTGGAAGTGATTTTACCTTCATTTAATTCGATCAAATGATCAAATAAAGGATTGTTACCTAGTTCTTTATCATGTGCAGCAATAATAATTGTTTTACCATTACGCTTAAGTTGCTCAAGCAGTTGCATGACTTTCATATAATGGGGATCATTCAGTGTCATTTCCTTTTTTGTATTAATAAAATTGGAGATTTCTCACTAACATCAATGATGATTCAATCAAAGAAGACCGTTAGCCTTTTGGGTTAACGGTCCTTCTCATGCCTTTTGTTATCACAGAATGCTAGACCCTTGGAGTTGTATTTTCTCATCCCCGATTTCAATTTCATCAGTTAAAATCCCAGAAAAAGAGTTGGTGATCAATTTCAAAGGCAAAATAGATTTTTTCGACCTCTGACTCCAAATTTGCATCAGCTGGTAAGTTATCAGGGTAATATGCTAATAGTAATCACATATGTTCCCATCATTGATTCATCAAAAATGGTCTTTCATGCTTGAATTATTGTGTATAAACCCTCAAATAGATTCTGAAAAATGTCCAAAGTTATTGACATATTTGGAGAATTTGTTGTTATAATATTAGTGTACTTTGAAAGGTGATGCTGTTGAAAAATAAAATTAAAGTATTACGGAAGAAGTTGGGGATCACACAAGAACAACTTGCCAAAGAGTGTGGAGTTGTGAGACAAACAATAAATTGTATAGAGAATGATAAATATGATCCCACACTAGAACTGGCTTTCAAATTATCAAAAACGTTAAGAGTAAAGGTAGATGAATTGTTTATTTATGAGTAAATTTCATTCAGATTATATTATAACAATGAAAGATATTGTAAGGGAAAAAAACGAAATCCTACGTCAACCAACACAAAAGGTGATGGTACCTCCATCTAATGAAGATAAGCAAACATTAACTTGTATGATGCATTTCTTGAAAAATAGTCAAGATCCCTACCTATCCAAAAAATATAAACTGCGCGCAGGGGTTGGCTTATCAGCGAATCAGATTGGTTTGAATAAACGTATGTTCGTAGCTTATTTAACTGATGAGGAAGGACAAAAGCATGAATATACCCTAATTAATCCAAAAATAATCAGCCATTCTGTTTCCACGATTTATATGTCACCCAGTGAAGGCTGCCTGTCTGTTGATCGCGATATAAAAGGTTTTGTCCCAAGATATGAGCGAATTAAAGTAAAAGGGCTTAATTTAGAAGGAGAAGAAATAGTATTAAAACTTAAAGGCTATTCCTCTATTGTTATTCAACATGAAATAGATCACCTAAATGGAATTATGTTTTATGATCGTATTAATAAAGAAAATCCTTTCAAATTACCGGAAAATTGTAAAATGTTGTGCTAAAAATTACGCATTAGGTCAGTATTCAAAGCTGTGAAGCGGCGATGAGCTGTTAGTTGACAGCTCATTTTTAATGATGTCTGGTAGAGTATATGACAGAGGAGTTATTATGGTGGATTATCATGTTCTATTGGATCATTCTAATAGGGTCCAGTCGTATGTATAAATGATAGGTGGCCATTGGTATGGAGCGTTCAAATAATCTAGAGTTTAAAATATTTCAACAGTATCTAATTATCTAGTTTTAAGGGTAATCTAACCATCATGGATGAAATTGATTGAGATGCCTATTTTCTACCCTATTTGATCCGGTTATCACTACCCTTATCAACTTTAAAAATTAAGAATGTAATTGATCAAACAGATATTAGAAAAAGTATGCAACAAATCAGGGTATTTGCCTAAAGATTGTGGTGTTTAGATATGAGATGAATGAGCGTTCCAATACAAAAATGCTGAGACAGAGCCTCAGCATTTTTTGTATATCTAATATTTATTTTACAGTCGTTTCTACTTCTTGTTGCATAGCCTGTAATGCCACTTCATTCAAGTAGTTAACAGGCTTGTTAAAGTGTGGTTGGAAGAAGAAATCGGTTAGAGCTAGTTGCTCAATGGTCATATCGTTAGCAATCGCAACACTTACAGTATTAACAACCTGTGTTAAATCGGTATCTGAAATGACTTGAGCCCCTACTACACGGTGACTACTCACTTCATAAACAAGCTTTAACTTAATCACATTGTTTTCAGGCATGAAGTCTGGACGGTAGGTCTCTTCTAGGTAAGCAGAACGAACCTCAATACCATTGATTTCGGCAGCAGTTTCAGTTAAACCAGTTGAACCAATGTAGTGGTTGTAAATCTTCAATCCAGATGTTCCTTGTGTACCTGGGTGTGGAAGCTTAGCTTCAACTAGGTTTTGGGCGACTAAAGTCCCCATACGTACAGCATTCGTGGCTAATGGAATATAAGCTGATTGCTTTGTAGGGTTATAAGGTACTGCACAGCAGTCACCTGCTGCGTATACATCTTTAGCGCTTGTACGCATGTATTCATCGACAATAATTGCACCATTTGGTAGCATGTCAACTTGGCCTTTAATAAGTTCTGTATTCGGACGGAAGCCAATACACATCACGACTAAATCCGCTTTAACTTCACCTTCATTTGTTAATACCTTCTCGACTTTACCGTTGCCTTCAAAGCCAGAAACAGTTTGGTTTAAGAGTAAGTTAACGCCTTTGTCACGGAAAGATTGTTCGACTGGATCAGTAAAGGTTTTATCTAAATAGCGATTTAAAATACGTGATTCAGCATCAATTAAAGTAACATTTTTGCCGTTTTCTTCAAATGCCTCAACTAATTCAACACCAATGTAGCCACCACCAACGACTGTTACATTTTCAACATTTTCAGAACGACGAATAATCTCTTTGGCATGGTCATAATTTTTACATAAAACAACGTTTTCTAAATCTGAGCCTGGGATTGGTGGTGTAATAGGCCAAGATCCAGTCGTAATAATTAATTTATCGTAAGTGTGTGTAGCAACTTCACCCGTATTTAAATCTTTAGCAATAAGGTGTTTCTTTTCAATATCAACACTTGCAACTTCGTGTTCCATGTGCATTTTAATACCTTGCTCTTGAAACCCTTCAACCGATGCATAGAAAAGCGATTCAGCTTTTTCTACAACACCACCCACATAAAGTGCAATTCCACAGGATAAGAATGAAACAGTATTGTTTCGCTCAAATACCTCGATTTGCGCATCTGGATATAGAGCTAAGGTGTTCTTAATCGCTGCTGTTCCTGCGTGAGTACATCCAATTACGGCTACTTTCATGACTTGTCATCCTCCATCTTTTAGGTTCATTATTTCACATTTAGCAATAAACATACATAAAATCTTACAAAACTTATTATACCTATTAGTTTTTTAAGTCGCAAGGGATTTGTGTTATATTTCACAAACTTTTTCGAATAACCTTATAATAACGGGTTATGAAAGCGATGACGAAAATAAATTCACAAAGTCGATACGTATTATACATAGCTAATTAAAATGTCTAGAAAGCCTTGTTTATTTAGAATTCAAGATAAAATCAAGGTCACTCTAGTCTCCATTTGTGAAATGGTAGAAGGGACTATACAGGACGTTAGATTAGATTACTTATATCGAAAAAAACCGGACAAGCGCATACTTATCCGGTCTACCTCATTTTGATTTTTACTTAAATCCTTTTGTTTCGTTTTAACCTGCTTCTATTGGTAAGCCTTAGCAATCTCTTCTTGTAATGGTTTGTCAGTAACATACTCATCATAACTCATTTCTTTATCGAACAAGCCTTTAGGTGTAATTTCAATTAATCGGTTAGCGATACTATTTATAAATTGATGATCGTGTGACGTAAAAAGAACCGCCCCTTTAAATTTAATTAACCCATTATTGACTGAGGTAATCGATTCAAGATCCAAATGGTTGGTTGGCTCATCGAGCACCAATACATTGGCACTAGAAAGCATCATTTTTGAGAGCATACAACGTACTTTCTCACCACCGGAAAGAACTTTTGCTTTTTTAAGTGCTTCTTCACCAGAAAAGAGCATCCGACCAAGGAACCCACGTAAAAATGTTTCGGTTTGATCCTCTGGTGAATATTGCCTTAGCCACTCGACTAACGTTAAATCAGAATGCTCAAAAAACTTGCTATTGTCTTTAGGAAAGTAAGATTGCGAAGTTGTCACTCCCCATGAATACGTCCCTTGATCTGGTTCCATTTCTCCCACTAGAATTTCAAATAATGTCGTTTTAGCTACCTCGTTTCTTCCAACAAAAGCAACCTTATCATTTCTATTTAAGGTAAAGCTGACGTTATCTAAAACTTTAACCCCATCTACGGTCTTAGTTAACCCTTCAACACGTAATAAATCATTACCAATTTCCCGATCTGGTGTAAAAGCCACGTATGGATAACGTCTTGATGATGGCTTAATATCATCAAGTGTAATATTCTCTAGCATTTTTTTACGAGAGGTTGCTTGTCGAGATTTTGATGCATTGGCGCTAAAACGGGCAATGAAATTTTGTAGCTCTTTAATTTTCTCCTCTTTCTTCTTATTTTGATCCTGTGCCATTTGTAAAGCAAGTTGGCTAGATTCATACCAAAAGTCATAATTACCCACGTACAACTCGATCTTACCAAAATCGACATCAGCGATATGCGTACAAACCTTATTCAAAAAATGACGATCGTGTGATACGACAATAACAGTGTTCTCAAAGTTGATCAAAAACTCCTCTAACCACTGAATGGCTTGAATATCAAGGTGGTTGGTCGGCTCATCAAGTAATAAGATATCTGGTGAACCAAACAAAGCCTGAGCTAATAAAACCTTCACTTTGTCAGAGCCCGTTAGATCAGCCATTTTCTTATCATGAAGTTCCTCCGAAATGCCTAACCCTTTTAACAATATAGCTGCATCTGCTTCAGCTTCCCAGCCATTAAGCTCGGCAAACTCTCCTTCAAGTTCGGCAGCACGCATGCCATCCTCTTCAGTAAACTCTGCTTTGGCGTATATTTCATCCTTTTCTTTCATAACTTGATACAGTCGGCTATGACCAAGAATAACGGTTTCGATTACAGGATACGCTTCAAAAGCAAAATGATCTTGTTTTAACACGGCCAATCGTTCATCTTTACCTAATGATACATGACCTGATTGTGGTTCAATTTCTCCGGCTAATATTTTTAAAAAGGTGGACTTTCCAGCACCATTAGCACCAATTAGTCCGTAGCAATTACCAGGAGTAAATTTAATATTCACATCTTCAAATAACTTTTTATCACCATAACGCAAACTGACATTAGTAGCTTGTAACATTAATATTGTTCCTCCAAAAAAGACATAATTAAAGCCTAGCTTAAGCGAAAAATGCTGATAAGTCAATCTTATCAGAGTATTAAAAGATTGGCATCTTCAAATTAATTGAGACAGAATATGTCATGTAAAAGGATGATGAGTCTAAGCTTACTCTATGTCTTAATTAGAAACACAAGCCAAAAATTTATTCATGGCCGATGGCTAAATTGATCATATCTGTTAGAAAATTGGGCATAACAATAAGGAGTAAAAAAAAATAGTTTGAATTCGAGCTAATTAATTGACATTGAAAAATCAAGCTCGGTATACTAAGCGTGTTATGATAAAACTTTGTGTATTTTAGCACAAAAAATTGAGGAGGCAATGAGAATGGCAAAGGATTTTTATCAAGCGGTAGAAGATCGTCGCTCTATTTATGTCATTAGTGACGAGAAGGTTGTACCAGAAGAACGTGTACAAGAAGTGGTGGAGTTTGCGATTAAGCATACCCCATATTCCTTTAACGCGACGAGCGGACGTATCGTACTATTATTTGGTGATGAGCACAAAGCACTTTGGGACTTAACAAAAGAAGAGTTGCGCAAAATTGTGCCAGCAGAAAACTTTGCTGATACGGATAACAAAATTGAAAGCTTTAAATCTGGGTATGGAACGGTATTATTCTTTGAAGATCAAGATGTAGTAAAAGGTCTTCAAGAGCAATTTGCCTTATATAAGGAAAACTTCCCAATTTGGTCAGAACAGGCATCAGGTATTCTTCAATATGTTGTTTGGACAGCGCTAGAAAATGAAGGTTTGGGTGCCACCTTACAGCATTATAATCCACTTATCGATGAAGAAGTTAAGCAACGCTGGCAAACACCAGATAGCTGGTTACTTCGGGCTCAAATGCCATTTGGAAAACCAGAAGCTGAAGCAGGCGAAAAAGAATTCCAGCCAATTGCAGAGCGAATCAAAGTATTTAAATAATGTTTCGATACCGATCCTTTGCGAAGGATCGGTATTTTAAATGATTTGAGCCTGACGTATTTTGCAAAGAATCGATCGACCAGCACCTATTATTACTCGTAAGCCACAAAAAAATTATTTTAAGCCTGCGTCACGCTGGTAAAGATCCTGTAGGCTTTTGGTCATCACACCGACTTTACCTGTGCCAATTTTTTTCCCATCAATTTCTACCACAGGGAGTACTTCGATGCCACTACTGGTCAAAAAGACCTCATTAGCCTCAAGTAAATCTGAAACAGAGTAATAGGCTTCAACTACAGGAATTTCATTTAATTTAGCTAATAAAATTAAGCGATTGCGAACACAACCATGTAAAATCCGCTCAGTTGCTGGATGTGTTATGATTACATCATCTTTCACTATAAACACGTTAGCAGCTGTTGATTCTGTGACAATCTGGTCACGATGTAGGATCGCATCAAATGCTCCTTGTTCAAATGCTTCTTGCTTGGCCAACACATTGGGCAACAGGTTTAAGCTTTTAATATAGCAATAGTGCCAGCGAATATCTTGCTTTGTTATAGCCTTGATACCTGTTTTAATCTGTTCAAGCGGTCGTGCAAGCTTATCGGTGTAGGCGAAGAAGTTTGGTTCACAGTCAGGGAAAAGGTGTAGGCGCTTTGCAGAACCACGGGTTATTTGCAAGTAGATTAAACCATCCTCTGTTAGCCGATTTTCATTAATTAACGCCAAAAGCTGTTGCCGTAAATGTTCCTTATCAAATGGAATGGTCAATTTAATCGCTTCTGCTGAACGATACAATCGATCAAGATGTTCTGTCATTAAGTAAGGTCGACCTTGATAAACACGAATAACCTCATAAATACCATCACCAAACTGTAGGCCCCGCTCCTGATAAGGATAATGCAGGGCTTCACTAGCTACAAATCCTTGATTGGTTAATACGACAGCCACTACCAACACTCCTTTTTAAAAAATAAATCAAATATGTACCTTGGTGTATTTACACCCAGATTTTATCGAGTGAAGCTCGATAACTTTCCGCTGAATCTCTAGCATCCGCCGGAGGCTTTAACTTTATTCAGCTGGGTTTTTAACCCTCGTCAAATGGAATACAAATAGGCGCATTTATCTCAACCCTTGTTAGGAGTGGGAGACTCCTGCGGTATAAAGTTAAATTTATTATAGCAGGATTGCAACATAGATGTTCAATATCGTGAGGAGTCTAAGATGGAAAGTTCTTCAATATAGAAGCCTGGAATGTTAAACTAAAAATAAAGTGTGAAGAAATGTACTTAAATTAGTGTGCAAGGTTTACAGTAGTTATCAGCCAAGTTGAAAGGGGTAGAACAAACTATGGTTGCGCTAGTGTTAAGTTATCTACTGATTTATTTTCTTGTTAACATTTTTATGACAAGAAAAATATCTCAACGTTATCATCTTCCTAAAAGGAAGTGGTGGGGACCTCAATATATTAATCAAAAACATATGTCTGTAGAAATAATAGTTAGAATTATATTAGGTGTGACCATTCTAGTATATAGTATTTATTGTATTGATCAATTTGGAGTACTACCACCTTTTTTAACTCTTTTTATTACTCCAAGCTTAATAGTTAGTGCCGATCTGGTAAGGGCCTGGTTTGAAAGGTATCGTTCTAGTCAACCTGAGCAGGCTTACATTACATGTGTTGGAGTTGGTGGGGGGTATTTGACTTTTCTGATGATTTATCTGACTTTAAGGGGTTATTAAAAAATCACCGAATGATAAGCGTCGCATCTCATTGTTGGCTCGTTTTTGCGCTACTCACGTATCTAAAAGCATACGTTGTGTTGCTCAAACCGTCGCCGCCTCGATCTGCTTGCTTCTAATTCGGCAATTTCTTAACTATATTTAAGGGGTTATTAAAAAATCACCGAATGATAAGCGTCGCATCTCATTGTTGGCTCGTTTTTGTGCTACTCACGTATCTAAAAGCATACGTTGTGTTGCTCAAACCGTCGCCGCCTCAATCTGCTTGCTTCTAATTCGGCAATTTTTTAACTGCATTTAAGGGGATATTAAAAAATCACCGAATGATAAGCGTCGCATCTCATTGTTGGCTCGTTTTTGCGCTACTCACGTATCTAAAAGCATACGCTGTGTTGCTCAAACCGTCCCCTTCATCGCTTCATACGTCTCTCAATTACGTTTTAATTGTGCCATCCTTTCGTATTTCCATTACATTATGATAAGCTTAAGAAAGTTTGATGAGAGGAAGGAATGAAATTTATGAGTAAAACTGTTGTCTTGGCTGAAAAGCCTTCTGTTGGTCGCGACATAGCAAGGGTGCTAAATTGCACAAAAAAACAGAATGGATTTTTCGAAGGCTCTAAATATATTGTGACTTGGGCATTGGGCCATTTAGTGACTCTCGCTGATCCAGAAGCCTATGATGTCAAATACAAGACATGGAGAATCGAAGACTTACCCATGCTACCGGATCGATTGAAGCTCGTGGTGATGCGCCAAACAAATCGACAATTTCAAGTTGTCAAGGCTCAATTGAATCGTAAAGATGTAAATGAGGTTATTATTGCAACTGATGCCGGACGAGAAGGGGAGCTTGTCGCCCGTTGGATACTTGAAAAAGCACGGATTAACAAAGTGATTAAGCGGTTGTGGATTTCTTCGGTAACAGACAAAGCAATTCGTGATGGTTTCAAAAACTTAAAGCCAGGTCAAGCCTATCAAAATCTGTATGCAGCGGCTGCGGCAAGGTCGGAAGCTGATTGGTATGTCGGGTTAAATGCAACGCGTGCTTTGACGACCAAGCATAATGCTCAACTATCAAGTGGGCGTGTTCAGACACCAACATTAGCAATGATTGCTAAGCGAGAAGATGAAATTAAACAATTTAAATCAAAGCTGTTTTATGGAATCCAGGCTCATGCTAACCATGGACTTCATTTTGTCTGGCAGGATGAACAAAACAATAGTCGTATTTATAATCAGGAAAAGGCTGAACAGCTTTTAACATCCTTACAAGGAAAAAAAGCGCGCATTACAGCCGTTAAACGAGTTGAGAAGAAAAGTTATGCCCCGCCACTATACGACCTGTCCTCATTACAGCAGGAAGCAAATAAGGCATTCGGCTTTTCGGGAAAACAAACCTTATCGATTATGCAAAAGCTCTATGAACATCACAAAATTTTAACCTATCCACGGACAGATTCGCGTTTTTTGTCAAATGATGTAGTTGCAACCTTAAAGGATCGAGTTGACGCTTGTGGTGTTGATCAATATACTGCAACAGCTAAGAAAATTCTGCAACAAGGTATCAAAGCTAATCGGTCGTTTGTTGATGATCGTAAGGTTTCTGATCACCATGCCATTATTCCAACTGAAGAGCCCGTATTTTTAGCAGAATTAGATGATAAAGAACGAAAAATTTATGATCTCGTTGTTAAGCGTTTTTTAGCTGTTTTATCTAACCCTTATCGTTTTGAGCAAACGACGATCATTTTAGAGGTGGCAGGAGAACGCTTCGTCACAACAGAGAATCATGTAAAAGATTTAGGATGGAAGGTCCTTTATCAAGATCAAGGAGATCAGGTTAGATTACCTGATTTGAGAGAGGGACAAACTCTTGAAGTCAAGGTCAAGCTAACCAAAGGAGAAACTCAGCCTCCAGAACGTTTTACAGAAGGAACATTATTACAAGCCATGGAAAACCCGGTAAAATTCCTTGAGACAAAAGATCAAAAGCTAGCCAATACGTTAAATCAAACAGGGGGATTAGGAACGGTTGCCACACGTGCTGATATTATTGATAAGCTATTTAATACCCATTATATTGAAAGTAGAGGGAAGTATTTATACACGACTTCAAAAGGACGTCAGCTACTAAACATGGTCCCTGCTGATTTGCGCTCACCGATTTTAACTGCTAAATGGGAGCAAAGGCTAACCGCCATTGCTGAGGGGAAGCTTAAGAAAGCTGTTTTTATTGATGAAATGAAAACATATGCTGCCAAAGTAGTCGCTGAAATAAAACAGAGTCGAGAATCGTTTAAGCACGATAATATTACAGGAACAAAATGTCCTAATTGTGGTAAGCTCATGCTTGAAGTAAACGGGAAAAATGGTCGAATGCTTGTTTGTCAAGATCGTGAATGTGGTGAAAAGAAACACATCGCTAGAAAAACAAATGCACGCTGTCCGAACTGTCATAAGAAGATGGAATTGCGTGGAAAAGGTAACGCACAGACCTTCTCATGTCGTTGCGGTTATCGTGAGAAGCTATCTGCCTTCCAAAAGCGTAAAGAAAAGCAAAGTACTGAGAAAGCCTCCAAGCGAGATATAAATAAATATTTAAAAAAGAATAATGATGATCATTTCACCAATTCGGCCTTAGCTGATGCCTTAGCGAAATTAAAAAAGTAATACGAGTTTAGTTGTTCATTAAATATAACGAGATCAGTCGCATATATTGTACAATCAATGTAGCGGGAAGTCTGTGGACTGCCCGCTATAAAATTATAAAATTGCATGATATACCTCCTAACAATTATTAATCTCGAAACTTAATTTAACATTATTCAGCAGGTAATGCTCCCACTTCTATAACGACTGAATAAAGTTAAAGCCTTCGGTTTGATAGGAAAGTTATCGATCGAAGTTTGATAACATCTGGGGATTTGATTATCTCCGAAAATGATTTCAAAATAAAAGAGTCTCCCATTATTATCTGAATTTGGTATAATAGCTATATTTATTGCAGTGTAACTGGCTGGGGCTACGATTACTCGCCCTATCGAAGGGCTTTTGTAAGCCTCCCAGTTCAAGAAATAAGGGGACACGTCATGTCTAAGTAGGGAGATCTAACAGCCGGTAACGGCCCGATTGGTTCAACTAACGTTCAGTGGGGGAGAGGTAGCTAACTAAGTTCGCGACGTCGTGTCACATCGTCTGCACGAGCAAACCCTATGCGTCGCCCCCCCACTGAACGAAGTTTCACTTTATATGAAACCATTTTGTCCAAAAAAAAGTCTATTAGTTATATAGATGTGGAAGGGGGATGACGAATGAAAACAAGAACAGTCTATTTGTTGTTTCTTAGTACGGGTACGATGTTAGCAAAGACAATTGATTTTTATACTAGGTCATCGTTAAATCATGTCTCAATAGCACTTGATCGTGAACTTAATTATGTATATAGCTTTGGGCGTAAAAAACCTAACAATCCTTTTATCGGTGGATTCATTAAAGAAAATTTAAATTTACCATTTTTCAATCGCTCAAGTTGTGCGATCTACCAGTTAAAAGTGTCTGAGACAGAATACAATCAATTGGTGGAACAAATAATGATCATGGAGAGCCATAAGCACTTATACCGTTATAATTTTTTAGGATTATTTGGTGTCATGATGAATAAAGAATTCCGCCGTAAAAATGCGTATTTCTGTTCACAGTTTGTGGCAACGATTTTACAGGAGTGTGGCGTGTATACTGGTCCGAAGCCGCCTGGCTTAATACGTCCGGAAGATTTACGTAACTGGCGCGAATTGAGTCCTGTCTACCATGGTAAACTTAAATACTATCCTTTTTTTAATTATCAGCCAGAAGACCAGCCGAAGCAAAGCTGGCGTCATTCATTCTTTAAGCTTAGCTAAATAATTTTTAGCTAAGCTTTATTTATTTGCAGGAGTAGTGGTCTTACCTTGAGATACATCTCTAGTCTTAAGTCAAGATATAGCCTGAGCCTGTTACGGGAAAGGAAGGCTCAGGTTAGAATTAAGGTATCGAAAGGAGGTCGAGGCAATGCGTACATTCTTATTTGTTATCATTGCGTTAATCACAGGGATAATCATATTGACCACTGTAGCACCATTAGTTGGCTTAGTTATTAGCTTAGCAATTGTTTATTACGCTGTGCGCCGTTTTCTCTTAACGGATTCAGTAGGTGCCAAGATTGGGTGGAGCATTGTTGCATTGATGGGAGTATCGATGGCAATTTCAAACACACCAGCATTGATTGGCATTGTAGCTGCGATCCTCTTGTATTACACATATCGAAGCTATCGAAAAGCAAAACTGTATGACGAAGAAAAAGACTGGATTATTGATTAAAAAAAGGAGTGGAAGACCATGAGCAATATATTTACACGGTTAAAGGATTCTATTGTAGCTGATTTTCATCATTTACTTGATCAAAAAGAAGAAAAACACCCGATGACACATTTAAATCAATATATTCGTAAATGTGAGGATGAGGTGAAGAAATTAAAGCAATTAATTGAGAAACAGTATGTGATTAAGCAACAATACCAAAAAGAATTAAACCAAGCCAAGCACATGCTGGATAAGAGAACGAAACAAATGGCTTTAGCAGAAAAAATGGATGAAACAGAGCTTTATCAAGAAGCAAAGCTTGAGGCTGATAAATATCAAGTACGTGTCGATCAATTGTCTGAGCTAGCCGCTAACGCGACGAATCAAATTGAAGAAATTGAAACAAAATATGGTGAGATGCAGCATCAGCTTAAAAACTTGTACGTGAAACGTCTTGAATTAAAAGGACGTGAAAATTTAGCACGGGTGCACCGAGGGATAAATCAGGTTCTACAAGCCGAATATTTAGACCGAAGCAGCAACAAGTTCGCCGAAGCGGAAGATTATATTGAGCGGTTAGAACAACAGGTAAACACGAACTATCGTTTGCATACTTTAGATGCACGATTTGCAGAATTAGAAAAAAAGGATTCTATTTCTAACTAAGTTCGTGTACGCTATAGGTAGTTAAGCAATAGCTTGACTACCTATTTTCACCATAAAGGGGTACGCCTATGTTTAATCAAATGAATAAGAATCTCTTATTTTATATAGTGGTAGCGGCACTTGCTTTATTTGCCGTAGAATTTGTGTTTGTCCGATCAGATGTTTGGATATGGCTCTTAGTCTGGGGAGGCGTCATTTACTTATCGTGGCGTTATTACTATCGGCCGCAGGGGCGTATCGCGTTTTGGGTTGGCTGTGTTGCATTAGCTATAACGATAATGGACACGATGTTTTTCCGATTAATCATTGCAGCAATCATCTTTGTCACTGTCCTTTACTTTTATCAACATAAAACAAACATCAAGCCTGAGCAAAAGGAACTGCAATTTGGTGATGAGCCAATTCAGCAGGAGGATGTTTTATTTTCAAATCAATGGTTTGGTAAGCAAACGACAGGTGACAGTCCTTATCAGTGGCAAGATATTAATTACCAAACCCTAGCTGGTGAAACAGTGATTAATTTAAATAAAACTGTTTTACCGAAGGGTGAACCTATTATAGTTATGCGTCACTTACTTGGTTCGATCAAAATTATTGTCCCTTACGATGTTGAAGTCAGTATTCATCATTCTGTTATGATCGGCTCAGTTAATTTTTTTGGTTATGGTGATGATCAGTTAACCAATCGAACGGTGCATTATCAAACAGCAAATTACCAAACAGCCAATCAGCGGATCAAAATATATACCTCAATGCTTGCTGGGAAGATTGAGGTGAAGCGCGGATGAAAAAGGCGTTTTTCTCAATTTTCCTTCGGAATTTTTGCATCATCATGTTGTTCTCAATCGGTTTTCTCGTTATTTTGTTTACACAAGTAAGCTCATTATCATGGCCAGTGCTTTTAAGCACTTCATTTGGACGGTTTCCATTGGGACTCATCTTAATCTTTGTCATAATTGTTGCTAGTTTGTTAACATCTTTAATCCCTTATCTTATCTATAAGAAGGAATTTAAAATCATTCATCAATTACTTGAACAGGTTGAAGCAGGTAATGATGAGCGGGTCCGTTACTATGGAAAAGTAAGTGAAACGCAAATGATCACCTATTTGATTAGTAGGATTCAAACGAATCTCCATGCCCAAACCATGCGAATACAAAAGGTTATGAGTGAACGGATTGAGGATCAAGAAGAGCAAATTGAAGCCAGAATTACCGAGGAACGAAACCGGCTTGCTCGTGAGCTACATGATTCTGTGAGTCAAGAACTCTTTGCAGCATCGATGCTTGTCTCAGCCATCAACGAAATGTCAGAAACAAATTCAGACCAGCTTAAACGCCCGCTTGAGCAAGTGGAGTCAATGATCCAGCAGGCACAGCTAGAAATGCGGGCATTACTTCTGCATTTACGGCCAATTGCTTTGAAGGATCATGCATTAAAAGAAGGGATTGATCAACTATTAACCGAGCTTGTAGCTAAAATACCGATTCATGTTAACTGGCGAACTGAACAGATTACATTAAATCGAGCTGTTGAAGATCATTTATTTCGAATCCTGCAAGAATCTCTATCAAATGCATTGCGACATGCTAAGGCAAGTCAAGTTGATGTTTTATTTATAGAACGTGATGGAATGGTCGTGCTTTCTGTTGTTGACGACGGGGTTGGATTTGATAGTGAAGCACAGCAATCGGGTTCATACGGACTTGTTAACATGAAGGAAAGAGCAGAGGAAATTGGGGCACAGTATCGACTTGTGAGTGTACCTAATCAAGGTACAAAAGTTGAGGTGCGCGTTTTGATAAATAAAGAGGGGGATGAATCACAGTGATACGCGTTTTATTTGTTGATGATCATGAAATGGTTAGAATCGGTGTTACAACATACCTTACCACACAGCCTGATATTGAAGTGGTAGCGGAAGCAAGTAATGGTAATGAAGCAATTGAGTTAGCACTTAAGCTCAAGCCAGATATCATTTTGATGGATATTGTCATGGATCAAATGGATGGGATTGAAGCAACGAAGCGGATTATTCAGGAATGGCCAGAAGCAAAAATTTTAATGGTAACGAGCTTTGTTGATGATGATAAGGTTTATCCAGCTCTAGAAGCAGGTGCGACTAGTTATTTGCTTAAAACATCTAAGGCTAGTGATATCGCTGATGCGATCCGCAAAACAGCCAATGGTGAGTCTGTTTTTGAAGCAGAGGTCACTAACAAAATGATGGCTAAAATGCGAGGTAATCAACCATCTGCTTTACACGAAGATTTAACAGCAAGAGAAAAAGAAATCCTTTTGTTAATTGCTCAAGGAAAGACTAATCAGGAAATTGCAGATGAGCTATTCATTGCTTTAAAAACAACGAAAGTGCATGTCAGTAATATATTAAGTAAACTAGAAGTGCACGATCGTACACAAGCAGCAATCTATGCTCATAAGCACCAGCTTGTTTAAGACAGGAGAGGATGTTAGTGGATCAAAAGCGTTATCTACAGGAATTGACTTATCATTTAAGGTCACTACCAAAGCCGGTACGTGATGATATTTTAGAAATGTATCGTGACCAATTTAAAATAGCCGAAATAGATGGACAATCAGAGCAAGATTTAATTTTAACGTTAGGGCGTCCAAAAGCCGTAGCAGAGAAAGAATTAGCCATTCATGCAGACCAAATTGACTATTATCCAACATCTGCAGAAGAATCAGAACCAAATCAATCAAAAAGTAATGTATTTGTGTTCATATTACTAGTCATGTTTAATCTTATTGTCGTTTTGGGCCCAGCATTTGGTATTGGATTAGCCTGGCTTATGCTATGGGTTGCATCAGTTGTCCTCATGATCGCTCCATTTGTAGTTTTGTGGCAATTCTCACTATTTGCTGTACCTGAGATCTTTGTCGCCATAGCGGCATTTGGTTTAGGATTACTATTATTTGTTGCACAATATTACATTTCTAAGTTTTTGTTCTGGCTCGTCCATCGTTACTTCCAGGTAATGAGACGAATGGTGAGAGGGTGAGGTGAGAGGATGAAAAAGCTAGCATTTATAGGTTTATTAGCGGTTATTATTGGTGGAATAGGAACATTTATCAATCGTGATAAATTGTTACAGTCTGAGAATAAAATTAATATTAATCAGGCTTATCAATTTGAAGTCGATCAGTTTTCTTCTTTGCACTTAGATGTAGATGTAGGTCAGATTAATATTCAACCAAATACACAGGATCAAATTGATATTAAGTTAACAGGCTATAGCAATACGGATGTCGATCAATTTTTGACCATAAACGAACAAGATGATCAGCTAAGTATTACCATTGATCAGGACCACAAGACTTGGACCTCATTTATTCCGATGCTAAAAAATAATCAGTTAACACTTAACATAGCTCTCCCAGAAGGCGTAATCAATGAAATTCATGCACAACTTAACGTAGGTTCACTTTATGGTAAAGGATTAACTGTGGATCAATTGGGAGTATTTGTTGATGTTGGTGATGTTACATTTGATGACCTGGCTGTGACTAATGGGGAGGTAAAAACCAATGTAGGTGGAATTGAATTGGATCGTGTTTCGGGTAACTTGACCTTAAAGGGTGATGTAGCAGATCTCAGGGTAGCCTTACTCGAGTGGGATGATACGATAGATATGGCTACCAGTGTTGGGAATATTAGACTAACATTACTAGATCAACCTGATGATTATTCATTTACATTATCAACAGAGCTTGGTGATGTGGACGTAGAAAATGCATCTGCATCTGAAATAACAGATTCAGTGGTCGGTCAAACCTATATTAGGCATAGTGATGGTCCGCATATTGAATTGCGCTCAGAGCTAGGGGATATTAAATTAATCGCACGTTAACGCAGTGGATAGGGTCTGATCCCAGCTTGAGATTAAAAGCACCAATAAAATTTTATAATTAGAGGTTGTATAGTTGGCAAATGGAGACAGCCTTGGATGATCAATTAGCTTTAGCCACGGTCCAGCCTATTACAACATAACCTAGAATGAAGTAGCCCTCACCAATGGTGAAGGCTATTTGACTATTCTCATATTCTAGCTTTTGCCCTGATTCTAACCTGCTAATACTGTCGTTTACAATCGTTCGATAGTGGTATTTAACTTCATTCAGCAGAAGTCTCCCCTTCTAGAAGTGTTTGAGATAAATGCTTATTAGCAGGGGGTCAACCCCCGCTTGAAGATTTTCAGCGGAAATTTATTGCAGTGTAGCTGGCCGTAAGACCCCCAGTTATAAGAAATAAGGGAACATGTGAGGTCTAAATGGAGATCCAACAGCCAGTAACGGCGCGATTGGTTCAACTAACTTCAGTGGGGAGGGAGGAAGTTGACTAAGTTTGCGATGTCGTGTCGCAACGTCTGCGTCGAACCCCCTTTATTGAGCGAAGCTCGATAAAATCTTGGCACCAAATACGCCAAGATGCATTTGATTGATCGGAGAACAGTTAAAACAGATAGCAGTTGACTAATTAGCTGACTCCACTAACGTTCCTGCACGGGGCACCTTAATTAAGAATGAAATAACATTATCGGTTAGATCAAGCTCTTGAACACTAAAACGGAAGTTACTTTGAATATCAATTTGAGTGACCGCTAGATAAAGTTGTTCATTTTCCGAATCGAAATACAGCCAATCGGGTGTCTTTATTTGTTGATTAATATAGTGCAAAATACGATCTCGAGGCAAATTTAATAGCCCTAAAGACATTTCAGTCTGTTTTAGTATCAGGTCTCCATTTGGTTGAACTTCGGGATCCATTCTTACATTTAAAGGGATAGGAACACCAAAAGCACGAAAAGAACCAAATAAGTGAACATCTTCATCAATCCGGACTGAAAACTCTGCATTATCTGCCTGCAAAACCTGATCTAAATAATCATTGATTAATTCATTTAAATCTTTTTTGGTGGCCTCCACGCGGAATTCAGCACCCGGCTCATCATCAATATACTGTGGCGCTGGCAGCGTGTCTGAGATAGGTGAAGAAGAAAAAATTAAAAAAATAAAAATTGAAATGACAATGATATTTAGACTAAACAGGATAAGAAAATAAAGTTGCCAATCTCGGTTTTTTTTGTTTTTGTTTGGTTCCATCTTCCTCTATCACCCTTTGTCACTTCGCATAGTCCTCGTTACTCCATCGATATATTTCCATCCTGTAGTTCACGTTCCGTAGCAATTTGTTCTAGCATTGGCGTAATATCGTTTAAGACACGTAAGCCAATTAAAGCATAGCCTGTTGTATTTGGGTGGAAATTGTCATCAGCTAAAAGATTGACCTGGTCAATTCGAAAGAGATCATCTATGGCAATAAAATGACCATTTGGATAGTTTTCTGATACACTTTGACTAACCTCATTCCAACTAACTAAAATCGTATCCAAAGCTTGTATTTCCTCAAAGATGCCTTCAAATGGATTATAAAAGCCAATTAAATAGATTTCGGCGTCAGGATTATAGCTAAAAATGGAATCATATATTTCCTCTAAGCGTGTCCGATAGTCATCGAGTTCTTCTGTAAACGCCGCTTCATTAAGATCAAGGATATTTTCCCGAGCTATCCGCATAATATCATTCGCGCCGATTGTGATTAAGACTAAGTCTGCTTTAGCAATCGAACGTTGTAGTGCATGATCCTCCTCTAAGCGAGTTAGCAACTGGTCTGTTCGATTACCTCGTTTACCAAAATTATCGATCTTAACACGATAGCCAAGTGCGTTCAAACGGCGATTAAGTACCCCAAGATAACCATCATTATTGGTTTCATCGCCTACACCTTGTGTCAAGGAATCACCAACTGCTGTTATGGCATAATCTGTTCTAGTAAAAATACTTAAGGTTTGTTCAACTGCATCCTTTAAATTTAAGGAAATATCATTGGTTGTGCTCTGAACTTCTTGATCCATATCTTCGACCTGTTCAATTACAGCTTCAAGATTATTTTCATTAGGTTCAACTACTGTTGTTTGATTAATGGGAACCGGTCTGAACGTTAAAAAAAGTAAAGTACCGGCGATAACAAATGTTGTCAAAATAATGATGATTTTTCGTTTTCTGCCTCGTGTCATATGATGACATCCATCCATTTCGAATTAGATTTGATTGTTTATCGCAGTGTAACTGTCTGGGGCTGCGATTACTCGCACCATCGAAGGGCTTTTGTAAGACTCCCGCTAGGGAAGACGTCTTGTCTAAAAGGATCCAACTAGCCAGTTACTAACGTTCAGTGGGGGAGAGAGGAAGTTGACTAAGTTCGCGACGTCATGGCGCAACGTTTGCACGAGCACCTCTCTATGCGTCGAACCCCCACTGAACGAAGTTTCACTTTATATATATTCCCTTTTTAGCAAAATTAAAACAAGGTTGTGCTCCCCATTATAAGTCAAAAGGACTTAAGCTAACAACCTAAAAGGTTTTAACTTCAGTCAGCAAAACTTTCCTACCTCTATAAGTAGTGAGATCGTTATATTTAGCGAGAAACGATACAATAGCCAAATAATATGCAAGCTATGATTTAATGACGCTTTGACAACCGCTACTCACACTTTTTTGGATATCTTGCATAAACTATACTTAGGATAGGAGGGGGAAAAATGCCGGACCAATATCATGATTTATTATCTTTAGGTCGAGAGTGGTTGAAAAAGATGGATCATCTATTTCAAGGGTATCCACAGGATAGTTTACTTGCTTCAATCGATCAGTTTTTTCAACAAAGTCGTATTCCGACGCATGTTCACCAAACTGATCAGGATTGGGAGGCGACTTTTCAAATCCCTGGTATAAAAAAAGATCGAGTTAAGGTTATAACAGAACAAGATCGACTTATTGTTCGCATAGCAGATGATCGACAGCAAGAAGTTAAAGATGAACAGGCTCAAACCTATCACTATCATCATTTTAGTCAGGAACGTGAGCGTGTCGTTATGATTCCAAGCACAGTCATACCATCAACCTTGACTGCATCATTTGAACAGGGACTGCTAAGAGTAAAGGGAAGGAAACGTGTTACTAAGCAACGAAAGCTATCGATTGACTAGTAAATGACATCATCGTCATAGTTACTACCACTACCCTTTATTTCAATAATAAGTCGGTGAGGGAGACAGATACTTGTCTGACCAGGTCGACTAATCCAGCTCGTTTTTACTGCAATTTGATCTGGACTATTATCCTCCTTCACCCGTATTCGTGTACCATCAACCTCTATGATGTTATATTGACCTTCGTTAGGATAGTATGTGATTTCCTGATGTGGTGTATCTTCAGATAGGACAAACTCATCGACTACCTCTCCATTAATGCTAACTACTGCTACTAATTGCTGGTCGTTATTTAGAGCTTGAGCATGGTAATTAGTAAAAATTAGAATGGGTAAAAATGATAATAAGATTAATAATAGGATAACTATAATATCTAAGGGCTTTAGCTGTTGTTTTAAAGCTGACCACATGGTTGAATGCTCCTTTAGTTCGGCATAATAAGTAAGTACTCTAAGGGTAAGAAAATGTCGACCTTTTGTCAATCTTTCATCTCTAAGGCTGATTCGTGTTGCATAAAATAGGAGGGAGAAATCAAATGGAAAAATAACACCAATATTTCTGAGATTGTTAAGCAAATGACGTGACATTTTTTCAAAAGTTGTATACAATGCTGTTTCTATCTCTAAGGCTATATAATAGAAATATTTAGGTGTTATTAATAACATGATTCCTTATTTTATGCTATATTGTCTTTAGGGTGTTCGAAGGAGGAGAATAAGCTTGGATATTATGGCAATCATTGTCGGTCTTATTTTTATTTTAAACATTGCACTAGCCTTTGCCATTGTTTTTCTCGAACGCAAAAATCCTACCTCAACCTGGGCATGGTTGCTCGTCTTAACCTTTGTTCCTTTAGGGGGCTTTTTACTCTATTTAATCTTTGGGCGTAAATTAAGTCGGAGAAGGCTCTTTATCTGGGATAATAAAAGCCGATTAGGGGTAAAAAAGGCAGTAGAGAATCAACTTCAACTTTTGGACGAGGGCAGCTTTCCAATCCCTAAACACTATGAGGCACATCAGGATTTATTCTATTTACATCTTCGTAATAATGATGCAATCTTAACGCAAAGCAATGAAGTAGACATCTTTAACGATGGTAATGCTAAATTTGAGGCTTTACTATCTGACATTGCTTCTGCTCAATATCATATTCATATTCTTTATTACATTGTACGAGATGATGAATTAGGGAAGCGCATTGCAGATGCGTTAATTGAAAGGGCTCAAGCTGGTGTATCCGTCCGCTTTCTATATGACGATATGGGTTCGCGGCGTTTAAGTCGACAATTTCTACGACGTTTAAAAGAGGCGGGTGTTATCATAGCATCTTTCTTTCCATCATTAATCCCAAAAATCAATTTTAAAATTAATTATCGCAATCATAGAAAACTAGCTATTATTGATGGTAAGATTGGCTATATCGGCGGTTTTAATATCGGTGATGAGTATTTGGGTAAGAAACAACGCTTTGGCTACTGGAGAGATACTCATTTGCGTATTACTGGTGAATCAGTACGGAACATGCAAACACGCTTTATTTTGGATTGGAATCAAGCTTCAAAGCATCATATTTTACAGTATGAACCAACCTATTATCAGGCGATTCCTGCAGGGGATGTTGGGGTGCAAATTGTTTCGTCTGGTCCTGATTCCGAATGGGAGCAGGTTAAGTATGGGTACATAAAAATGATTATGGAAGCAGAGAAATACGTCTACATCCAAACCCCTTACTTTATTCCAGATGAGAGCTTAGCCGATGCTGTTCGCATTGCTGCATTAGCTGGAATTGATGTTCGAATCATGATCCCTAATAAGCCGGATCATCCGTTTGTATATTGGGCTACTTATTCGTATCTTGGTGAAATGCTTGAGGCGGGTGCCAAGGTGTATATTTATCAAAATGGTTTTCTTCATGCCAAAACGATTATGGTCGATGATAAACTTGCTTCGGTCGGTACTGCGAATATTGATGTGAGAAGCTTCAGGCTAAATTTTGAAGTCAATGCATTCCTGTACAGTGAGGAAGTAACAAAACGGTTACTGGAAGATTTTGAAACCGATATGAATCAATCCAGTCTCCTAACCTATGAGGCTTATATCAAAAGATCGACTTGGATTAAGGTAAAGGAGTCTGTTGCTCGGTTAATTTCACCAATTTTGTAACAATCTGTTTAGTTTTTTAACCTCATTCAACAGAAGTCTCCTACTTTTAAAAGACTGACGTTAACTGCTGTAGATCAGCATGTGTTACGTCAGTCTTTTGCATGTGTGATTGTGCTTTCTAATTGATTCATTGGAAATTTATTTTATCACAGTGTAACTGTCTGGGGCTGCGATTACTCGCCCCATCGAATGGCTTTTGTAAGACTCTCACTGCTAAAAGGCAAGATGATGTCTATTTGACCTCGGTTCAGTGGAGTACAAACGCGATCGAATCAAGTTAAAGCCTCCATGGCGGATGCCACCGATTTGCAGAGTAAATTTATCAAGCAAAGCTCCTAACAACTGAATACAAATACGCCAAGGCGAATGTGGTTAATTGATAGTTGCGTTACTTTTTTGTAACGAGTAGAATGGGTTTGAGAATGAAGGTGAATCAAATGGAAATTATGTCAGTGACGTCATTAACCAAAGCATATGGAGATAAGGTGTTGTTTAATCAGCTCACTTTTTCTATTGAACGGCAAGAACGAATAGGATTAGTAGGTGTGAATGGCACCGGTAAATCAACTTTTTTGAAAATTTTAGCTAAACGTGAGGAGCCTGATCAAGGAACGATTCATCACGCTAAAGACTTTACCGTTTCTTACTTGGCACAGGACCCTGAGCTAGACCCAGATCATACCATTTTAGATGAAGTCTTTACAGGTGAGAGCTCAGTTATGAGGGCTATCCATCAATATGAATCGGCCTTATTCCAATTAACCGAACGTGCTGATGATGAGCATACTCAGGAAGTATTTACACGTGCGCAGGAGCAGATGGATCAGTTAGAGGCCTGGGATGTTAATACCATGGTAAAAACGATGTTAACAAAGCTTGGAATTGACCGAGTTGAGCAAAAGATTGCTTGGTTATCCGGTGGGCAAAAAAAACGAGTCGCATTAGCCAAAGCTTTAATTCAACCCGCCGATTTATTAATTTTAGATGAACCAACGAACCACTTGGATCATAGTAGTATCGAATGGTTAGAGAAGTTTCTTCCAACCTATCAAGGGACCGTTTTATTGGTTACTCATGATCGTTATTTTCTAAATCGTGTAACCAATTGTATTTATGAGCTGGATCATGGTCAGCTTTATCGGTATAGCGGTAACTATCAGACTTATCTTGAACAAAAGGCTGAGCGCCTACGTTTAGCAAAACAAGATCAACAGAAGCATGCTAATACATTAAAACGAGAAATGGCCTGGCTAAGACGTGGAGCAAAGGCAAGATCAACTAAACAAAAAGCGAGGATCGAACGAATTGAAGGGATGAAACAACAAACCTTTAACAAAGAAGGGGAGCAACTAGAAATAAGCGTTGGGAGCTCAAGGCTTGGTAAACAAGTGATCGAACTGAATCATATAGTAAAAAGCCTTGGTGATCAAATCGATTTTCAACCGTTTAGCTTTTTAATTAAACCAGGTGATCGAATTGGCATTATTGGAGAAAACGGCTCAGGTAAAACGACTTTACTTAATATGATTGCAGGTCAGATCTCTCCAGATCAAGGTGAGATTAAAGTTGGCTCTACCGTAAGATTTGGTTATTATCAACAAAATCATCAGGAGATGGATCAGGATTTGCGGATTATTGAGTATATAAGAGAAACAGCTGAGCTGATTTATACGCCGAGCGGAGAATCGATTACAGCAGAACAAATGCTGGAACGTTTCTTGTTTCCCCGTGCTCAGCAGTGGACTTTTATCAGGCGGCTTTCTGGAGGAGAGAAACGTCGGCTATACTTGCTCAAGGTATTAATGTCACAGCCGAACGTGTTATTACTTGATGAGCCAACCAATGATCTCGATACACAAACCTTAGCCATATTAGAAGATTATCTTGATGCATTCCCAGGTGTAGTCATTACTGTTTCCCATGATCGATTTTTCTTAGACCGAGTTGTCGATCAACTTATTTATTTAACACACTCAGAGATTAAAACGTTTTACGGTAATTATAGTGAATTTTTGTCTAGTCATGCTAGAGAGGAAAAGCAAGTTAATGAACAGAAAAAAAGCGTAGCAAAACCTAAACCAAAACGGAAAAAGCTGTCTTACCATGAACAAAAGGAATGGGAAACGATTGAAGATGTCATTGGTGAGTTAGAAACGGCTATTGAAGTGGAAAAGCAGTCAATCATTCAAGCGGGTGCAGATGCCGATCGCGTCCAAGAGCATTATCAACAACAGTTGAAGCTCGAGTCTGAGCTTAATCAAAAGCTTGAACGATGGGAGGAGCTATCGCTAAGAATGGAAGAATAGCAACGATATTTTTAATTCTTTCATAAGATGAAATAAAGTATGTATAATAGAAATGGAAATTATATTAAATATGGAGGAATCGAGATGGCAGATATTAAGTTACAAGAAAAGTACGCAGAGCTTGCCCTTCGGACAGGTGTTAACTTACAAAAAGGACAAGCTTTAATGATCAATGCGCCAATTGAAGAAGCTGGCTTTACTCGTATTGTTGTACGAAAAGCCTATGAATTAGGGGCAAAGGATGTCACAATCAATTGGCAGGATGATGAGATTTTTTTGTTGAAATACCAGTATGCATCGGAAAAAGTATTAACAGATATTCCACAATGGTTTGTTGATAAATACTTAAGCTATGCCAAGGATGGAGCAGCATTACTAAATATTAAATCAACCAATCCAGACTTACTAAAGGACGTTGATTCTGCAAAGGTAGCAAAGGCGACAAAGGCTAACGCAGAAGCCATGAAAGAGTTCCGTCAATACACAATGAATGATCGTATGCCATGGACGATTATTTCGATTCCAACAGGAGATTGGGCACAGAAAATCTTCCCAGAATATGATAAAGAAACAGCAAAGGAAAAGCTTTGGGAACAAATCTTTAAGATTGTTCGTGTGGATCAGGATGATCCTATTGCGGCTTGGGACGAGCATAATAAGCGCTTAGAAAACGCAAGAGAGGTTTTAAATCAAAAGCAATTTACGAAATTGATTTTTACGGCACCTGGAACTGATATTACTTTCGAGCTTCCGAAAGGACATATTTGGAAGGGAGGCGGTGCTAAAACACCAGATGGCCGCCACTTCAACCCAAATATGCCAACGGAGGAAGTCTTTACCTTGCCACATAAGTATGGTGTTAACGGTACAGTTGCTAGTACCAAGCCATTAATTTATGGCGGTAATATGATTGATAATTTTAGCTTAACCTTTGAGGATGGTAAGGTTGTCGATTTTACCGCAGAACAAGGCTACGAAACGCTTAAGCACTTGCTTGACACTGATGAAGGAGCCAAGCGTTTAGGAGAATTAGCATTGGTGCCAGATGCTTCGCCGATTTCACAATCTGGCTTAGTCTTTTACAACACCCTCTATGATGAGAATGCCTCCTGCCATATAGCGCTAGGAAAGGCTTACCCAACCAATCTGCAAGGGGGTTCAGAGATGTCAGACGAGCAGCTTGATCAGCATGGTGTTAACGACAGCTTAACACATGTAGACTTTATGATTGGGTCTAAAGAGCTGGATATTGATGGTGTAACCTCTGATGGTTCGATAGAGCCTGTTTTCCGTAAAGGGGCTTGGGCATTAGATATCTAAATTAAATGCGCCTTGGCGTAGTTGCGCCTAGATTTTATCAGCCTGGCTCGATAAATTTCAGCTGAAAATCTGTGGCATCCGCCGGGGCTTTAACTTGATTCAGCCGGGGCAACCCCTGAATGGGAAAACAAGCCGGCATTCATCTCTAGAAGTAGGAGAATCCCGCTGAATGAAGTTAAATGCTTTATCCTTTAAGAACACCCACTGAATGGGAGAAACATTCAGTGGGTGTTTTATCGTAGTGTAACTGGCTGTGCTGCGATTACTCGCCTCATCGAAGGGCTTTTGTAAGCCTCCTACTTCAAGAAATAAGGGAACACGTCATGTCTAAGTGGGAGATCCAACAGCTAGTAACGGCCCAATTGGCTCAACTAACGTTCAGCAGGGGAGAGAGGAAGCTGACTAAGCTCACGACGTCGTGTCGCAACGTCTGCACGAGCACATCCTATGCGTCGAAACCCCACTGAATGATGTTTCACTTTTTCTTGATTCGGGTATAGGTATTACTTTCTAAAAGGGGATTAGGACTGAGTAAAGAAATGGCCCAATCCATGGCGGATTAATATGGCTTTAATGGCTGTATAATCAATTTCGTCTCTCACTCGTTCTTTAATCATTTTTAATGTTGGTTCAGTTAATTGGTGATAAACAGTTAAAACTTCATCTTCTGCCGCTTCATGATAAAAGTCAGACCAATTGAGGGTCTTTCCCTCTTGGTAAGCCTTTAGGATGTGATCTACAACCGTTTGTTCTTTAATGCCCCGCATTTGTGCTATTGAAGCAAGACTTTGACCGTCGTAATAAAGCTGATAGCTCTTCAAATAACTAGGCTGATCTTTTGAATGTAGGAGAATAATGTCTAGAAAGTCTTGACCATATTGTTCATATTTCTTTTCACCAACCCCTTTTATTAATAGCATATCGCCCTTCGTTCTTGGCAACTGTCGACTCATTTCTTTTAAAGTTGCATCAGAAAAGATCACATATGGTGGCACATGGTGCTCGTCTGCCATTTGTTTTCTAGTTTGCCGCAACAACTCAAATAGCTTCAGATCATAATCAATGACACCGGATTGCTGAACTTTAGTTTGGCGCATCCAGACTTTCGCTTGGTTTTTTAAGACTAAAGCAGCTTTATTGGTAAGCTGTAGAACTGGATAGCGTTGTTCACCTGTGGTAAGGTATTCTTCTGCAATTAGAAAATGAATAAATTGGGTAATTTCCTTTTCTGTTCTTTGCCGCATCAGGCCATAAGTTGAAAGCTGATCAAATCCGAACTGTTTAAGCTTTTTGTCCTTAGATCCCTTTAGTACTTTAGCAGTCATCCCTGTTCCAAAGCGTTGATCCATTCTAATTACACATGAAAACACCATTTGAGCATCTATTGTTCGATCAATTTTCTCACCGGTGTGGGTACAATTTGTACATCGGCCGCAAGCGTGTCGATGACCTTGATCGTTGAAATAATCAAGCATATAGTTTAGTAAACACTCTTCGGTATGACAATAATTAATCATCGCTTGTAGTTTTTTATACTCTAATGCTTTATTTTCCTCAGTAAGTCCAGACTGCTCAATGAGGAACTTTTGCAAATGGGCGTCCTGACCAGAGAAAAGCAAAATACAATCACTTGGTTCACCATCACGACCAGCTCTGCCTGCCTCTTGATAGTATGCTTCAATATTCATGGGTAGTCCATAATGAATGACGTAGCGAACGTTCGACTTATTAATCCCCATTCCAAAAGCATTGGTTGCAATCATAATAAGCGCTTCGTCTTGGATAAATTTAGATTGTTCAAGCTGCCTTGTTTGTTCGGTCAGACCAGCATGATAGTATGCGGTTGAAAAGCCAAGTTTGGCTAGGCTCGTTTTTAGTGTATCGACAAGTTTACGTGTCGGCGCATAGATAATACCAGCATCCTGTTGGTGCTCACGTATGTAATTTACGATAAAGCTTTGTTTGTCTTCACCTTTGATCATGTGGAAATTAAGATTACTACGTGCAAAGCCAGTATTGATCACATCCTTGTCATCAATACTGAGTAGCGCTTGGATATCACGAATAACTTCTGGTGTTGCGGTGGCAGTTAAGGCGATCAAAAACGGAATGGTGTCCAATTGCTTAACTATTTCAATCATTGAACGATAGCTTGGTCTAAAATCGTGTCCCCACTGGGAGATACAATGCGCCTCATCAAAGGCTAAAAAGGCCACTTTGGTCTGATTAAGTGCGAATAAAAAGCGATCATGATCAAAACGTTCTGGGGCAACATAGACAAAATTATATTCTCCCTTAATCATAGCAGCTATCCGATCATCATGTTGATCAGGTGTTAAGCTGCTGTTTATATATGTTGCCTCTATCCCTAATGCCAGCAGACTATCTACTTGATCCTTCATTAATGAAATAAGTGGTGAGATAATAATAGCTGTTCCCTCATGTAAAAGCCCCGGAATCTGATAACAAATCGATTTACCACTCCCTGTTGGCATAATCCCCAGAGCGTTTTTCTGTTCAAGGGCGGCCTCGATTAATTCTTTTTGGCCATCACGAAAAGAAGAATAACCATAATATGTTTTTAAAATGTGTTGTGCTTTTTCAATATTCATTGTGAACACCTTTCATTGCCTAAACTTTCAAAAAACGAAGTAAAACAGGATACTAACCTGTTAAGAAGAGCTAGCCTAAATAAAGAATAAAGTAATGATGGGCCAGATGGCTAAAGCAAATATTAATTTCGATAATTAACATTTGAATGCCTATTTTAACATAAAAGGACCACGTACTCATGGGCACGTGGTGAAAAAGATTGAACTTAAGCGGCTAGCGATAATATCAAATTAAGAATAGCAAGCGTCACCTCTTGTTGGCAGTTTGTTTCACTGCTCACTTTCTCAATCTGCTAGCCTTTTGACTTGGTCGTTTTGAAGCTCTTTTAAAGTATTGTTTTCTTCCCAGCAGGGAGGTTATTCGTATACAACTCATAGAAATGTGTAATAATCGTTTTCGCTACAGCATAAGTCGGTACTGCAAGTAAGAAGCCAACAAATCCTGCCATTGCACCTGCTGCGAGAATAATTGTTATAACCGTAAGTGGATGAAGCTTCAATACTTTGCCCATTACATTAGGAGAAATAAAGTTACTTTCAATTTGTTGGGCAACAATCATGATGACTGCTGTCCACAGCCCGATCATTGGATCTTGGAAGAATCCAATAATAACAGCAGGAATCGCTGAAATCCATGGTCCAATAAATGGAATGAGATTCATAAATAGACCAAATAGAGCTAACATTAAGGCGTAATTTAATCCAACACTTAAATAGCCGATCAATAGCATAATGCCGACGCAAAAGCTAACAAGAAATTGACCTTGAATGAAGGAAGCAAGTGTTCTACTAATGTTAGTAAATAAGCGTTCAATATTTTGAGCCTTTGATTCACTAAAAAAGCTTGTAATAAATGGGACAAGCTTATGTCCATCCTTCAACATAAAAAAGAGGAAGAATGGGATTAACACAATGGAAAAAACAAAGCTAAATAGTGATCCAATGAATGAAAAGAGTGACCCCATAATGTGTTCAATATAACTATCTAGATTATTTAGTACATTCTGTATCGTATCCTCCACACCTGAAGGAAGAAATTCATTTCTGTTTTGCCAAATATCAATAAGCTCTTCAAACGAAGCGATCATTTTTGGCATGTTGTCTACTAATAAAGCAAACTGCTCCTGAACTGGAGGAATAATAAAGTAGATACTTAGATAGGCGAAAAGAATAATAAGCACAAAGACAATGAGAATCCCAACTATACGTGGAACTTTGTAACGCTCTAATAAAGAAACTAACGGATTGGTTATGTAATAAAGTACACCCGCTCCGATAATTGGAACAGCTATTGCCGCGATTAAAAGACCGACTGGCTTGAAGATAAAACCAGTTAAATGAATAAGGTAAATGATGGTGAAAATTAACAGCGTGTAAATGAGCGAGCGAAATAATTTATTGTTCGTCAAACGAACCACACCTTTCTATGATATTTCTGTCTATGTAAATAACTAGCCATTGTCTTTGATCAATTCGTAATACCCTTTTTTTAGCAGAGAAACAACCAGTGCGGTGTTGGTGATCAATACTTAATCTATCTACAGGCCTTTGTTATATAGCTCAATTGCTAGTTCTATTATACAGTATTTGCTTGCAAAAGCCATCTGCTAGGGTCTGATCAAAAATAAAAAAATTCGAAATTATTTCACTTAAATGTCAGTTTAATATCTAACTTTAACAATTAGGTAACAAAGCTTCAACAATTTTTCAAAAGAAAGAAAATAATGTTTTTAAGAAGATAAAATGGGTATAGGTATGCTAGAGAAAAGTGGTTTAGGGGGTTGATATTATCAAACGAGAAGCCTTTTTTGATAATGCAAAGTTTATCTTGATTTATTTAGTTGTGTTTGGTCATATTATTCAACCACTAACAACTGAATCAGAACTATTATCTGTCATCTATCACTTTATTTATTTTTTTCATATGCCAGCTATCATTCTCATTAGTGGCTTTTTCGCCAAGGGAAGTCGTCACCCTAAATATTTATTTAGCTTAATTCGAAAACTAATCATACCTTATATCATTTTCCAAGCCATATACACAGTTTATTACTATTTAATTAATGACAGCAGTTGGAAGACGTCATTATTTGAACCGCATTGGTCGCTATGGTTTTTATTAAGTCTGTTTTGTTGGCATATTATGTTGATCGGATTCAAAAAACTATCTCCGGTAGTCGGAATATTTGTGGCGATCTTGTTAGGACTTGCAGTAGGCTATGTTGATCAAATAGGACATGACTATAGCTTATCAAGAACCTTCGTATTTTTTCCATTTTTCTTAACGGGGTACTGGTTAACTAAAGAACAGCTCTTTAGGGTAAAATCAAGACGATATCGTTTGATAAGTCTTGTTATAATCCTTATGGCTATTGGCTTGATTGCTTTTATTCCACCATTTCCTAGCGGATGGTTATATGGCTCCTTATCCTATGCTGAACTAGGTCAGCCTTTGATCGGTGGGATGATTAGATTTTTAGTATATATGATTGCCTTCTTACTCGTCTTTAGTATTTACGCATGGGTTCCGAAACAAGAAGCTCTATTTACTCGTTTTGGACAACAGACCATTTACGTTTACCTTTTACACGGACTGTTTGTCCAGTTCTTTCGTGAAAACAATACGATTCAAATTGGTTCAATTCAAGAGTTTTTCTTGGTTATGCTCCTAACGTTAGCGATCGTATTGTTGTTATCAAGTAAACCAATTTTTATCTCATTTCAACCGATTATTGAGACTAAAACGACTGGCTTAAAGAAGATTGTTAATAAAGCCTCATCCTAGACTGATTCCTATTTGGAATCAGTCTTAAAAATTGAGTATGGAAAGAAAAAGAGACAGAGGGCGATTACATAAATGCCTATTTGTCTTCCATGCATTAGGGATATAAATCCCGACTGAATAAAGTTTAAGCCTCCGCCAGGGGCACAGATTTTCAGTAGAACTTTATTGAGCGAAGCCCGATAAGATTTGGGGAAAATACGCAAGGCTTATTTTTTTACCTTCATTCATTGTTGTTTAAATGGCTAATTAAATGGTTTAATGATATCCATCAACTAGCTTCACCTCTTCTTATAGCGATAAGCTTGGCTTTTACGTTATAATATAGAAAAGGGTGGGATGAGACCATGATTAGTCACGAAAAAATCTTGAAAAAAATACAAAGTGAACTTAACTCAGCAGAGAATGCCGCAGCTATTGATAAGGTAAGAGAGCACGCTCGAGCTATAAAGTTGCTCGCCGAACTCATATTAGATGAGGAAGAAGAGGGTGTGAAAATAGATCAAGTCATTCACACTAATGATGATCATATCAACAAATCAACACCATTAACCAATCAATATGACAATCCAGGCTCTCTACTTGATTTTTAGGAAATTTTTTAGCAACGGAAAGCAAAAAAAAACGGGCGCATGGCTATATTTAACCATGCGCCCGTTTC
Organism: Amphibacillus sediminis NBRC 103570; assembly: GCF_001552275.1. Taxonomy (GTDB): domain Bacteria; phylum Bacillota; class Bacilli; order Bacillales; family Amphibacillaceae; genus Amphibacillus_B; species Amphibacillus_B sediminis. The sequence goes on from NZ_BCQW01000019.1 coordinate 54,398, forward strand.
TATGACGGGGAAGCCGAGATTGCTTCAAGCTTCATTATAGACTCTATTGGTTATTGACCAAAAGGCAAATCATATTCGATTTCTTCATCAAAGGTAATATAATCAAGATAAATTGTTAACAATAAGTAGCGTTTTCCTGTTTCGGGATCACTAAGTATAATATGATCGCGTCCAGCGGCTTCAACCACCCCTTTAAAGATTTTAGCGTTCCAACGCTCATTATTATCAAATGTCATATAAACCGTTGCCACTTTACCTCTGTTTAGCCTTAATATATTTTCTACATAGGATTCTTCTAGCGGCAACATGCCCGGTGTCTGTTGCTGCTGCGGCTGAATAGGTTGTGGTTGCTGTGGGAAAGCGGGCATTACTGGCTGGAATTGGCTTGCAGGTAATGTTTGTGGAAATCCTTGCATCGGCATCATCGGATAGGGTGGATTTGCATACATACCATGTATAGGTGGCTTATTGCGCTGTAGTTTTTCTTCACTCATTTTGCTCACTCCTTAAATTTTATAGTCTTGGGCACTCTGTTGCTAATGGCGAAAAGAAACAATGAGATTTAAAACGGCCGGTATTCCATTGACCATACCATTGTTCTGGACAGGCTCCCTCAGGCATAAAAAACCATAAAGCTCGTGTAGCTGGATGGAAACGTTCACCATTAATAACACGTCTTGCTAATGCTTTATCACGTTCTCGTGCTCGCTGATAGAAATAACCTTTTTGTGTTGCTTCAAATCCACCTGGACTCTGAAAGATCATATCTCGTATCGATCGGATGTTTGCAAAGTCAAGGCAATCTTCAATCACGCGATTAACGCCAACGTTTCCAACCATGAGCATGCCAAGCTCACCTTCTCCCTCGGCCTCTGCTCGCATTAACCGAGCTAACAAGCTTACATCATTTTCATTATGAGCAACAACAGCCACGCTAATCACCTCATTTTTATCATCGCAGTGTAACTGGATGGGGCTGCGATTATTCGCCCCATCGAAGGGCTTTTGTAAGACTCCAAGTTCAAGAAATAAGGGAACACGTCATGTCTAAGTGGTAGTTCAACAGCCAGTAACGGCCCGATTGGTTCAACTAACGTTCAGTGGGGGAGAGGAAGCTGGCTAAGTTCGCAGCGTCTGCACGAGCACATCTTATGCGTCGCCCCCCACTGAACGAAGTTTCACTTTATAACACCTTCCTTAGTCATATGTATGCAGATCATGCAATGAATATGTTTGTTTGATCAAGTTTAGGGTAATTTAATAGCAAGAAATTGCTAAAAGTACAGTCAGTGGATCCCAGTCATACATGAACGGAGGTTAAAATTAAAGCATCGAAGAAAAGCCAAGTGAAGAAGCGAACAAGGAAGTATTTTGCTAGTGAGTGAATTGAGAGCGATATGAGGTCTAGGTCAGGTGGCTTCTAATGGGAAGGGCAATGGGAACACGTCATGTTTAAGGGGGAAATCCAACAGCCAGTACGGGCCGATTGGTTCAACTAACGTTTAGTGGGGAGAGAGGAAGCTGACTAAGTTCGCGACGTCGTGTCGCAACGTCTGCACGAGTACATCCTATGCGTCGAAACCCCACTGAACGAAGTTTCACTTTATAAGACCCTTAAGACTAACCACTTATAAAATATATAAGATTTTGTGAAAAATATGACTTTACTCTTTTCATTAAACAGAAAAAAGCGTATTATATATAACAGAATAGTATTTGGAGGGTTATAAATCATGAGTAACTTGTTTGTTACATTAAAAGGAAGATTGGCTGGAAACACTAAGAAAATTGTCTTTCCTGAAGGATCAGATCAACGGATTTTACAAGCTGCCATTCGATTAGCTGAGGAAGGGCTGGTTAAACCTGTACTAGTAGGAAAACGCACTGAATTAGAACAGAAAGCGGCTAGTCTTAAGATTAAGTTAGATGATGTTGAAGTAATCAATCCTGCTGAATATCCAGAATTTGATGCGATGATTGCAAGCTTTGTAGAACGGAGAAAAGGAAAAGCGACTGAAGATCAAGCGCGTGAGTTGTTGAAGGATGAAAATTATTTTGGCACCATGCTTGTTTATATGGGAAAAGCAGATGGACTAGTAAGTGGAGCGGCGCATTCAACAGCTGATACAGTACGTCCAGCGTTACAAATTATTAAAACAAAACCAGGAATAAAAAAGACCTCTGGTGTTTTCATTATGGTACGTGAGGATGAAAAGTACGTCTTTGCTGATTGTGCGATTAATATTGCACCAAACAGTCAAGATTTAGCGGAAATTGCCTTAGCTTCTGCAGAAACAGCAGCATTATTTGATATCGATCCTCGTGTGGCTATGCTGAGTTTCTCAACTAAAGGCTCAGCTAAATCTGAAGAGACGGATAAAGTGGCAGAGGCGGTTAAAATTGCTAAGGAGCTAAAGCCAGAGCTTACGCTTGATGGCGAGTTTCAATTTGACGCAGCTTTTGTACCAAGTGTTGCTAAGCAAAAAGCACCGGATGCTGATATCCAAGGTGATGCTAATGTTTTCGTATTCCCAGGACTTGAGGCTGGTAACATTGGCTATAAGATAGCCCAACGTCTAGGTAACTTTGATGCAGTTGGACCAATTTTGCAAGGGTTAAATCAACCGGTAAATGATCTATCTCGTGGTTGTAATACAGATGATGTCTATAAGCTTGCTATCATTACAGCAGCACAAGCTTTATAGTTAGTAATAAGCATCTCATCTCATCATGGGCTTGTTTTGGTGCTACTCACGTTTTAAACCGTTGCTCAAACGATGTTGTCACGATCAGCTTGCTACTAATTTGTTTTTTTGAACACATATTTAAAGCACTTGGCGCTTTTTACTCAAATAAGCTGCCAAGTGCTTTTTTATTTCGGTCAATCATTTGTTGACGACGCTGATAGTAAAAGTCAAGTTCATAGGGAAGGAGGCTTGACTCTGTTAAATTTGGTGTGACCTTATTCAATAGTGACTTTATTCTATACACGACATCTGTTACTGTTATCGATCGGTTAAGTAATGTCGCTAATGCCTCCATTGTTTCAGGTTTAACTTTTGGATAAGCAAAGCGTGTGTCTTCATTTTGAATACCATACTGATAAAAGGTTTGAATAAGCTTAGCTCGCCGCTGCTCGTCTGCTTCAATCGACAAATAGATTTGAATCGCTATCCCCTTACGCACTCGCCGCTGTGAGATACCGGCAAATTTTTTACCATTGATACTTAGATCATAATCTCCAGGGCAGTATGAGCCTACCACTTCAAAAGCTTGAATTTGGTCTGTCCAGTCAGCAAAAATAGCCTGAATAAAATTGACCATATACTGATATCCCTCATGAATACCAATTTTATCACCATTACTAAGTAATAATGAAAGATTTAGTACACCTTTGTCTAACACAACCGCTAATCCACCAGAATTGCGAACGACCGGTTGATACCCTTGCTTTTTTAACCAATCGACTGCCTCATTTAGATGAGGCAGTCGTGCATCAGCAATACCAAGCACAACAGTCGGATCATGGCGCCATAACCGAATGGTATGCTCACTTTGTCGATGATTCATGGATTCAACTAATGCGTCATCTATCGCAAAGGACTCCCAAGCTGGTCGTGATATAGTCGTATGATCAATCAAGCGCCATGGCGCTGTCATTAAGAAATCTTTTAAATTATCCATTCGTTTTGCAACTCCTCTTTTAGATCAACCCAATCTATTATATAATGAAATAATATGATAATCTATCCGGAAATCCGTGAAAGGGGGAGCAAAATATGGCTTACCGTGATCAAAAGCTTCGAGAAGAAAAAGTGTTTAAAGATCCGGTTCACCGTTATATCCATGTTCGTGATCGCGTCATTTGGGATTTAATCGGTACACGTGAGTTTCAGCGTCTGCGCCGGATTAAACAATTGGGGACGACTTTTCTAACCTTCCATGGAGCTGAACATAGTCGTTTTAATCATTCGCTAGGCGTTTATGAGATTGTCCGACGTATTTTAGCAAATTTTGAAGGACGCTCAAATTGGAATCCAGAGGAACGCTTGCTTTGTCTAGCAGCAGCTCTATTGCACGATTTAGGCCATGGTCCTTTTTCACATTCCTTTGAGAAAGTATTTATGCTTGACCATGAGGATTTCACTAAAAAAATTATTTTAGGTGAGACCGAAATCAATGCTATTTTGAGAAAGGTTGAACCGGATTTTCCAACAAAAGTGGCTGAAGTGATCAATAAAACGTATCACGATAAACTTGTTGTAAGTCTGATTTCTAGTCAAATTGATGCTGATCGGATGGATTACTTACAGCGTGATGCCTACTTCACCGGTGTTAGCTATGGCCATTTTGATATGGAACGCATTTTAAGAGTGATGCGGCCATTAGATGATCAAGTGGTTATTAAGCAATCAGGTATGCATGCTGTCGAAGATTATATCATGAGTCGCTATCAAATGTATTGGCAGGTCTACTTTCACCCTGTTAGTCGAAGCGCAGAGGTTATCTTGACCAAAATATTGCATCGAACGAAACAATTATATGAAGAGGGCTATGCTTTTAAACAAGAGCCAAAGCACTTCCTTTCATTTTTTGCTGGAAATGTAACTTTATCCGATTACATAAATTTAGATGAAACGATTGTGATGTACTATTTTCAAGCCTGGATTAACGAAGATGATCCGATTTTAGCTGACCTTTGCTACCGCTTTACCAACAGGAAGCTATTTAAATATGTCGAGTTTAATCCTGACCGTCAGCTTAAAGAATCAATCGAGCTTTATCAATTATTTCAGAAGATTGGTTTAGATCCAGAGTATTATTTAGTTGATGATTCATCATCAGACTTACCTTATGACTTTTATCGACCAGGTGAGGAGGGGGAACGCTTACCGATTTATTTATTAACTCCGACTGATGAATTACAAGAGCTATCACGTGCTTCTGATATTGTTGAATCCATTTCGGGTAAGACAAGAACGGATCATAAATTGTATTATCCAGCTGATTTAATTGAGTCGCTACCCGATGATCAAATAGAAAAAGCAAGAATTAAAGCATTGCTAGGCTTAGAATAGGAGATGTGACATTATGCTATTAAATCATGCGAGATTAATGCGCTTTTTCGTCGATGCCCATGACATCACAGGGCGGAAGAAGCTTCAAAAAATGATATATATTTTAAAAAAGATTAACATCCCCTTTAATGAAAAGTTTGCTTTTCATTTTTATGGTCCTTATTCTGAGGAGTTAACATTAAGAGTTGAAGAACTGTGTAATTTAGGTTTTATTGCAGAGGAGAAGCAGGACAAGGGACACTATTTTCAATATCAATATACAGTAACAGATGCAGGTAAAGCTTTTCTGGAACAGGCGCCAGATGATCTGCCACTTTGCCATGAAAAAGTCCAGCTATTAAAAGAACAGAGTTCACGCTTTCTTGAGCTTGTGGCAACCATGTTATTTTTTGAGGAGCTCCCTCGTGAGCAGGTAGAAGAGAAAGTTCACCAGGTGAAAGCTAGTGTCAACTACAGTGATGAAGACCTAACAGAAGCATGGGAGTTTATCAACAAGTTAAAATTAAATTAACTTGAAAAGCAGAAGTCTCTCGCTTCGATAAGTGATGGCATAAATGCCTATTTGACTTCACTTCAGAGAGTATCCAAGACTTTTGCCAACAAAGCCAAAGCCGCGGGTGGATACAACAGATTTTCAACGGAAATCTATGCGAGAAGCTCGGTAAAATCTGCCCGCAACTACGCCAAGGTGTATTTGAGTCATAATAAAAGACAGGCAAATGAACGATATTTTTCTTAGGATAGACAGATAAAAAAACAAAAATCTGTTTTACCTTAGGTGAACATATCATAATTCATGCCTGTGCTTTTCGCAGTGTAACTACAAGAAATAAGGGAACACGTCATGCCTAAGTGTGAGATCAAACAGCCAGTAACGGCCCGATTGGTTCAACTAACGTTCATTGGGGATGGGCCCCCCAATGAACGAAGTTTCACTTTATTACCTTAAAGCAACTGCTTGTTTTTTAAAAAATAGATAATGATCGTATCTATTGGTCACTTAATCTCTTTCCACCAACTGCATAATGATTACGCTGCATATCTTCAATAAAGACGACAACCTTTTCTTTAGATGCACCAGTAGTTTCCACAACAGCCTCTGTAACTCTTTCAACTAATGCTCGTTTCTGTTCTTCGGTCCGACCCTCTAACATTTTTATCGTAACATATGGCATGCTATATATAGCTCCTTTCTTTTTTGATCAGTTTAACAAGGATCTGAGCTGAAAAGCAAGTTAAACTTATGCTACAATAAGCTTGTGAAGAGGAGGTAGACATGTATGACACATGAGGATAGCGAAAAGAAGAAAAAGAGTAACGCCTTTACGATTATAAAAAATGATTCTACTGACGGCCATGGCGGGTATGGTGTTGGATCCATTAATTTAGAAAATATTTCTCCAGTTATTATCGATCCTAATGAAGAGCGAGCCTTTGTTGACATGGGGGCTATGCATGCGCGTAGTGAAGTCGAACGTCGGGTTAAGTTTATCCCAAATAAAGAGGAAGTGCCCAATGGCCTGCTTTATTGGATAGTTTGGGTAACTGTTGAAACAGGGGAAAATGGACCTTATTACCACGGAGTGGCAGGAAGTGAGATTCGCGTTGATCGATCAATTAGACGTGCCTATAAGTCAATGCCTGAGCATGTGACCCATATGGAAAAGTCATTAAAGGGTTATGTGATTGTCGATCATATGGATTTAAAATCACGTGAGTTACTAGGAAATTTTTTAAGAGAATTCAATCCCCAAATGTGGACTAATGCTTCAAATGAATTAAAGGAAGCTTTACCCGTAACCAAATAAGCTCTGGTTCTTACCAGAGCTTATTATTTTTTATCTTCTAAATTTGTAAGTATATAAATCACCATTATAGTAAGTTTCAAAATAACCAAGTATTTTTTCCTCGTGATCAGCAAGCACAGTTGTGAGGACCTTTGATTTCAGTAATGCGCCTTCGTCAATCTCCAGAATCTCTTTTTGCTCGCTTGTTGGGAGAACGGCTTCCATTTCTAAGTCTGAACCTACAATTTTAATATTTTGCGTAGCAAGGTAATCATATAAGGAGTGTTCAAGAGCTTCTACATTTATTGCGGGCAAGGTTTTTGTCGAAATATAATTATGACTAATCGCGATTGGCTTTTGATCTCCTGTTCTTAAGCGGACGAAGTAATGAATAAACGTGTTTTGCTCTAGCTCTAGTTTTTCAGCGATGTCTGGAATTTCGTCAGCATGGACTAAGCGATAAGAGAGTAATTTAGAACCAGCTGTTAGACCAATGCTCTTCATATCGTCTGTGAAGCTTGTAAATTCTTTTAATGACTTAGTAATATGTCGTGTTTCAACAAAGCTGCCTTTTCCAGAAATTCTTTTAATGTACTTTCTTTCAACCAATTTGTTTAGTGCTTTATTAATAGTCATTTTACTAAACCCAAAGCGTTCTACCAATTGATCTTCTGTTTCAATTTTGTCTCCAACCTTTAATCGTCCAGATTTGATTTCTTCTATTAGAAAATTTTCAACTTGAATATACTTGGGAATCTTGCTCATAAACTCTCTCCTTGTTTAATTAAACATTAATCATTAATTCCAACTATTTAATATATAGATAGTATATCATAAATTATATACTAGATCAGTCATGTTGTATAGAAAATATTGTTAATCAATGCATCTTGGCCTATTTGCGTCCAGAATTTGCACGATTTCTACGAAACCCCCACTGAACAAAGTTTCACTTTATTTAGCTGGGGGTTGTCCCCACTCGACAGTCAAATAAGCATTCTCCTCATCTATAAAGGTGGGAAACTTCTACTGAATGAAGTGAAAAGTTGCCATCAATAATTAAAAATCACTTGAAAGTTTCTATTCTCTTATTTAAATAATAATATTCTTAAAAATATATAATAAAAAGTGTTTAAATTATATACTAATTATAGTATTATATTATATAATTAATATAAAGTTTTAAAATTCTGAAAAAAAGGGGAGTGCTTTTTAATAAAAAAAATAATAGTTAGGAGTGAAGGACTTTGAAGCACATTATTATCGGTACACACGGTGAGCTGTCCAAGGAATTTATTGAAACAGCAAAATTAATAGCTGGAGAGGACATTAAGATTCGCTACCTATGTATGACTAAAGGAAAATCAGTTGGTGAAGCAGAAAAAGAGGCAAGAAATTTACTAGATTCGAAACACAAATATATTGTTCTTACTGATGTTTTTTGTGGAAGCGTTTGCAATTTATTCACTTCATTATTGAATGAGTACGACTTTGATTTACTGACGGGAGTCAACTTGCCTATGGTTTTAACGACACTGCTATCTAACCAATCGTCAACTGCACTGGTTGAAGAAGTCGTACAGGAATCACGTAATGGGATCCAATACGTCAATGATTTAATAAAGAAAGAAGCGGGAGGGGATGACTTAGATGATCTCTTTAATGAGAGTTGACGATCGTTTGGTTCACGGGCAAGTGGCCTATGGATGGACATCCAATGTCGATGCGAATGTAATTTTAGTGGTTAATGACGAAGCCAAGAATGATAAAGTTCGGGCGATGGCTTTAGATATGGCTAAGCCTAATAATGTGAAATTATATATTCAAGGTGTCGAAGAATCTGGAGATATTATTAAAAAATTTGCAGAGTCAAAAAAGCACAACGTTTTAATAATTGTAAAGACCATTAACGACGCACATCGATTAATTGAGCTCTCAGACGGTGTTGTAAAACAGTTAAACATTGGTGGGCTTCCTTTTCAAGAAGGTAAGCAAAAACTTATGGATTTAGTAGCAGTAAGTGACAAGGAGATCAAAGAAATTAGAGAAATTGAAGCTCAGGGGGTAGAAGTTGAGTTTCGCTTATTACCAAGAGATAAGCGACGAACATTGGATCAACTAATGAAATAAGGGGGAGAATTATGGTTGCTCAAGCTTTAATGATCGGCTTAATTTCAGGGATTGGGATTCTTGACGGACGAATTCTAGGTCAAGTCATGTTAGACCGTCCGATCGTGACAGGAACTTTAGTTGGACTTGTGTTAGGTGATGTTGGGCAAGGAATTATTATCGGGGCACAGCTCGAATTAATTTGGATGGGGCTTACCGGTATTGGTGCCTCTACGCCTCCAGATGTGGTTACAGGTGGTGTATTAGGTACAGCTTTTGCGATTCTGTCAGGAAGTGGATCAGAAGTTGCATTAGCCCTAGCTGTACCAATTGCTGTTTTGGCTCAAACGTTAGGCGTACTTTGTCGTATTGTCAATTCGTATTTTGCCCATAAGGCAGATGGATATGCGAAAAAAGCTGATTTCCGTGGTGTAGCGATCATGATGTGGATCCCAGCGTTACTATTCTTTTTAAGCACATTCATTCCCTCGTTTTTTGCGATCTTATTGGGTGCTGGACGTATCGAGGCGTTTATTAATGCAGTACCGGATGCCATTATGGATGGGTTAGGTGTTGCAGGGGTCTTATTACCAGCAATCGGATTTGCTTTGCTACTCGATATGTTGTACTCCAAAAAAATGGCTGTTTTCTTCTTTGTTGGATTCTTAATTGTTTCATATACTGCTTTAGATACGATGGCCATTGCACTATTAGGTGCTTGTCTAGCTATTATTCTCCATTTCTATGCACCGGGAATCAAAGGATCTGGAGCAAATAAGGTAGAGGATAATGAACCAGAGCTAGATAATTTAACGGAAGGGGAGATTGATTTTGACTAGTTCAGAGCGGAAGAAAGTGACGAAGAAAGATCTAAGGCAAGTATTCTGGCGATCATTTGCTTTGCAAGGTGCCTTCAACTATGAACGGATGCAAAACTTAGGTTTTGGCTATGCGATGCTGCCGATTATTAAACGACTCTATCAAAAGAAAGCAGATCAAACGGCTGCAATGGAACGTCATTTGGAAATATTCAACACAACTCCACAAGTTTCACCGTTAATCATGGGGATTTCGGCAGCGATGGAAGAAGAAAATGCGAATAGTGAAGGCTTTGATGTGAATTCGATTAACGCAGTAAAAGCCTCCTTAATGGGACCTCTAGCAGGGATTGGTGACTCACTGTTTTGGGGAACATTTAGAATTATTGCGGCGGGTATCGGTGTATCACTTGCGTTAAATGGTAACATTCTTGGACCAATCCTATTTCTAATCTTGTTTAATATTCCACACTTGTTACTTCGAATCCTAGGGCTAAAATATGGGTACGAAGTTGGTGTTAATTCGTTAGAAAGAATTCAACGCGAAGGCCTTATGGATACGGTAATGAATGTTGTTACAATAGTTGGTCTACTTGTTGTAGGGGCACTAGTAGGATCGTTGTTAAACATTAATACACCACTGGTATTTGAGGTTAGTGGTGCAGAAGTTGTCATTCAGGACATTATAGATAGTATTTTACCGAACATGCTCCCACTAGCATTTGTGTTTATATTATTTAAACTGATACGAAAAAATGTGAGTGTGACGAAATTGACCTTATCAACTTTAGTTGTGGGTATTGTCTTAAGTATAATAGGAATTCTATAAAT
>NZ_BCQW01000020.1 GCF_001552275.1 Amphibacillus sediminis NBRC 103570
ACAAAAGCTTACAAAAACATTTCCTACAAAAAGAAAAGCTGAGCTTTGGGCGTTAGAAATGGAGCTATTAAAAGGGCAAGGGAAAGAACTAGCTTATAGGACAACTACTTTTGCAGAATTCTTCGAGAACTGGATATATCTTGTAAAAAAGAATGATGTCAGAGAAACTACTTTTCAAAACTATGTTCGCACTTCAGCAGTTGTTAAAGACTTATTTAAAGATATTCAATTGAAAGATCTTAATGACATTGTTGTACAAAAGAAAATTGATGAATATGCAGAAACACGTTCAAGAAAAACCGTTCATGAAGTATTATTGAAAATTAAAGCAGCTTTACGTGATGCCTATGCAAGGGGCTATATCGCAAATGACTTTACCAATTTAGTAAAAACACGTGGAAAAACCTTACCCAAAAGAAATAGAGCTTTATCGATTACCGAATTTAGGAAGTTACGAAAGTATTTAATCAATAATCCAGAAGATGAGTTTCATTTATTAGTATTACTTGCACTAGAAACAGGAATGAGAAGAGGTGAATTGTTAGGTATAAGACCAGAATATATTTACAAAAAAGAAACGGAGGATGGTTATGAGTATGGTATTAAGGTTAGGGAATCAATTAGTCCCACTTCCGATGATACATCTTTAAAAACAGAGAATGCAAAACGTGATGTAACCATCAACAAAGAAGTTTATGACCTAATTAAAAAAATTCCTGTCAAAGAAAATGGATATGTTTTCGATTGGAATGGATTTAAACAGTCTGAGCAGTTACAAGTTCTTTTGGAAAAACTAAACATTCCTAAAACCACTTTTCATGGCTTACGTGACACACATGCATCTTTTTTGTTTGCTAAAGAGATTGACCTAGTTTATGTATCTAAACGATTAGGGCACATCAACATCCAAACAACCCAAAATTACTACTTAGAATTAATGCCAGAAAAAAAGCACCAGCAAGATGCTGATGCCTTAAATCTGTTAAGTTCTTTATAAATCTCAAGCTGATTTGAACCAACTTGAACCAAAAAACGCTTGTAAACGTTGATATAACAATGTTTCGTTTAACGTTTTGAGAATTGTGGAGCTCTACGAGCGCCTTTAAGACCGTATTTCTTACGTTCTTTCATACGAGCGTCACGAGTTAAGAAGCCAGCACGCTTTAATGTTGCGCGGTATTCTGGATCTGCTTCTAATAATGCACGTGCTACACCATGACGAACTGCACCAGCTTGGCCAGTAAAGCCACCGCCATGAACGTTAACCAATACATCATAGCTACCTTCTGTCTCAGTTGCTACTAAAGGTTGTTTAATGATTGTACGTAAAGTCTCATATGGGAAGTAATCTTCCGCATCACGTTTATTTACAGTAATACGTCCAGTTCCAGGTACTAAACGTACACGAGCTGTTGAACTTTTACGGCGTCCGGTTCCGTAGTATTGTACTTGTGCCATATTCGTTACCTCCTTTTAGATTAACCGCGAAGTTCGTAAACTTCTGGTTTTTGTGCTTGATGATTGTGTTCTGAACCACGATATACGTGTAATTTTTTAGCCATTTTACGACCAAGGCTACCCTTTGGAAGCATACCTTTAATCGTTAATTCCAACATTCTTTCTGGGAAGTTTTGACGCATTTCACCAGCGGTACGACCTTTTAGTCCACCTGGGTGTTGAGAGTGACGATAGTACATTTTGTCATTTAATTTGTTACCTGTTAGTTCAATTTTATCAGCATTGATGATGATCACATAGTCACCAGTATCTACATGCGGTGTAAAAGTTGGTTTATGCTTACCACGCAGTAAAGCTGCAACTTCACTTGCTAGGCGTCCAAGCGTTTGACCTTCAGCATCAACAACAAGCCATTTACGTTCAACATTCGTATTGTTTGCCATAAAAGTTGTGCGCATAATGTTTACCCTCCTATATCGATATATGCTAGGTTAGTTCATTCAAAATTTTTAAACTTTTGGTTAGATCTTATATTCTACACAATTAACTTTCCGGGGCTAATCGTGGTATAGAAATAAAATGCCATAGACCATCATATAACAAATAATGCCTCATGTCAACAGCTGTTCACCTGGTTGCGTTGTTTTTTGTAAAAAAGTTAACTATTCGAAAGTGAAACTTCGTTCAGTGGGTGGTAGGCGCATAGAATGTGATCGTGCAGACGTTGCGACACGGCGTCGTGAACTTGGTCAGCTTCCTCTCTCCCCAACTGAACGTTAGTTGAACCAATCGGGCCGTTACTGGCTGTTGGATCTCCCACTTTGACATAACGTGTTCACTTATTTCTTCAAGTGGGAGTCTTACTGCCAGTTACACTGCGATAAAGTGAAACTTCGTTCAGTGGGGGCGACGCATAGGATGTGCCCCTGCAGATATATTGCAACACGGCGTAGTGAACTTAGTCAGCTTCCTCTCTCCCCAACTGAACGTTTGTGAACCAATCGGGCCGTTACTGGCTGTTGGATCTCCCACTTTGACATAACGTGTTCACTTATTTCTTCAAGTGGGAGTCTTACTGCCAGTTACACTGCGATAAATCACCTTATCAAGATAAAGTCCTTGTGCTGGGGCTGTTTTGCCTGCTTTAGTCCGATCATGACTTGCTAATATGCGCTTGAGCTGTTCTGGAGGCATTTGACCTAAACCAACCTCTATCAAGGTACCGACGAGTATCCGTACCATATTATATAAAAATCCATTACCAGTAAAGGTGAAAATAACGTAATGTCCATCCCTCTCGCAGGCTGCATCAAATACCTTACGTACCTTGCTTCCCTTAGTATTACTATTAGCTGCACAAAAGGAAGTAAAGTCATGTTCTCCTTTTACAAATTGACAAGCACGGTTAATCGCCTCTAAATCCAAGGGTTGATCAACATGATGACAATAGTAGCGTTGAAACGGATTAGCGTCCTGATCGTTCCATATCTTATAACGATAGCGCTTCTGATTAACATCATATCGAGCGTGAAAATCATCAGCAACCTGAACAACATCTTTGATCAATATATCATTCGGTAGTAAGGCGTTAAGTGCTGCCTTCCATTTTGGGATAGGAATCGTTAAGTTAGAGTCAAAGTGAAAGGTTTGTCCGATAGCATGTACTCCTGCATCTGTCCGACCAGAAGCTACAATCTTAATCACATCACCCTTATGTATTTGCGCCAACGCTTTTTCAATTGTAGACTGAATGGTCATTTGCTCAGGCTGAACCTGATAGCCTGCATACCTCGTACCATCGTAACTTACTGTCGCTAATAATCGCATATGCCGTCTCCTCTATTGTCTAAATAAAAACAAACCAATAATGACAACTAAAAATACCAGCATCGCCGACCAATCCAAGCGTCGAATGCTTAGCTCCCTTAGCTTAGTACGCCCCTCTCCACCTTGATACCCTCTTGCTTCCATCGCCATCGCAAGCTCCTCTGCTCGTTTGAATGCTCCTACAAACAAGGGGATAAGTAACGGGACAACAGCTTGAATCCGTTCCTTTAATGGCCCTGTTTTAAAATCTACTCCTCTTGATGCTTGGGCTTTTGAAATCTTCTCTGTTTCCTGCATAAGTGTCGGGATAAAGCGTAGGGAGATTGACATCATCAGGGCAAGTTCATGAACCGGAAACTTGATCTTTTTTAACGGATGGAGTAAAAGCTCAATCGCATCAGTAATCTCAATTGGTGTCGTTGTTAGTGTCATTAATGATGTCATTAGAATTAATAAAAAAAACCGAAGTGATATCGCTCCCCCTTGAATGAGTGCGCCAGAATAGATTGGCAAGCCAAAGATCTGAAATAATATTTGCCCTTCATGTGTCACAAACAGGTGCAAGAGGAAGGTAAAAATGACTAAGAACCAAATTGGTGTAAGACCTCTTATGATATATTTTAAATTAATTTTTGTTAGTAACGCACTTGTGATCGCAAATACACTCAGCCATCCATAGCTTAACGTATTATTAGCGAAAAAAACAAAAATAACAAACAAAAATACGGTAACAAGCTTAACTCTCGGATCAAGGCGATGAATAACCGAATTGCTCGGAACATACTGCCCAATAATGATTTTACTACTCATTTTGATTCATCCCCTCAAGCCGTTGTTTAATCTCATGAGCCAGCTCTGTGATCGACTGCCCTCGATAAGGAATGGATAGACCAAATCGCTGTTGAAATGTTTGTAAAAACTGAATTTCCTCGGGTAGATCGAGTTGGACTGATTCTAGTTTTTCTTTCTCTATAAAAATATCCTCTGGTTTACCCTCTAAATATTTTGTTCCATTCTCTAGAATAATCACATGATCAGCATATTTAAGGGCATCCTCCATGTTGTGGGTAACAAGTACAGTCGTTAATCCTTTTTGTTTATGAAGTGCAGCAAACATGTCCATTATCTCTAATTGCCCTTTAGGGTCAAGTCCAGCTGTTGGCTCATCTAGCACGAGTAGCGTAGGCTCCAGCGCTAACACTCCCGCAATGGCTACCCGTCTCATTTGACCTCCACTGAGTTCAAACGGCGAACGCTTAAGCAAATCTAGTGGTAGATTGACTGCCTTCATAACCTGAGGAATACGACGCTCGATATCAGCTGAAGCAATTCCGAAATTTTTCGGACCAAAGGCAATATCTTTTTCAACGGTTTCTTCAAAGAGTTGATGTTCTGGATATTGAAAAACGACACCTACCTGACGACGTAATGCTTTTATATTAGCCAGCTTTTCATTTGCCTTTAACTGATACTCACCAATTCTTAATTCGCCCACAGTCGGCCTTAATAGACCATTTAAATGCTGGATTAAAGTGGATTTACCTGAACCCGTATGACCTACAATCGCAACAAATGATCCACTAGCGATCGAAAAGGACAGATTTTTTAGTGCTTGATGTTCAAATGGGCTATTCGGTTGATAAATATAACTTACTTGTTGAAATACAATGTCCATAATGCATCAAGTAGCTCCTTTTGATTTAGTGGCTGTGGTTTTATTTCAATAGCCAGGTCCTTTAATTGATTGGCTAACTTAGCTACGAAGGGAACATCAAGTCCAATTTCAAGCAACTTTTGTTCATCGCTAAAAAGCTCACGAGGTGTTGTTTCTAACCATACTTGCCCTCTATTCATAACAATGACGCGATCGGTGGCAATAATTTCGTTTAGATCATGGGTAATGGTAATAAGGTTAAGCTTATTCAATTGTTTGACCTCATTAATGGTATGTAGTATTTCCTTACGCCCTTTAGGATCAAGCATCGAAGTTGCTTCATCTAAGATCATCACATCCGGAGCAATAGCAAGCACTCCCGCAATGGCCACACGTTGCTTTTGTCCACCAGACAACCGATGAGGTTCATGAAGCAAATAGTCTGACATCCTTACAGCTTTTAAGCTCTCTTCAATTCGCCTAAGCATTTGTTCGCGTTTAATGCCTCGATTTTCTAAGCCAAATGCAACATCATCACGTACTGTCGTCCCAACAAATTGATTATCAGGATTTTGAAAAACCATCCCTACCTTTTGCCGAACTTCCCAAATCGATTTCTGAGTTACTTTTATCCCATCAACAATAATATCGCCCTTATCAGGCATTAGTAGTCCGTTCATTAATTTAGCCATCGTCGATTTACCTGAACCGTTATGTCCTATGATGGCTACCCATTCGTCTTTGTTAATTGTAAAGCTGACATCGTCTAGAACCCACGGTTGATCATCGCTATAACGAAAAGAAACACGGTGAAATTCTATTTGGCTTGTGCTCATTTTTATTCCCCCATAATCCGACAGATTATTTCCCTGGAAATAATCTGTGTGTGGCTCTCGATTATTAACTATTCTCTAAGTGATTATTTTATCATATTTCCATAATAAACGTGCGAAAAATAACGATGTATGTCTACCTCAGCAACTAAGTAAGACAGCATTTTTCACTGTTCTATAATTTCAGTCGTTACCCTCTTTTAAGAGGTATATTCATCATAATCATCCATTTCGTTTCTAGCAGACTCGAATAATGATAAAGTGAAACTTCGTTCAGTCGGGGCTTCGACGCATAGGATATGCTAACCAATTCTTTGTTAGACAAATTTCCATAGTGAATGGTTCTTTCGGAATAATAATTAAATTATGGTACATACACCTATTTTTTTGCATTGAATATGATGCAGAAAGGATGAATGATGAAGGAGGAAATAATGTGTCTAAACAACAACCTAATCACTTAGCTTGGCATGAAACACTAGAAATGCATGAACTCGTTGCCTTTCAAGCTATTGGACTTATGAAGATTAAACAGGCTTATGCTAAGGTTACAGATCCCAAATTAAAAATGTTATATAAAGAGGGAATACTAGGGTTAAGTAAAAACATCAAGGAGTTATTACCTTTTTATTCAATGGCTCCTCGGCATGTTGAAGGTGTACAAAATAAACATGATAGTCAGCTTCCTTTTTACGCTGGTGACTTACTAGCATTATTTAAAACGGGGGTTCGTAACTATGCGATTGCGATCACTGAAACAGCTAGTGCACCTTTAAGGGATACGCTTAAGAAGCAATTAAATCGTGCCATAGATATGCATGCAAAGATTTTTAACTATATGTATGAAAATAGCTATTATCCTTCGTACGATTTAGAAAAAATACTAGAAAATGATGTTCGACTTGCTAATCGAGCACTAGATCAAAGCTATTGATGGTCTCATTAAACGCTTGGCCTTATACCCCTTCTACTACAGCAAAAGATAGAATAAATGATATGGGTAGACGTTATCAAATTCTCAAACAGCTTGTGTGATTTTAAACTTTACAAAAAAAGGGCTTGGATTGTCTGAAAAATGAGACGAGATCCTGCCCTTACCTTAATGCTATTTATTTAGACAAGCTCGATAATTGCCATCTTAGCGCCATCACCTTGACGTGGTCCAAGCTTTAACACACGAGTATAACCACCTTGGCGATCTTCATAGCGTGAAGCAATATCATTAAAAAGCTTTTGTACAGCGTCCTCTGTTTCATTTGCTTCCTTCTTGTAGAGGAATGCCGCTGCTTGGCGACGAGCATGAAGGTCACCACGTTTACCCAATGTAATCATTTTTTCAACCACAGAGCGTAAATCCTTAGCTTTTGCTTCAGTTGTCTCGATACGCTCGTGAATAATCAAGTCAGTTGCAAGATTTCTTAATAATGCATTACGAGCATCAGTTGTTCTCCCTAGTTTTCTAGCCATCGATGTTCCCTCCTTTTTTACAAATATCTCAAGGCTGATATGGCTATTCTTCTTTACGCAAACCTAAGCCTAGATCATCTAGCTTGTGCTTAACTTCTTCAAGTGATTTTCGGCCTAAATTACGTACTTTCATCATATCATCTTCGGATTTATTCGCTAATTCTTGAACCGTGTTGATACCCGCACGTTTCAAGCAATTGTAAGAGCGGACTGATAAATCAAGCTCTTCAATTGTCATTTCTAACACTTTTTCTTTCTGGTCTTCTTCTTTTTCGATCATGATTTCAGCATTTTGCGCTTCATCCGTTAATCCTACAAAAATATTTAAGTGTTCAGTAAAAATCTTCGCACCTAATGAAACAGCTTCCTCAGGGCGAATACTTCCATCTGTCCACACATCTAATGTAAGTTTATCGAAATTCGTAATCTGACCAACACGTGTATTTTCCACTTGGAAAGTCGCACGTGAAACTGGAGTGAAGATCGAATCAACCGGAATGACACCAATAGGTTGTTCATCATGATTATTAGCATCAGCCGGGCGGTATCCACGACCTCTTTCGGCAGTCATTTTCATACGTAGTGTTGCATTGCTTCCTAATGTAGCGATATGAAGATCCGGATTAAGAATTTCCACATCACTGTCATAAGTAATATCTGCTGCCGTAACGACACCTTCTCCTTGCACATCAATTTCTAGCGTTTTCTCCTCATCTGAGTATATCTTTAACGCTAGTTTCTTAAGGTTAAGGACTATAGTGGTTACATCTTCGACAACACCTTCAATTGTTGAAAACTCATGAAGGACACCGTCAATTTGCACAGATGTTACAGCAGCACCAGGAAGTGAGGATAATAGAATGCGACGTAAGGAGTTTCCTAGTGTAGTCCCATATCCACGTTCTAGTGGTTCTACGACGAACTTTCCAAAAGTGGCATCATCGCTGATTTCTACAGTTTCAATCTTTGGCTTTTCAATCTCGATCATTTATAAAACCCTCCTTTGAACGTCGAAACCCCGGTTAGACGGTTGTCTAACCGAAATTCCTCAGGTAGGCAGTTCCCGTTTCTGCACTATCTTTATTCGTATATATGTTGTCTGTCAAATTCGATGCTGATTGAGAATGGGTCAACATAACATAAGCTATATTTCAGACGTTCTACTTTAAGCGATCATAATCCATTATAGACAGGCTGACAAATTCTATACGGATAAAATTATACACGGCGACGTTTTGGTGGGCGACAACCATTGTGAGGAACAGGTGTTACGTCAACAATGGCAGTAACTTCTAAACCGGCTGCTTGAAGTGAACGAATCGCAGCTTCACGACCAGCTCCCGGACCTTTTACAGTTACTTCCAAAGTCTTCATACCATGCTCCTGAGCGCCTTTAGCCGCTGCTTCTGCAGCCATTTGTGCAGCAAATGGTGTGGATTTTTTTGAACCTTTAAATCCAAGTGCACCAGCACTGCTCCAGCTCACTGCGTTACCTTGAACATCAGTGATTGTAACGATTGTATTGTTAAATGTTGAACGGATATGTGCAACACCCGTATCAATATTCTTTTTCACACGTTTTTTACGTGTATTCGTTTTACGAGCCATTCGAATCATTAACCTCCTTTAAAGATTATTTCTTCTTGTTTGCGATTGTTCTACTTGGGCCTTTACGTGTACGTGCATTGTTCTTTGTCTTTTGACCTCGAACTGGTAATCCACGACGGTGACGAATACCACGATAAGAACCAATTTCAATCAGACGCTTGATGTTTAGTGAAACCTCACGACGAAGGTCACCTTCAATTGTGTATTGTCCTACTGCTGTACGAATGCGTGATAATTCATCTTCAGTTAAATCACGAACACGTGTATCTTCAGAGACACCTGCTTCTTTAAGAATTTCTTGAGCAGTTGGTTTACCAATACCATAAATATATGTTAATGAAATAACTACGCGCTTTTCGCGTGGAACATCAATACCTGCAATACGTGCCATGTTTGCGTTGCACCTCCTTAATGTTAACCTTGTTTTTGTTTATGCTTCGGATTTTCACAAATTACCATAACTTTTCCGTTGCGACGAATAACCTTACATTTTTCGCAAATTGGTTTTACAGATGGTCTTACCTTCATCATCCATACCTCCTCTATTATCGGAGCTTATCATTATTTATAACGGTACGTAATACGTCCTCTTGTTAAATCATAAGGAGAAAGTTCAACTGTTACTTTATCTCCTGGTAAAATCCGAATAAAGTGCATACGGATTTTACCTGAAACATGAGCTAAAACAGTATGACCATTCTCTAATTCAACTTTGAACATTGCATTCGGTAACGTGTCAGTCACAGTACCTTCTACTTCAATTGCATCGTCTTTCGCCATCGAGTTGATCTCCCTTCTTCAAATCAGTCACTACTTCATTGACAAATTTTGATATAGCAAAACGCAGCTTACCATTTGTAACGCGACCTGTTTCTAGAAGGCTATTTTGAACTTCCGGAGAAATGTAACGCATCGGAATAATATGATTAAGGTTTTTACGCTTAGGTCGATCATACTTCCGCTTTTCTCCGTCTGCAAGCAGAACAAAACGATCGTCGATAATATTAATGACAATGGCATATTGACCTGCTTCTCGTCCTTGCAAGATTTGAACAACTTGACCTAATTCGGGACGCGACTCCGTATCATTCAAACATGATCACCTTCACTTAAGTTTTTGTTATACAGATACATAACTCACTTATTCATTGTAAAACATGTTTTTTTACAAGCTTATATTTTACCATATTAAGTGACAACCGTCCAATCATCCGCACAAAAGTTATGACCTGATTTATTGCCAAAATGAAGTCAGTCTCACTGTTGATCTTGATACGTTCAGTATTAAAACTGAATATAGCTATGCGATCTTGGAAAGGTTGCTTAATTGAGATTAGCCTGAGCTAATTTCTATTACAATCATAAACGATAATTGTAATATCCACGGTGCAAGTGCTACCACGAAAAGCATGACACATTCACATTATACCAATAAATGCTACTAGCCATTCTCGTGGCCAAACTTCGCACGATATTATATTATACTAAAGTTTGAAGCTGTTTATCAATTTCTTCAAACACAACATTAATGTCTTGATCACCATCTACCGTTACAAGATAGCCCTTATCCTGATAAAAATCAAGTAATGGCTGAGTTTGCTCAGCATTGACTTCAAGACGTTTAGAGACTGTTTCCGGACGATCATCATCACGTTGAATTAATGCTGTACCGTCATGATCACAGATACCCTCAACCTTTGGTGGGTTGAAGATAACATGATAGGTTGCTCCGCATTCTGGACAGATTCGGCGACCAGTTAAACGTTCGATAAGCTTATCTTTAGGTACGTCAACGTGTAACACATATTGTAAAGGTGTAGCTAATTCCGCAAGCAATTGCTCTAAAGCCTCTGCTTGTGCAATTGTTCTTGGGAACCCGTCGAGTAGGAAGCCCGCTTGACAATCTGGTTTACTTAATCGTTCCCTTACAATCCCTATCGTAACTTCATCAGGTACGAGCTCACCTTGATCCATAAATGACTGAGCTTTTTTACCAAGGTCTGTTCCTTCCTTCATTGCTGAACGGAACATATCTCCAGTTGAAATATGAGGGATCTGATATTTTTCTACAATCTTTTCTGCCTGTGTACCTTTTCCGGCTCCAGGAAGTCCCATTAAAATCAAATTCACTGCAATTCCCCTCGCTCTCATTTCAGTTGCAAACTTACGCTCTTATCCGACTTACTTAATAAATCCTTTATAGTGACGTTTAACCAATTGACTTTCAAGCTGTTTCATTGTTTGCAGGGCTACCCCAACAACAATCAAAATACTTGTTCCGCCAATTTGCACAGATTGCGGCAAGTCACCAATACTTCCTAAAATAATAGGGAGTACAGCTACGGCAGCTAAGAAAATCGCCCCTACAAAGGTTAAGCGGTACAACACACGGGTTAAATACGTTTCCGTTTTCTTTCCTGGTCGAATGCCTGGGATGTAGCCCCCTTGCTTTTTTAAGTTTTCAGCCATTTGCTCTGGATTTGATTGAACAAATGTATAGAAATATGAAAAAGCAATAATAAGAACAACATAAATCACCATACCAATAGGTTGAGTGGAATCAAAGATTGACTCAACCGTTTGGGCGAATGGACCATCAAAGAACCCTGCAAGCGTTCGTGGTGCCGCAATAAAGGCAACCGAAAAGATAACAGGAATAACACCTGCTGTGTTCACCTTTAGCGGTAAGTGCGTCGATTGTCCACCAACTGTAGAACGATTGACTAGACGTTTTGCATATTGAATGGGAATTTTTCGTGTCGCTTGTTGGATGAAGATAACACCAACTGTAACCCCTAGTACAACCAGCCCAATTAATGCTACGATGACTACGTTAATAAACAATTCATCTCCAACATTACCACCAAAATATTGCTCATATACTTGGTTAATCGTATTAGGGATGGCTGCAACAATACCAGCAAAGATAATAATTGAAATACCATTACCAACACCATGAGCTGTAATCTGCTCACCTAGCCACATTAAAAAAACTGTTCCAGCCGTTAAAACGATAGCAATAACTAAGAACTTACCAATGCTCGGGTTCATGATTAACCCGCCACCTGTCATAGCATTAAAACCAATGGCCATCATATTCGCCTGAAGAAAAGCTAAAACAATCGTGGCATATCGTGTGACTTGTGCGCTTTTACGTCGCCCAACTTCACCTTGCTTCTTCCACTCAGAAAATTTCGGAACAATATCCATTTGCAAGAGTTGCATGATGATTGAGGCAGTAATGTAGGGCATGATCCCCATTGCAAGAATGGAGAAATTTTGTAATGCCCCGCCTCCAAACGTATTTAGAAAGCCAAATACATTTTGCTGATCGTTCATAAAGCTAATTGCATCTCGATTCGTAAACGGAACTGGAATAAATGTACCTAATCGAAAGACAATTAACATGAGTAATGTAAAGACAATTTTGTTTCGTATATCTTTGACACGAAAAAAATTGGCGATTGTCTGGAACATTAGATCACCTCAGTTTTACCGCCCGCCGTCTCAATTGCTTCTTTAGCTGAAGCAGAGAACTTGTGAGCTTTTACAGTAAGTTTCTTTTCAATCGTACCATTGCCAAGAACTTTAATGCCAGCTTTTAACTTGCTTACAAGACCTGTTTCAAGTAAAAGCTCAGGTGTTACTTCTGTACCTTCTTCAAATTTGTTTAATGCTGATAAGTTGAT
Organism: Amphibacillus sediminis NBRC 103570; assembly: GCF_001552275.1. Lineage (GTDB taxonomy): Bacteria > Bacillota > Bacilli > Bacillales > Amphibacillaceae > Amphibacillus_B > Amphibacillus_B sediminis. The sequence goes on from NZ_BCQW01000020.1 coordinate 12,537, forward strand.
GACAGCATACTCTTTGCGATTAATGTTTGTGAAACCGCGTTTTGGTAAGCGTTGGAATAAAGGCATTTGTCCACCTTCAAATCCTGGACGTACGCCTCCGCCTGAACGTGCGTTCTGCCCTTTATGACCTCGGCCAGAAGTTTTTCCATTTCCAGAGGACATTCCACGTCCGACACGATTCCGCTTTTTACGAGCTTGTGATGGCTTCAATTCATGAAGTTTCATGCGAGCACCTCCTCTTTTGCGCTAATGTAATTATAATTCTTTAACCGTTACTAAGTGTGATACTTTGTTGATAATACCTCTAACCGCAGGTGTATCTTCACGAACAACGGATTGATTTACTTTGTTTAAGCCTAATGCTTCGACAGTTTTCTTTTGTGTTTCACTTCTGCCAATAACACTGCGCGTGAGGGTAATTTCTAACTGATTAGCCATTTGATTTCCCTCCTTATCCTAACAGTTCTTCTACAGATTTACCACGTAATTTCGCTACTTCTTCAGCAGGCTTTAATTCTTTAAGTCCACTAATTGTTGCACGAACCATGTTAATTGGCGTATTTGATCCTAAAGACTTAGATAAAATATCACCAATTCCTGCAAGCTCAAGTACGGCACGAACTGGACCACCAGCGATAACCCCAGTACCTTCAACAGCAGGTTTAATTAAAATACTACCAGCACCAAAGCGGCCAGTTACCTCGTGAGGAATCGTTGTTCCTACAAGCGGTACCTCGATTAAGTTCTTCTTAGCATCATCGATCGCTTTTTTTATAGCATCTGGTACTTCTTGAGCTTTTCCAGTACCAAAACCAACGTGACCGTTCTTATCTCCTACTACAACTAAGGCAGCAAAGCGGAAGCGACGTCCACCTTTTACTACTTTAGCTACACGATTAATTGTAACTACGCGTTCTTCTAAGTCTAATTTATTCGGGTCGATATGATTACGCAATCTATGTCCCTCCTTTTACAATTAAAATTCAAGACCTGCCTCACGGGCAGCATCTGCTAAAGCTTTTATACGTCCGTGGTAAAGATAGCCTCCACGGTCAAATACCACATTTTTGTGGCCTTTATCTAATGCACGTTTTGCAATTAATTCTCCGACAGCTTTAGCTGCTTCAGCATTACCTGTACTCTCATTATTGAATTCTTTATCAACAGTAGAGGCGCTAGCTAAAGTTACAGCATTTACGTCATCAATCAGTTGAGCATAAATGTGTTTATTTGAACGGTATACGTTGAGACGCGGACGCTCAGCAGTACCGAAAAGGTTCTTACGTACACGTAGGTGTCTTTTTTTACGCACCACATTTTTATCTGGCTTTGTGATCATCTAGGGTCACTCCTTTCCGTTCCTCACTAACCTTGTTTAAAAGTTAGAAGGTCAGCCGACTTTACTTAGCTGTTTTACCTTCTTTACGACGAACATATTCGCCTTCATAACGAATACCTTTACCTTTGTAAGGCTCTGGTTTACGGATCGCACGAATGTTAGCTGCAACAGCACCTACTAATTCTTTATCGATACCTTTTACAACTACTTTTGTGTTAGCAGGCACTTCGATTTCAATGCCAGCAGGTTCTTCAATCTCTACTGGGTGTGAGTAACCTGCATTGACTACAAGCTTTTTACCTTGTTTTTGTGCACGGTAACCAACACCTTGAATTTCCAAAGCTTTTTGGAAGCCTTGATGCACACCCTCAATCATATTAGCGATTAAGCTACGTGTCGTACCGTGTAAAGCCTTATGCATTTTATTATCAGACGGTCTAACAACCGTTAATTCATTACCATCAATGTTAATGGTCATATCCTCATGTAATTGACGTGTTAATTCACCTTTTGGACCTTTAACCGTCACTCGATTATTTTCGTTCTTAACCTCTACGCCTTGAGGAATTTCAATTACCTTCAGACCTATACGTGACATCTAATATGGCACCTCCTATCTTAATTAAAACTCATTACCAAACGTAAGCGAGAATCTCGCCACCAATAGCTTGTTCACGGGCTTCTTTATCCGATAAAACACCTTTTGATGTTGAAACGATCGCGATACCTAAACCGTTAAGTACACGTGGTAGCTCATCAGCTTTTGCGTAAACACGCAAGCCAGGTTTACTGATACGCTTCAATCCTGTAATAACACGCTCATCATTTGCACCGTATTTCAAGAAAATACGTAGTACACCTTGTTTATTATCTTCAATATATTCATAATCGCGAACAAAGCCCTCACGTTTTAAAATATCTGCAATCTGCTTTTTCAAAGTTGATGCAGGAAGCTCTAACTTCTCATGGCGAACCATGTTAGCGTTACGAATACGTGTTAACATATCTGCAATTGGATCTGTCATGACCATTCAAATTACCTCCTTCCCTATATCGGGGTTTACCAGCTTGCTTTTTTGACACCAGGAATTTGACCTTTGTAGGCAAGTTCACGGAAACAAATACGGCAAAGTTTAAATTTACGCATTACAGAATGCGGACGACCACAACGCTCACAGCGTGTATATTCTTGTACTTTATATTTTGGCGTCCGTTTTTGTTTTACGACCATTGATTTTTTAGCCACTATTTTCCCTCCTTGTATTAGCAATCACGCTTATTTTTGGAAAGGCATGCCAAGCTGAGTGAGTAATTCACGTGCTTCCTCATCAGTGTTAGCTGTTGTAACAATGACAATATCCATTCCGCGCACTTTACTTACTTTATCGTAATCTACTTCTGGGAAAATCAATTGTTCTTTAACACCTAATGTATAGTTTCCTCGACCATCAAATGCTTTGTTTGAGATACCACGGAAGTCACGCACACGTGGAAGAGAAACATCAATGAGTTTTTGAAGAAATTCATACATACGCTCACCACGAAGGGTTACTTTTGCCCCAATTGGCATACCCTCACGTAAACGGAAGCCTGCAATTGATTTCTTTGCTTTTGTTACCATCGGCTGTTGTCCAGAGATAAGTGCTAATTCCTCTACCGCACTATCTAGTGCTTTTGAGTTTTGCACAGCATCGCCAACACCCATATTAATTACGATTTTTTCTACTTTAGGTACTTGCATTACTGAATCATAATTGAATTTTTCTACTAATGATGACACAACTTCATTTGTATACTTTTTCTTTAGTTCGTTCATCTGAGTAGCCCTCCTTTCATCGCTAATTATTTATCTAACGCCTCACCGGATTTTTTAGCGATACGAACTTTCTTTCCATCACGTTCTTCATATCCTACTCGAGTTGGCTCACCGGTTTTCGGATCAATTGGTAATACATTTGAAACATGGATCGGTGCTTCTTGATTAAGAATACCGCCATTTGGGTTATCTTGTGAAGGTTTTTGGTGTTTCTTAACCATATTCACACCTTCAACGAGTACACGTTCTTTTTTAGGATAAGCAGCAAGGATCACACCTTGTTTACCTTTATCCTTTCCAGATAAAACCTGTACTTTATCACCTTTTTTTACATGCATGCCAGACGCACCTCCTTACAAGGCTTTTCATTGATACTTTATTTTACTAAAACGATAGCTTTCAGCTCTTATAACACCTCTGGTGCTAATGAAACAATTTTCATAAACTTAGCATCACGTAATTCACGTGCTACTGGACCAAAGATACGTGTTCCTCTTGGGCTTTTATCATCACGGATAATAACGGCTGCATTTTCATCAAAGCGAATATATGAACCATCTTTGCGGCGAACACCCGTTTTAGTACGTACGATAACAGCTTTTACAACCTCACCTTTTTTGACAACGCCTCCAGGTGTTGCTTGTTTCACCGTACATACAATGACATCACCGATATTAGCAGTTTTACGTCCACTTCCGCCTAAAACTTTAATCGTTAAGACTTCACGTGCACCTGAATTATCTGCTACTTTCAAACGACTCTCTTGCTGAATCATACTTTGTTACCTCCCTTCGGAATCAATCCGAGCGAACTTTACAATTTGAGTTAAATAATTACTGCTTCTTCCACTACTTCAACAAGGCGGAAACGCTTTGTTGCTGATAATGGACGAGTCTCCATAATAGATACGATATCACCCGTTTTGGCTTGGTTGTTTTCATCATGCGCTTTAAATTTCTTGGAATATTTAACACGCTTACCATAAAGTGGGTGGAATTTATAAGTTTCGACTAATACTGTAATCGTTTTGTCCATTTTGTCAGATACAACACGACCAGTGTAAAGTTTACGATTATTACGCTCTGTCATTTGAGGCTAACCTCCTCTCGAGTTTACTAGTTATTAACGCTAAGCTCTCTTTCACGAACGACCGTTTTCATTCTAGCAATAGATTTACGCACTTCACGTAGACGTGCAGTGTTTTCCAATTGACCTGTTGCTAACTGAAAGCGTAGGTTGAAGAGCTCTTCTTTTAATGACTTTATTTTTTGTTCAATTTCGGCAGTGGTTAGTTCTCTGATCTCATTAGCCTTCATTGATTTCACCACCAATTTCTTCACGTTTTACAAACTTTGTTTTCACTGGAAGCTTGTGTGATGCAAGACGAAGGGCCTCTCTTGCCACTTCTTCAGAAACTCCAGCGATTTCAAACATTACTTTGCCTGGTTTTACAACGGCTACCCAACCTTCAGGAGCACCTTTACCAGAACCCATACGAACTTCTAAAGGTTTCTTTGTATATGGTTTGTCTGGAAAGATCTTAATCCAAACCTTCCCACCACGTTTCATGTAACGAGTCATTGCAATACGAGCAGACTCGATTTGACGGTTTGTTATCCAAGAAGCTTCAGTGGCTTGCAAACCGAATTCACCGAAAGTAACTTCAGTTCCACCTTTTGCTTTACCTCTCATATTACCACGGTGTTGTTTACGATGTTTTACACGTTTAGGCATTAACATAATACGTGCCCCCTTCCTTACTTTTTATTTTTCGTTGGAAGGACTTCTCCACGGTAGATCCATACTTTAACGCCAAGTTTACCGTAAGTAGTATCTGCTTCAGCAGTACTATAATCGATATCAGCGCGAAGTGTATGGAGTGGTACAGTTCCTTCACTATAACTTTCCGCACGTGCCATATCAGCGCCACCTAGACGGCCAGACACTTGTGTACGAATACCTTTTGCTCCTGCACGCATAGCACGTTGAATCACTTGCTTTTGCGCACGACGGAATGAAATACGACTTTCTAATTGACGTGCAATATTTTCTGCTACTAATTTAGCATCAATATCAGGCTTTTTAATTTCAACGATGTTAATGTGTACTTTTTTACCTGTTAAATCATTTAATGACTTACGTAGTGCTTCAACCTCTGAACCACCTTTACCAATGACCATACCAGGCTTAGCAGTTGAAATTGAAATATTAACGCGATTAGCGGCACGCTCAATTTCAACTTTAGAAACAGCAGCATCTTTCAAGCGTTTTTCGATGTAATCACGAATTTTAATGTCTTCATGTAATAAGTCTGCATAATCTTTGCCAGCGTACCATTTAGAATCCCAGTCACGGATAACGCCAACACGAAGTCCTACCGGATTAACTTTTTGACCCACAGATTATCCCTCCTTCTTTTCTGATACAACCACGGTAATGTGGCTTGTTCTTTTGTTAATTTGGCTAGCACGACCTTGTGCACGAGGGCGGAACCGTTTAAGTGTTACCCCTTCGTTTACGTATGCTTCTGATACATAAAGGTTGTCTACGTCCATTTCATAATTATGCTCTGCATTTGCGATCGCAGAATTGAGTACTTTTTCAACAACTGGACTAGCTCCGCGTTGTGTGTTTTTTAAAATTGCGATTGCTTCTCCAACATCTTTGCCTCGAATCAAATCAATGACCAAACGAACTTTACGAGGAGCAATTCGAACAGTTTTTGCAACAGCTTTAGCTTGCATTAAGAGCGCCTCCTCTCATCTTAACGTTTTGTTTTCTTATCATCGCCCGCATGTCCTTTGAACGTGCGTGTCGGTGCAAATTCACCTAATTTATGTCCAACCATATCTTCTGTAACATAAACCGGTACGTGTTTACGTCCGTCATATACAGCAATTGTGTGTCCCACAAAGTTAGGGAAAATAGTAGAACGACGTGACCAAGATTTCACAACTTGTTTTTTATCATCTTCGTTCAATTTCTCAATTTTTTTCATTAAATGGTCATCTACGAAAGGTCCCTTTTTTAAGCTACGACCCATACATAAACCTCCCTTCGTGATTGGCAGACGGGTTTATGTCCCCGCCGTTCAACCCCGTTATTTTTTGCGCTTACGTACAATAAATTTATCACTTGGTTTGTTGCGTTTACGTGTTTTCTTACCAAGCGTTGGTTTACCCCAAGGTGACATTGGTGATTTACGTCCGATTGGTGCACGGCCTTCACCACCACCGTGTGGGTGATCGTTCGGGTTCATAACAGATCCACGTACTGTAGGGCGGATACCTTTCCAGCGTGAACGACCTGCTTTACCGATACGAATTAATTCATTCTCTAGGTTACCTACTTGACCGATTGTTGCACGGCAAGTCCCTAGAATCAAACGCACTTCTCCTGATGCAAGACGTACTAATACATACTTTTCTTCACGACCAAGAATTTGTGCTTGAGATCCTGCAGATCGAGCAAGCTGTCCACCACGACCCGGCTTTAATTCAATATTGTGAATAGTTGTACCTACTGGGATATTCATAAGTGGTAAAGCATTACCTACTTTAATATCGGCATCCTCTCCAGAGAAGATTTCTTGGCCTACTTGAATTCCCTTAGGTGCTAAAATGTAGCGTTTTTCTCCATCAGCATAGTTAATCAATGCGATATTAGCTGTACGGTTAGGATCATACTCTATTGTAGCAACGCGACCTGGTATACCATCTTTGTTGCGTTTAAAATCAATCACACGGTATTGGCGCTTGTGACCACCACCTTGATGACGAACCGTTAATTTACCTTGGTTATTACGACCACCACGTTTTGTTAGTGGCTGTAGAAGTGACTTTTCAGGTTTGCTTGTTGTAATCTCAGAGAAATCAGAACCTGACATATTACGTCTACCATTAGAAGTCGGTTTATACTTCTTAATCGCCATCTTGTTTCCCTCCTTTACTTATATACAAATTTATTCTACGGCTTCAAAAAAATCTAACTCTTTACTATCCTCAGAAAGCTGAACAATAGCTTTTTTACGATTTGGACGGTAACCACCATGGCGACCCATACGCTTGAATTTACCTTTGATATTTGCTGTGTTCACTTTAACCACTTTTACATCAAAGATTTCTTCAATCGCTGCTTTGATCTCAGTTTTATTTGCTTTTGTACTTACTTCAAAAGTGTATTTCTTATCAACCATTTGGTCGGCAGAGTGTTCCGTTATAATCGGGCGCTTAATAATATCACGTGGATCTTTCATTATGCAAGCACCTCCCCTGCTTTATCCGCTGCATCTTTTGTTAAGATCAGCTTGTCATGTGTAAGCAAATCTAATACATTGATCTGACTTACTGGTAATACTTTAGCGTTAGGTAAATTATTCGCACTTTTAGTTACAACTTCGTCTTTTTCAGCTGTAACGATCAATGCTTTGTCATTTACGTTTAATGCAGCTAGAAGTTTAACAACCTCTTTTGTTTTTGGTTTGTCAAACGCTAAACCTTCTAATACAACTAAACTATCTTCTTTCACTTTAGAAGAAAGTGCTGATAGAAGCGCTAAGCGACGAACTTTTTTCGGTAATTTATAGCTATAGCTACGTGGAGTTGGTCCAAATACAACACCACCACCAACCCACTGTGGTGAGCGGATAGAACCTTGACGTGCGCGTCCAGTTCCTTTTTGGCGCCATGGCTTACGGCCTCCACCGCGAACTGCTGAGCGATTTTTCACAGCATGCGTACCCTGACGACGTGATGCTTGTTGCATAACGACCGCATCATGTAACACATGCTCGTTTGGTTCAATCCCAAACACCGCATCGTTTAATTCTACATCCCCTACTTGCGAACCGCTTTGGTTATATAGTGCTACTTTAGGCATGACATATCCTCCCTTCAACTTATAAATTAGTTAGCCTTTATTGCACCCGTGATTTTTACGAATGATTTTTTAGCGCCTGGTACGTTACCTTTAATTAAAAGTAAGTTACGCTCTGGATCAACCTTTACAATTTCAAGGTTTTGAATAGTCTTTGTAACGCTACCCATATGCCCAGGTAATTTTTGCCCTTTCATAACACGCATAGGCTCGATAGCCCCTAATGAACCTGGTCCTCTATGGTAGTGTGACCCGTGGCTCATTGGCCCACGTGCTTGATTATGACGTTTGATCGCACCTTGAAATCCTTTACCCTTAGATGTTCCTGTTACATCAACAATATCTCCAGCTTGGAATACCTCTACGCTTAATTCTTGACCAACTTCATATTCATCAAGATTTACGTTACGGAATTCACGAATGAAGCGCTTAGGGTTAGTGCTCGCCTTTGCAGCATGTCCTTTAGCTGGCTTGTTAGCATTTGCTTCTTTTTGATCAGCAAAACCTACTTGAATCGCTTCATAGCCGTCATTTTCTAATGTTCTTTTTTGTAACACAACATTTGGTTCAGCTTGAACTACTGTTACTGGCAACAATTCGCCTTCTTCAGTAAAAATCTGAGTCATGCCGACTTTGCGACCTAAGATTCCTTTCGTCATCCGTTACACCTCCTAAAAAAATTCAATTATAATTTAATTTCAATATCTACACCAGATGGTAAGTCTAAACGCATTAATGCATCAACTGTTTGTGGTGTAGGACTAACAATATCAATAAGACGCTTATGTGTGCGCATCTCAAATTGCTCACGAGAGTCTTTGTATTTGTGCACAGCACGTAATATTGTGTAAACAGACTTTTCAGTTGGTAACGGAATTGGGCCCGATACCCCTGCTCCTGAGCGCTTTGCAGTGCTCACGATTTTATCAGCTGATTGATCTAAAATACGGTGATCATAAGCTTTTAAACGAATTCTGATTTTTTCTTTTGCCATTATTTTCCCTCCTTCTCGCCCATTTTATAATAGACATTCTCCGCGAAAATTCCTTAGCACCCCACCCATGGCAAAGGGGCCGGGTGTGCCAACAACCTTCCGCATCATCGCCTTTAATGACCAACATTTCTTATTATATATAAAACAGCTACCCAATGCAAGGTTTATCAAGAAAAAGTTAGGATTTTTTTGCTTAAAATCAATTCTTTTGATACTTATGCTAGTTATAGACTATCCTATCGGCCAAAACCTTGATAAATCTAGCGTTTACTTGTTTTTACCGAAACCATCTCACTGTCTACTTACTTTCATTATACTAAGGAAAGGCTTCTTCTTTTTTTGTTGAAATATTATATTCTTTTAAAGTTATAAAAAAAGAGCTTCCTATATAATAGTTATTCTAAGGATAGCCCACTTATATTAAATAATCACAGTTATATTTTTTCTACTTATATAATCGTTTTAATTCTTGAGATATCATCCAAGCCGTATATAAGATTGTAATGAAGACAAAGATAGTAAACGTGCCAACTCCTAACCATAATAGCCGCCATGAAAAAGAGAAATAGAAGAGCGCTATAACTGTACCCACTACAAGACCAATAAACATTGCAGGGATACTCCAGATTAAAATTTCCTTAGCATTTAACAGCCAAATCTCTCGGCGGTTCCAGCCTATCGCTATTAACGTTTCAAGCTCATAACGCCTTACAGATATAAAGTTTGTGATCGTCTCTGTTATTGTTAATAACATTAAGCCGAAGCTAATAAGTAATAGGACTAACAATAAGATAAGTAAATTGTCATTAATGAGCTCACCTAACTTTGTGATACTACTCTGCTGATAAGTGCGCCAAATAACAGCGACTACAAATATAGACATCAAATATCGAGTTCCTGACGGAAAAGGTTCATATTGTATAGAAAACAAGTGCTGAATGCAAGGTTTATCAGAAAAAACAAGCTTTTATTTTTTGCAAATTCTTTTGTTAAAATTTCTTAACATTGGGTCAAAAACTACGATTGTGTGTTTGACTAATTATGTATTCATCAGGTTATCAAGCCAAATTAAAAGCTGGCTAATAATTTTGTTCCTGCTACTCCTCTGCGATAATGACATCCTCATCAACTCTTTGTCCGCCTTACTATAGAGCCATAAATTTAAATCGCCTTGCTTATCAAATGTAACGGAGGATTCAAGAATTTAAAAAATGACTACTAACCTAATTAGCTTAGTAGTCATTTCCCAGCTAAAACAAAAGTGAGGTGATAACTAGTTGTCAAAACCGTTTAATCACTCGCTTTCATTTCATCATCAAGATCAAATTCTAAATAATAGAGCTCTTCGTCAATTTCAAAAGCAAAATAAATCTTCTCACCTTCAGATTCTAAATATTCTTTTGCATCATCCGGCAAATTTTCTGGGTATTGCACTAACATAGAAGCTGAATGGCGCCATTCTTGATTTGATTTTAACGGGTACTCATCCCCTATTAGACTATTACGACTTAGATAATACTGCTCCAATTCATCAGGGAAAAAACCAATATATTTCATCGTCACTTCTTTATCAGTAATGTTTTTTATGATAAATTCAATTTCCAGTCTTCTTTCAAAGTCGTCGCCCTCATCTTCAATTTGATAATATGTCTGTTCAATGGTCAGCATGTCAAATACAGGGTTTTCTTCCTCTTCAAGATTCTCAATTTCTTCATTAACCTTGGTATAGGTTAATTCATCAAATTCACTTGAATTTGATGAATTACAACTTGTAAGAAGTAATGCTAATGATAATAGATACAAAATTCTCAACATTCTTAAACTCCTATCAGTAAGACTCTGTATAACCGCCTGTGCCATTTCTCCAGCGCCCTTGTATGATTTGAGATAACCTTTTTTTATTCATATAATTAGGTGCTTTAGAAATCTTGTTTGGACTATTTTTTTTGCGTGAATAGTCGTAACTAGCTGTTGCAACCTCATCCTTTTTACTATCGATATATGATACGACCACATGCTTATACCAATAGCGACTTAAACTATAGCCATAGTCTCTCCACGCCCCTCTATCATAAACATATAACCAATGGTAAAAATACCGATCTGAATACTGTGTTGTGCTCTTAACATTTTTCCCTTTACCACTGCCTACATCTTTTGCTACCTTTGTTAGCGAATTCCAAATAGAACTACCTTTCTCAATCCATTTCCCTATGCCAGGTAGATAGGTAGCTAGTGTAATTGAGGCACTTTTAAACGTCTCCATCGATTTGAAATCTCTTGGTCTTCTATCTCTTAGGCCGTTTAGTTTTGAAAGCGCATCATTAATTTTAGTAGCACCATTCCCAGGATCATTAACAAAAAGCCTAACATCCCCTTCATGTCCTTCAGGGTAGAATATCTCTGTATTAATTATAGTCGTTTCAGAGGGTAAATGTGGAGCCGGAATAGTTGGACCCCCATTGTAACTTCGTGCAGATAAAATCGGAGTGAAATTCATGCTGATAATTGTAAAGATTAGAGCAATTACTAAACACCTTTTAATTTCTCTCATTTCAAATCTACCTCTCTAATGGTTTATTACGCTCATAATTAAAATCTGGAAACGGATGATTTAATAGTAGCACTATAAGTAATAATGTCAATAATTTACTTGTAAAACTTTTTATATTCTATTATTTTATGGGTTGTGTGTTAAATGTTGGGTTTTTTGTGAATGTTGCTTCACCCTTACCTAACATGAACACTCTCACTTTTATACTTATGTGTTTTTAACCATATCTTTGATCGAAACCGTCAAAAGCTCTGAAAGCCAAAGGCGTTTCGTTTCATTACTTTAGTGAGATTATTTATCCCTTCTAGAAAACCATTGGTGTAGTTATAGGAAAAGCTGTTTAATACCTCAACTTACCAGTTATGAAATTATCCACTCCGATTTCAACTTTCTTAACGATTACTTCTTCTGATCCTGGTAATAATATGTAGAATTCATTATGCACGTTATCTCCATTCGTTTCTAGCTTCTCATCAACCAAGTCTAAAGAATGGACGATATCGTGCATTTTTTTCAGAATTTTATCTGAACCCCAACAAATATTATAGAGCCAATAAAGAAAGCAAAAAATCCGACTACCTAAATAGGTAATCGGATTTTTTATAAGCATTTTATGCTATTAATTATTTTTCAATTTTATTTACAACGCCTGAACCTACTGTACGTCCACCTTCACGGATAGAGAAGCGAGTTCCATCTTCAATCGCGATTGGTGAAATCAATTCTACAGTCATTTCAGTGTTATCGCCAGGCATTACCATTTCTACGCCTTCTGGTAAATTAACAACGCCAGTTACGTCAGTTGTACGGAAGTAGAACTGAGGACGGTAGTTATCGAAGAATGGAGTGTGACGTCCTCCTTCTTCTTTTGATAAAACATAAACTTCTGCTTTGAACTGAGTATGAGGTGTAATTGTACCTGGTTTAGCAAGCACTTGTCCACGGTTGATCTCTTCACGAGATACACCACGTAAAAGCGCACCAATGTTGTCACCAGCTTCAGCAAAATCAAGAAGCTTACGGAACATTTCAACACCAGTTACAGTTGTTTTGCTTGGCTCCTCAGCAAGACCGATGATCTCAACTTCGTCACCAACTTTAACAACACCACGCTCAACACGTCCTGTTGCAACAGTACCACGACCAGTGATAGAGAATACGTCCTCAACTGGCATCATGAATGGTTTTTCAGTATCACGATCTGGACGAGGAATATACTCATCAACAGCATTCATTAATTCCATGATCGCGTCAACGTAAGTTGCATCTCCTTCAAGTGCTTTAAGAGCTGAACCTTTAATTACTGGTACATCATCACCAGGGAAGTCATACTCAGATAGTAAATCACGAACTTCCATCTCAACTAATTCAAGAAGCTCTTCGTCGTCTACCATGTCACATTTGTTTAAGAATACAACGATAGCTGGTACACCTACGTTACGAGAAAGAAGGATGTGCTCACGAGTTTGTGGCATTGGACCATCAGCAGCAGATACTACTAAGATCGCGCCGTCCATTTGAGCAGCACCAGTGATCATGTTTTTAACGTAGTCAGCGTGTCCTGGGCAATCAACGTGTGCATAGTGACGGTTATCAGTTTCATACTCAACGTGTGCAGTTGAGATTGTGATTCCACGCTCACGCTCTTCAGGCGCACCATCAATTTGATCGTATGCCATTGCAGTACCTTTACCAGATTTTTGGTGAAGCACGGTAGAAATTGCAGCAGTTAAAGTTGTTTTACCGTGGTCAACGTGTCCAATTGTACCAATATTAACGTGGTCTTTGGAACGGTCGAATTTTTCTTTAGCCATTATATAGTTCCTCCTTTAAATAAATAAAAGTTAATTTTATATATATCATGTATGCTTACTTAGAAACAAACTAAATTATTTCTAAGCTTACAATACAAGTTATACTTTAGTTTCTGGAAAAAATCAATTATTCCCCAGCATTTTTCTTAATTATTTCTTCAGCAATCGCTTTAGGGACTTCTTCGTAGTGGTCGAATACCATTGTATAAGTACCACGGCCCTGAGTGTTTGAACGTAATGCTGTCGCATAACCAAACATTTCAGCTAATGGCACAAATGCTTTAACCACTTGTGCATTACCACGAGCCTCCATACCTTCTACTCGACCACGACGAGAGGTTACATCCCCCATAATGTCACCCATATATTCTTCTGGAACAATGATTTCAACTCTTTCAATCGGCTCCAAAATAACAGGGTTACATTTGCTCTTCGCATTTTTTAATGCCATTGAAGCCGCTACTCTAAAGGCTGTTTCGTTAGAGTCAACATCATGATAGCTACCATCATAAAGAGTTGCTTTGACATCGATTAATGGATAGCCGGCAAGAACACCGTTTTCCATTGACTCTTTAATCCCAGCTTCAACTGATGGAATGTACTCACGTGGTACAACCCCACCGACAATGTTATTGACAAATTCGAAGCCAGCGCCTTCTTCATTCGGCTCAAATTTAATCCAAACATGACCGTATTGTCCACGACCACCAGATTGACGGACAAACTTTCCTTCAACTTCAGCTGAACTACGGAAGGTTTCACGGTAGGATACTTGTGGCGCACCTACGTTAGCCTCTACTTTAAATTCACGCTTCATACGGTCTACGATAATATCAAGGTGAAGTTCACCCATACCAGAAATAATCGTTTGACCAGTTTCAGGATTGGTCTCTGTTTTAAAGGTTGGATCTTCTTCAGCAAGTTTACCTAAGGCTACAGACATTTTATCTTGGTCAGCTTTAGATTTTGGTTCAATAGCTACCGAGATTACTGGCTCTGGGAATTCCATGGATTCTAGGATAACAAGGTTCTTATCATCACATAGTGTATCCCCTGTACCTGTATCTTTTAAGCCTACAGCTCCAGCAATGTCACCCGCGTAAACTTCATCAATTTCTTCACGAGAATTAGCGTGCATTTGCAGGATACGTCCGATCCGTTCACGCTTACCTTTAGTTGAATTCTGTACATAAGAACCAGATTTCAATACACCAGAATAGACTCGGAAGTAGGTTAACTTACCAACAAATGGGTCAGTTGCAACTTTAAATGCTAATGCTGAGAACGGCTCATTATCATCAGCTTTACGAACAACTTCCTCACCTGTCTCAGGAATGTGCCCTTCAATTGGTGGAATATCAATTGGTGACGGTAAGTAATCAACCACACCATCAATAAGCAATTGAACACCCTTGTTCTTAAACGCTGAACCACAGAATACCGGATAGAATTCTACACTCAACGTTGCATTACGAACCGCTTGCTTTAATTCATCATTTGAGATTTCTTCACCTTCTAAGTAGCGCATCATCAAGTCTTCATCTAATTCAGCAACTGCTTCGATTAAACGTGTTCTCAACTCTTCCGCCTTATCTTTCAAATCAGCCGGAATTTCTTTTGCTTCAGCACGCGTACCAAGGTCATCCTCATAAAAATAGGCTTCCATTGTAATTAAGTCAATGATCCCCTCAAACGCATCTTCAGCTCCGATAGGATACTGAACAGGGTGAGCATTAGCACCTAAACGGTCCGCTAATGTACCAACTGAGTACATAAAGTCTGCACCGGTTTTGTCCATCTTATTGACGAATACAATACGCGGAACACCATAAGTTGTTGCTTGACGCCATACGGTTTCTGTTTGTGGCTCAACACCAGATTGTGCGTCGAGTACTGTTACAGCACCGTCAAGTACACGCAGTGAACGCTCTACTTCAACAGTAAAGTCTACGTGACCTGGAGTATCGATGATATTAATGCGGTGCCCTTTCCACTGAGCTGTTGTAGCAGCAGATGTAATGGTAATACCACGCTCTTGCTCTTGCTCCATCCAGTCCATTTGTGAAGCACCTTCATGCGTCTCACCAATTTTGTGGATTTTACCAGTATAGAAAAGGATACGCTCAGTAGCAGTTGTTTTACCCGCATCAATGTGAGCCATGATCCCAATATTACGTGTTTTCTCCAAGGAGAACTCTCTAGGCATATTTCTTTCTCCTTCCTCTTATGTTATATCAAAATTGATCAGCAGACTAACATATTAGCAAGCTAATATGTTAGATTGCTTCATCCTACCAACGGTAGTGAGCAAATGCTTTGTTTGCTTCTGCCATTTTGTGCATATCTTCGCGCTTCTTAACTGAAGCACCTGTATTATTAGATGCATCTAAAATTTCGTTAGCAAGACGTTCTTCCATCGTTTTCTCACCGCGTAGACGGGAGTAATTTACGATATAACGAAGACCTAATGCCTGACGACGTTCTGGACGTACCTCAACCGGAACTTGGTAGTTTGAACCACCAACACGACGAGCACGAACCTCTAATACAGGCATAACATTTTTCATTGCTTGTTCAAAAACTTCAATAGCCGGCTGGCCACTACGTTCTTGGACAAGTTCAAAAGCACGATATAGAATTTTTTGAGCCTTACCTCTTTTTCCATCAACCATAATTTGGTTAATCAAACGAGTGACAAGCTTCGAGTTATATAACGGATCTGGTAAGACATCACGTTTAGCTACAGGACCTTTACGTGGCATAGTCTACCTCCTTTCATGATAATCAATCAAAATTTCTTCGATAGGTTGTTCAAAAAACCAATTGATAAGCGTCGCATCTCATTGTTGGCTCAGTTTTGCGCTACTCATGTATCAAAGGATACGCTTTTGTTGCTCAACTAATCAACATCTCAATCCGCTTGCTTCTTATTCGGCTTTTTTGAACACACACTTTAATATTTTATTTTTTAGGACGCTTTGTTCCATACTTAGAACGGCCTTGCATACGACCATCCACACCAGCAGTATCTAACGCACCACGAACAATATGGTAGCGCACACCAGGTAAGTCTTTTACACGACCTCCACGGATTAACACAACACTGTGCTCTTGAAGGTTGTGACCAATACCTGGGATATAAGCTGTAACTTCAATACCATTAGTTAAACGAACACGTGCATATTTACGTAATGCAGAGTTCGGTTTTTTAGGTGTTAACGTACCAACACGTGTACATACCCCACGTTTTTGTGGTGAAGATTGATCAGTCAACGATTTTTTAAAGCTATTGTATCCTTTATTTAAAGCTGGTGAATCAGACTTTTTCGTCTTGCTCACACGACCTTTACGGACAAGTTGATTAATAGTTGGCATTACTTTTTCCTCCTCTCATCACTTACTTGTAATTCCACACATCCAGGTGGTTCATTTATAAGCAAAAAACAAAGCTTTCATGAAATACGGCCAATTAGCCTCTTTTCATCAAAACTCTATTGCTTTATTGCTACGGCTGCTGTCCCCACTTCAATTCCACAGGCTTTCCCTAATTTTTTCTTAGAATCCACCATTGTATAAGGAATATCCATTTTTTCAGCTAGCTGCGACACCTTCGCTATCATGTCTAAATCGACATCTTCAGCGATAACGACTTCCTTCACTTCGCCACTCTTCATGGCTTTTATCGTTTGTTTAGTGCCGATAATCAAACGATCCTTTACTTTAGTTACTTTATCATAAGACATTAGCATATCCTCCAAAGCAATAAGGTAACAGAAGCACCTTGAATATAGTACCACCCAAGTCAGCTCATGTCAACTTAAATTCAACAAAGACAATAATTTTTTCCTTGGGTAGTACTAAATCAATCTGTGCTAACAGCAACTCTTTTTATAGAGCTTGCTCATCTTCTTGTATTTCTTCAATGAAATTATCGACAGGTTGTTCTGTTTGTGCTTCAATTTTACGGTAGCGTTGCATACCTGTACCTGCAGGAACAAGCTTACCAATAATAACATTTTCTTTAAGGCCAAGTAGTTCATCACGCTTACCTTTGATGGCAGCATCCGTAAGCACACGTGTTGTCTCTTGGAATGATGCTGCAGATAAGAATGAATCGGTTTCGAGTGATGCCTTCGTGATTCCTAGTAAAACTGGACGACCCACAGCAGGTTGCTTTCCTTCAAGTAAAGCTTGTTTATTAGCTTCACGGAACTGGTGAATTTCTAGCAACGAGCCTGGTAGGACATCTGTATCGCCTGAGTCAGCAATGCGGACCTTGCGTAACATCTGTCTAACCATTACTTCAACGTGCTTATCGCCAATCTCAACCCCTTGCATACGGTAAACCTTTTGGACTTCTTTAAGCAAGTAGGATTGAACACCATCTACTCCCTGGAACTTCAATAGCTCTTTTGGATCAATTGAACCTTCTGTTAACGGCTCACCCGCAGATACCTGGTCACCAACAGCCACTTTAACTCGAGAACCATAAGGGACAGTGTAAGTTCGGGTTTCAATCTCACCCTGTACAATGATCTCTTGCTTTTCTTTTACTTCACTAATGTCTTGGACGGTACCATTAATCTCGCTAATAACCGCCTGACCTTTCGGATTACGTGCTTCAAAAATCTCTTGAATACGCGGTAAACCTTGAGTAATATCGCTACCTGCAACCCCACCGGTGTGGAAGGTACGCATTGTTAACTGTGTCCCTGGCTCACCAATGGATTGAGCAGCAATAATACCTACAGCTTCGCCAACCTCTACCTCTTCACCAGTAGCAAGGTTGCGGCCATAGCATTTCTTACAAGCACCATGCTTCGTATTACATGTAAAGACAGTCCGTATTGTTACTTCTTCAATGCCAGCATCAACAATCTGCTTAGCAACATCTTCATTAATGAAGTCGTTTTTCTCAACTAACACTTCGTCAGTCTCTGGATGCCGTACTGTTTGGAAGGCAGTTCGACCAATTAGACGGTCAGTAAGTGGTTCAATAACCTCTGACCCTTCAGTAATCGCTTGAACAGTTAACCCTTTATCAGTATGACAATCGTCCTCACGAATAATAACATCTTGTGCTACATCCACCAATCGACGAGTTAAATAACCAGAGTCAGCTGTTTTCAGTGCTGTATCGGCAAGACCTTTACGCGCACCGTGCGTCGAGATAAAGTATTCCAACACAGTTAAGCCTTCTCGGAAGCTTGATTTAATTGGCAACTCAATGATCCGCCCAGCTGGGTTGGCCATCAGACCACGCATACCCGCTAGCTGGGTAAAGTTAGAAGCATTACCACGCGCTCCTGAATCACTCATCATAAAGATTGGGTTGCGATGGCTCAGTGATTTCATTAATTTATCTTGAATAACGTCTTTAGCTTGTGACCAAATCGAGATAACGCGCTCATAGCGTTCGTCTTCCGTAATTAAACCACGTCGGAATTGTTTTAACACTTTATCAACTTTCGTTTGCGCTTCTTCTAGGATTTGCTCTTTTTCCGCTAATACAACAATATCGGCAACACCAACGGTAATACCTGCTTTTGTTGAATATTTAAATCCTAGATCTTTCATACGGTCAAGCATTTTAGATGTTTCACTAATTTTAAACTTCTTAAAGACTTCGGCAATGATATCGCCAAGAATACCTTTTTTAAATGGTGGGATTAGTTCGCGCTTTGCTAACTCTTCCTTCACATTAGTTCCATTAGGTATAAAATACTTAGCTGGCGTTTCGACTTCCAAGTTATGCTGAGTTGGTTCATTCAAGTATGGGAATGACTTTGGAAGAATATCATTAAAGATTAATTTACCTATCGTTGTTAAAAGCAATTGACTTTGCTGGTCCTCAGTAAAGTTATCTTTACCTAATGAAGAAACTTGGACAGCAACCCGTGTGTGTAGATGGGCATATCCGTTTTGATAAGCAATTAACGCTTCATTCAAATCTTTAAAGACCATTCCTTCGCCTAATGCACCTTCTCGCTCCATCGTAAGGTAATAGTTACCTAATACCATATCCTGTGAAGGTGTAACAACAGGCTTACCATCCTTAGGATTTAGAATGTTCTGAGCGGCAAGCATTAAAATTCTAGCTTCCGCCTGGGCTTCAGCGGAAAGTGGAACGTGAACCGCCATCTGGTCCCCATCAAAGTCAGCATTATATGCCGTACAAACTAATGGGTGTAGACGAATAGCGCGGCCCTCTACTAACGTAGGCTCAAACGCTTGAATACCTAATCGGTGTAAGGTTGGGGCACGGTTAAGCAAGACTGGATGTTCTTTAATTACATCCTCTAATACTTCCCACACCTCAGCGTGTAAACGTTCAATTTTGCGTTTAGCTGATTTAATATTATGGGCTAAACCACGTTCAACAAGCTCTTTCATAATAAAAGGTTTGAATAGCTCGACTGCCATTTCTTTAGGTAGACCGCATTGGTACATTTTTAAGTTAGGTCCTACGACAATAACTGAACGACCAGAATAGTCCACACGTTTACCAAGAAGATTTTGACGGAATCGACCTTGCTTACCTTTTAGCATGTGTGATAAAGATTTTAATGGACGGTTACCCGGACCTGTTACCGGGCGACCACGACGACCATTATCAATTAATGAATCAACAGCTTCTTGTAACATACGCTTTTCGTTTTGGACAATGATGCTAGGTGCACCAAGATCTAATAGACGTTTCAAGCGATTATTACGGTTGATCACACGGCGATAAAGATCATTTAAATCAGATGTTGCAAATCGTCCACCATCTAATTGAACCATTGGACGTAATTCTGGTGGGATAATCGGTAAAACATCCATAATCATCCATGAAGGGTCATTACCAGAATGTCTAAATGCCTCAATGACCTCTAAACGTTTGATGGCACGCGTACGACGCTGACCTTGAGCAGATTTAAGCTCTTCTCTTAAAAATTCAACTTCTTTTTCTAAATCAATTTCTTGAAGAATTTTTTTGATCGCTTCAGCTCCCATTTGTGCTTGAAAGCCTTGACCATACTTTTCACGATAGGCACGGTATTCTTTTTCTGATAAAAGCTGCTTTTTTTCTAATGGCGTGTCACCAGCATCTGTAACAATATAGGCAGCAAAATAGATAACTTCCTCAAGAGCTCTAGGAGACATGTCTAATACAAGTCCCATTCGGCTCGGAATACCTTTGAAATACCAAATGTGTGAAACAGGTGCTGCCAGCTCAATATGCCCCATCCGTTCACGACGAACCTTTGCTTTTGTCACCTCTACACCACATCGGTCACAAACAACACCTTTATAGCGAACTCGTTTATATTTACCACAATGACATTCCCAGTCTTTCTGTGGCCCAAAAATACGCTCGCAAAACAGCCCATCTTTTTCAGGCTTTAACGTACGATAATTAATTGTTTCAGGCTTTTTAACTTCCCCATAAGACCATGACCGTATTTTGTCTGGTGATGCCAAACCTATTTTCATATATTCAAAATTATTTACATCTAGCAAGGGGTCTACCTCCCTTTTAGTATGTGTTAGGCAAAACGGGGATGAGAAGCTAGTTAGCTCTCACTCCCAATCCGTACCTTTCAATCCATTACTCAAACGATAACTGGTTTACTTTTCTTCAAGCTCGAGATTAAATTGCTCTGTGGTAGGCTGATCGTCCTCTTCGATATCACGAAGCTCAATCTCTTCTTCATCAGCAGACAACATTTTCACATCCATACCAAGACTCTGAAGCTCTTTAATCAACACTTTGAACGATTCTGGAATACCTGGCTCTGGCACATTTTCTCCCTTAACAATTGCTTCATACGTTTTCACACGCCCAACCACGTCATCCGATTTAACGGTTAGGATTTCTTGAAGCGTGTAGGCAGCACCATAAGCCTCAAGTGCCCATACCTCCATCTCACCAAAACGTTGACCACCAAATTGCGCTTTACCACCTAATGGCTGTTGCGTAACAAGTGAGTAAGGCCCCGTCGAACGAGCATGTAGTTTATCATCAACCATGTGAGCAAGCTTAATCATATACATGACACCCACTGAGACGCGATTATCAAAAGCTTCTCCAGTACGACCATCATAGAGAATGGTCTTAGCATCTCGTGCCATACCTGCTTCTTCAATCGTTTCCCAAACATCTTCTTCACTCGCACCATCAAATACCGGTGATGCAACATGAATACCAAGCTGTTTGGCAGCCATTCCCAAGTGTAATTCAAGCACCTGACCGATGTTCATCCGTGATGGTACCCCTAATGGGTTTAACATAATATCAACTGGTGTACCATCTGGTAAGAATGGCATATCCTCTTCTGGTAAAATCTTAGAGATAACCCCTTTATTACCATGTCGGCCCGCCATTTTATCACCTTCGTGAATTTTACGCTTCTGAACGATATAAACACGGACGAGTTGATTTACACCTGGAGGAAGCTCATCGCCATCTTCACGATTGAAGATTTTAACATCTAAGACAATTCCACCAGCGCCGTGTGGCACACGAAGGGATGTATCACGGACTTCCCGGGCTTTTTCACCGAAAATAGCGTGTAAGAGACGCTCCTCTGCTGATAATTCTGTGACACCTTTTGGTGTTACCTTACCAACCAATAAATCGCCGTCTTCAACTTCGGCACCGATACGAATAATCCCTCTTTCATCCAAGTCACGGAGGGCATCCTCCCCGACATTTGGAATATCACGTGTAATTTCTTCTGGTCCTAATTTCGTATCACGTGCTTCTGACTCATATTCCTCAATATGAATAGAGGTATAAACATCATCTTTAACTAATCGCTCACTCATGATAATGGCATCCTCATAGTTATAACCATCCCAAGTCATGAAAGCAACTAGCACATTCTGACCAAGAGCCAATTCGCCATCTTCCATAGACGGACCATCTGCGATAATTTCGCCTTTACTTACGCGGTCGCCTACTTTAAGTATTGGGCGTTGGTTATAGCAAGTACCTTGGTTAGAACGAATAAACTTTTGTAGCTTGTAACGATCAAGATCGCCTTGTGTTTCTTTGCCGTCCACTTCAACAACTCGACGGACATGGACCTCTTTAGCCTCAACATGTTCAACAATCCCGTCATGACGACAAATGACCGCAGCACCAGAATCCTTTCCGGATACATATTCCATACCAGTACCCACAATTGGAGCACGTGGCTGCATTAATGGTACAGCTTGACGTTGCATGTTAGCCCCCATCAACGCCCGGTTAGAGTCATCGTTCTCTAGGAACGGGATACATGCAGTCGCTGCTGACACAACCTGCTTTGGTGATACATCCATATAGTCAACGCGGTCACGAGATATCACAACGTTCTCATCACGGAAACGGGCAACAACCTCTTCATCAATAAAAGAACCGTCTTCAGCAAGGCGCGCATTGGCTTGAGCTACAACATAGTTGTCTTGCTCATCTGCTGTAAGGTAATCGTATTGATCGGTCACTTTTCCTGTTTCAGGATCAACACGGCGATATGGTGTCTCGATAAAGCCAAATTTATTGACTTTGGCATAAGAAGACAACGAGTTAATCAAACCGATGTTTGGACCCTCTGGTGTCTCAATTGGACACATCCGTCCATAGTGAGAGTAGTGAACGTCTCGCACTTCAAAGCCAGCACGCTCACGGGTCAAACCACCTGGCCCTAATGCAGATAAACGACGTTTATGCGTCAACTCGGCCAATGGATTGGTTTGATCCATAAATTGAGATAACTGAGAGCTACCAAAAAACTCTTTGATCGAAGCAATTACCGGTCGAATATTAATCAACTGTTGTGGTGTAATCGCCGACGTATCTTGGATAGACATACGTTCACGAACAACACGTTCCATTCTAGATAATCCAATCCGGAATTGATTTTGAAGCAATTCTCCAACTGAACGCAAACGACGGTTACCTAAATGATCAATGTCATCCGTATCACCAACTTGGTGTAAGATGTTAAAGAAATAGCTAATCGAAGCCAATATATCAGCTGGTGCTATGTTTTTCACTGAGGAGTCGACGATAGCATTACCAATTACATTAAGGGTTCTCTCACCTTCAGGATCAGTAGGATCAACAATTTTAATAGCTTGTAATCTTATTTGTTCTTCTACAACACCATCATTTGGATCAAGATAGTACTCACCGATCCGATCTTCTTCACGTTCCAAATATGGCAGAATTTTATCTAGCAAGCGACGATCTAGTGTAGCACCTTTTTCAGCAAGTACTTCACCGGTTTCAGGATCCACTAGAGTCTCAGCTAATGTCTGATTAAATAGACGGTTTTTAATATGCAGCTTTTTATTAATTTTATAGCGACCAACATGAGCCAAGTCATAACGCTTTGGATCAAAGAAACGCGAAACGAGTAAGCTCTTGGCGTTTTCTACGGTTGGTGGCTCACCTGGTCGTAATCTTTCATATATCTCAAGCAAAGCTTTCTCGCTTGTTTCTGTATTATCTTTTTCGAGAGTATTTCTTAAATACTCGTTATCACCAATCAAATCAATAATTTCTTGATCTGTGCCGAAGCCTAAGGCACGTAACAGAACAGTGATTGGTAGTTTTCGAGTTCGATCGATACGGACATGGACAACGTCTTTAGCATCTGTTTCAAACTCCAACCATGCCCCGCGGTTAGGGATGACTGTTGCGGTGTAGCCACGTTTCCCGTTTTTATCAATCTTCTCGCTATAGTAAACACTAGGTGAACGGACTAGCTGAGATACAATAACACGTTCAGCACCATTAATGATAAACGTACCTGTATCTGTCATTAATGGGAAATCCCCCATAAAAACTTCTTGCTCTTTTACTTCGCCAGTTTCATTATTTAACAAACGAACTTTCACCCGTAAAGGCGCATTGTACGTTACATCACGTTCTTTTGATTCGTCAACAGGATATTTAGGCTCACCTAAACTATAGTCAACAAATTCAAGTGATAAATTGCCTTGAAAATCCTCGATTGGAGAAATATCTTTAAACATTTCTCGCAATCCCTCTTCCAAAAACCATTGGTAAGAGGCTGTTTGAATCTCAATTAGATTTGGTAACTCTAGTACCTCACTAATACGTGCATAGCTTCTGCGCTGGCGGTGTCGTCCATACTGAACTAGTTGACCTGTCAACTGCTTCACCCCTCAAATCAAGAATAAAAAACAAAAAAGCTTAAGCAATCTTATCTTTGTTAAGCTTACATACCTTATTCTATCCGATTTTGATCAGCTACTATTGACTTATCGAATGGAACAGGTATAATTTAATTCAGAATAGCGTGTTCGGTATAAAGCGAACACAAACTTGCTAGCTGAACGCAAGTCAAATATATAGCTACATTTGCTTATTAAACCAAAGCAAATGATACCTATTGAGCACCCTGAACAAGAGTCGATCCGCTTGATTCGATACTTCTCCATAAGCAAAAAATCAGAAAGCATAATGAAATAAAGGATCCTTACTTGATTTTTCTTATCAAAGCTATTTAATCCTCTTCTGCGTTCTAACCATCTTGTCCATTTACCTACTAAAATATACATATTTTTTTATATAAAAAAACACTTGACACCAAAAAGGTTCTATTGGCATTTTTCTATATTACCACAGCCGGGCAATCTCGTCAATTATTTGGTATGATTTATTTCAAACCTAACCGAGCTAAATTATTTTTTAGCCCTAATAATGTAATAGCCCTTTTGTCGTGTCGTAACTTCAACTTCACCGAAGTATTCATTGAGCTTCTTCAGCGCTGATGGAGCGCCTTGTTTTTTTTGAATCACAACCCACAGCTCTCCGCCTACTGTTAAGCGCTTGTAGCTATCACTAAACATTTGGTGAACCGTTTGTTTACCTGCTCGAATAGGTGGATTAACCAAAATAGCCGCAAAGTGATCCTGTGCGATATTAGTGAAGCGATCACTGTGATAGAAAGACACGTTACTAATTTTGTTCCGCTCAGCATTTTCCTTTGCTAATACAAGTGCTCTCTCATTGATGTCACTCATCATTACATGGCGGTCAGAAAAGGCTTTAGCTATGGCTAATCCGATCGGTCCGTATCCACATCCAAGGTCTAAGAGATCGCCTGTAATCTCAGGTGGCACAAATGCCTCAATTAATGTTCTAGAGCCATAATCAACTTCATTTTTGGAAAAGACACCACTGTCACTAGTAAAATGGAAGATGTGACCTCGTAGTTCAAATGACCACGTTTTGGGGTTGCTTTTAGATTGGGGTTTATTCGAAAAATAATGCTCAGACATCTTTCTTAGCACCTACTTCTTCTAGGCTAGTTTTGTCAATCTGGTTGAGGTAGAGTGAGGGATACTAACCTAATCATGACTCGACGAACGATCAAAGCTTTTATCTCACTCTAGCGTCAAAACTAATACAACTAGTACTAACGCGTTATAACCTCAAAGCGAAAGCCCGCCTAAAGTTAGACGAGCTTTCAAACAACATAAACTACTTCAATTCAACGCTAGCGCCAACTTCTTCAAGCTTCGCTTTCATTTCTTCAGCTTCTTCTTTAGCAACGCCTTCTTTAATTGCGCCTGGTGCGTTATCTACAAGATCTTTAGCATCTTTAAGTCCAAGACCTGTAATCTCACGAACCGCTTTTACAACTTTAATTTTTGAAGCACCAGCATCAGCTAAAACAACATCAAATTCTGTTTTTTCTGCTGCAGCTTCTCCACCAGCGCCACCAGCTACTGCTACAGGCGCTGCTGCTGTTACTCCAAATTCTTCTTCAATTGCTTTAACAAGATCATTTAACTCAAGAACAGACATTTCTTTAATTGCTTCAATAATTTGCTCTTTAGACATTTTTAGTTCCTCCTAATTAAATATAGTATTATTCTCCGAACAGGATTGATCAAAGATTAGATTGATGTGTCTATGCACCTTGCTCTTCTTTTTGCTCTGCAATGGCTTTAGTAGCATAAGCAAAGTTACGCACAGGCGCTTGAAGTACGCTGAGTAGCATAGATAGTAGGCCTTCGTAATTTGGAAGATCTGCAAGCTCTTTAATTTGTTCAAGAGTTGCAACTTTACCTTCAATTACGCCACCTTTAATTTCTAATGCTTCATGTTCTTTCGCAAAGTTATTTAACACCTTTGCTGGTGCTACCACATCTTCATTACTAAACGCAATAGCGGTAGGGCCAACTAAGATATCGTTTAATTCACTGAGGTCGGCTTCGTTAGCAGCAAGGCGAGCTAAAGTATTTTTATACACCTTAAATTCAACCCCTGCTTCACGTAATTGCTTACGTAGCTCAGTAACCTCTGCTACATCAAGACCACGATAATCAACTAAAAGTGTTGATTGGCTGTCGCGAAGTTTTGTTGAAATTTCTGATACAACTTGTTTTTTTGTTTCCATAACTTTTGACATTGTTCCACCTCCTACCAAACTGACCATCATACCGAAAGATCGGGTCTTTATTGTTGCCAATAAAAAACCTCACATCTAAAGTAGACGTGAGGGAGATTGTGTTATAGGCATGTCAAAATAAACATTTACCTTTATTCAACACCTCGGCAGGCTATTAAGCTGCAATCAGCCCCTGCTGTCTACGGTATAACGTATTTAATTAACCTTCATCATTATAGCGAAGCGCCATAATCAAGTCAAGTTATTTTTTCTTATGCTAATGTAGTAGGGTCGATTTTAACACCAGGGCCCATTGTTGACGTAACAGCTACATTTCGTAAATAAACCCCTTTTGAAGATTGAGGCTTAGCTTTAATCAATGTGCTTGCCAACGCTTCAAAATTTTCAACGAGTTGATCAAGCTCAAATGAAGCCTTCCCAATTGGGACATGAACATTAGCTTGGCGATCAACGCGATATTCAACTTTACCAGCTTTAATCTCTTTAACCGCTTTTTCAACATCAAATGTTACTGTACCTGTTTTAGGGTTTGGCATCAAGCCTTTAGGTCCTAAAACACGTCCAAGCTTACCTACTTCAGCCATCATATCAGGTGTTGCAACGATAACATCAAAGTCAAACCAGCCTTGGTTAATCTTATTAATTAGGTCTTGCTCTCCAACATAATCTGCACCCGCGGCTTCAGCTTCTTTCGCTTTATCACCTTTAGCGAATACTAAAACCGTTTGGGTCTTACCCGTTCCGTGTGGCAATACCATTGCTCCACGAATTTGCTGATCTGCTTTTTTAGGATCAACACCTAAACGAAAAGCTGCTTCAACAGTTTCATCAAACTTTGCTGTTGCATTTTCTTTTACTAATTTCAAAGCTTCTTCAGTACTATATTGCTTTGTGCGGTCAATCAGCTTTAACGCTTCTTGCTGCTTTTTTGTTTTCTTTGCCATTATTATTTCCTCCTTAAATGTGGTTTTAACGGTTAAACCTCCCACTTGCAAAAGCGGACCTTACTATCAAGCAAGAGCTTATAGTAAGCTAGTTGCCTATGCCCCTCGTTCTGCCTACAAAAAGGTTGCGAAATGGTAGTATCTCCACCCCCGCAACCTTCTCCTCCATCAATAACGCTTTAAGAGATTAGTCTTCAATAACAATCCCCATACTGCGCGCAGTACCTTCGACCATACGCATTGCTGCTTCAACGTCAGCAGCATTCAAATCAGGCATTTTGGTTTCAGCGATTTCTTTTACTTTGTCACGCTTCAACGTCGCAACTTTATTGCGATTCGGTTCACCTGATGCCGTTTCGATACCCGCTGCCTTTTTAAGCAATACAGCAGCCGGTGGAGTTTTTGTAATAAATGTAAATGAACGGTCCTCAAAAACCGAAATTTCTACCGGAATAATCAAACCAGCTTGCTCTTGTGTACGAGCATTAAATTCTTTACAGAAACCCATAATATTAACACCTGCTTGACCTAATGCTGGTCCAACTGGTGGTGCTGGATTAGCTTTCCCTGCTGGGATTTGAAGTTTTACTACTTTAATTACTTTTTTAGCCACGAGACACACCTCCTTAAGTCCGTGATGTGGTAATAGGGCTTGTTCACCCTCCCACTCATTTCATATGCAAATTTAAAAACCTTATACTCGAGGCATAAAGAACATTAAAATTTTAGCACGTTACGTCTAATATTGCAAGGATCTCTCCGAAGAATTATTGATAAACTTATGATAATTTTGTGATTTGTGAGAAATCAAGCTCCACTGGTGTTTCACGACCAAACATGTTGACATGGACCTTGACTTTATGGCGATCTAGATCAATCTGCTCTATTGCCCCTGCAAAGTTAGCAAATGGTCCATCGGTTACCGTAACATTTTCTCCCACTTCAAAATCAATTTCAACCACTTGTTCTTGCATACCCATCCGCTTCAGAATGGCTTCTGCTTCTTCTGGTAGAAGTGGTGTTGGCTTTGAGCCTGATCCTGTCGATCCAACAAAGCCTGTTACACCTGGTGTATTACGAACCACATACCAAGAGTCATCCGTCATAATCATTTCCGCTAATACGTAGCCAGGGAATACTTTTTTCTTAGCTACTTTTTTCTTACCATTCTTAATTTCAGTTTCTTCATCTTCAGGTACTAAGATGCGAAAAATTTTATCCTCCATACCCATTGAGGCTAACCTTTTTTCTAAATTTGTTTTAACTTTGTTTTCATAGCCTGAATAGGTATGGACGACAAACCACTGTTTCTCCATTCACTTCATCCTCCTTTAATACCGCTTATAATCTTAAAAATGTGTTAAGAGCAGTCGACTTAATCATGTTATGGTGTTAGGAATTCCTTCTAAGCTTATTTAAACTATTTGTGGAGATGGCGGTATGCTTATATGCTGGCTGCCCTACCCCGAGCTAAGCAGAAAACCTTTTTCTCCAATTTAAAAAACCCGTACAAACGGGTTTTTAAACTTCTAGTCAATACTTCTTTCATCATTATAGCATAGAAGCCAGCATTTTAAACGGATAATGCAAATTATATTACAAATGTAGCTTAAACCCTGGTAGACCAACATCCAACAACAACTATCACTTTACCTAAAAATTATTATACAGCAAATAAACGAAAGTATTTGAAGCTAATTTTTGAGCTGAAAAAATAATGGAGTAGACGCTATTTTTAAATTGTATGAGCGTAGGACAAACTCTATTAATTTTGAAGTTGAATTGGTAAGAAAATAGCATTCACCTCATTAGCTTTATGCATAAATTAATAAATATAAAGCATACAGGATAACAACAAAATATACTATTAATTCAATAATAACTTTACCCCTTAATTTTCTTTTATTGTTAAACGTCTTTATCCCAAAGTGCACCAATCCTAATAATGTCCATGTTAATAAGACTGAGCCTTGTACAACCCTAGTGCTATATATAGTCAAAAACAAATAGAAAATAGGAAAAAGACAGGCAATAATAGTTTTTACCATGTCAAAATCAATTCTTTTTATTAAATTATTTTTTTCCTATTCTCTTCCCTTTTGCCGATTTTTAATTATACTATAATTATCAATAGTACCAATGATAAACAAAAAAGGATAAATCTTTAATTTTATTGTCGACAACGGTTTAAAATTCCCTGATTTCAACGAAAACAAATTTCCTAGTTTCCCTGAATATTAGCTGGCTGAATGCCAGCTTTTTCTTTTTAAATGTTTGATGGGGAAGCGTATTTTTAGTCGTTTAAACGAGCAACGACTATGAACGAGAATATATAAACACAATGTTGGGTGAGGGGGTATGATTCGAATACAGTAGCAGGTCATCTATTAGATAAAAGCAATATATTTATCAATCGAATTACTTCCACGGATTGAGGTAAATCGCCATGATTTTAGCTTGAACTATTTCTGCCAACCGACATTGCAGATTGCCTAGTGAATACTTTAGGTTCTATGCCCATTCACTTAAAAAGTATATAGTAAAACCGTTAGAGCATTCTCGGGACCGCTTAAAAAGATCCATTAGGTAATTGGAGCTGAATAGGGGCCTATTTTTCAATAGCCCCTTCAATCCATTATCATATCAGCTTTTCCAACGATAGTTTAAGCGATATGATTAATAACTAGTATTCTATTCAAAAAAAAGATTAAGAATTTGACTAATGCCTATATCTACAACGGTAAAAAAGATAGCAACAAAAGCAACCGTAGCAACCACAGTAATGGTATAACGAACGAGCTCTTGGCTACTTGGCCATGAAACTTTCTTCATTTCACGTGCGACATTTTTAAAAAAAGTAACAACCTTCACCAGTAGTTCCTCCAAACTTAGGTAGAATAACAATAAAGTGAAACTTCAGTCAGTGGGGGGTTCCATCCTGCACTGAACGTTAGTTGAACCAGTCGGGCCTCCCACTGAGAAATGACGTGTTCCCTTATTTCTTGTAGCGAGAGTCTTACAAAAGCCCTTCGATGGGGCGAGTAATCGCAGCCCCAGCCAGTTATACTGCGATAAAACGATATTATGACTATTTCTATTTTGTTTCGCGATGTAGCGTGTGCTTCTGACATCTTTTACAGAACTTATTCAGTTCTAATCGATTAGCACGCTCTATATTTTTATCAGACTGATAATTTCGACTTAAACAAACGGTGCATGCTAGCACGACTTTCCTTTTCATCAGCATCTTCCTATCGAAACCTGTTCATAAAACTAAATGTAGCATGCTTGATAGGTGCTGTCAACGCCTGTACTATAATTAAAGCCATTTAATAGAGTGGAAAAAGCCAAGAATTAGAAGTTTACAGCTCGAAGCGGCGCAACGGAGTGTATGCCTTTAAATACATGAGTCACGCAAAAACAGGTCAACGGTAAGACGCGACGCTTATCATTGGGTGACTTTTTGAACTTCCTTTTATAACTTGATTCCACTAATATTCAAATAACGCTCAAGCTTCCGCTTAACACGCTGTAGTGCATTATCGATTGATTTAATATGTCGATTTAGCTCAACCGAAATCTCTTGATACGTACGACCATCTAAATATAGTGACAAAACCTCACGTTCGAGTCTACTTAATACTTCTGCCAATTTGCCTTCAACCTGACCATGGCTTTCTTGATTAATAACAAGCTCTTGGGGATCATCGATCACATCTGAATCAGCTAGTACGTCAAGTAATGTACGTTCAGAATCTTCATCAAAAATAGGTTTATCTAATGAAACATAGGAGTTTAGTGGTATATGCTTCTGACGTGTAGCTGTCTTAATCGCTGTAATAATTTGGCGAGTTACACATAGTTCAGCAAAAGCTCGGAATGAAGAACACCGATCGTCTCTAAAGTCACGGATGGCTTTATATAAGCCAATCATCCCTTCTTGGACAATATCTTCATGATCCGCTCCAACAAGAAAGTATGTGCTTGCTTTTGCTCTTACAAATCCTCGATACTTTTGAATCAAAAAATCCAAAGCTTGACTATCTCCTTGATGAACTAGCGAAGTAAGCTCACAATCATCAAGCTTCCCAAAATCGATTAGTTCTTCATTTAAACCCTGATGTTCGATATGCAAGCTAAACTCCTCCCGAACCATTTAATAGAAATATTATACAGTAAGCGTTTTACAAACGTCAACAGTCGACTTTAATCCTGATCACGTCTCATTTTCTCAAAAATATCTAATATATCATCTTTTATCGGAATTTTCCTTGCTATTTTTTTGTTTTGAAAAGACTGTAAATCTTTTGTTATTTCCTCTTGAATCTGATTGACCTCTATGGCCAGCTCTCTGGCCGATTTTCGATAGGCCCCTTGCTGGAAAACCGTGCGTTGTTCATTATAATCAGATGTTGCAACATAGACCTTTGTTCGAACATTTTTGAGCTTTTTAACCAATCTCTCAATACACTGATCTGCCGTTTCTTTTTCTTTAGTATAGATAACTTCTATATTATAATGTTGTTCCTTTGTTGCTAGGCCCTTAACTTCATAAGCATCAAAAACAACAATGATACGATAGCCGCGATAGGCCTGATACTCTGCCATTTTTTCGATTAGCTGCTGCCGGGCTTGAGCCAAGTCAATATCACGAAGTTGCTTGAGCTCGTCCCAATCACCAATAATGTTATAACCATCAACTAATAAAACATCCACTGTTTCATTCTCCTAAAGGAGCACGTTTACGAAACACTTCATACATGAGCAGACTAGCCGCGACAGAGGCATTTAATGACGAAACATTGCCCTTCATTGCTAATCGAACCGTCCAATCACATTTTTCCCGGACTAGCCGACTCATACCTTTGCCTTCATTTCCAATCACTAAGGCGAGTGGTAACGTTCCCTCGATTTCTCGATAATCTTGGTTTCCTTCCGCCTCTGTCCCGATAATCCAAACGTGACGTTTCTTTAATTGATCAATAGTTTGGGCCATGTTGGTCACTCGCGCAACAGGAACATATTCTATAGCTCCGGCAGAGGTCTTCGCTACAGTTGCTGTAAGACCTACAGCTCGGTGTTTGGGTATAATAACGCCATGCGCACCGACTGCATCTGCTGATCGTAAGATGGAGCCTAAATTATGAGGATCTTCAATCTCATCAAGCAAGATAAAAAATGGCTGCTCATTGGCCTGCTCGGCCCGAGCAAATAAATCATCAATTGTGTCATACTTATATGCCGCTACGGCAGCAGCAATTCCTTGATGTTGTTGATTTACAAGCTGATCAAGTCTTTTTTTAGGGACTTTCTTGATCACTACCCCGTTTTCCTTGGCTAGCTGTTGAAGCTGTTGCACTGATTTAAAATTTAACTGATCAGATAAGAAAATCTTATTAATTGATCGTCCAGAACGTAATGCTTCAATAACAGGATTTTTCCCTACAATCCATTCTTCTGACATTTAGTCCACCTCCTTCTCAATAAACATGATTGCTTCATGGATTAATTTGTCTAGACGTTCCTGATTATGGTTGAGATAATGAAAGCCAATGAGACACTCAAATGCTGTACTATGGCGATACGTCAGTACGTCGGTATTCTTTGGAATCGTGCCTGATTTAGCATTTCGTCCTCTTCGAACAACCGCCTCTTCTTCTGGGTCTAAATATTGATGTTCGAGCCAATAGTTTAACACCTTTGCTTGTGCCTTAGCAGAAACAAATTGCACGGCAGATCGGTGCAATGCATTAACCTTTACTTTACCCGATTCTATTAAGTGTTCACGTACATATAATTCATAAATAGCATCCCCGATATAAGCTAAGGTTAGACTCTTTAACTGCTTAACTTCGCTTTGCTTCATTGTCTAGCCTCTTTTCCATCTTGTTCCTTGTGCTGTATCCTCTAAAATAATATTCTGCGCTTTAAGCTCATCACGAATTTGGTCGGCTCGAGCAAAGTCTCGGTTTTTTCTTGCTTGCTCACGTTCACTAAGTAATTGTTCAATTTCATCATCTAACAATTCTGCTGAGGAACCACTTATATTTAAAGCTAACACCTCTAATAACTCATCAAATAACTGACGATAAGCATTTAAAGTAGTAGTGGTCGTTTGCGGCTTAGCTAAATAGAGATTGGCCTCCTTAACTAAATCAAAAATCACAGCTATCGCATTAGCTGTATTAAAATCATCATTCATCTCATCAATAAATCTAGCTTTAATTGATGCTAATCGTGGTTGATAATCAGAAATGTCTTCTACAATGTTCAAGCTCGTTGACTGGCGATGAATTAAATTTTGGTAAACATTTCTAATTCGATCTAAGCCATTCTTTGCTTGCTCCAGTAGGGACTCACTAAAGTTAATTGGATTTCGGTAATGAACACTTAAGATAAAAAATCGCAGTAATTCTGGTGGATATGCTTTAATTAGATCATGTGCCAATACGACATTCCCTACTGATTTTGACATTTTTTCATGATCAATCGTTATATATCCATTATGAAGCCAGTAATTAGCAAATGTTTTTCCTGTGCAGGCTTCAGATTGAGCAATTTCGTTTTCATGGTGTGGGAAAGATAGGTCTTGTCCACCAGCATGTATATCAATCGTTTCACCTAAATATTTTCGTGCCATAGCTGAGCATTCAATATGCCAACCCGGACGTCCTTCTCCCCATGGCGAAGTCCACGAAATTTCACCTGCTTTTGCTTGTTTCCATAATGCAAAGTCTAAAGGATCTTCTTTTTTCTCTCCTATTTGAATTCTAGCACCTGAACGAAGATCATCTATTGATTGGTGAGAAAGCTTACCATATCCTTGAAAAGCTCTTGTTTTAAAATAAACATCTCCATCAGCTTCATAAGCAAAGCCTTTCTCCACTAAAGCCTTAATAAATGAAATAATGTCATCCATTGACTCTGTCACCCGAGGATGTAGAGTAGCCTCTTTTACACCTAATGCTGCAACATCCTCCTGGTAGGCTTTAATAAAGCGTTCTGCAATAGTACGAACATCTTCGCCTAATTCATTAGCAGCTTTAATCAATTTATCATCCACATCTGTGAAGTTTAAGATATAGGTAACTTGATAGCCTTGATATTCTAAGTAACGGCGTACTGTATCAAATACGATAGCCGGACGCGCATTGCCAATATGAATGTAGTTATAAACTGTTGGACCACATACATACATCCTTACTTTTCCTTGTTCAATCGGAATAAAGGTTTCTTTTTGCCGAGTCATCGTATTGTACAATTTAATTGTCATCTTGCTTCTCTCCTTTTAACAGCGCTAACTCTTTCTTCAACATTGCCAAGTCTTCCTGTAATTGAACGATGCAGTCATCTACCGGATCTGGCAGTTTATTATGATCAAGATCTCTTCGTACCCTTTTTCCATTTTGCACGACAACATGACCAGGGATACCAACTACGGTTGAAAAATCAGGTACATCCTCCAATACAACTGAACCCGCACCAATCTTGGAATTCATTCCAACTGTAATTGAGCCTAGAACCTTTGCCCCTGTTGCAATAAGGGCATGATCTTTAATCGTTGGGTGTCTTTTTCCTTTTTCCTTGCCCGTACCACCTAATGTCACGCCTTGGAAAATAGTTACATCATTACCAATTTCACATGTCTCGCCAATCACCACACCCATTCCGTGATCAATAAAGAAACGATGACCAATTTGTGCACCAGGGTGGATTTCAATACCTGTGAAAAAACGGCTAATCTGTGATATAAGGCGTGCAATAAAATAGAATTTCTTTCGATAGAATAAATGTGCCATTCGATGCGCCCAAATGGCATGTAGGCCTGGATATGTCATGATAACTTCTATATAAGAGCGTGCCGCGGGATCTTGGTCAAAAACCACTTCGACATCTTCTTTTAGTCTTTTCCACATTCCCATGTATTCAACACCTCAATTCTAATATATAGAGCACGTGTAATGATTTAGCAAGTAACATCATTGATCGCAACCCAATTACCGCTTATGTCCCGTTCTCTGACAATATCGATTATTGTAATCTAGCCAATACACTAGCCTTTTGAAGTATTTGTACTTTGCCTAAAGAGGAATTAATCACGCACTTAGAAATGACGTGTTCCCTTATTTCTTGTAGTGGGAGTCTTACAAAAGCCCTTCGATGGGGCGAGTAATCGCAGCCCCAGCCAGTTACACTGCGATAAAGCTTTGACACACTAAAAAAGACACCCCTGTGTCAAAACACAGAGACGTCTTTTCCGCGGTCCCACTCTGTTTAGGTATTAAACAACATATACCTCACCTTGTTCTCGTAACGGGAGAGACCGCTTTTACTTACTTACACGTTCGGTAAAAGACTCCGAGGGGCATTGGATCAACCAAGCTTAAAATCACTCTCAGCCAATGGTGATTCTCTCTGGATAAGCTTTGATGTTAATCCCTTTCCTCTTCAACGTTCAATCTATTGGTTCATCCTATGCTCGTGTGCTAACTTTGGTTCTTATTGATTTGCTAAAGCTTGATCTAAACGGGTTAAAACAACTTCTTTACCTAATAAATAAATGGCATTAGGTAATTCAGGGCCATGAACTTGGCCAGTCGTTGCAACTCGAATAGGCATAAAAAGCTGCTTACCTTTCTGCTTCGTTTCTTTTTGCGTTTCTTTTATCTTAGCTTTAATTTGTTCTGGTGTCCAGTCTTCAAGTGATGTTAAAAGTGTTTTAAAGGCAGCTAATACACCCGCTACTTGTTCACCACTAAGAACTTCTGTCGCCTCTTCATTATAACGAATTTCTGTTTGGAAAAACAACTCTGTTAATTCTACAATTTCTGCACCAAAGCTGAGTTGATCCTTATATAGCGCTATAATCTGCTCTGCCCATTGACGCGATTCAGGTTTCATTCCTTCTGTTAACCTGCCAGCCTCAATGAGATGTGGCAATGCAAGTTCAATCACCTGATCCAGTTCTAATGCTTTAATGTATTGGTTGTTCATCCATTTTAGCTTTTGCTGATCAAAGATTGCAGCAGAGGTCGATAGTCGATCTGGGTCGAACATTTGAATAAACTGTTCTTTTGTAAAAATTTCTTCCTCACCAACCGGAGACCAGCCTAAAAGGGATATAAAATTAAACATAGCCTCAGGTAGAAAACCAAGCTTTTGATACTGCTCGATGAACTGTAAAATATGCTGATCCCGTTTGCTCAGCTTCTTACGCTCTTCATTCAAAATTAATGTCATGTGACCATATTGAGGTGCTTTCCAACCAAAGGCATCGAAGATCATCATTTGCTTTGGCGTATTAGAAATATGCTCCTCACCTCTTAGGACATGTGAAATTTTCATAAGATGATCATCAACAGCGACAGCGAAATTATACGTAGGTACACCATTTTTCTTTACCATGACCCAGTCACCAAAATCACTTGACTCAAAGGTTATTTCACCACGTACAATGTCATTAAAGCTGTAAGTGACACCCTCAGGAACACGAAAACGAATACTTGCTTGTCGTCCTTCTGCTTCAAACTGAGCAATTTGTTGCTCTGTTAAGTCTCGATGAGCACCTGAATACTTAGGAACTTGTCCATTGGCACGTTGTGCTTCTCGCTCCGCCTCAAGCTCTTCTTCTGTCATATAGCACTTATAGGCTAAACCTCGTTCAAGCAGATCATCGACATATTTTTGATAGATTTCTAGTCGTTCGGTTTGACGATAAGGACCATATTCACCACCAATATCAGCGCCTTCATCCCAATCCAAACCAAGCCATTTCAAATATTTTAATTGGCTCTCTTCTCCACCTGCTACATTTCGTTTTTCATCAGTATCTTCTATACGGATAATAAACTTACCCGCTAAATGCTTAGCATACAAATAATTAAATAAGGCCGTTCTTGCATTTCCTATATGCAGGTGACCTGTCGGGCTTGGTGCATAGCGCACTCTTACTTCATTTGTCATAGATGTGTTCTCCTTTCAATCGTACCCTTTACCTTAATGTTAATTTTACCATATTAATAATACGTCATGTTATTAGGTTTTCGTAATAAGTATGACAGCTTGAGCTGCTATTCCTTCCTCTCGACCAGTAAAGCCTAGTTGTTCCGTTGTAGTCGCCTTAACATTAATTTGATTCGTCTCCGCCTTTAATATACGTGCAATATTTTCTTTTATCGCATCGATAAATGGGTTAAGCTTAGGCTGCTGTGCAATTACCGTACAATCTAAGTTAACAAGCTGATAACCCTCATTCTGAACCATCGTCCATGTTTGAGCTAGTAAATCAGCAGAATCCGCCCCCTCAAAAACTGGATCCGTGTCAGGAAAATGCTTGCCGATATCTCCGGCTCCAATAGCACCCAAACAAGCATCAGCAATTGTATGTAGTAACACGTCAGCATCCGAATGTCCTAGTAAACCTCGTTGATAAGGTATTTCAATTCCACCAATAATACAAGGTCGGTCATCAGCAAATGCATGTACGTCAAAACCCTGCCCAATCCGAAACATCCTACCCCTCCTTCGTTTTTTTCCACTGACCCATAATAAATTGCGCGAATTCAAGATCTTCAGGTGTGGTAATTTTGATATTAAGATCATGCCCATTAATTAGTTCTACTCGCTGCCCTAGACGCTCAATTAAGGAAGCATCATCTGTTCCATAGTAGTGATCTCTTTTGGCTATTTCATGTGCTTTACTAATCAGTGTATAGTGAAATGCTTGTGGGGTCTGTGCCGCATATAATTGTGTTCGATCTAATGTTTTAAGCTCGTCATTAATGGATTGCTTGATCGTGTCTTTAACAGGAACTGCTAAAATAGCTGCCCCTACACGCATAGCCGCCTCACCGAGCTCATTCAATTTGGCTTGTTTGACAAAAGGTCGTGCTCCATCATGAATAAAAACAAGCTGTTGCTGATTGTTAATAGCTTGCAGACCACAATAAACGGAGTCTTGACGTTCCGGGCCTCCACAAATAAGTTCTATTGGGGTTGACCAGCTATATTGCTGAAGTAGATTCTTTATCTTTACTTTCTCCTCAGCCCGAATTACTAAAATAATAGACGTGCAATTGGGATCACGTTCATAGATATTCAATGTATGTATGATGATAGGCTTATCATCAATTAAAAGAAATTGCTTATTCTGGTCAGTCTGCATCCGCTTACCTTGTCCTGCAGCTAACACGATAACATTATATCGATTCATCTTTCCACCACTTTTATAAAGAGTCAACATCACACAGTAACTTAAAGGTCTATTGCCACCCTTCAAATATTGTCAAGACTGACAAGTCCAATCAACCAATAAAAAGTGATAACATAAGTTATCACTTTTATCTTCCTTATCTGTTATACCCTTTTTACTGTGCTTTTTCAAGTGCTTTGGGCTTAGCAAAAATCATTCGCCCAGCCGAGGTTTGTAAAACACTTGTGATAATCACTTCAATAGTCTCTCCAATATAGTCACGACCTTCTTCAACCACAATCATTGTACCATCATCAAGATAGGCTACACCTTGATTGTGCTCTTTACCGTCCTTAATCACTTGAACCATAAGTTGCTCACCTGGTAGAACAACTGGTTTAACAGCATTAGCTAAGTCATTAATATTTAATACCGGGACATTTTGAAATTCACAAACCTTATTTAAATTAAAATCATTGGTTACAACAATACCATTCATCACCTTTGCCAGCTTAACAAGTTTGCTATCTACCTCTTGAATATCATCAAAGTCACCGTCATACATTTCAATATCAACTGGTATGTCCTTTTGGAGGCGATTTAGCACATCCAACCCCCTGCGACCTCTGTTCCGCTTTAAAGCATCTGAAGAGTCAGCAATATGCTGTAATTCAGCTAAAACAAATTGAGGAATAATAATTGTACCCTCAATAAATTGGGTTTGACAAATATCCGCTATACGACCATCAATAATTACACTGGTATCAAGTAGCTTAGGCTTTGGAGCACTTGCTCCATTACTTGGATCTTCTTGTAGTGATTTATCCGTTTTATCCCTTTTAGCTAACGTTAAAATATTTAAAAATTCATCTCTTCGTTTAAAACCCACTTGAAATCCTAAATAGCCAAGTAACCCTGTTATAAAAATCGGGACAACTTGAGAAATAAAGATAATTTGGATATCTTGGATAGGTTGATTGATAATATATGCGACAAGCAAACCAAGAGTTAAACCTAAACTACCAAAAAGCAAATCGGCCAACGGCGCTCCTAGCAATTTACTTTCTAAAAATTTAATAAATCTTACAATGTGGTCAACTAACCAAAAAGATAATAAATATAAAATAATTGCACCTAGTACTAAACCAAGATAAGGCGCGACATAAGGATTATCAATCCAAGTCCCTCGTGTAAATGCCACAAGTCTTATTAGCATCGGAAAATATAAAAATCCGGTAGTACCCCCAGCAATAATTATAAACAATTGAACAACTCTTTTTAGCATACCACAATCACCTCCTACCTATAGTCTCCCCAAAAATATGTTATTTTAATCTTTTTATTTCATTCTATTTCTATTAATCAAATACTTCTTTTAAGGCCTCTTGGATTGAATGAACGCCTACAACTTCAATTTGACTTGGCGCTTGCCAACCATCTATATTTCGTGCAGGTATGATTGCCCTTTTGAATCCTAACTTGGCTGCTTCTTGGACGCGTTGTTCTATTCTTGAGACACGTCTTATTTCACCAGTTAAGCCAACCTCGCCAATCAAAACATCATGAGGTCGACATGCTCGGTCTTTAAAACTAGATGCAATACTTACCGCTACAGCTAAGTCAATGGCCGGTTCGTCTAATTTAACACCACCAGCAACCTTAACGTATGCATCTTGATTTTGCATCATTAATCCGACACGCTTTTCTAATACTGCCATTAATAGCGGGACACGATTATGGTCAATCCCGGTTGCCATTCTTCGTGCTTGACCAAAACTAGTTGGGGATATTAATGATTGTATTTCGACGAGGACGGGTCGAGTTCCTTCCATCGAGGCTACAACAGTAGAGCCAGCTACACCTTGTGACCGTTCTTCTAAAAAGATTTCAGAAGGGTTAAGCACTTCACGTAGCCCCTCTTCTTTCATTTCAAATATACCCATCTCATGCGTACTACCAAATCGATTTTTTACACTACGTAATATTCTAAATGTGTGATGTCGCTCACCTTCAAAATAAAGGACGGCATCTACCATATGTTCTAATATTCGTGGCCCTGCAATTGCGCCTTCCTTTGTTACATGCCCAACAATAAAGATTGGCACATGCTTTGTTTTGGCAATTCGCATTAGCTCGGCTGTACATTCTCGGACTTGTGTTACACTTCCAGGCGCACTTGTTACCTCATCTTTGAAAATAGTTTGGATGGAATCAATGACAATAAATTCAGGCTTAAGTTGATCAATCTGAGCAGAAATAAGCTGTAAATTTGTTTCCGAGAGGACATATAATTGTTCTGAATCAACACCTAGACGATCAGCTCGTAACTTTGTTTGCCTAGTAGATTCTTCACCAGAGATATAAAGTACAGAAACATTTTGATAAGCAAGTTGATTGGATATTTGTAATAGCAATGTCGATTTTCCAATTCCCGGGTCTCCACCAATTAGCACAAGGGACCCCGGCACAACCCCTCCTCCTAGGACACGATTAAATTCAGGCATATCTGTTTTCATTCTTGCTTCGTGCTTGGTCTGAATTGATGTAATTTTTTCTGGAGGTTGACTGCTTTTCTGTCCAATTCCTGAATGTCTAGGGTTCGATTTTACTACCAGTTCTTCAACTAATGTATTCCATTGATTACAGCTTGGGCATTTCCCCATCCACTTAGGGGTTTCATATCCACAAGCTTGACAAATGAAACTCTTCTTTGGTTTTGCCAATCTAGTACCTCCTTTTCATTATACAATATTTAGCTATCGATAAGATTACATATCAATTAATTCTTTGTGTAAAAACAATGTAATTTTATTCTAACAGCTTTAACTGAAAAAAAGAAAGTGAGGCGGTACGAATTACCTTCCCACTTTCTTTTTGCCTGATTATATCACTACTAATCAATCGAGAATAATAAATTTCCCTTTACTATTTAGACCAATTCTAACTTTTTCACCTTTATTGATTTCCTCTCTCAACAGTGCCTCAGATAATAGGTCTTCTATATTTTTTTGGATGGAGCGACGTAATGGGCGAGCACCATACTCAGGGTCAAACCCTTCCTCAGCAATTTTGTCAACGGCTTTATCAGATAACGAAAATTCAATTCCTTGAGCTGTTAGACGATCACTTAATTGTTTCAGCATTAATGTAACAATATCCCTCATATGCTTCTTTTCTAAAGAATGGAAAACAATGGTTTCATCAATACGGTTAAGGAATTCTGGCCGAAAAGCC
This sequence comes from Amphibacillus sediminis NBRC 103570, assembly GCF_001552275.1. GTDB lineage: Bacteria > Bacillota > Bacilli > Bacillales > Amphibacillaceae > Amphibacillus_B > Amphibacillus_B sediminis. The sequence continues at coordinate 54,713 of NZ_BCQW01000020.1, forward strand.
TTTTTTAATTCCTCGGTCACTTTTGCCTTCATCCCTTTATAATCAGCATGCTCATCCTCTAAGCTAAAGCCAACATATTTATTTTGCTTTAATTCGCTAGCTCCAACATTAGAGGTCATGATTAAGACTGTATTTCTGAAGTCAACCAAGCGCCCCTTTGAATCGGTTAATCGTCCATCTTCTAATACCTGTAGTAAAATGTTAAATACCTCTGGGTGAGCTTTTTCAATCTCATCAAGTAAAACAACTGAATAAGGTTTACGCCGTACCTTTTCCGTTAATTGGCCACCTTCCTCATGACCAACATAGCCCGGTGGTGAACCGACTAATCGAGAGGTCGTATGCTTTTCCATGTATTCGGACATATCAACACGGATCATTGCATCTTCATCACCAAACATAGCTTCCGCAAGTGCTCGTGCTAATTCTGTCTTTCCGACCCCAGTTGGACCTAAGAAAATAAAGGAGCCTATTGGACGCTTTGGATCCTTAAGTCCTGCACGTGCCCTGCGTATAGCCTTCGCAACTGCATCAACAGCTTCTTCTTGACCAATAACTCGGTTATGCAATACATGTTCTAAATTTAGAAGACGCGTACTTTCGTCCTTTGTTAATGAAGAAACCGGTACACCCGTCCAAGTTGAGACAACCGTAGCGATATCCTCGACAACAACCTCCGAATTCTCTTGACCCTGTTTTTCCTTCCATTTTCCCTTTGTTTCCTCAAGTTCTTTACGAAGCTTTTGCTCACGATCCCGAAGCGCTGCAGCTTTTTCAAACTCTTGACTTTGTACAGCGGCATCTTTTTCTTTCTTTACTTCAGCTAAGCTTTGCTCTAATTCTTTAAGGTTAGGTGGTGCGGTGTACGAGCGTAATCGCACTTTGGAAGCTGCCTCATCGATTAAATCAATAGCCTTATCCGGAAGAAATCGATCTGTGATATAACGACTAGATAGCGTTACAGCCGCTTCAATGGCTTCATCTGTAATGGTTACACGGTGGTGTGCCTCATAACGATCGCGCAATCCTTTTAAAATCTGAATAGACTGCTCGGTGCTAGGCTCATCTACTTGAATAGGTTGGAAACGACGCTCAAGGGCTGCGTCTTTTTCAATATATTTCCGATATTCATCCAAAGTTGTTGCACCAATACATTGTAGCTCACCTCGAGCCAATGAAGGTTTCAAAATATTAGATGCATCAATAGCGCCTTCTGCACCACCTGCTCCTATTAAGGTATGCAGCTCATCAATGAATAAAATGACATTCCCCGCTTGGCGAATTTCCTCCATGACCTTCTTCAAACGATCCTCAAATTCACCCCGATATTTCGTGCCAGCAACAACTGTACCCATATCAAGGGTCATCACTCGCTTATCACGCAACGTCTCGGGGACTTCATTATCTACAATTTGCTGTGCTAGCCCTTCTGCAACAGCTGTTTTTCCTACTCCTGGTTCACCGATCAAAACAGGGTTGTTTTTAGTTCGACGGCTCAATACTTGTATAACGCGTTCAATTTCTTTTTCTCTTCCGATTACAGGATCAATGTTTCCTTCTTTAGCTGTTACCGTTAGATCTCGAGCAAGTGAGTCTAAAGTAGGTGTACTAGCAGGGTTACTTTGTGCATTTCGTCCTTGCCCTTTACGAACCGTTTCATTACTCCCTAGTAGCTGTAGAACCTGTTGACGAGCACGGTTTAAACTAACATCAAGGTTATTCAACACACGTGCAGCAACACCCTCACCTTCACGAATTAAACCTAATAAAATATGCTCTGTTCCAACATAAGTATGGCCAAGTTTTCGCGCCTCATCCATTGATAATTCAATAACTTTCTTTGCACGTGGCGTATAATGAATGGTTTGCGCCCCTTGTTTTCCTCTGCCAATAAGTGCCTCTACTTCCTCTTGGATCTTTTTTGTTTCAAGCCCTAAAGATGTAAGAGCTTTGGCAGCAATTCCTTCACCTTCACTAATTAGGCCAAGCAAGATATGCTCTGTCCCAATATTGCTGTGACCTAATCGAATCGCTTCTTCTTGTGATAATGCTAGTACTTTTTGTGCTCTCTCAGTAAATCTTCCGAACATCATCTATGTCTTCCTCCTTTACTACTCTTCTAATCCTAAGCGTTCTCGAATAATGGCTGCCCGCTTGATATCACGTTGTTTAGCTGTTAACGACTGCTGAGCATACTGCTGTAAAAAGGCAGGTTGTGTCAGCACCATCAGTTCATTTAATATCGATTTTGATAAGTGCGTAAGGTAACCTACATCGATACCCAGTCTCAAATCGGACAAACATTTAGCTGCTTCTTTTGATTCAATAATACGACTGTACTTTAACGTACCGTAGGAGCGATAGATACGATCCTCTAAGCGTAGCTCTGATTGTTCAACTAGTAATTTTCTTGCATAGCGTTCACGTTCTATCATTTGATTAACAACACCATGAAGATCGTCAATTATATCGGACTCGGATCTTCCTAACGTCACTTGATTGGAGATCTGATAAATATTACCGACAGCTTCACTGCCTTCTCCGTACAACCCTCTAACAACTAAGCCTAACTGATTAATAGCAGGAACCATTTTGTTCATTTTTTGTGTTAATGTTAAGGCAGGTAAATGCATCATGACCGAAGCTCTGAGCCCTGTTCCTACATTTGTTGGACAGCTTGTCAAATAGCCTCGTTTCTCGTCAAAGGCATAATCGATTTTTTCCTCTAACCAGTCATCAAACTTAAATGCTTCTTCAAGCCCTCGCTCAAGCTGTAGACCAGGAAAATATAGCTGTAAACGTATGTGATCTTCTTCATTAATCATGACAGATACTTGTTCGTCATTAGTAAGGAGTACACCACTTTCCTTCTCTCGCTCTATCAGATAGGGACTAATGAGATGCTTCTCAACCAATGCCCGCTTCTCTAATGCTTGTAAATCTCGCATTGAAATATATTCTAGCTTTTTACCTTCAGCAAAGGTCTTCTGATTAAAATGATCTTGTATCCAATTTGAAACGATCTTTAAACTATCCTCATCAGCCATAATTGGAAAGGGTACATCTGTAAAATTGCGAGCAAGCCGAATTCGTGTGCTCAGAACAATATCATGATCTGGTCCATCCTCTTGCATCCAAGGACTTATTGCTTTTTCAATAAATGATTGTAAGCTCATGATCATTCCCCTTCCTCATCACGATTTAGCTCACTTGCTTGCTCCAGAGCCTTTATCTTATCTCTTAGCTTTGCTGCTTCTTCAAAAGCTTCTTGAGCAATTAATTGTTTAAGCTGTTCCCGATAGTCTTGAATTTGCCTTTTCTTTTGTAGGTGGACATACTGTCTTTTTGGTATCTTTCCAATATGTTCAGTATTCCCACTATGGATCCTTCTAAAAAGTGGATTTAAATGGTCTTTAAAGGTTTGGTAGCAATGTGAACATCCAAATTTACCAGTCTTAGCAAATTGAAGGTAGCTCATATTACAATGAGGACAGGTTAATTCTTGTTGACTACTTGTCTGTGGCTCGGGCTTTTTAGCCATCGGTGTATTAAAGTTAAATAATCCACTTAACAAATCATGAATTGTATAAGTTTCGTCGTCTCCTTCAATGTAGCCTTTTTCAATCGCACAATGTTGGCAGACGTGTATCTCTGTTTTTTCACCATTAATGTAATTGGTTAAATGCAAGGTAGCAGGTCGCTGATGACAATTTTCACAGTCCATTAGCTGTCCTCCTTTTCACTAAAAATTTATCATTGATAATTTAGTGCAAATAACATTGCCGTTAACAGGCGTGATCGCAATTCATCACGGAAAGGTAATTTAATGGCTAACGTTTCTCGATTTATTACATTGAGCATAATCTTTGCTTCTCGCTTTGTAATAAGTTGATCCTCTAAGAGCCTTTCAATAACTGACACGGATACCTGTTGACTAACCTTTGGTTGAATAAGCTGAACTAACTCGTTGATTAGGGCTGTTTTATCATTGTTTTCTAAACGTTGAATACGGATGTATCCCCCGCCCCCTCTCTTACTCTCAACCAAATAACCTCGTTCAGGTGTAAAACGTGTGTTAATAACATAGTTAATTTGGGAGGGCACACAGGAAAATAAATCTGCTATCTCGCTACGTTTAATTTCAATAATATTATGTTTATTCTTTTCAATTATTTGCTTTAAATGCGCTTCAATAACATCAGATATGTTACGCATGTTCCTCCTCCTTATTGACTTTGACTATATTTGACTATATTTATATTCTATACTGGTTGATCGCTTTATGCAAATCAAAATCGTTAAATTTCTTTAACTTGCTTAATATGTTTTAGATTTAATAATTCATAATAAAGATCATTTTTATTAATATTTTTCCCTAAATCTACTTCTGTAATCACTTTAGGACTATCCGGATGATCATTAATGAATTCAATATTCTTAACTACAATACTAAACTGATTATACTTTAAAAATATACTTTCAATATCTTTAAAATCATTTATTGTAATTTCAAGATTAACCTTGTTAACTCTTTTAGCAACAATACTATCAAAGTTATTAAGAAAAATTAAACTTAACAATATAATAACCGTAGTTAAAATTGCCATACTGTACATACCTATCCCTACAACTAGCCCTAATCCCGCTACAGCCCATATTGAGGCTGCTGTTGTCAAACCACGTACTGTCATACCATTAACAATAATTGTTCCTGCACCTAGAAAGCCAATACCGCTAATAACATAAGACGGGATACGCGCAGGATCAAAACGAACAATATCAATATTTGCATCAATATAGCTTTCAAAGCCATATAAGGACAGCAGCATCATCGAACAGGCACTTACCCCTACAAGAATATGGGTACGAAATCCTGCGGAGTGCTTATTCATTTCACGCTCAAAACCAATTATTCCTGATAAAATTAAAGCCAGTACTAAACGGATTGCAATAGTTACGAATTGTTGATCAAAAAGCATACTAATCATTGATAACCCCTTTCTAATTCATCATATAAATTACTCTAAAAATATGCATGATAACTATTTTATAAAACTGAAGAATTTCTCGTCACCCTTAATAGGAAATATCAACCAACAAAGAAGCTAAAATAAATAGATCACCAATATGGGGATCTATTTATAGTATATACTATTCTTTTAACCAGGATATTGCCATTGTACCATAACCGGTATGGACGCCTGCCACTGGAACTAAGGTTTCAACAGTTATATTTAAATTTTGACAGGAATACTGTAATTCTCTTTTCCATTGATTAGCTTGTTCTAGTGCACCTGCATGCATGATACCTAATTCTTTTAATTCTCCATCTTGATAGGCATTCTCAATTTTTTGAAAAAGATACCTAACTGCTTTCTTTTTACTCCTTATCTTATCATCTATAACGACTTTTCCATTTTCAAACTTTAAAATGAGATTAATGTTTAATAAATTAGCAAATACAGCTTGTGTTGTACTTACACGACCACTACGCTTTAATTGCTCTAAGCTTTTGGGAAGTAGGTACATCTCAGTTTGCTCAGCAAATTCACGAAGCCTGGATACAATCTCTTGGTATGGTCTGCCTTCTGCTTCCATTTCAATACCCTTTTTAATCATTCTTCCAAGTGCATAGGAGCCAATTTTCGAATCGATGACCTCAACATTAAAACCCTGCATTTGTGAAGCACTAACGGAGCTCTGATAGGTACCAGTTAACTCACTGGATGCGTGTATTGCTATACCCCGATCAAATTCATTGATAAGACTTTCATATACTTGAACAAATTCTCCATATGGAGGTTGACTAGTTTTTGCTCCTTCTCCATGCTCCTTTAATAAGTCATAGATTTCTTCTTTACTTATATCAATATCTTCCCGATACGATATATTATTAATGTTCACTACCATAGGTAATACATGGATGTTATGTTCGGTGATGAATTCCTTTGATAACCCACAGGTACTATCAGTTATCCATGCAATTTTTTCCATCAGTAACTCTCCTCTTACTCGTGTTATGGTATTACTTTTAATAGTTATTCCCTTTGCTGATTATGATCAAACAAGTTAAATAAGCTCTTTTTAAGTATTGTTATAGAAGGAAATGAAAAATCTTTAAGCTAAAAAAGCTTCAAGGCAGCAATTTGCCTTGAAGCTTTTC
>NZ_BCQW01000021.1 GCF_001552275.1 Amphibacillus sediminis NBRC 103570
TTTTTTGGATACATAATCGCGTACAGTACGATCTGACCCCGTAAAACTATGAAAATCCCTTAATTGTTCATACATTTTTTTAGCTGTTCTATGATACTTCTTTTTCTTCTTTAAATCCTCTTTAATCCACTTATCTATGATTGGTTTAACCGAGTCCATCACTCGTGCTTTCCGTTTTTGCTTTTTCTTTCTTTTGAATTCTTCCTGATTTGCGTACTTACTAACTGTGCGTGGGTCAACTTCCATTCTTCTTGCCACATCCGCATAGGTTTCACCTTTTTGATTTACCTCATGTCTGATATAATCAATTTGTGCCACTGCTAACATCTCCTAATATCCTCCTGTCGAACGTTGTTGGTCCAACGAGGAGTTTAAAGTTATTTGGGGGAGTTGGCAAGTGGCGCATTTAATTTATGTATGGTCCTACGGACCATACATAAATTAAATGCCAATCCCTACATTATTAGTTTGCCATAAACAGCTGGAAAGAATGGAAGAAAATCAAAGCGAGAAAGAGGAATCTTAATTCGTCTGGGTATTAATCCAGAACAAGCGTGGGAATGGGCGAACACAAGGAAAAGCTACTGGCGAACATCACATAGCCCGATATGAAGTCGAGCACTTGATAATAAATATTGGGCAAGTCTGGGGCTCAAGAGTCTATTGGGTAGATATCAAACGGTTAGTTTTTTAGGGAGTGGCATAATAAATAATTTCAACTACCATTTTTCCCTACCGATAAAGTTATGGGATTTGAGAGACCCCAGCCGCCGTTGAAGATATTGATATTAAGCCCTCAGATTATAAAGCTTCTATTCTTCCACTGAGAGATAGCAACCCCTATCCGTGTATCAGCGCACTTGGCCTCTTTGATTGACTCGAATCTTAAAATGAAGGCTTTACGTGGGATTAGTATCGAGATAAATGAATAACCCGATCACAGTGATTCATCACATAAGGATCGTGTGAAACAATCACGATTGTTTTCCCTGATTGATTCAATTGTATCAATATGTCTAAAACGCTATTCCTATTAGCCTCATCTAGTGATCCTGTAGGTTCATCGGCCAATATTAGATCACAATCTTTGGCTAAAAGGCGTGCAATAGCAAGTCTCTGTTGCTCACCGCCAGACAGCTGAAAAATCTTATCTTCTAACGTAACATCGAGTTGAAGTTCTTTTAGTAATTCAAGCTTTTTCTTTTTTTCTAATCTTCCTTTTTTAACAAATCCAATATCAAGATTATAACTAACAGATTTATCATCAATTAATGCAAAATTTTGAAAGAGAAAACCAATGTTATGTCTGAGTAATCTTTGTGATTGACGAGTGTTAGATTTCACATTTTTTTCTCCACATACATTGACAACCCCAGAATCTGCTTTTTCTAATAAGCCAATAATATGAATAAGAGTAGATTTTCCCGCCCCACTTTGTCCAGAAATACATACTAGTTCTCCTTTATTAATTACTAACGAAAAATCTTTTAAAATAAGTTTGTTATCAAAACTTTTATTTATGTTATGCAATTCGCAATAAGCCAAGGTTAGGCACCTTCCTTCAATATATTAACTACATTTTGTTTTTCAAAATAGTTGATCATGGCGATCATAATACCAAATTCGATAACTATTTTTAATATGAAGATATGATAAAAATCTGTCTGAATTATACTGAGGCAAAGTATATATTCAATAATGTTTAAAAGTAACGATAGTATTAGTAGCTTATGGTATTTGTTTAAAAAGGATTGGCCAAATGTCTTTCTAACGAAAAATTCATATCGGTGACGTTGAAATAATAAATAGACATATTGAATTAATGTAATCATAAGTAATACGGTTAGAGCTAACAAGATCGTAATAGTCAAATAAACTTCCTGCTTTAAGACATTTATTTCGTTCAAAATTAAATCATTAATTCGAATAAGGTGGGGGAAGTTGTCATCTAAACCATATTCTCTCAATATAGGTAACAGTTTTTCATACGTTAATTCGGGATCTGTTTCGATTAGCTTAATAAATAGCGTCTGATTACTTGTAGATGTATAGAATGTATCTGGGACTAATGCATTGCTCTCTGTCATTACCTGGATGATCGGATCAATGATGATATTATAATGATTAGGCATCACATTTGTATTTAATGAGAATACTTCTTGACCAGGCTTCATATAAACAAATATAACTTCAGTACTTTTTTGTTTATCATTTTGTTCATAGAGCTCTTGATGTAATTTATAAAACCCTTCACGAGCTGAGCTAAAATAGTCATCATTTAGCTCCTCTTTCTCTCTATACTGTTCAGGGATAAGGTAGACAGTTTCTTCCACATCTTCACTAATCTCAATTTGTTTCCCCTCCGAATCATATAATGGATAAGTTTTTAGATAATTCGGATTAACTGTGATTGACTTAATATAATCATTGCCTACATTAACCTCGATGCTTTCCGTTGTATAAAGGTCTGAATTAATATAGATGGCCTCAAATGTTTGATTAAGTTTCGGATACATTGAGTATGTTGGTATATCTAAGGGATACTCACCAGCCCGGATTAATTCAGTATCATCTCCTGATTTGACAGGATGAAAAACTCCAAGGTTAGAGGATTTTGCCCAATTGTTTAACGCTTCTTGTTTTTGTTGAATGTGTGTAAGGTCTGAAATTAAACTAATAACACAGACGATAATAATTGTTGACACAATCAATTTAAACAAGATGATTAAGAAAGCTATTGCACCAATTGGTTTTTTACCATTGATACAATAAGTCATTTTTATCCTACTTGTGTATACTTGGCAAATCAAAGTCAATAAACACAAAAGTGTAATAAATACAAAAAAATTAGTGAGAAAAATTCTGCAAATAAAATCAAAGTTGTTATCTTTTATAAAAAATAAAAAAGGAATTATTAAAACCTGACTTAATAAAAAATTTATGCTAAAAAACTTAATAAAAACTTGGTAGCATATATAATTTCGAGTGTGGCCATTTAATTTCATTACTGAAATAGCTTTGGTTTGAGAAATAAGGTCATACAAGAAAGTTAAAAACATAATAACCAGAAAGAAAAGAATAAAGATCAATATATCGAAGTCTGTTTGGCTATTTATTCGTTCCTCTTCTGTATTGTCTTGGTACATATCAGGTGTGAATGCTTCATGACTTGACTCGTTAATATAATTAACATAGTCTTGAATAAACTGATTAAATTGTTCAGGAGAATCTGCTTCAACTCGGTACCTTCCAGAATATCTATAGTTAGAAGTCAAGTGATCTAATATAGAAATTGAGTAATTTCCTCCTCCACCAAAATTAGCAATAACCCCCACCTGATTATTGCTATTTGTATGGTTAGTTGACATGAATTTTTCAGGATCTAACATATCATCGTGCGTTAACATTTCACCTTCACTCAGTCTTATTTGCTGAAATAGACGTGTATTTGTCGTTAACCATATGTATTCTTCTGTATAGGACTCATCCTTTTCATTATCATGGTAAGAAAAGGATCGACTGATATTAACATTATTTTTATTTGCTGCATCCTTTAACCAAACTATGTTTTTGGGGTCAGCGTTTATTATGTCTTCAGGAACTTTAAATCCAAATGTATACGTTTGAGAGGAATTAATCAGAGTTTGATAACTTTCAGTTTGATATGAAAAATAGTTAGCTGCGAATAACACAAAAAACATGATAATCATAAATAATTGAATAAAACGTTTCACATAAAAGCCTCCACTAGATTAGGATTATTAAAATAAATGAAGTAAGTATATTTTTATAAAAGAAGAGTCACTTAGCTCTTAAGTGACTCTAATCGCCATTCAGAGTTATTTGACATCCCAATTACAGTAAGCAACTGAATTGCGCGGGCCAACTGCACTAGATTTAGATGTTGTACGGGCTTTCACCCAACCACTATTATCATAATTCCCATCAATTTCTGAACTGGAACGATGCTCTTTCGTATTGTGATCAAGGTTAGACCAAACTTTCTTTTTTAACGTAACGGTAAGTCGGGTTCCATAATCCCAGCGTCCATTACCTCCATCGACGTCTTTAATCGTATAAGGAGTAATAGATGAAGGTTCTCCTTTTAATACCACTGTACCACCATTTGTTATATCCTCCTGTGCAAAAACAGGTATCGATATAAGTGATATAGCAGTAAAAATAACCATCACAAGTCCAAATTTCTTCATTTTAACAACCTCCCTTCATAAATAATATCATTTGTAATATATTACAAAATAATTGTAATATATGAAAAAATAATTTACAATAGTTTTCCATATATTTTTAAAATTTGTATGATTAAATGTATTAATCTTTCACTCTATCATTCTCTTTTTGCGTGCTAGCCTTTTAGCAAAGTCAGTTATTTTTAAAAATTTGATGGCTGAATTATATTACATTTAAAAGCGTTGCACAAAACGTTCAGAATTATGACTTGTGCAGTCATATAGTCAGATAAGTTAGAATTTAATGAGAGATAACATGGAGGAGAACAAAGGAGAATAAAAATATGAGTGTAGGCTAACATCTATAAAAGATGTTTGAATCTGAAAATGGACATGAGCAATAATTTTCTATTGCCAGAGCACACAGTTGTTAATCTTGATCATTTTAATGAAACAGTGTGGGATCTGACTAAAGAGGACCAAGATCGTATGCATTATGTTAACAAAATACTCTTTATAATACAGTTAGAATTCATGCCCATTGTGGAATGAAGTCACCTTATAATTTTGAGCATGCCTTAACAAGCTAACTCACTCAATGAATACGCAGGGCTCATCTAGCAAGCGAAAAGACCATTCAGAATAGGAATGTGAATGGTAGGTAGGAAACCAGACAGCGTTTATGCCGCGAAAGTCTCTTGATATGGGGGAGCACCTTCTGGTATGATCTTGAGGCGAAAAGCGCCTTTGCTAAAGGTTATTTTTTCCTGATATAAAGGAGTCCAGAGGGTTCAGGGGTCCCGTGTCAAGAAGAACGTGGAGTAGATGCGTGAATGTTATCAGACAACTGTTAAGCAAGAATAGGAATGATCCACTTATCCGAGAGAATAGCTCTCTCACCAGACATTTGGCTCATAATTAAGTAGTATTCAAAACTAGGATTTTTTCTACTTTTAACTTGTCCCGAAATCTTGACAGAGAACCAAGGAGATTGCGTATGATTTGTTGGAAATAATGGAGAAAATCAAAACGAGAAAGAGGAATCTTATCTGGGTATTAATCCAGAAAATAAGCGCGGAATGGGCGAACACAAGGAAAAGCTACTGGCGAACATCACATAGCCCGATATGAAGTCGAATACTTGATAATAAATATTGGGCAAGTCTGGGGCTCAAGAGTCTATTAGGTAGATATCAAACGGTACATTGGACTTAAATGAAACCGCCGTATACCGAACGGTATGTATGCGATGTGAGAGGACGGGAGTTAATCACTCCCTCCCTCCTACTCGATTACTGTCTAGGAAATGATCAATTTTTCGGAAGTGGATAACACGTAGGCAACCAGTTTAGCGACGTCCAGTTTCGAGCGCTAAAAACTAGGCGATTAAGTCATTATCGGTTCGCAAGCTCAACGTGATTCCTTTATCACAGTTGATTTGCTCCAGTTGCTATGTTTTAGCGAGAACTCTACGCTTTTGTTCGTCTGCTACTTTCCAATATTATTTTGGATAATAGGTATCAATAACCAAATTTAAATCCACTTGATTCTAATTTTTGCATGTATCGCAGTGTAACCGGCAAGACTCCTTCTTATAGAAATAAGAGAACACGTCACGTCTAAGTGTGAGATCCAACAGCCAGTTACGGCCCGATTGGTTCAACTAACGTTCAGTGGGGGATGGAGGAAGCTAACTAAGTTCGCGACGTCTTGTGACGTCTGCACGAGCACATTCGATGCGTCGAACCTCCCTGAACGAAATTTCACTTTGTCTATTTAGGATATCGTTATAAACTTTCAGATGATTATGCTATAATAAAAAAAGTGACTACTTAATTGAAATGGGATGGATTCTATGTTTAGAGGGATGTGTGGACATGCTAGGTGAGGGTTTTACACTTTTTAATCTGCTGAAGATAATTGTTGATATAGCCCTTGTTTGGTATGTATTATATAAATTAATTATGTTTATTAGAGGGACAAAAGCCATTCAACTTCTAAAAGGTATTTTTGTTGTTGTTATTATATATTTGATCAGTTATTTTTTAAACTTACAGACTGTTCAAGCGATTATCGAACAAGCTATCGTTTGGGGCCCCCTTGCTCTAATTATTCTGTTCCAGCCTGAACTCCGTCGGGCACTTGAACAAATTGGACGAGGTAGCTTCTTTAGTCGAAACAGAAGATCTAAAGAAGAACTTCTTAATCAAACGATCGAGGCAATTGTAAAATCATGTAATTATATGGCTAAGCGTAGGATAGGAGCGCTTATTACGATTGAGCGTGAAACAAACATGGGTGACTTTATTGAAACGGGGATACCTATACATGGTCAACTAACTAATCAATTGTTAACGAATATTTTTGTCCCCAACACGCCTTTACATGATGGTGCTGTTATTATTAAAGAAAATGAAATTGTAGCAGCCGCTTGTTACCTTCCATTGTCCGAAAGCCCTTTCATTTCAAAGGAGTTAGGAACACGGCATCGAGCGGCAATGGGAATTAGCGAAGTAAGTGATGCACTTACGATTATTGTTTCTGAAGAAACAGGAAGTATATCTTGTACAAAGAATGCTGAGCTTCATCGTGATATTACTGAAGAGAGATTGACTGAGATTCTAAGAAAAAATTTAGAAGCAAATTTCGGCAAAGCCCCGACATTAAAAAGCTGGAATTGGAGGGGAAAGAAAAGATGAATGACTGGCTGAATAAACCTTGGGTTATCCGTGTCATTTCATTGTTTCTTGCGATAATCGTCTTTATTGTGGTATCACTTGATAATCAAGATACTCGATCCGCAGACGTAGGTGGACTTGACGCTATCTTCAATAGTTCGCAAGAGACACAGGTTATAGAAGATGTACCGGTTAGCATTCAAATAGATGATGAACAATATGTTGTTAGTGGTGTACCACAAACAGTGACGATGACGATACAAGGTACAATCAGTGTTGTTCAATCCACTGTTACTCAGCGCAATTTTGATGTTTTTGTGGATTTAGAAGGATTGGAGCCTGGCACTCATACTGTCCCACTACAATATGAGGGTATTTCTAACCGTTTGTCTGTATCGATTGAACCCGAGGTGATAGAAGTATCCATTGAAGAAAGAGGCACAGGAGATTTTACTGTTGAAGTTGATTATACTAATGTTGAGCAGATGCAACCAGGTTTTGAGATAAGCTCCACTGTCGTATCTCCTTCGACCGTTACGGTTACAAGTTCTAAAAGTGTTATTGACCGTATTGCAATTGTCAAAGCTTTTATTGATGTGGAGGGTATTGGTGAGTCACTAACTATAACTGATGTGCCAGTGCGTGTCTATGATAGTGAGGGCAGTCAGTTAAATGTAAGGGTTGAACCGGAAACTGTAACGGTTGAGCTAAATGTACAAAGTCCTAATAAAACAGTTCCAATTCATGTTGAGACATCAGGTGATTTGCCAGATGATTTTCGTTTAGTTTCAGTGGAACCAGAGATTGATGAGGTTCAGGTTTTTGCAGCTGAGGAAGATTTAGAAGCTATAGATCAGATTCATACAAAACCAATTGATTTATCAGAAATAACCGAAACAACATCGCTAGACATAGAGCTTGATGTCCCTGACACAGCTAGGCTCATTTCTGAGGAGATAGTAACAGTAAACATTGAAGTCGAGGAACGAATAGAAGAGACGATTGAAGATGTGGAGATTAATATTGAGAATCTCCGAAATGGTTTAACGCCATCATTTCTTAATCCTGAAACTGGTGCTTTGGACATTAATGTCATTGGTTTTCAATCAGATTTAGCAAATCTAAATCGGGCTGATTTTCAGCTATTAATTGATCTTGCTGGATTAACTAGTGGTGAATACCGAGTCCCCATTGAAGTTGATGCTCCGAACGGCATAGAAGTTAACTTGGCCTTAGAAGAGGCAACAGTACAGGTAGAATAAAAGTGGAAAGTTGTAAATGGAAAAAGGAGAGGTACATTATGGGTAAATATTTTGGAACAGATGGAGTACGAGGGATTGCAAATGAGCAACTGACTCCGGAGCTAGCCTTTAAGCTAGGTCGCTGTGGTGGACATGTACTGACAAAGGATAAACAAAAACCAAAAATATTAATTGGAAAAGATACACGTATTTCTGGCGATATGTTAGAAGCTGCTTTAATTTCGGGATTATTATCAATTGGGGCAGAAGTGATGCGATTAGGTATTATTTCAACTCCAGGGGTAGCGTATTTAACAAAAGCGATGAGTGCAGAAGCGGGGGTCATGATTTCGGCGTCCCATAATCCTGTTGAGGATAACGGTATTAAATTTTTTGGTCCAGATGGGTTTAAGCTAACTGATGAGCAAGAGTTAGAGATTGAAGCTCTAATTGATGCTGGTGAAGATAAGCTTCCTCGTCCAATTGGTTCAGAGGTTGGTCAAGTTAATGATTATTTTGAAGGCGGACAAAAATATATTCAATACCTAAAACAGTCGGTGGATAATGACTTTGCTGGCTTACATATCGCATTAGATTGCGCAAATGGTGCAACTTCTTCATTAGCCACCCATTTATTTGCTGATCTAGAAGCTGATATTTCGACAATCGGCGTATCACCTGATGGTCTAAACATTAATGATGGGGTAGGTTCAACACATCCTGAGACGTTACAGGCCTTCGTTCAAGAGAAAGATGCTGACATTGGCCTAGCCTTTGATGGCGATGGTGACCGTTTAATTGCTGTGGATGAAAACGGAGAAATTGTTGATGGCGATCAGATTATGTATATTTGTGCGAAATACTTAAATGAACGTGGACTATTACGTCATTCAACCGTTGTATCGACAGTCATGAGTAACCTTGGTTTTTATAAAGCAATCGAAGCACAGGGGATGAAAAGTGATAAAACAGATGTTGGTGATCGATATGTCATGGAAGAAATGAGAAAAGGCGGCTACAATCTTGGTGGTGAACAGTCTGGGCATATCATTTTTCTCGACTACATCACGACAGGTGATGGAATGCTGACAGCATTACAATTAATTAATGTTATGCGAGAAACTGGGAAAAAGCTATCTGAGCTAGCAGCAGAGATGCAGAAATTCCCACAAGTTTTAAAGAATGTCAAAGTACTTGATAAGCATCAAACTTTGGTTGACCCTCGTATTCAAGAAGTCATTGCTAAAGTAGAAGAGCAAATGGGTGAAGACGGGCGTGTCTTAGTTCGACCATCTGGTACTGAGTCATTGGTCCGGGTTATGGTTGAAGCACCAACACTTGAACGTTGTAATGAAGCAGCAGATCAAGTTGTTGAGGTTGTCCAAACACTTTTTGGTTATAAGTAATAATATGGAAAGACTACTGATAAACAGATTGGTGAATCGATCTGTCACAGTAGTCTTTTTGTTTGCGGTTCAGTATACTATGGATGATAGATAATAAATTAAACGCAGAGAGGGAGGCGGATATGATGTATTCGATTAAGCCTATTGCAACTGTTCATAATAGTAGAAAAGAGCTTGTAGATGATCGTTGGGGAGATATTTTATCAACGATTCAGTTAGTTGATGGAATAAGCGATCATGCTTTAGCAGGAATTAATGAATTTTCACATTTGGAAATTTTATTTTATTTTAATAAAGTATCTGATCAGAAAATTCAATACAATTCCAGACATCCGAGGAACAACAAGGAATTTCCTAAAGTTGGTATATTTGCTCAAAGAGGAAAGAACAGACCAAATAAACTTGGAAGTACCATTGTTGAACTTATTGAACATAAACCTAGAAATTTAATTGTAAAAGGTTTAGACGCTATCGATGGAACACCGATTATTGACATTAAACCTGTTATGAAAGAATTTTTACCCTGTAAAAAAGTAAACCAGCCGAATTGGTCTGCAGAACTGATGAAAAACTATTGGCAGTAATGCATTTGGCATATTCTATGACGTTTTGAACCTGCTTTTGATAATGGTCGATAATAGGTTTGCTAGTTCTCTGTTAGTTCAGGCTAAAGTTGTTTGCCTTTCACTGTTCATATAGATTAAGGTTATCTTGTTATATTTTTATCAAATATTTTATTCAAAGTAGGGGATAAGAGAATGAATAATCAGAACGGAAATGCAATGACAGGCTTGTTAAGGCTATGTGAATGGCTTGCAAAACTCGCCTATATTAATCTGTTGTGGCTTCTGTTTACCTTAATTGGTCTTGTCATACTAGGATTGGGGCCAGCAACAGTAAGTGCTTTTATTGTTATACGAAGGATGCTACATGGTCAGCAAAATCAGACGATATGGAACAGTTTTACTAGTGCTTATCGAGAAAACTTTTGGTTGGCGAACGGCTTAATAGCTGTGATTGGATCTGTTTATTTATTTGTCTTGATTGATTTTGGTTTGATCAGAATATTGCCCGACCATCCAGTGCTAGATTATCTTGTATCACCAGTACTTATGATACTAATTTGTGTCTGGACAGCCCTGAGCGGTTATACGCTAGCTTTATTTTCTCAATACAAGCTTCGTTTTTGGTCATATTTTAGTGACAGCTTTTGGTTAATCGCTTTATTTCCTTTTTCATCGATAGGAATGATCTTTGCTCTATTTACTGTTACTTGGCTATTGACTGTTATTCCTGCAATGTTACCATTTTATCTTGTTTCAATCCCTATACTTATGATTCAATGGGTTGCCAAACGCTCCTTTAACCGATTAGAAGGAAAGAAGTTGTTACTTGAAAAAATGGAGTCAAATCATTAGAAGTGGTTGACAATGTATGGTTGACGTAATATATTATAATGGAAAGCGCTTTCGTTAGGAGTATGAGATGACAACGATATATGATATTGCGAAGAGATCCGGTTACTCAATTACAACCGTTTCAAAAGTATTAAACAATTATAAGAATGTAAGTGAAAAAGCCAAAAGAGCCGTATTAGAAGCTGTTGAGGAATTAGGCTATACCCCCAATTCTTCGGCAAGAACGCTTGCTACTAATAAGTCATGGATGATAGGTGTCGTATTTGCTGAGCATTTAGGTGTTGGTATTGCCCATCCTTTTTTCAGTGAGGTGATTGAAGGGTTTAAAAAGCATGTTGAACTCTACAATTATGACTTGTTGTTTGTATCAAGACATATGGGTATGCAAAGAGAAACATACAAGCATTTAAAACATCGAGGTGTCGATGGGGTTATTGTCGTTCAATCCTTTGGTGATGATTTTATTGGACAGGAAGAATCGCCAATTCCAGCCGTTTACATCGATTTACCACTAGAAACACCTGGGTCAGTCTATAGTGATAACCGTCATGGGGCTCAATTAGCTGTGGATTACCTTGTAGAGCTTGGGCATCGTAAAATTGCTCATATTATGGGTGAACAGACTAGCTTCGCTGGAATAGAAAGAGCAAAGGGTTTCAAAAAGGCTATGGCTAATCATGGACTAGATCTACCCGAACATTACCTTGTAAATGGTGGATTTTTCTCATATGAGGGTGGCCGTGAAGCGATGATTCGTTTGTTAGCCCTACAAGATCGTCCAACTGCAGTTGTCGTTGCAGGAGATAACATGGCATTAGGGGCGATGAAAGTGATCAAGGAAGCTGGCTTAAGTGTACCGGGAGACATCTCGCTTATTGGCTTTGATGATATAGCGATTGCCAAACATGTCGACCCGCCATTAACGACGATTAGACAAGACAAGGAACTTATAGGTAGACAAGCTGCTATCATGCTACTTAATCAAATTAACGGTGATGATAGTGGAATGACCAAGGTTGTTCCTGTACAGCTGATTAAGCGAGAATCTTGTCGTCCGATTTAGTCATCAAAAATGACTTTAGGACATAGTATAAAATAAAGATAAAGCGCTTTACTATATAAAAAGATTGGGGAAATAGGATATTAATGTGTTTTTTTACAAAAAATCAAAATGTAAGGGTTATCATTTCGTGTTTATGCTTTCAAGTGACTGTTTTGTAATAGTAAAGCGCTTTACTTATAAAAGTAAATGATTTTCTCAATGATTAAACAAATGGATATTCCGTTGAGGAGGGGAAAGTTGTGAAAAATTTCGTGTCAATTCTAACTTTGATTGGTGTTCTGTTTATCTTAAGTGCATGTTCAGAGGATGAACCGGATCTTATCGTCACATCTTTTACGGATGAACTGCAAGAGCCCATTGAATATTTTGAGCAATTACATGATGTGAAAGTTGATTTGCAAATCATTCCAACAGAAAATTATGTCAATACCTTGCGTCCGGCTTTAGAAAGTGGGAGTGGCGCCCCGGATGTTTTTACAGGTGAAATTGTTTATTTGAAGGATTGGATTGAGCAGGACTACTGGGAAAATTTATCTCAGGAACCGTATAACGTTGATGAGTGGCGTGATGACTATATGGAATATGTTTGGGATTTAGGGATTAATAGTAACGGTGAAGTTAGAGCGGTGTCATGGCAGACGACGCCAGGTGGGATTTATTATCGCAGAAGTATTGCTCAGGAAGTGCTTGGCACTGATGACCCAGAGCAAATTGGTCAAATGTTCTCAACAATGGAAGGGCTAATGGAAGTCGGTGAGAACATGAAGCAACATAATTATCGATTATTTCCTGACGAAGGATCAATCGCCCCCTATACGAACGGAGCTAACCCTCAGCCTTGGGTAAACGAGAATGATGAATTGGTCATGACTGAGGAACGACTTGCTTACTTTGATTACGCTAAAGAGCTTAGAGAAAAGCAATATACAGCTTTGGCGCCGGCGTGGTCGCCAGCTTGGTATGCCTCCTTTACGGGTCCGATTAGCTATAATGTCGGTTGGGATGAGATTGATGAAGATGCGGATCAATCGGATCAAACGGAAGTTTTTGCTGTTTCATTACCGACCTGGGGCTTACATTCTGTCTTAAAAGAAGAAGCACAAGAAACGGCAGGAGATTGGGCCGTAACAAATGGACCGACTCCATACTTTCAAGGTGGTACATGGATCGGGATGTATAAGGATTCGGAAAATAAAGATTTAGCCTTTGAATTTATTAAAATGCTCGTGAATGATCAGGAATTCTTGACAGAATGGGTAATGGAAACAGGCGATGTGCTTTCATATTATCCAGTTATGGAAGAGGTAGCGGCTGATTATGCCGATGAATTCTTAGGTGGTCAAAATCATTATGACTTCTTCATTGAACGTGCAGAGGAAATTGATGCAAGCACGGTAACACGATATGACCAGCAAATCGATGAGCTTTTTGGAACGCAAGTCGGTGCCTATGTTGAAGGAAATCTAACGAAGGAAGAGGCGATTGAGGAGTTTTATAGTCAAGTTGTTAATGCTTATCCAAATATTGTCGTGCCTGAGTAGATTTGCAGATGGAAAAGGGTGCGTGTAAGCAAGCACCCTTTTCCTATTGTCTGTTAGAGAAAGGAGCGAGAATTCGTGAAAAAAGGTAATCATCAGGCCTATCTCTTTATTGCACCATTTGTGATTGTATTTCTTATTTTTAATATTTATCCTATCTTCTTAACGTTTTACTACAGCTTAACCGATTATACGGGGATGGGTGGAATTGAAAATGCCCGCTTTATTGGCGTAGACAATTATATCCGTTTGTTTAGTGATCGTTATTTTTATCAAGCTTTCTTCAATACGATTCGAATATGGGGCTTTAATTTTATTGTCCAAATGTTAATTGCCCTTGGCTTAGCCCTGCTTTTTTCTGATATTCGCCTAAAGTTAAAGGGAGTCGGTTTGTTTCGGGCATTATTTTATTTGCCTAATATTATAACGATTGCTTCTGTAGCATTGCTATTTAGTATTTTGCTTGATTGGAACCACGGTGGACTAAATCAAATGCTGCTAAGCCTTGGCTTTATAGATCGTCCGATTAATTGGCTCAATTCACCGGCCTATGCCCAATCAGCAGTCGCGCTGATAGGAGCATGGATGTGGTTTGGTAATTCATTTATTGTCCTTTTAGCTGGTATCTCAGGTATATCAAAGGACTTTTATGAAGCAGCATTAATTGATGGGGCTAATTGGTGGCAATCGTTTAAATTTATCACCATACCACAGCTAAAACCGATTTTGCTCTATGTACTGATCACCTCCATTATCGGTGGATTGCAAATTTTTGATTTGCCAATGTTATTGACAGATGGTAATGGCTCACCGCAGGGTGCACTAAATACGATGGTGTTGTATTTGTATAATCAAGCCTTTAAATACAATAATTTCGGCTATGGAGCTACAATTGCATATGGTTTGTTCTTTATTACCGTTATATTCTCAGCGATAACTTTTAGGACAATGTACCGTAAGCAAGTTTAAGGGAAGGAGACAAAAGCGATGAATAAAATGAAGCTGGCTCGTTTCATTATTTATACATTTTTAATTCTGCTGGTTGTCATCTGTTTTATTCCATTTTATATGATGATTATCAATGCTACACGGTCAAATTCTGAGATATTAAGAGGTTTTTCGCTTATTCCGGGTGATGCATTAAAGGCGAACTATCAAACGTTGACGAGCTACATGGACGTTTGGGTAGGGTTTCGGAATAGCTTAATGGTAGCTGTATCGGTCACGATCCTTAATGCTTATTTCTCAGCGTTAACCGCATTTGCGTTAGTCGTCTATGATTTCAAATGGAAGAATGTCATTTTTATCACGTTTATTGTGATGATGATGGTTCCGGGACAGTTGGGTCTAATCGGCTTGTACGATCTTAGTGAAACATTAGGTATTTTGGATACTTATTGGCCATTGATTATTCCAGCGATCGCTGCACCATTTACCGTATTTTTCTTTAGACAGTTCTTAATTACCACAATGCCGATCTCGATTTTAGAGGCTGGCCGCATTGATGGTGCCTCAGAGATACACATGTTTCACCGAATTGTCTTACCTATACTACTTCCAGCAATTGCTACGATGGGGATTTTTACGTTTATTGGTTCATGGAATAACTACCTCGTTCCACTCGTTATTATTCGCTCACCAAGACTCTATACTCTTCCAGTGATGATGGGCGCACTTAGTGGTTCTCCAGTAGCGATGAATTTAGGGGCAATGTATTTAGGAATAGCTATTTCGGTCGTTCCGATTATGATTGCATTTCTCTTCCTATCAAAATACATCATTAGTAGTATAACAGCTGGTTCAATTAAAGGATAAATAAATAGAAATGAGGTGAATGGTTTATGAAATTTGAGCGTCACTTTACGTTCGGAACAGCAACGTCCTCATATCAGATTGAAGGAGCGACAAATCAAGATGGGCGAACACCATCGATTTGGGACACGTTTTCTCGGCAGCCAGGTAAAGTTTTGAATGGAGATACAGGTGATCAAGCGTGTGATCACTATAACCGTTATCGTGAGGATGTTCAGCTTATTAAACAGTTAGGGGTGGATAGCTATCGCTTTTCAATTGCTTGGCCCCGCATTTTCCCTGAGCAAGGCAGATATAACGATGCGGGGATGCAATTCTATCGTCATTTAATTAAAGAACTGAGGGAAAATGGAATTCAACCAGTGGTTACCTTGTATCATTGGGATTTACCTCAATGGGCCCACGAACAAGGTGGCTGGCTTAACAGAGAATCTATTACATGGTTTTATCACTACGCTGAGAAGGTTTTTACTGAACTAGACAGTGAGGTTACTAGTTGGATTACCATTAATGAACCGTGGTGTGCTGCTTTTCTCGGTTATCAGCTCGGTGTACATGCACCTGGTCATACGAATGTGGAGGAATCAATCATTGCTGCGCATCATATGCTGGTTGCTCATGGCAAGGCGGTTGATTTACTGAAAAATAAATTAAAGTCAAAGACACCTATTGGTATTACCTTAAATTTAAGTCCTGTCTACACAATTGATTCAAGTTTTAATAATGAAATTGCTCGTCGTAATGCGGATGGGTTTAAAAATAGATGGTTTTTAGATCCTATTTTTAAAGGGTGCTATCCGAATGATATGATTAATCTCTTCTCAAAGTATGTTCATGATTTCTCGTTTATTAAATCGGGAGACCTGGCAACGATTTCGGTGGCGTGTGATTTCTTTGGCATCAATTATTATAATCGCGATCTGGTCGAATTTAGTGCGCAAGATCCATTTATGTATCAAGAAGCTTATTCAGATTACCCGAAAACTGGAATGGGATGGGATATTTCACCGGAGGAATTCAAAATGCTGGTTCGCAGGTTGCGTGATCAGTATACGGATCTGCCTATCGTCATTACTGAAAATGGAGCGGCCTATCCCGATGAAGTGACTGATGATCATCACGTACATGATCTTGAGCGGGTCGACTACCTACGCCAGCATTTACAAGCCATTGCTCAGTTAAATGAAGAAGGAATGAACATATCCGGTTACTACCTTTGGTCGCTATTTGATAATTTCGAGTGGGCATTTGGATATGGTAAACGGTTTGGCATCATTTATGTTGATTTTAATTCACAAGAACGCATTTTAAAGGATAGCGCCAAATTTTATCAAAGGATTATTCAATCAAGGGAAATAGAAGGAGTTTAACATGACAAAAGCAATCAGAGTTATTCAATCTGCAAAGGAGAAGGGTCGCTTTTGGCAGTCTTCAGTCAGTCAATTAAATCGATCAGACTGTAAAACTAACGTTGATATTGAGATCAATACCGATAGAACCTTTCAAACTTGGCTTGGATTTGGGGGAGCAATTACCGAAGCAGCAGCTTATAACCTGAGCAAGCTCTCAGCAGAGCAAAGAACTAAGATATTACAGGCTTATTATCATCCTGACCAGGGGCTTGGCTACACGTATGGGCGTGTACATATCAATAGCTGTGACTTTGCCTTAGGTAATTACGATTACATTGAAAAGGAAGATCAGCACTTAACTAGTTTCTCTATTGATCATGAGGAGCGTTATCTGTTGCCGGTATTAAGGGAGATTAATACGATAACGGGTAAGCCGCTTCATTTACTCGCTTCGCCTTGGAGTCCACCAGGATGGATGAAAACGAATGGTGAGATGAATAATGGCGGTCGTCTAAAGAAAGAGTATTATGCTTTATGGGCTGATTATTTTGTCCATTATATTAAGGCAATGCAAGCAAAGGGAATGACTATTTGGGCAGTCTCCGTCCAAAACGAGCCTGCAGCAAAGCAAGTCTGGGACTCATGCTTATACAGTGGAGAAGAAGAATGTGCTTTTGTTAAATATTTAGGTCCAGCACTTGAAAAAGCTGAGCTCAATCATGTTCGAATTGTGATCTGGGACCATAATCGCGATCTACTTGTAGAGCGAGCGAAAGCAGTATTGGATGATCCTCAAGCTGCTCAATACGTTTGGGGGATTGGTAACCACTGGTACGTTTCAGAGCAATTTGAGAACCTATCAAAAGTACATGAGCTTTTTCCTGATTATCACTTAATTTTTACGGAAGGATGTATCGAGGGTGGCGTCCAGCTAGGGGCATGGCATACTGGAGAACGCTATGCTCGTCATATAATTGGTGACATGAACAACTGGTTGGAAGCTTTTATCGACTGGAATATCGTGCTTGATGTCCAAGGTGGGCCGAATCATGTTGGAAATTACTGTGATGCACCAATAATAGTTGACCCCGCTAGCGATAAGGTTTACTTCAATAGCTCCTATTATGCGATTGGCCATTTTAGCCAATATATCAAGCCCGGAGCAAAGCGGATTCAACTTAACCGAAATGGGGATGAGCTACAGGCTACCGCTTTTAAAAATGATGATGGCTCAGTTGCTAGTGTAATCTTAAATGAGACTAATGCTTCTAAGGAAATAAAGCTAGCTATTGATAACGACTTAGCATCAATAACAATTCCGGCCCATTCCATTACTACAGTTGTTACTGGTTAACTTCATTCAGCAGAAGCCTCCTACTTTTCTACATTCAGAGAAGTACCAACTCTTACTGAATAAAGTGAAACTTCGTTCGGAGGGGTTTTCGAGCTAGGATATGCGAGTGCAGACGTTGTCGCGAACTTAGTCAGCTACTCTCTCCTCCACTGAACGTGAGTTGAACCAATCAGGCCGAATCTGGCTGGTTGGATCTCCCACTTAGTAATGGTATGTTCCCTTATTTTTTTAAGTGGGAGGCTTACAAAAGCCCTTCGATGGGGCGAATAATCGTAGCCCCCAGCCAGTTACACTGCGATAAAGTTAAATTCTCCGGCGGATGCCAGAGATATTATCGAGCTAATCTTGGTGAAATCTATGTGTAGATACGCCAAGGGATATTTGAATAGAGGGTGAATAACATGTATTCATTATTAGATGATCAAAGTTATAAGATCGATCGCTACCAGACTACAAGTCCATTTGCTAGCTTTTTACCAGGTCTAGCAGGTGAGGATGGTATTCCGATGTGGGTATTTTATGTCAATCGAGGGCAGGCTATTGCTAGCTTTGGTGTTCAGGATAAAAACAACGCCATGACTGAATTTTATCCTGCTGATAAGGCGTACCAAATGGTACCAAGCCAAGGATTTCGTACGTTTATCAAAGGCAAGCGTGAAAATGAGACGTTTTATTATGAGGCCTTTAAAGAACAGGGAGATGGTATTCAAGATAGCATGATTATGTCTGATAACTTGCTTGAATTAAAGCATTATCATAATCATAATCAGCTCGGCCTTGATGTCGTCTACTATACGCTACCTCATCAAACAATACCTGCACTCGTCCGCGAACTGACTATCACTAATACGAGTTCAGCTGAACTAGAGCTAGAACTCCTTGATGGGATTGCAACGCTTTTTCCAGCAAGAGTGGAACAAATGGCTTATAAGTCAATTGGCAACACCTTAAAAAGCTGGTTTGATGTTGATTTGATTGATGATACGTTTGGTTATTATTATATGCGTGGGAGCACAGCTGATGAGGCAGCAGTCAATCAAGTTGAAGATGGAAATTTTTTTGCAGCACTACTTCAGACGGATAACAATGAAAGCTTGATTACCCCGATTTATGATCGAGAGTGTGTCTTTGGTCATGACTTGACTCTTCAGCAGGCTGAACACTTCAAGTCTAATCATGTTGAGCAGTTAACCAATGATCGTCAAGTTTCAACCAATAAGGTAGCGTGTGGGTTTGCCCCTGTCTCCTATCATTTTAAAGCAAACGAGACGATCAAGCTTATTTCAGTTATCGGTCAATCACCAAATCGGGAAAAAGCTAAAGCCTTTGTCAATAAAAAGCTAACAGGAGCAAACTTTACCCAATATCAGACGGAGGCACGTCAGTTAGCTAAGGCGTTAACCCAAACTGTAGAAACCAAAACGGCGCATCCTTATTTTGATGCCTATTTAAAACAAAGTTATTTGGATAATGGTCTGCGTGGCGGTTTTCCAGTCATATTTGAGAATAAGAAAAATCGACAGGTGTTTTACTTGTATTCACGTAAGCATGGTGATTTGGAACGAGATTACAACTTTTTCTCGATTAGCCCAACCTTTTATTCACAGGGGAATGGCAATTATCGTGATATGAATCAGAATCGCCGGCTAGATGTCTTGTTTGACCCGCGGATTGAAGATTATAATATTCGGCAATTTGTTAATTTGATTCAGCTTGATGGCTATAATCCCTTGGCCTTAAAATCAGTCACCTATACCCTTGCTGAACTTGATTTTGATTTCTCAAATTATGGTATATCCCAAGCTCTCCATGAACAGCTTAGAGAACAGTTAACAAAAAGGTTCACACCAGGTGACGTCAAGGCATTTCTTGATCGCCATGATCAGGAGCTAACCGTTCCATTTGAACAGTTTTTAACAGATGTATTAACAAGTAGTGATGAAGTATTTGAAGCGGAGCATGGAGAAGGATTCTGGATTGATCACTGGACTTATAACTTGGATTTAATTGATAGTTATTTAGCTGTCTATCCGGATAGAAGAGATCAGCTGTTATTTCGGGATGGCTACCGTTATTTTGATAGTCCAGCCACAGTCAATCCCCAGTATAAAAAATATGTTAAGCAGGATCAGTATATTAGACAATATGATGCGCTGTCGATTGATGAGGAAAAGCTTGCTAAGCAACGACAAGGGAAGGACCAATGGTTACGGACGAATCAAGACAAGGACAAATTATTTATGACTAACTTGTATTCAAAGCTATTCTTGTTAGCGGCGAATAAAATAGCGACAATTGCCCCGTTTGGGCTAGGGATAGAAATGGAGGCAGGTAAGCCAGGATGGAATGATGCACTTAATGGATTGCCAGGTATGTTAGGCTCGAGCACTTCAGAACTATATGAGCTGAAGCGTTTATTACAGCTGATAAAGCTGGAGGGTGAGACTGTGTCTGGCCAGGTTTCGTTACCGATTGAGGCAGGTCAATTTATTGAAGCTTTAGCCGAGCGGCTCACTCAAATCAGTCCTGTTCACCTTAATTTAAAACTTTGGCAGGAATTGACGCAGATCCGCGAGCAGTATCGGGCTACGATTAGACAGGGGATTACAGGGGTTCGGTTTAAGTGTGATCAAAAACAAGCTGATCATTATGTTACAATCTTTAGTCAATTTGCTGACTTAGCTCTATCTGCTGTAGAATCGTTCAAAGAAGGGCTAACACCAACTTATTTTTATTTTGATGCAACCGTTTCTGACGATAACCAAGACATTATCGTACTGAAGCCATATGCCGTGACACCATTCCTTGAAGGTATAGTTAAGCAGCTCAAGTTAACGTCTAATACTGAAACGGCAAAGGCATTATACCGTAGTGTTAAGCAGTCACCATTATATGATAAGAAACTGGGTATGTATAAAACGAGTGGATCCATTGAATCTGATCCAATCGAACTAGGAAGGGCAAAATTCTTTACCCCTGGGTGGCTGGAAAATGAGTCGATTTTTCTTCATATGTCTTATAAATATTTATTAGAGTTGTTAAAAAAGGGATTATATGATGAATTCTATCAAGAGCTCCAAACAGGCTTAGTTGCTTTTACCGAACCAGGGCAATACGGTAGAAGTATTCTAGAAAATGTTTCATTTATTGCAAGTAGTGCAAACCCTGATCCTAACCTCCATGGTAAAGGGTTTGTGGCTCGGCTGAGCGGGTCAACGGTTGAATTTTTGAATATGTGGTTTATTATGTTTGTTGGGCAAAAGCCGTTCAGTTATCGTGAAGAAAAGCAGTTGCTCGTCTTTCAACTAGCTCCAAGTTTGCCAGCCTGGCTGTTCGATCAGGAGGGTTATGTTCACTTTAAGCTTTTTGGTCAGATTGATGTTAGCTATAGCAACAGTAAACGAGCTGATACTTATGGGAAACATGCAGTTAAACCGGTTGAATATAAATGTCAATTAATCAATGGTGAGCAGGTTAATGTCAAAGGTTCAGCAATTAGTGGCAACTTAGCTGAGCAGATTCGTTCCAGACAGGTCAAATCTATTCACGTCAGATTAGATTAATGTAAGGATAAGTAAGAGATCGGCAGGATTATTTCTGTTCGATCTCTTTTTTCATGATAAAGCTTTCTCTTAACAATGGAAACGATCAAAATTTTAGCAATGAAAATGATCTTCAGCTTCGAGTTTTTGCATCAACAGGACAGATAAATGGCTGGCAATAAAGTCCCTAGTTTTGTCTTCGCTGTGAATGGACTTCTTTATTAAATGGTGTAATGTAGGTACAGGTGTAATCCAATGCAAGCACTTCACTGTACTCATAGCAAATGCCATCTTTAAGTAAGCAACGATTTTGAATCTTCATGGCAGGCAGCCCTTTTTTACAGCCCATAAGCTCGGCTTGTTCTTTATTAATTAATACAGGTGTATAAGAGGTAATATAGTGCGAAATCGTATATTTTTGTTTTAGGACGTAGGCCTGAATTGAGTGGGCAATGTCCTTTAGCTCTAAATTAGGGAAAAGCTTATAAGGTAATTTGGATCTCTCGATTTGAACAATTTGATAATTGACAATGCGAATGCGCTGGAACTCCCAAATATCTTCACCATTTTCTAACTCAAAGGTACGTTTGTCTGCCTCAGTAGCTTTTATTCGTTTTAAGTAGATGGGCTTTGAGGAAATGCGCTTATAGGGTGTGGCTGTAATTGAATTATAAATTAACGGATTTTGTTTAGCATTCCGGCGAACAAAGATCCCTGAGCCCTGAACAACCTTAATAATCCCAATATCGCGTAATTTACTGATTGCTTCTTGAATCGTATAGCGTGAGACTTGATAAGCACGAGCCAGTTCTCGTTGGGTGGGTAATTTACCATCAGGATAGTGACGTTGATAGATTTTACTAAGTAAATCTTGAATAATAAATTCTTTCTTATTCAATAGGCTCACTTCTTTCAAAGGATAATATTCTCTCGACTAGGTCATCAATAGAATAGCATTAGGCTGAGTGAAAACTCAACCTAATGCTGGCTTATCTGGCTATTGTGCTATTTTTATTGGCTAATAACTGTTCAATTTCTGGTAGCTCCATCAAACTGATATCACCACGAATGCTATGTTTAAGCACGGCGTGCATCGTAGCGAATTGGACAGTATCGTCTAGTGGCTGATTGGTTAATATGCCATGAAGTATCCCAGATGTATAGGCATCACCGGCCCCAACGCGATCTACTATGGGATAGATATCATGGTGATCAGAGTTATACAGTTGTCCATCAGACCAAAGCTGCCCTTGAAGATGATGATGAGAAGCTGAGATCACTTTACGATTAGTTGCATAGAACACCTTAATATTGGGGTAGGCCTGCTTCATGGCCGAATAATAATCGGTTGAATCATCTTTAATGTCGAAGAATGCTTTTGCGTCTAAAGCTCCAGCTGAACAGTAATCAATAAATGGTAGTACCCTCCGATAGGCTTGTTTCGCCTCTTCTAATGACCATAGGCTACTGCGGTAATTCATATCAAAGCTGATCGCAACTTGATTGGCTTTAGCCAGCTTTAAGATATCAACTACCTTACTTATCCATTTAGGCGATAATGCAAGCGTAATACCGGTTACGTGTAAGAGGTCGGCATTCTCAAATAAGGCAGACAGATCCCAGTCTGGCTCTTCTGTAGCAAAGCTAGAGTGGGCCCTGTCATAGACAACATGCGGTGGTTTAATATGGTTGCCGCTCTCTAAGTAATAAGTACCTAAACGATGCCCTTTTCGCTCGACAAATCGAGTATCGACACGGTGCCGTTCTAAATGCTCCACAGCTAAAGCTCCAATTGGATGATTCGGCACAATGGTGGCGACGGCTGTTTGATAACCCCATTTTGCAAGATTAATTGCCACATTGGCCTCTGCTCCTCCAATTTGAACCTGAAAAGCTTCAGCTTGATTAAAACGTTGTCCGGCCGTTGTTGATAAACGGAGGAGCATTTCGCCAAGTGTGACCACCTTTTTAGCCATTGTATACACCTCGTTTTGCCACTTGATAGGCTTGCTGATAGGATTTGGCTAATTCTGTTACTTGATTAAAATCACCTTGTTCTGCCGGTTTAGTCAAGTTACCACCGATCCCTACTGCAATAGCACCTGCCTTTACCCAGTCAGCAATGTTATTTAAATCAACACCACCTGAAGGCATGACGCTGACATGAGGTAGTGGGCCTTTAACCGCTCTAATAAAATTTGGCCCTAAGAGATTACCAGGGAATAGTTTGACAATATCGACCCCATAGATGAGAGCTTGTTGAATGTCATTGATTGTCTGACATCCAGGCAAATACGGAATCTGATAGAGATTACAAAGCTTAGCCGTTTCCTTATCAAAGCCGGGACTGACAATATATTCAGCTCCTGCTAGAATCGCAAGTCGAGCAGTCGTGCTATCTAGTACTGTTCCAGCTCCAATCACGACCTCTGGGTGATTGGCGTATGCTGATTTTAATTGTTGAATCAACTGTTCTGCTCCAGCTAAAGTAAATGTAATTTCTAGTGCGTTAATCTTTCCGGCAACAATAGCTCGGCAAGCCTTAGCAGCTTGATCAATCGAATCGCCTCTAATTATGGCAATGACGCCAGCGTCCGTTAAGCGATTTAATATGGTTAAACGTTGCATAATCCCTCTCCTTGCTTTTTTTATCAGTTAACTGGCTGGGGCTGCGATTACTCGCCCCATCTAAGGGGTTTTGTAAGGCTCCCACTTAAATAAGTGAACATGTCATTTCTAAGTGGGAGATCCAATAGCCAGTAGCTCGATTGGTTCAACTAACGTTCAGTGGAGGAGAGAGGAAGCTGACTAAGTTGGCGACGTCGTGTCGCAACGTCTGCACGAGTACCTCCTATGCATCGCCCCCCTACTGAACAAAGTTTCACTTTATCTTGCACTACTTGGCTGGCTTACTAAGGAAGGTGGCAGAAATAAAAGCAACAACGATAGCAATAACAATACCAAGGACGGCAAAGATAAAGTATTCACCGATATAAGCTGGTAAGCTAAAAATGCTTGATAAAATATAACCGTATAAACGGACCCCAAATGCACTAATAAAGGCTGATGCTACCGCACTACCAATGGTCGCAGCGATTAGACCACGTTTATACTTTGTTAATACCCCAAATAGTGCCGGTTCAGTAATACCTAAAAACCCAGATAGTGCTGATGAAATAATAACGGAGCGTTCTTGTTGATTTTTTGTCTTACGGTACATGGCTAGGGTAGCACCTGCAATCGCCATGTTGGTCATAAACATCATTGGCATTAACATGTCATAACCTTGATCGGCAAAGTTTTGTAAAGCGATTGGTGTCATGGCATGGTGTAAGCCTGTCAAAATAGAGATTGGTCGAATTAAACCAACAATAATTCCAGCTAAAATTGGTGAAATTTCAAATAATGCTGCGATAACACGAGCTAATCCATTACCTAAGTGAATCCCGATTGGGCCTATGATGACAAAAGCGATTAACCCTGTTACAAATAGCGATATGGTTGGCGTAAATACGGTTCTTAACGCTTTGGGTAGGACTTTATCTACCCAACGATAAATATAGCTTAGTACAAAGACGGTAATAATAATTGGTATAACCGTTCCGGAATAATTAAAAACAGGTATTGGAATAAAGCCAAAGACTCGGAAGGCATCAATTTCCCCAGCAGCAGCTGCGTCTACCATTGTTGGAAATTGCATCGCTGCCGCAATGGCAATCGCTAAATATTGATTGGTTTTAAAAATTCGAGCAGCCGATGCCGCGATAAAGAATGGCAAGAATGTAAACACACCACTTGCTAACATATCTAATACTTGGACTGTTTGGCTATCAGCTGAGATCCAATTTAATGCTTGGAACCCAGCAAGCAAACCTTTAATCATACCTGCCCCAGCGATCGCTGGTACAATTGGACCAAAGACACCTGATACGATATCCATAAACATGGCTGTCATACTTTTCTTTTCGTCAGAAGAGCTTTCTTGATTATCATTAATACCTAATTGCTGCGCTAATGGTTCAAAGTAAGAATTGACATCTGTTCCAATAATGATTTGGTACTGATCATTTTTATTTTGCACCCCCATTACGCTAGACATGGCTTTAATCGCCTCTTCATTGATAAGTGATTCATCTTTTATATCAAAACGTAATCTTGTCATACAATGCCAAGCATTATTAATATTCTGCTTGCCGCCCAAGCTTTCAATTATGGCTTGGGCAACTTGTTCGTGATTGTTTTTCCCCATGTTTACCCACCTTTTTTTATAATGATATAGAAACAAGTGCGCGCGCTTTCAAGTGCAAGTATAGCACATGACCTTCAAATCAAAAACCTATCAAAAACAGCTGCTTTTTTTAGTTTAAACATTGATATATCAAGGTTTTTAGCGATTTAAACATGAAATTGGACTGGTTTTTACTTGCTATTTGAGCAAATATCAATCCAAATTGACATGGCTGTGTCGAGAGTGTTTCAATAGACACTAGAATAAGAACTAGAAAAGAGGAAAAATATGACCCCAACATTAATCTCTGATATAAAATGTTATATTATTCGTCCAGACCGTCATAATTTGGTCATTGTTCAAGTTAATACCGATAAAGGTGTAACAGGTTATGGATGTGCTACATTCCAGCAACGCCCTCTCGCTGTTAAAACGATGGTCGACGAGTACTTAAAGCCATTATTAGTAGGGCGAGATGCTAATCATATCGAAGATCTTTGGCAAATGATGATGGTCAATGGGTATTGGCGTAATGGACCCGTCACGAATAATGCGATCTCTGGTATTGACATGGCACTTTGGGATATTAAAGGTAAGCTAGCGGAGATGCCACTCTATCAGTTATTTGGTGGCAAGGCTCGTGATGCGATTTCGGCTTATACCCATGCGGTTGCCGATGATCTTGACCAACTTTTTGAACAAATCGATCAGATTCGAGCGGAGGGTTATCAGCATATTCGTTGTCAGTTAGGCTTTTATGGTGGAGGGGCCGATGGACTTCATTCCACTGAAAATCCAACACAGGGCTCATATTTCGACCAAAATCAATACATGCAAACAACAGTTGAGATGTTTCGAGCGATTCGAGAAAAGTATGGCTTTAGCTTTGAAATTCTCCATGATGTTCATGAACGCTTCTTCCCAAATCAAGCGTTAAGCTTTGCCAAGCTGGTTGAACCCTATCGTCCTTATTATATTGAGGATATTTTGCCACCTGACCAAAACGAGTGGCTAAAACAGATTCGTTCACAGTCAGCGACACCTTTAGCAACGGGTGAATTATTTAATAATCCGATGGAGTGGAAAGACTTAGTTGTTAATCGGCAGGTTGACTTTATGCGCTGCCACGTATCACAAATTGGTGGTATAACCCCAGCCTTAAAGCTAGCGCATTTTTGCCAAGCAATGGGAATACGAATGGCTTGGCACACGCCATCTGATATTACACCAATTGGCATGGCAGTTAATACACACCTTAATATTCATCTGCATAATGCAGCGATTCAAGAGCATATTGAGGTTAAAGAAAATACAGCCTCGTTATTCAGCAAGATCCCACAGCCGAAAAAAGGCTACATCTATCCAATTGAAGCACCGGGTATTGGGGTTAATTTTGATGAAGCAAAAGCTGAGGATTACCCTGTTGTTTATCGTGCGCACGAGTGGACTCAAAGTCGATTGCCAGATGGATCAATCATGACGCCATAAGTCAGCAATCTCCCATTACTAAATCAAAAAAGATCAGGACGATCTAATCAAGTACTTCAAAGGCTGGGCGCAGGGCTTAACATAGCCATACGCCCAGTTTTTTGATGTCTTTGAAGGGGCTTGTCTCGATTAAACCTAGTGGACTGGAAAAAATAGAGCTGAAGCATGATGCCCTTTCTAGCATCGGATAATATAAGACTGATTTTCTATTTAAGAAGCAATCAGTCACAGATAGAATGATAGATCATATAATAAAGCGTAGGTGCTACCTTTTGCAAAAAAATGATTGCTCGAAATGTCATTTTCGGTTAAAATGGTAGCAGTCCATATGATGAGATATGGAATGATTTTGAAATGGAAAGGTGGATAGTGAATTTTAGCAATTAAAGCGCCTGAACTATTGTCTGAGCGAAATGACAATAGTTGACGAGGAGGAGGAGTATCGAAGTGTTCGGCGGATACCTCCCGGTTGTTTAACCTCCAGCCGTTATATTTTATTCGAAAACGAAGAGGCGACTCTTTGCACAAGAATGAATATAAGAGGTCACAACATTAAAAAAGCGAGAAAGGGGGCAAACGGACGCCCCTCTCTTTCCACTTGGGCAAAAATGGAGCATTTTAGTCAAATGGAAAGAAATTTAACAGACTAGGCTCGTTTTGTTTGCCTCCGCTCTCAGATTCAGGAGGAAACAAGATTATGTGTGGAATTGTTGGTTATATCGGACAAAATGATACAAAGGAAATCCTATTAAATGGTTTAGAAAAGCTCGAATATCGTGGCTATGACTCAGCTGGGATTGCGACTTTAAATGCAGAGGGCTTACATCTTTTTAAAGTAAAAGGGCGTATTGCGGCTTTGCGTGATAAAGTTGATCAATCAGTTCATGCAAATATGGGAATTGGCCATACCCGTTGGGCAACACATGGTGAGCCAAGTGAAGATAATGCGCACCCTCATCAAAGTGCATCAGGGCGGTTTACTCTTGTGCATAACGGGGTGATTGAGAATTACTATGAGCTGCGTGATGCCTATTTAGCGGATGTGAAATTGACGAGTGAAACGGATACAGAAATTGTTGTGCAATTAATTGAGGTGCTTTATCAAGATACAGATGATGTATTAGCGGCCTTTAGTAAAGCTATTAGTCTATTAAAGGGTTCATATGCGATTGCCTTAATTGATGCACAGGATACGGATGTTATTTATGTTGCCAAAAATAAAAGTCCATTATTAGTTGGCTTAGGTGATGGCTTTAATCTTGTTGCCAGTGACGCAATGGCGACATTAAAGGAAACCGACACTTATCTTGAAATTGAAGATAAAGAAATTGTTGTCGTGAAGCGTGACCATG
Organism: Amphibacillus sediminis NBRC 103570; assembly: GCF_001552275.1. Lineage (GTDB taxonomy): Bacteria > Bacillota > Bacilli > Bacillales > Amphibacillaceae > Amphibacillus_B > Amphibacillus_B sediminis. The sequence goes on from NZ_BCQW01000021.1 coordinate 28,663, forward strand.
TGCATATTCAAAAGCTTGATGGAACTGTTGTCACCCGACAACCCTATGTTGCTGAAATTGATGCAGCTGATACGGAAAAAGGCACCTATGACTACTTTATGTTAAAGGAAATTGATGAACAACCATTTGTCATGCGCAAAATCATCCAAGAATATCAGGATGAACATGGTCAAATTAAAGTGGATGCAGATATTCGTCATGCGATGCTTGCAGCTGATCGTATTTATATTATTGCTGCAGGTACTAGCTATAATGCTGGACTTGTTGGTAAGCAAATTATTGAAGAGCTTGTCCAGACACCAGTAGAAGTGCATATTGCTAGTGAGTTTTCATATAATATGCCACTTTTATCTGAAAAGCCGTTGTTTATTTTTATTTCACAAAGTGGTGAAACAGCAGATAGTCGAGCTGTGTTAGTTCAAACCAAATTAAAGGATTATCCATCGATTACTATTACCAATGTTCCAGGCTCTACCCTTTCGCGTGAAGCAGATTATACCTTGCACTTACATGCCGGCCCTGAAATTGCCGTTGCATCAACTAAAGCCTATACGGCTCAAATTGCTGTCCTAACAATTTTGGCTGTTGATACAGCAAGAGCCAAAGGTCTTGAGCTTGATTTTGACCCATTGCAGGAGCTCGCCATTGTTGCAAGTGTAATGGAATCGTTAACTGATCAAAAAGAATACTATGCTCAGCTTGCTAAAGAATACTTTACCGATACACGCAATGCCTTCTTTATTGGCCGTAGTGTCGACTATTATGTCGTTCAAGAGGCTTCGCTTAAATTAAAGGAGATCTCTTATATTCAAGCAGAGGGCTTTGCCGGCGGCGAATTAAAGCATGGTACGATTGCGTTAATTGAAGAAGGTACACCAGTGATTGCAATTTCAACTCAAGAAAACGTGAACTACTCGATTCGTGGTAACGTACAAGAGGTAGCGGCTCGTGGTGCCAAAACATGTATCGTTAGTCTTCAAGGTCTTGAGCAAGATAGTGACACAGTTGTGTTACCGCACGTTCATCCATTGTTGACGCCGTTAGTGAGTGTTGTGCCAATGCAGCTCCTTGCTTACTATGCCGCGCTTCACCGTGGTTGTGACGTTGATAAGCCACGTAACTTGGCGAAAAGTGTTACAGTGGAGTAAGAATTGTAGATTTTAAAAGTTGAGTGTAAGTTTAAAATAAAGTCGCGACGTTTGCAAAAAAGATGCGATGTTTAAAACAAAGTCACGATGTTTATAAAAAAGTTGCGAAGTTTCACCCCTTTGGATATGATTGTCTAAAGGGGTGTTTTTGTGGCGAAACGAAAAAGAACATCTAAAGTCGATAAGTGGATTAAAGAAGGTAGAGGAACTGGCAGTGGGGCAGATTATCAGCCTTGGCTAAAAGTTCAAGATGTTTCCTCATTAGGTCGGTCAACGAGATTAAAAGGTACAAAAGCCGGTAGACAACATGAGTTTTTATCGGATTTGGAACGAAATTACTTTTATTTGACTGAATTTTCCGATGTTGTCTTAGATATTCGTGAACAATTTCCTTTATTACCACAAGAAGAGACGATTGTCATTGCGGAAGCGCTTGGAATAAAACACCCAGCTGATCCAAAAACAGGCGATCCAATTGTTATGACAACGGACTTTTTATTAACAGTTGATAAGGGAGAAGGTGTATTTGAAGTCGCTCATACTATCAAAATGAAAGACAAGCTATTAGAAGAACGTGTGTTAGAGAAATTCGAAATTGAACGTGAATACTGGGAGCGTAAAGGCATTAGTTGGGGTATTGTAACAGAGGAAGAAATTGATAAGATCGTGGCTAGAAATATTAGTTATATCCATGATTATTTTGATATTCGGGGCTATGATGTATATCGAGAAATGGCTAACCAACATATAGAGGATTTATCAATGTCTCTTATGAATCGTTTGTTGAATAGTTCACGAAGTATCCGAGAAATCACTAGTGAGTTTGATGCAGATACACACTTGCCTTTTGGAAGTGGTGTCACGTTGTTTTATCATTTGCTTGCTAAAAAAATAATGGTTACAGATATGTACAAGGCAATTGATTTAGAGCAATCAATTGATATTAAGTATATTGATGAAAGTAAATTGGAGAAGGTGAAATACGGATGATTTATATTAATCAGGTATTTCAATATGTAACAGATTCAAAAAGAATTCGGGTAATAGATATGGAAGAACCGCATGTCTATATAGTAAATATTGACACGAGCAGTGCTATGCCACGTAAAGAGCTATACTCTAGTCTAACCACAGATATCAAGCAAGGTGAACTGTTAGCGATTAGTGATCCTTATGCAAAAGTGATTTCCGAAGCTGATTTAACAGAAGTGCAGATTCGTAAGCGCGAAGAAGATTGGGGAAATATACAAAAATACTGTGTCCCCAATATGCCAGATTTGCTCCAAAAACAAGGAAGAGAAAGCAAGATTCGTGAAATCGTTCAAGAGAGCAACTTGGGCAAGACAAAAGTTAAAAAGCTACTAACTCGCTATTGGCAGCGTGGCATGACCAAAAACGCCATGTTACCTGACTACTCTAGTTCAGGTGGTAAAGGGAGAGCAAAAGCTCTAACAAATGCAAAGGTTGGTCGTCCTAGAAGAATAAATATAAATAATGAATATCAAACCGGTATTAACATTACAGAAGAAGTAAAGGTTCAAATTGAACACGTTATCAATAAGTACTACAGGAAAAAGAATAACTACTCTTTAAAAGATGTTTATAATTTTATGCTACGTGACTTCTATTCTGATCGCTATAAGGAAAGCGGTGAGCTGAAATGCCGTCTTTGGGATGCTACCCGAACTCCCTCATATCATCAGTTTTACTATTGGTTTAAAAAGCTTGAAGACCCAAAAAAAGATATTCAGTTTCGTAAAAGTACGAAAGAGTATGAATTGAAGCATCGTCCGATTTTAAGTAATTCTAAATCAGAGACAAACGGTCCTGGAACTAGATTCCAGATTGACGCAACCATTGCAGACATTTATTTAGTTAGCTCGCTTGATGTAAATAAAGTAATTGGGCGACCGGTTATTTATGCAGTATTAGATGTGTATTCACGTATAATCACAGGTCTCTACGTTGGACTAGAAGGTCCATCATGGATTGGTGCAATGATGGCATTAGATAATATGGTTGCAGACAAAGTAGAATTTTGTAAGCAATATGGAATTGATATCACCCCTGAACAATGGCCAACACATCATTTGCCTGAAATTATTATTGCTGACCGAGGTGAGTTTGAAGGTTATTCGGTAGACAACTTAATTAACAATCTTAATATTAAAATTGAGAATACTACGGCTTACCGTGGAGATTTGAAAGGGATTGTTGAAAGGAAATTCCGTACGTTTAACGGGAAGATAAAGCAAAAAGCACCTGGAGCGATTCAAAAGGAATATCGGGAGCGTGGGGATCGAGATTATCGGCTGGATGCTACGTTGAATTTAAAGGAATTTACGGCTCTTATTATTACAATGGCGCTGCATCACAACCAAAAAGTCATTGAAAAATACCCAGTTGAAAAAGAAATGGTTGCAGAAGGATTAGTTCCAACGCCAATTAATTTATGGAATTGGGGGATTCAAAATCGCTCAGGGAGGCTAAGAACAATTGATAAAAATATTCTTCGTCTGAATGTGCTACCACGTGGTAAGGGAACAATTTCAAGAGCTGGCATCAAGTTTAAAAATCTCTTATATGGATCTCAAAGAGCGATGGAAGAAAATTGGTATTTGAAGTTGAAAAATAGAAGTGTAGAAGTTGTTTATGATCCACGAAACGTTGAAAAAATCTATATTCCCCACGATGACGGAATGGGCTTTGAAACGTGTATTTTGTTAGAACCAAGTCAGCAACATAAAGGAGATTTCTTGGAGGAAATTGTCTTTCAACAACAACTTCGGAATGAACTAGAAGAAATAGAAAGTACAAATCAAATTCAACTTACGGTAAATACAGATGCGGCAATGGAAGAGATTATTAAGAAAGCTGTAAAAAACAAAAAACAATCTTCCAATCAACCAACGAGTAAGAAAGCCAAAATAGCTTCTATTCGTGACAACAAGGATGTTGAAAAACTATTAAACCGTGAATCTGAAAAATTTGATTTATTACCTGATAAGGTTAGTGAATCAACTGAAGTAATTGATTTCGCTACAAAAGAGAAGATCGATGATAGCCCACCTAAGAAATCACCCTCACGCCTAATGCAAAAATTAAAGAAGAAGCGAGATGAGGAACTTGGGAAAAATAAATGACATGCTTGTCTTAAAGGGAGAATTTGAGAAAGGTGTCTATAAGGAACAGCTTTTAAGTGAATACACCAATAATCCTTTCATCGAAGCCCTTCCATCGATTTTCAGTGAGGATGAAGTGTTAGAGCGATTTATGGTGACCCCACGAATTAGTGAGCAAGATAAATTAAGTGAATCCAATATTCGTTATCACGTATTAAAACGTGTCAGGAACTTTATCCAGCCATTGCCGATTCATTTTGAGGTGGAACGTCGGTTGTCCACTTTGATTCGACGAGGTTATTTAGCACGAAATCCATTAGACACAACATTTCTAGAGCGTGTTCGAGTGTTACATGAGTTACGTGAAGAAGATGATCTTGCACATAAACATATCAAGGAGCGTTTAAATTATATTCGCTCTACAGCTGACAGCCTTTCAATTATAGGTATCTCTGGGATTGGTAAAACAACTGCAATTGAACGTTTACTGCTCATGTATCCACAAGTGATTAAACATGAAACTTATGAGGGACAACCTTTTAATCGAACACAAATTGTTTGGCTTAAAATCGATTGTCCATACGATGGAAGTTTATCGACGCTTTGTAAAAGCTTCTTTAAGGCGATTGATGATTTACTAGGTACGAGATATTTAGAAAAATACGGTTATTTGAATCGAGTCACATCGACAATGTTGTTGCACATGACATCACTGGCGAGTATGTATGGCATTGGTGTTTTAGTCATTGATGAAATCCAACACTTACTGCATTCAAAAAATGATCAGGAAGAAATGCTGAATTTTTTTGTAACACTGTCTAATACAGTGGGCATTCCCACGGTCTTAATTGGCACTTCTAAGGCACAAAAACTATTTAAGGGGAACTTCAGGCAGGCTAGACGGGCTGCAAGTGATGGAGCTATTATTTGGGATCGTATGGCGGGGGATAGTGAAGAATGGGAGTTCTTCCTTGAAACGCTTTGGGAATTACAGTGCTTAAAGTCCTATTCCGAGCTTACAGAGAATACGAAAAAGACATTTTACTATGAGTGCCAAGGAATTACTGCTGTCGCTGTCAATTTGTTTATTCTAGCGCAAGAACGAGCGTTATTTGATGAGAATAATCCGGATGAAATCATCACACCACAAGTATTAAAAAAGACTGCCCAAGAAGATATGCAAACTATTCAACCAATGATGAACGCTATTCGAACGAACAATTTGGCAGACATGATGAAATATGAAGATATCATGATCAATCTGGATGAAGTCATGCTGAATCATAAGCGAAACACGGAAATAGCAGGACGTATTCAGGAGGCGTTTAAAGAGCGCCAAAATACAATTGAGTATAAACGACAAGACACGATTGAAAACTTAAGTGTCGAAGTAGCAGCCCTAGGTATTTTTGATCGTTTGAAAGACAACGACATTAAAAAACTCGTACAAAAAATTATGGAGGAACATCCACTTGATACTGATTTTCACCAGCTTAAATCAGATGTGATTGAGCAGGCGATTGCATTAAATCAACAGAAGAAAGATCAAAAGGAAAAGGCAAATGTGAAAAAGGCAGAGGTTCTACCATTACTGAAGCTAAGAAAGCAAGCATTGGACAAAAAGCAACATCCTTATGAACTATTGAAGGTTAATGGATACATTAAAAATCCATTGGAGGAATTCTACTAGGAGGGAATCAAGTGCTGCCATTCTTTACTGATCCTTATCCAGATGAGTTGATTTATTCATCAATAGCACGTTATCACTTTTACAGTGGAAATATTGATTACAAAGATACGTTGGAAGAAGTATTTCAAAGTCGTTCTGTGATACCGAGTGTAGAGATTGGTAGTCATTTTCATTCCTTGGCTGGACAGATGGGAAATCATTTTTCAGTAGAGAATTTACTAGCGAAACATACCATTTACCCGTTTTATGCCCCGTTCCTTTCCAAGCATCGACAGCAAGATATTATGCATGATGTCCAAGGTGATGGAAAGGGTCTGTATACACGGCTGGGCATGGTTGCCGGAGGTATTTGCAAGAGAGACGGTTTATACTATTGTTCACGATGTGCTCAATCTGATATTGATACATACGGTGAACCATACATACATAGGGAACACCAACTACAAGGTATAGACATATGTGCGCATCATTATTTACAACTAAGAAAATATCCAGAGGATTTTAACGAGCAAAGTCGAATCAAATTTATTCGGCTTGAGGCAAAAAGAATGGATTTATCTACTTTACAGGAAGTGAAATCTTCTGATCATTTTGATATTCAAGTTAAGCTGGCACAAATGGCATATCAATTATTGAATGTTGATATTAAAGCGTTCTCACGTGAGAAGGTCTTTAATAGGTATCGATTACTCCTCAGAGAAAAGAATTTGCTTACTCCTTCAAATCGAATAAGGCAAAATGAGTTATTTGAAGCCTTCCAAGCAAAGTTCCCAAAAGAGTTTCTAGAAAAGCACGATTCGGGGCTAAATGAGGAAAATGAATACAATTGGTTAAAGGTATTAACCCGCAATGAAAAGCGCCATGTGCACCCTTTGCGCCATCTATTTTTTCTGTATTTTTTAGACAAAGATGTAGAGGAGTTTTTGCATGTTGAACAAGATGAAGGTCCTTTTGGGAACGGTCCATGGCCATGTTTAAATAAAGCTGCTGATCATTATAAGCAGCTCGTTATCCATCATGTAGAGATTACAAGGGATTTTAAATCAATTGCCCCCATTGGTACGTTTCAGTGTTCCTGTGGCTTCATTTATGCTAGAAAGGGTCTTGATAAATCGAACGAAGATAAATGCCGTATTGGACGTGTAAAAGCGTTTGGAGATGTCTGGATGGACAAATTACAAGTCCTAGCAAAAAACGGGGATCTTAGCATAAGAGCAATAGCTGAAATGCTTGGAGTTGATTCCAAGACTGTGAAGAAGTATTTATTATCCATGGATAGGCAAAAAAAAGAGGTTGAAAGCATAGTAATTCCTCCAATGTTACAGCAGTACCGACAAAAATTACTTGAAGGGATACAAATATATCCTTATGATTCAAGAACACAAATTAGAGAGCATTTTCAAAAGGAGTATGCCTATTTGTATCGCCACGATAAGGAATGGTTATTTAAACAGTTGCCCAACATTCGCACAAGGGAAAAACCAAAAGCAACTGTGGATTGGGAAGTTCGTGATCGTGAATACAGTTTCAAAGTCAAAAAGTTTTACAATGAACTCATCATGCTAGATAAGCCCGTTCGAATCACTATTTCGATTGTTGGAAAACGTCTTGGAATCTTATCGAACTTAGAGAAACATCTCGATAAACTGCCACAAACGAAAAAATTTCTAAATGAGGTTACAGAAACGATACAGCAGTTCCAAATTAGACGATGTTCTAAAATTATAGACCAAATGTTGCAGGAACAAGAATCTGTTAAGTTATGGAAAGTGCAACGCATTGGTGCGGTGAAATCCCATCATTTTCATGAAATCAAACCACATTTGGAAACATATTTGCAAGGAAAACAGGAAGTGGATAATGATGAGCACACGACAGGTTAAAATTAAATGGCCATTTAGGAAAGGTGAAGGAGCCAGACTGATTTGGATTGGTGATCCCTTTCGCTCTGAAAATAAAATGATGCTACATGCATACTTTATGGCACGTGGAATCACCGAAAAGGTACTGTTGGATTGGGGCACTTTACCTTGCTTAGCCATCCAGCATTTTTATAGTGATGGAGTGATTACTACTAGTCAGCCTCCTCAAGGTGCGAAGGAAGTAGATATTACGATATATCCTAACAGTGTTAAGTATTTTGAGAAGCCTTGGAAAATACTAAGAAGCAATGATCCTGCAACTTCTCGCAGTTTTATATTTCCCTTTGATAGCAAAAACGTTATTCTACCAGTCATTGAAGTGTTGCGCAGTATATTAGCACCGAACGGCTTTCTTTTATATCGCTTGTTTGAATCGAATTCATTTCCCCAGTTCTTCACAGAAACATACGGAGCAAATCAAATTCATCTTAGCTTTTCGTCACAATATGAATTGAAGTATACAAAGACAGCATTTGTTTATCAATTGGTGTGGCTGTTAACCAATCGTGATTTACGACAAGCATATGAAAATATTGCTTTCACGTGGTTACAGGAGCAGGCGTTGAAATTTGAATGGAGACTTACACAACCGATTACCATAACTGCTCGTGTAAAGGAAAATCGAAGCACATGGACAGTATTACAAATCGTTAATGTAAAAAATAAGCATATTCCATATGACAACATCTCCATTTCACACCCGGAAATACAAGATAAAGTGAAGTCGAAAGAGGCAAAGAAATATACATATCGTACTTTAAATAAAACCGACAAGGAAGAAGGTTTTACATTAGATGAAGAAGTGGATGGATCTACAGATGCCTTTGATCTTGTGCAAATGAATCGGTTGAGACACGAATATACTTCAGTCCCAAACGTCAAACGGATAAAACGTGGCTTTTCAAAGCAGCGTATGGAAGAGGATGAAAACACCAAAAGATACTATGGCGTCAACGATTCCATTCGTTCTACAGCAGATGTCGGTGGACAACAACTTGAAAGAGGCTTGGAACACCAAATGTTGCATGAGATCCAAGCTCAAGGGGAGCTGCAGGACTTTATAAATGTCTTAAAAATATTGGAGCAGTTCTCAGAAGTAAAAGCAATTCGGGCATTTATGGATGTGTTACCAGAGGGCTTAGGAGAGCGGAAGTTTACAAAGCTTAGTGACGGCGTTACAAAAAGACGTTATGTGATCGCCGAGGTATTTATGATGAATGGGGGGCGGTATAATATTATCGAGGTAGAACGTGAACATCGTTCCTTATCTACACTTATTTTATCATCGCCATCGAAACAAGATTGGAGCACAATCTATAATCAACTGCTTTCAAATGTTGTCAATGCTAGTGGCACTTGGGCTCGAAAGTCATTAGAATACTTTGAAGCCCAAGGCATTAACATAACAAAAGCAAAACATAGTCGTAAAGGGATTCAGCATTGGGCTAGGATTTTCTTAGGTAAGCTCTTGTAATATTTCGCAACCTTCTCTGGCTTAGGTGATAATATTCATCGGGTCACAATCTTGAATAACAAAAAGGATTCCAAGTAGAAACTTGTTAGTAAGGCATTTTTTATCACTCATTTTGTTTGAAAATGGGTGTTTTTTATGCTTATTACCAGTTTACTCTATTCATATTATTGAATTGCGATGGTGTTGAATGTTCGCTAATGGGGGTAGGCTTATATACATGCTTAATAGATTAGAGTCATCTAGTCCATCTGCTGTTTGTTAGAGAGTAGATGCTCAAGTCGTTCCTTGGTGAGTGAGCATGACTATTTGCTAATGTCTAAGGTTGTGTTGACGAGATATATGCAACCTACAAAATAAAACACCAAATGTCGGGTATTGCTTAGGGCAATTTGGTACTCTTAGTTCAGAAGGAAGGAATGAATGATGGATTTTTTAACAGCTTTTAATCATGCGATCGATTACATTGAGGAACATTTACAGGATAAAATCGATTATCATCAGGCGGCTCGACGTGCCGGATGCGCTGAACATCATTTCAAGCGCATGTTTTCCTCGATTGCCGGAATCTCACTATCCGAGTATATTCGCCGGAGAAGAATGTCATTGGCAGCGTTTGAGATCACGCACCGTGAATCCAGAATCATTGATATTTCGTTGAAGTTTGGATACCAGTCACCGGATGCTTTTTCCAGAGCATTTCAAATGGTTCACGGGATATTACCATCTGCAGCCAGAAAGGAGGGAGCAAAATTAAAAGCATATCCAAGAATTCGTTTTCAAATGGCCATTAAGGGAGATGCAGAGCTTCGCTATCGGATGGAGGAGAAAGCGTCATTTGAGATGGTAGGCATCAAAGAGCGGACCACGCATACAGACAAGAGTTTCCTGACCCGTTTGTGGGAGCAGGGAACGGATGAAATATATGCAGAATTGGCGCAATTGAGTGATACATTATTTCCGGGTGTTCTTCATGTGACGACCGATGTGACGGAAGAAACAATGGACTTCATGATTGCTGTCCAGACCAGCAAGGAAAACTTCCCGCCAAAATATGCCAATATTGTCGTACCAGCTTCTACCTGGGCAGTATTTGAAGTTCAGGAACCTGATCCGGAAGTGATGCTGCAGACATGGAACCGAATTTATACAGAGTGGTTTCCGATTGGAGAATACGAAGTATTGAATTTACCGGAATTTGTGCGTTGTCTGGAACAGGAATGGGAAATATGGATACCAGTACAAGAGAAGAGGAGGAACAATAAATGACGATTTTGGTAACAGGTGCTACGGGAAATGTAGGAAGGGAGATTGTCAATCAACTGCTCAGGAAAAATCAACAGGTTCGGGCATTAACCCGAGATCCATCCACTGCAAGATTGCCTAAAGAAGCAGAGGTTGTCAAGGGAGACCTTTCACACCCAGAAACATTGACATCCGTATTGGACGGAGTTACAGCCATGCACTGGATCTCTGTATATGAAGATGAAGCGCTTCATGCCGTAAATGAAGTCGCAACACTGGTGAAAAATGCAGGCGTGCAACGGGCAACCATTATGACAGGAGGAGGAGACGAGACGGTTGTCTAGGCAGCTAAACAGGCGAGGCTTCCGCATACACATCTGCAACCAGGAGAATTTATGACAAACACGTTGCTATGGGCAGAAGATATCCGAAACAATCGTATTGTACGAGCTCCATTTGGACATCAATTGAGTGCGATGATCCATGAAGCAGATATTGCTGCAGTTGCTGTGAAAGCTCTGTGTGAAAAAGGGCACGAAGATAAGACGTACCTGTTAACCAGCAATGAGGAATTAACGCGTAGAGACAGAATCCAGCAACTGGCAGCGGCCATTGGTACAGACATCCGTTTTGAAGAATTGACAACCGAAGAAGCGCGAGAGCAGTGGTTAAATGAAGGGTATTCTCAAGCAGATATTGACTGGCTGCTAGAGTTGGGAGAATGGGAATGTATATCACCTGCAACAGATTCGATCGAACAAATAACTGGACACCCTGCACGTACCTTTTATGAATGGGCGAAAGAACACGCAGACTATTTTCGTTAAAAAAATAGGAGTGGGGGTGCAAGTAAATGTGAAAAAGAACAAAAATATTAAAATGAAAGGACGAGATGATGAAAATGTCTGTTATAGAAAAGGGCGACACAAATGTTATTGAAGTTAACAATTTAAAGATGCGTTACGGGATGAAGAATGTATTAAAAGGTGTGACATTTTCCGTTAAAAAGGGAGAGGTGTTGGCGTTGCTTGGACCAAACGGTGCTGGAAAAACCACCACCATTGAAATAATGGAAGGCTTCAGGATTCCTTCAGAAGGAGATGTTCGAGTACTTGGCATACATCCGAAAAATGGGGACGAAGCATGGCGTGCACAATTGGGCATTGTCATGCAGTCATGGCGGGATCACCCTAAATGGAAGGTGCGTGAGCTTCTAGAGCATTTGGGCGACTATTATAAACCGTATGCCACCTCCACCAGGGTCAGACCTTTAGACGCTGAAGAATTGATTGGCAAGGTTGGTCTTAACGAACAGGCGGAGCAGAAGATTAGCAGCTTATCAGGTGGTCAACGCAGAAGGCTGGACGTTGCCATCGGACTGATCGGTAATCCAGAGATTTTGTTTCTGGATGAACCGACTGCAGGCTTTGACCCACAGGCACGCCGGGATTTTCATGAGGTGATCCGCAGGCTGTCTGAATTTGAAGACACGACCATTTTGTTGACAACCCATGATCTGCATGAGGCAGAGAAATTGTCCGATCGTATTTTGATTCTAGCCGGAGGACGTATCGGGGCCAACGGAAGCTCTGAACAGCTAGCAAGGCAGGTGATGGGAAAAGCGGAAGTCAGCTGGACCATTCACGATGACCATTTCAAGGAAGAAGTAGTGGAGCCCGTCCAGTTCGTACGCAACCTGTTTGAACAGCACGGCGATGCTATTACAGACCTGGAGGTCAGAAAGGCAAGCCTAGAGGATACGTATATTAAAATGGTACAACGAATTGAAAGTAACGGCCAGCTAGAGGAGACCCTGTCAACATTTGAGGAGGGAACACCATGAATCCTGTCATACACGCTGCAAAATTAGGTGCCAAGCGCGGCTGGATCGAATTTAAACAAATGCTAAAGAGTCCAATGGATCTCGGATTTAATATTGTCATGACTGTTATCTTTCTTATTGTTCTTTATGTCCAGCGTAATAGAATGATCGAAGGGACTGACTTGGCGCTATCCATGTTCACCTTACCTAGTCTGCTTGGCATGTTAGTTGTATTTGGAGGGTTTATGGGTGCGGCGGTCACCATGACGTATGAACGGGAGGACGGTACGCTCCTCAGGGCTAAAGCAACACCTAACGGCATGATCAGTTATTTGATAAGCCGGATTATCTCTGTAACGTCCAATTCATTGGTTACAGTAACGATGCTGCTAGTACCTGGATTGTTTCTTATACAAGGCCTGACTAATATTGGCTGGTCCGGGTGGGGCATGTTGCTTGTGATCTTTGTACTCGGAACGCTGGCAACACTTCCGTGGGGAGCTGTCATTGGGTCGCTAGTTAAAAGCACTACTGCGTCATTTAATATAACCTTTTTGCCGATCGGGGGATTAACAGCTATTTCCGGCATCTTTTATCCGATTACAAGTCTGCCTGACTGGGTACAGATCCTTGCTCAAATTTTCCCGATTTACTGGCTTGGTCTTGGCATGCGGTCTGCTCTAATGCCTGATGTAGCAGTTCTTTCTGAAATTGGAGAATCATGGCGTTATGTCGAAATGTTCGGCGTATTGGGCATTTGGACAATTGCTGGCTTTTTAGTCGTTCCGAGAATTTTACGAAGGATGGCACGTAAAGAATCAGGCTCCACTATGGAAAAGCGTAAACAGGAAATGATGTCGCGGGGGTACTAATTATTCTAGTTTCGGTACCATCACGGTAGAAAGCCTACTTAGTTTTCCCACTGTAACATACAGATTGCAATCAAGTATATTAACTCTATAAGGAGTGAGGTATTAAATGAAGAAAATATTACTGACAGTAACCCCCTTTGTGGATTATCCAGGGTCTATTCCCAATGAATTCGTATCTCGGCATCTTGCGAGGCAGCTTATTGAAGAAGGCTTCGATGTCCACATACTTGCAAATAAATCGCAAAGTAAAAACTGGCCAAAAGAAGCTAAGGTCATAAATGGAAGCATTACGAAACCTGACGATACTCCTCTGGCATTTGAAAATATAGATGCAGTATTTCTCGCAGGAGCTATTCCGGAAACTGTTTACGAAGCTGTAAATATGGCTAAAGAAGCTGGTGTAAAGAAAATAGTAACATTATCTTCACATGGTCCTGAAATAGAAATTCAATTTCCCCCCGACAGCTGGTATTGGTTAGCTATTGATGTGGTAGTTGAGCGTTCGGAGATTAAACATACGCGTATTGTTCCTTCAAATATTATGGCTTCTACTCTGGTTGGAGACCATTATTCAGCTGGTAAAAGTTGGGCAGAACATATAAGAGAAGATAGCCTAATTCAAGAGCCATACGTTCATACAAAAGTCCCTCTGATCCATGAAGAAGATTTAGCATTCGTAATTTCTAAAGAACTTCAACAAGTCAATTTATCTAATAAAACACTGCATGTTTATGGGCATTCTATAAGCCCTTTGGAGCGCAAAAAAATCCTAAGTGAAGTATTAAATAAAGAATTAAAATTCAAAGAATTAACCTCAGATGAGGCTTTTGAATACTTCCGCCAGGAAGGGCTTGATGAGTATGAAATCTCTCACAGATTAGGAGTACTTGAATCCATTTCAAATAACCCAGTTGAATTTAACTCTGAAATTACAAATATTATTAATAGACCTCTAAAAACATATTCTCAATGGGTTAAAGAGCATACTTCATTCTTGAATGGATAAACATAAAATAAATGGAAGGGTAATCGCATAACAGCACCTAATGCCCCACGAACGAGGCGCGATTGTTGAAGATCACATCAGAAAATGATCTAACTTTTTTATAAAAATTGAACACCGCAGCGTAAAGGAAGAATCCATTTTGATCAATCTTTTTTCAAAATGGTTTCTTCTTGTTTACGGTGATATAAGGGTTTGTGAGGAATTTCTGATCAAACTTTATTTTAAAGCTACATTGAGTTGTGGCTTTGAAAGAAAGTCGCGATGTTTATAAAAAAGATGCGATGTTTTGAAGAAAGTCACGAAACTTTACCCCTTTAGATATGATTATCTAAAGGGGTGTTTATATGTCTAAAAGAAAAAGAACATCTGAAATTGAAAAATGGATTAAAGAAGGTCGTGGTTCAGGTGCTGGTTAGAATATAAACCGTGGCTAAAGATCCAAGATGTATCTTCGCTAGGTAGGTCTACTCGCTTGAAAGGAATAAAGACAAATAGGCAGCATGAGTTTTTATCAGATTTAGAACGAAACTATTTTTATATAACTGAATTTTCGGATTTTGTTATTGATATTCGTGAGCCATTCCCTTTACTACTATTGGAAGAAACCATTGTCATTGCAAATGAGTTAGGTATTAAACATCCCGCTGATCCAAAAACGGGGGAACCGATTGTAATGACAACGGATTTTTTATTAACGATTTGTAATGGACAAGGTGTAATTGAAGTAGCTCATGCAATTAAAATGATAATCAATACTATGTAATCTAGCCTCTATACTCTAACTTTATAAGTTGGGCACCACGGTGTTTATCTCTTTAAAGAGTTTCCTTAGGTACTTCTTATAAAGTTGATTATCTTCTAAAATGAAATAACTTTATTATGAGATATCAATTTTGTAGAATTGAAATAAAGTTGCGAAATTTTAACCCCTTCGGATATGATTGTTTAAAGAGGTGTTTTTGTGGTGAAAAGAAAAGGAATATCTAAAGTTGAAAAATGGGTTAAAGAAGATAGAGGAATCGGCAGTCGGACAGATTATCAGCCATGGATAAAAATACAAGATGTTTCTTCACGAGGTTGGTCAAACGGGGGATTTTATGTATAGGATATTAATTGTGGAGGATGAAATAAGTATTGCTGATACATTAAAAAAACGTCTTAAAAAATACGGATATGAGTGTCACATAATAGAAGATTTTAAAAGAGTTCTGGATGTTTTTCAAGAAACAGAACCGCATTTAGTTATTATGGATATAAATCTTCCTTACTTTGATGGATATTACTGGTCAAGAAAAATAAGACGGATATCCACATGTCCAATTATGATTCTGTCTGCTCGAATGAGCGAACTAGATCAGATATATGGTATTGAAAATGGTGCAGATGATTTTATCACTAAGCCTTTTGTAATGGATGTAGTAATAGCAAAAATCAATGGGCAAATTCGACGTACATATGGAGAGTATGCAAAAAATGCGGAACGACGAATATTACAAAAGGGTAATACTATCTTAAATTTGGACACAGTACGTTTATCTACGCCTAGACAGGAGGAAGTATTGACGGTAAAAGAGCTCCAGCTTTGTAATATGTTTTTTGAGGCTTTTCCAAATGTTGTAACAAGACAACAGCTGCTTTCTGTTATATGGGATGAAGAAGGATTTGTAGAAGAAAATACACTCACAGTGAATATCAAAAGATTGCGAAAAAAATTAGAAAATGTCCAATCCTCCTTAGAACTAAAAACAATTCGGGGAATTGGCTATCAATTGATGGAGAAAGACAAATGAAGTTATTTATAAAGGATCATCTCAGCTTTATTCTTTTGTATCTGATAACTTTTATCTGCTTGCCTTTTATCATTGAGCAATTAGATGGTTTTGAAAATCATTATTACTATTTTAGTTTTTTAGCCATCACTTTATTAATTAATCTGCTAGTTATTCGCTATCTTCGTCGTAAAAAAATGTATACACATTTAAAGAAAGAAAATTTAGACCAAGCTGGTTTTCTTGTCTATCGTCCTCATGCTCCGATAGAAAAAGCATATGCCAATCAATTAAAGGGATTTTCTTCCTTACTCTTAAAAGAACAGGACACGTATCAAGACTTTCTACAGGAACAGCTGCTACTTATTTCACATGCGGTGCACCAGATGAAGACGCCTATTTCTGTCATGCAATTGCTTGTTCAATCGAATCAAATAAACGAGGCCAAATCGTTAGGAGAATGGCAGAAAGTAAAAGCCGAATGCGATAAAATAAGCTTTTCATTAAATCAGCTATTGTCTTATAGCCGCTCTACCCAATTATTATCTGATTTGAAAATTGAAGCGATGCCACTACAGAAAATAATAAAAGAGGTTATTAATGATTTAAAAGATTACTTTATTGAGGAAGAACTATTTCCTAAGGTGACAATAGCGGAGGAAGTTATTCTTTATTCAGACCGAAAGTGGATGAAAGTAGTCGTCTACCAACTGCTTAGTAATGCGATTAAATATGGTGAGAAGTACTCTAGTGTTCATATCTATTACAGGAATGGGCAGTTATCGATTCATAACAGAGGGGAAACCATTCCAAAAAGTGAGATCAATCGCTTATTCAATTTATTCTATACAGGTTCAAAAGGACGGAAAAGACGTGAAGCAACAGGAATAGGTTTATACTTAGTCAAAAGGATTTTGAATACGCTAGATCATCCGTTTGAGTTAACGTCTCATCGTCAAGAAACCATTTTCACCATTGAACTTTCGAAAAGTATTAGTACGGCTGCCGATTGAGGCAGCCGTTTTGAATGTGTCAATATTGTCACTTTGCCGTCATCTTTTTAAATGTTAAGGAATGGACGACTTCGGTATATTAAAGTCAATAATGAAAAAGACAGGAGTGGTATATATGTCAGATATGATTTTAAGTGTTCAACAACTCCATAAGGAGTATGTGGGAGAGGTGAACTATAAAGCATTAAAAGGAATTGATTTTCAACTGAAACGTAATGAATTTGTCTCTGTAATGGGCCCATCTGGAAGTGGGAAGACGACATTTTTAAATTGTATATCAACCATAGACCGTCTGACCAATGGTTCTATTACAATTAACCAAAACAATCCATATGAACTGAATGATGAAGGCCTTGCAAAGTTTCGACGTAGTGAATTGGGTTTTGTCTTTCAAGATTTTAACTTGGTTCACACATTAACCGTAGAAGAAAACATTTTATTACCATTGACACTCGATGTAGTGAATGCAAAGGAAATGAAATCCCGTTTAGCGGAAGTCGTTGAGTTTTTAGGAATTGAAGAAATAATGAAGAAGAGAACCTTTGAAATTTCAGGGGGACAGAAGCAACGTGTAGCCATTGCACGAGCAGTTATTCATCAGCCTAGTCTATTATTAGCAGATGAGCCGACTGGGAATCTGGACTCTAAAGCAGCAAATAGTGTGATGACGCTATTTCAATCCATTCATGAAACGTTTCAAACCTCTTTATTAATGGTCACACATGATCCGTATGTTGCCAGTTTTGCTGAGCGAGTGATTTTTATGCAAGACGGGATGCTCTACAATGAAATACAGAGAGGTGACCACAAGCAGCAATTCTATCAAGAAATTGTAGATACACTGACATTTCTGGGTGGTGGCTATCATGAGCTTTAATCATATTGTCATTCAAAATATATTACGGGATAAATGGACCTATATTTCCTATTTTCTGAGTAGCGTCTTTTCTATTTTAGTCTTTTTCTTTTTTTTGATTACTGCCTTTCATCCAATGATGGATGCAATCGATCCGCATAGCTCACTTGGAATCACCATGATTCTTTGTAGTATTATTATCTATACTTTTTCTTTTGTTTTTATTATTTATTCGATGCTGGCTTTTTTAAAGAAGAAAACCAAAAGCCTTGGAGTCTTTATCATTTCTGGAGCATCGACGAAGCAAGTGCAGAAAATGGTATTCCGAGAAAATATGTTGATTGCAATTGCTGCAATTATTACAGCAATTGTTGTTGGAGTAATCGTTTCTCCTCTGTTTTTAATGGTCGTTAAAAATGTCTTAGAGGCAGACAGCTTTGGAATGTATGTACCGGTACAAGCTATTGCAATGACATTCATTTTATTTAGTGTTTTATTTTTAATTGTTTCCAAAATAACGACACGATTTATCAAGAAAGAAAAAGCTGTACGACTGTTAAAAGCAGATGTTACACAGGAAAAATTAATACTTCCAACTCCATGGAGGTTACTTTTATCCATCTTAGTGAGTGCAGCTTTATTACTACCTTTCAAATTTAGCCCAGATATCATTGATAGCTTAGGAATTGTTTATTTTATTATTTTGTTTATCAGTCTGTTAATGACGATTTATATTGTATTAACCCAAGGAATCTGGTTTACGATTCGGATATTGCAAAAAAGCTCCGCGTATTACAGAAAAACCAATATGTTATTTGTATCGAATTTACAAGCCAAAGGCAATTCACATGCTCATGTCATTTATTTGCTCAGTATTTTACTGGTTGCCGTATTTGTTACGACGAGTGTTTTGTACAGCTCGTATTATAATGTCAAAGAAAATACAGAAGCTGTATATCCGTATAGCTTTCAATATATTTCACTTCCAGATAATCCTTTAGAAAAAGAACAGCAAGATATTGAATTTATGGAGACAACCCTTGAGCAAACAGTGGGAAACTTCGATGCGTATCAATCTGCTTTCAAAACAGATGAAGACCGCAGGATTGGCTTCATGTCGAATGCTAATTTCAATGCACTTGGTACACACCAAGCGATAACACTTAACGATAATGAATATTATGTTGTCGCAGGAAATGAGGGAATAATTCCAAACACGGATGCCATTCAGGATTATGTGGATGACACTCTTCAGTACGTAGGATTAGAAGAACGCATGATTCTTTCAACAGGCTTTCGGGCAGTATATTATATTATACCAGATGCGATTTATGAAGCAATCAATTATCCAGAATATCATGTGTTTGCCTATGAATTGGAGGACTGGACAGAGAAGCGGGATTTAGCAGAAAAAATAGAATCACAAATCATGACAGAACCAGGTGAGAGTTATGTCGCATCGAAAATATCATTATATGCTGACGAGTTATTTGTAAAGAGGATTTTGTTCTTTATTGGTTTTATGCTTAGTCTGATTTTTTTGAGTGCAGCCATGAGTATTCTTTATTTTTACTTGCAGACCTCTTTAGCGGGAGAAAAAGAAAAATATTTGGGCATTCGCAAGATCGGGCTATCTATGAAAGAAATTAGTGTTATTGTGACAAGAGAATTAGCAATACTGATTTTTGTCCCTTTTACAATTGCTACGATTTTATTATTTATCGTGTTATTCAGTATTCGTGATTCACTTTCCCCAGCGTTTTTTCAGATGACTACGGTGGGTGTAGGAATTATTTTGCTGTTGTTTACTCTGAGCTTTTTTATTATACGTAAAGCATATTTAATAAAATTGGTAGAGTAAGTGCTAGAACACGTTAAACTGGATTTCAAGATTATACTATCCATTACAATTTAAGTTGTAAGTTTAAAATAAAGTCGTCCCGTTTATAAAGAAGTTGCACCGTATTCCCCCTTTGGATATGATTATCTAAAGGGGTGTTTTTATGTCGAAAAGAAAAAGAACACCTAAAGTCGATAAATGGATTAAAGAGGATCGTGGAACCGGGAGTGGGGCTGATTACCAGCCATGGTTTAAAGTTCAAGACGTTTCTTCTTTAGGTCGGTCAATGAGATTAATAGGAATAAAAACCAACAGACAATATAATCGAACGTACGTTTTTTTGAAGCTATTTTATCCATACATTTCTATAGAGGGTGATTCATTTTATGTATACTATAGGGAGGTTCTCGAATCTCTGCAACGTACCAGTTAAAACCGTTCGCTATTATAGTGAAATTGGGTTGCTAAATCCTTCGTATGTGGATTCTGTGACAAGTTATCGCTATTATGACTACGATAAGATGAAAGAGTTGAAAACAATTCTAATCTTAAAAGAATGCGAGTTCTCATTAGAAGAAATTAAACAAGTTTTAAATGGACAAGATAGTAATAATTTGAGTTTAAGATTACAGAAAAAAACGGATGAGCTAAAGAATCAGCAAGAACAGATTACCACAAAAATTAAAAATATTGAGCAATTAAATAAGTTACTACAAAATGAAGAACCAATTATTTCTGTGCCTGTTCTTTCAAATTGTTACATAGAGAAGCGGAAAAGCTTACGGGCTGTGTCTCTTCGTAAAACGATCAATCTAATGGAAATTGATACGCTTGTTAAAGAGTTGTTTGAAAGAATCTATGCTTTTCAATTAACTGTTGATGGGAAGTTACTCGCTATCTTTCATCATAAAGATCAGAAGCAAAATAAAGCTGATGTTGAGTTGCTTTTACCAGTAAAAGCGGGTGAAAATGAGGAGTTTCTTACAACATTGCCTGAAGGAAATTATGCATGTGTCGATATGAAAGGTCCATATTCAGACCTTCATTATGCTTACAGATGTTTAAAAACTTGGTTAAAAGAACAATCACTTTCTATAACAGGCATGTATATGGAAGAGTATGTAAAAGGGCTTGTTCCACAAAATGTTATGAATCCTTTACATATTAAACCAAATGATGAATTGCATCCAAACGATTTTTTAACGAAAGTGTTTGTCAAGATAGGTTAACGTTCTATACTCGAATAAGGGTTAACTCTCCAGCTAGTGGAAGGTTTATTCTTTTTATAGCAAAGCATATGCCTTGCTAATAAAACGATGAATGGAGAGGTTTAAATGAGTGACTATACTGGAACTTTCATTTTTTTAGAAGGCAGCTCGTATGAAATTGGGGAAAAACAGGCATTAGAGTTTTGTGAGAACCCACACGCCAAAAAATTGTTTTTTAGTGAATCACCAGACTCTGATAAAACTTATCTTGAAATGAGAGCTCAGATCGAGGAATATTGCCCGGGCTTAAATGAAGAATTAGAGGGTTTTGCAACAGGATTTGGCTTTGAACCTGATCAATTAAACTTCTATAACGATGCCTGGCTCATACCTGGAGGGTGTAGTCTTGGTGTGATTTCCCCTCGGAAGATGGTTGATGGTAAAACTTATCTAGTCCGGAATTATGATCTCTCTCCTGAAATTTCCGACATGCGTCTTTGTAGTACTAAAGTGAGAGGACGTTACACGCATACTGGCTTCTCTGTTTCTACATTTGGTCGCAGCGAAGGGTTAAATGAGAAAGGGTTATGTGTAGCTTTTGCCTCATGTGGAATGCCAATAGGGAATCATCCTGGGATGAGAGAACCGGTATCAACAGGCTTGCAGTTTATGGTTATCGTAAGATCGCTTCTGGAGACATGTAAAAATACGGAAGAAGCTATTTATGCAATTAAAAACATGCCGGTTGGAACAAATATGAATTTACTCATAGCGGATGCGAGCGGAGAGTCAGCTTTAGTAGGTACATATGATGGAGCGAAATTGGTTAAAAAAACCGATATGGATTATTTAATGGCAACGAATCACGGGTTATTCCCTGAAATTCGAAATCTTGAACAAGGTCAGCTTGATCAATCTCTACAACGATATAAAGTTTTAGAAAATAACTTTAGTGCTAAAGGTAAGCTTTCTGTAAGTGAAATCAAAGAACTTCTTTTAAAAGAGTTTCCAGAAGGGGTAACTATTCATAACTACAAAGAGAACTTCGGAAC
>NZ_BCQW01000022.1 GCF_001552275.1 Amphibacillus sediminis NBRC 103570
GCGGAAATAATATCTACTATGGAAAATATTTCATCGTTAAAGTAGAGAGACAAATTAAACCTTATTCACTTCCTGAAGAAATGATAAATAGAAATCATTAAGGGAAGTTTCATCATTTGTTCCACAATGAGTGAAATTATTGATAGTCATTCTGAGTATTTATTATCGGGATGCGGATCAAAGTAACCATTTTTTTGAATAAGTGAAACTTCATTCAGTGGGGGTTTTCCATCCCCCACTGAACGTTAGTTGAACCAATCGGGCCGTTACTGGCTGTTGGATCTCCCACTAAGAAATGACCTGTTCCCTTATTTCTTGAAGTGGAAGGCTTACAAAAGCCCTTCGATGGGGCGAGTAATCGCAGCCCCAGACAGTTACACTGCGATAAAATCCTCATCCAAGATAATGTCCCCTAGCATTATGCCTCCAATATTTTCATTAGTAACATCAATTGATTCTACAGCTTTAATCAAATCTTCACGACTTTCCTATCCACAGCTAGTCAATACAAATAATACAACTATCAACAAAATCATTGAGTAAATGCGATACATTTTATTAATTTGTATAAACCCTTCCCCTTACTTATTAGTCTTTCTTCAACTAGTTGCTTAGTCAGCACCCTAATCATCGTTTTATTTAATCTTCGAGAATATCCTCATTATGACAAATCGAATTCACAAATAGCTGCTTAAGCCTTATCGAATTGCCTTTCCTTGTCTATTTTTATGGGATCTAAATAGTAATAATTGCTTCATTTCATCGTTGTATTTCCTTGTCTTAGGCTTTAAAAACATAGGCACGCGCAATTTCTAAAAATGCTTCTTGAATCTGTGTCAATGCTTGCTCATCAAAATCAAACATAGGATGATGGTGTGGATAAGCCGTAGCGGTATCTTTCTGTGAACCAACTCTAAAATATGTTCCTGGCTTTTCTTGTAAAAAGTAAGAAAAGTCCTCTGCTCCCATCATTGGCTCAAAATCAATAACCTGATCTCTAAATTGTTGATTAAAAATAGCTGTTATTTGAGCGGTTAACTCAGGGTCATTATATAATGCGGGATAACCATTCAAATAATCAATGATGATCTCAGCTTGATATGCCTCAGCAATCCCATTGACAATCGTGCGTATTTGCTGCTCGACTAGCTTACGTACATTAGCATCAAAGGACCGAACTGTCCCTTCTAGTTTGGCCTGATCAGGAATAACATTGAATGAATGACCAGCTTGAAATAATCCAATCGTAACAACAGCCGCTTTTAGCGGGTCAACTCTTCGACTTACAACTTTTTGTAAGCTATTGACCAGATCACTCCCAATCACAATCGGATCATTGGTATCCTGTGGCCTTGCCCCGTGGCCGCCACTCCCTTTAATTGTAATAGTAAATTTATCGACTGCTGCCATTTTATATCCAGATCCAATCGAAAGCTTACCAGTTGGCAAATCTGATCCTAAATGGGCTGCAAAAACGTAATCGACATCTTTTAGGATGCCTTGTTCTAGCATTGCCTTCGCTCCACCTGGTGGGATCTCTTCGGCTGGTTGGAAGATAAATAGAATATTACCTTTGATCTGATCTTTATACTTGATTAAGACTTTGGCGAACCCTAACAGAGCAGCTGTATGCCCATCATGCCCACATGCATGCATCACCCCTGCCTTTTGCGAACGATATGAGACCTCTTTTTCATCATGGATAGGTAATGCATCAAAATCTGCTCGAAAAGCAATCGTAGGTCCAGCTTGATCCCCTTTCAATTCTGCGACCAATCCATAGCCACCTATCCCTGTCTGCACATTAAAACCAAACTCCTGTAACTTTCGTTCAATAAAAAAAGCTGTTTCCTTTTCCTGAAAAGAAAGTTCAGGATGCTGGTGCAAATAACGCCGCCATGAAACGACCTCTGTTTCTTGTTCTTTTATTTCAATCCTAATTGCTGCTTCAATTCCACTCATATGTCTGCCTCTCCTTCACAACTTATAAACCGATTAATTCGATCGGATTATTAAGTATCATACTTCATTTATTAAATGCTGACCAGCCCTAACTTGCTTAGGCGCTTAATCAAATGTGCTATGGTGTACTTTTGCAATTTTATTGAGCTTGGCTCAATAAATTCCAGCTGAAAATCTGTGGCATCCGCCAAGGCATTAACTGGATTCTGCCAGGTCAATCCTCTGAATGAAGTTAAAATTAAAAACTACATAACGTTATCACCTAATAAAGTGAATCTTCGTTCAATGGGGGTTACGACGTATAGGATGTACTCGTACAGACGTTGCGACACGACGGCGCGAACTTAGTCAACGTCCTCTCTCCCCCACTGAACGTTAGTTGAACCAATCGGGCCGTTACTGGCTGTTGGATCTCCCACTTAGACTTGACGTGCTCCCTTATTTCTTGTAGTAGGAGTCCTACAGCCAGTTACACTGCGATAAAAAAGACGTTTCTCCTCTTTTTCATTTCCTTTTTTTACATTATAATTAAGAGATGTATGAAATAATGGAGGTGATTTGATGGTAGATAGAAATTATAGAGAAAGAACGTGGGATGATGATCTCTATTCAAACCAAAAGTTTTATGAACGACCTTGGTTTACTTGGCTGATGATGTTTGTCTGTTTACCACTCGGAATTATTTTATTGGTTAGATATGATGATCGTTCCCGAGCACTAAAAGGGATACTTTCAATTTTTTTCGTTTATTTAGCTCTTGCTTTAATTGGTATTATTTATATAACGTTTTTCCATAAGACAGATGTAGCAAAAAGCCAGCAAAGGACAGATGGTAACGTAGATATTTCGCTCGTTGCTTCAGTCGAAGATGATCAGGTCTTTATCTCAGGAGAGACCAACTTACCAGATGGAGCCTTGCTCCTCATTGAAATTGAACACTTGGAGGCCAGTCCATTTTACTTTGAGGGAATATTAGAAATCCAAAATGGTTCTTTTAACGGGAGTACTTCGATTGCTGGGGCTCCTAGTGGAAATATAGAGGTGTGGGTAGCCTTTTCTCCAGGATTAACCAAAGTAACTCAACCGCAAAAAATAATTGATCAATACGGCGAAATCGGTGAATTACTCACCGGTGAAAATGTCATGGAATATGACTCAATTCGGTATATAGAGGCGTATTATACACTTACATATCAAACTGAGTTTAGCATAGGAACGCAAAACATTATTGCAACCTTGGACCCTGAGGAAATCGATAGTGTTGTTTATGAGGGGGCTGTCTATGAGTGGCCAGATGATCAGCTTTCGCAAGAGGATGAGTATGAACACCAAATGGAATCGTTTTACAGGCTTGCAAATTTAACAATGGATGATGAAGACGATGCGGCCCGCTTGGCCGATGCCTATTATCTCTGGGGCTATGACTTTATAATGGTCGAAGAAGAAGTACTTGCCTACGAGTGGTTAAATGCATTAACCTTAGATACAGAAATTGAGCAAACGATTTTTGAGCGTGTCGAATCAGAATGGTCGGATAGCTATGCAATGATAAAATATGAGTTCGAGGTGCAATTAGAAGGCTATCAATGGCTAGAAAACTTAACCATTGAAACGGAAGAAGAGCAACGTATTCTTCAAGAAGCCATGGATTACTGGGAAGATGACTATGCCATGATTAAATACGAATTTGAAAATGAAATGAGCATCCCCCATTACGATTAATACAAACAGCTTTGGGATTGAACAACCTTTTGTTCCCAAAGCTGTTTTTATAAAGTCAAACTTCGTTCAGTGGGGATTTTCTCCATCCCCATTGAACGTTTAGTTGAACCAATCGGGCCGTTACTGGCGGTCGGATCTCCCTCTTTGACATGACGTGTTCCATTATTTCTTGAAGGGGGAGGTTTACAAAAGCCCTTCGATGGGGCGAGTAATCGGAGCCCCAGCCAGTTACACGGCAATAAAAGTAGGTCCTTTAAACCAAAGAACGGACACGATTTGAAACAAAATAGCTGAATGCTACTTCTATGAAATAAAAAATTCAATACGATGAAGGCTGAACTAAAATCTGATCAACAATGCCATAGTCCTTAGCTTGCTGAGCTGACATGAAAAAGTCCCGCTCCGTATCATTAGCTACCTTTTCATAAGGCTGTCCAGAACGATCAGCAATAAGCTGGTTAATCGCTTGGCGTTGTTTAATAATCCGTCGGGCATAAATATCCATATCAGTTGCCTGACCTTTCATGCCACCAAGAGGTTGATGTAGCATAATTTCGGAATGTGGCAAAGCATAACGTTTTCCTTTTGCTCCTGCTATTAATAAAACTGCGGCAAAGGATGCAGCCATCCCAATACAAATGGTCTGAACATCGGCCTTAATATGTTCCATCGTATCCATAATGGCAAAGCCAGCTGAAATAGACCCACCTGGACTATTTATATACATGGAAATATCAGCTTCACTATCCTGTGATGCTAGAAAAAGCAACTGAGCAGTTACACTATTTGCTAGTGTATCGTCAATTTCTGACCCAATAAAAATAATTCTGTCCTTTAATAATCTTGAATAGATATCATAACTTCTTTCCCCTAAATGTGATTGCTCCACGACATATGGTATCGCTACACTCATTTTAATCCCCCTATCTTTTTTCAATGATTAGGCTACTAACATGATGTCGCTATCCGAGGTATCCTTTTGCTGGTATTGAACATACAAACTCGGAACGGAAATCGTATCTGTCAGTAAGCTGGCCAATAGTTGGACATCGCCAATTCGCAAGGCTAAACTGAATAACTGGACACGCATCATTGACTCATCGTCGTCAACTACTATATCTTCTGTTATTCGGTGACGGACACGCTGCTTAATATTTTGTCTAGCTCGAAATAGACTTGCCTTAATTGCACCAATAGATAACTGCGTTAAATCAGCTATTTCTTTAAGACTGCAATGACAAACATCTGCCAATAAAAATAAAACCAATTGCTTAGTTGTTAGGTGTTTGATTAATACATTTAATATGTAGGACAATTCACTAGAATGATTTGGATCTTCTGTCGAGAGTTGATCAAGTTCAATCTGGTCGAGTGGGGTCACATCAATGCTTTTTTTCCGTTGCAGATCAATCCAAATATGCTTGGCCGTCATAGCTAAAAATGCTTTCGTAACCTTCTCTGGTTGGTGTCTTTGCCAATACTGGTGTGCTTTAATCCAAGTTGCCTGCATTAAATCCTCGGCATCATGATAATCTTGCGTAAAGTAAAGACAAGCCTTCCAAATAGACGAGCGATGTTGTTCCCACATTGTATTAAAATGCATTACTAAAAACCCCTTTCAACTCATTAAACGGAATAATCATAAAAAAAGATACGGGTCGATTAAATTTATTTTAGCAAATCATTCCTGCTTAGAGCATCTTTCTGCTTTGTCATATAGATCGAAACCGTGCTTGACAAAGAAAAGAAAAAGGTCATCTGCCTAAAGATAGGCACTCCCTTGTTGTGAGACAAAGTAGAACGACTATGTTTATGATTTCTATCTCTTACTTTTAAAAAACTGGTCGCAAAGTCTTTAGTGGAGCGCTAGCTTTTTAATAAAAATACAAAGAAGACGCCTATTCTTTGTCCGAACAGACGTCTTCTTTGCTATAATTCTTCACCGTTTGTTGCGATTACGCGCTTGTACCATTCAAATGATTTTTTCTTCTTACGCGCTAAGGTTCCATTACCATAATCATCTTGGTCAACATAAATAAAGCCATATCGCTTCGACATTTCTGACGTACTAGCGGAGATCAAATCAATACAACCCCAACTTGTATAGCCCATAACATCAACACCATCTGAAATCGCCTCGCCCATTTGATCAATATGAGCTCGCAAATACTCAATGCGATAGTCATCATTAATCGAGCCGTCCTCTTCAACGGTATCATAAGCGCCTAAGCCATTTTCAACAATGAACAATGGTACTTGATAACGATCGTATAATTTTTTCAATGTAATACGCAAGCCCTTTGGATCAATTTGCCAGCCCCAATCCGATGATTCTAAATATGGATTTTTCACACCACTAAAGAAGTTCCCTCTTTGCTTTGTCTTATCTGGCGCTCCACTTGCCACCATCGTCATATAGTAACTAAATGACAAGAAATCAACCGGATGAGCTGCCAAAATTTCTTCATCTCCAGGCTCCATCTCAATAGTGATATTGTGCTTCTCAAAATATTTCAACATAAAGCTAGGGTATGCGCCCCGGACTTGAACGTCGGTAAAGAAAAGATTCTTTTGATCTTCTTCTAAGGCTGCTAAGACATCATCTGGGTGACATGTCTCAGGATATGTTTCCATCCTTGCCAGCATACAACCGATCATTGCATCTGGAATGATCTCATGACAGGCCTTTACCGCACGGGCACTTGCCACAAACTGATGATGGAGTGCTTGATAAATGGCCTGCTCCTTATGCTCTAATCGATCCATTAACATTCCGCTACCGATATAAGGTGATATCGTTGAAATATTAATTTCATTAAAGGTTAGCCAATACTTGACTTTGTCTTGATAACGATTAAATAGAGTCTCAGCATAGCGAACAAAAAAGTCAATTAACCGTCGATCATGCCAGCCATTATATTTTTGTACAAGGTTTAATGGAATTTCATAATGCGAAATCGTTACTAGCGGTTCAATCCCGTATTTTAATAGTTCATCAAATACCTTGTCATAAAAAGCTAAGCCTGCTTCATTCGGTTCGAGATCATCTCCATTCGGAAAAATCCTCGGCCAAGAAATCGAAAGACGATATGTTTTAAAACCCATCTCGGCAAATAACGCAATATCTTCCTTATAACGATGATAAAAGTCGATTCCTCGACGCTTAGGAAAATTATCACCCTTATCTCCGGCTAACAGTGCATTTAGCTCTGCTTCACTACGAACCTCCATTTCAAGATCACCACGTTCTTCCTTAGGAACGAACGGAACCATATCAAAAATAGATAAACCCTTCCCATCTTGATCAAAAGCTCCCTCTACTTGGTTTGCGGCTGTTGCACCTCCCCATAAAAAGCCCTCTGGAAAACGTCCTTTTGCCATCAAAAAAACCTCCTTATTATTAACCAGTCCTTAAAATGTGCATCTTCTTCACGTTCTATCCTTAGCATAAACCCTTTGTAATCACGTGTATAGGTCAGGGCTAAATCCTGTTCGATATCCCATTAAGGGTTATTTGTGTCATAAATGTAACACTATGTTTTTAACTGTGCTATAATAAAGTTATCTCTTAATGATGGAGGTAGGTACTACCAATGTTCACTAGCGAAGTCATTGCCTCATTTAATGAACTCGAAACCTCAATTTATAATTATATTTGTCAAAATAGTGAAAAGGTTGCATACATGCGGATTCGAGAGCTTGCAGATGCCACCCATGTCTCAACCGCAACGATTTTGCGTTTTTGTCGCAAGCTTAATTGTGATGGATTTTCTGAGTTTAAAACAAAGCTAAAAATGGAGCTTAAGCAAGATAAAAAAAGCCGAATTAAAAGTAGTCAGCATGCTATGCTTGAATTTTTCGAACGTACGTTAAGTACTGAGCGAGACCAACAAATTCGGAAGGCAGCTGAACTCGTCTCAGCAGCCGATACCGTTATTTTTATTGGTAATGGAAGCTCAGGAATACTAGCTGAATATGGCGCTCGTTATTTCTCTAGTTTAGGTAAATTCTCGACCTACATTAAGGATTTTTCCTATCCTATCCATTCTAAGCTCCGGTACAACAGTGTCACGATTGCCTTGTCCGTATCAGGAGAAAATCCCTTTACCGTATCACAGCTAAATAAGCTCAAGCAAGAAGGCAGTAAGGTGATCAGTATCACCAACAATAAACTTTCTACCATTGCTAAGATTTCCGATTTAAACATTTCATACTATATAACTGAAGAATTCTATCAGCAAAGTAATATTACAACACAAGTCCCTGTAGTCTTTATCATTGAGTCAATTGCCAGAGAACTACATCAACTATAATTTGATTCGATTACCATTAAAAATGCGCGTATTCTCCTATATCCCAAGTTTAAAAATATGTTAAGATCAAAGGACGTAGGAGGAGAGATTACATGAACAAAAAAGATATTGCGCATTTTCGTAAACAATTTAAAAAAGAAAATGATTTACTACATATCCACGATATATTTAATGTCTATATTATGAAGGAAACAAGTGAGATCTATCATCAACAATGTCAACCTTTTCAATTACTGGATCAAGAAGAACAAGAGCTCTTTTTGACCAATTTCAAAAAAGTCTTAACCGGCTCCCTTGACGAGAAACTATTTGAATTAAAATTTCAAACTAACCTTGAGCATTCAAGTCAATTCATTCTTCACCAAGGATTACTTAGTCAGGAAACCGATAGCTGGAAAGAGCAGATGCTCCAACTCGTTGAAAAAATCCTTAACAAACAGCAGTATGAAATGGATATCGTTGTTAGTTTTATTAAGGGTGAATATTTCAAGCCAATCAAAAGAAGTAACCAAGACCCTGATCAAAGTGATCGTGACACCGTTTATTCACATCCCTTTATCCTATGTAGTATCAATAAAACCCAAGATCCGAAAAAAGAGCTACTCTTTGACTATGTCGAAAAACAATTTAAATACAATGTAGTGGTTGATCCGATTATTAATTTAACAGCACCTATCGGTGGATTTTTATTTCCATGCTTTACGGACAATGCTGCTGACGTTAATCATATCCTTTATTCTGCTAGTAAAGCGAATGAACCAGATCCAGAGTTTATTGAGTATGTTCTCAATGCAGAAGAGACAATAACAGCAAAAGAGGACAAGATCATTTTTGAGGAAATTGTCCGGGACGCTATTGGGCATCAGCTTAATACCGGAACACTAGCCAGCGTTTATGAAGAAATTAACCAAATTGTTGAGGAAAGTGACCAAGAAGAAGAACCAGCTAAATTAGATTACAAAGACGTTGAACAAGTACTTAAGCATAGTGGAATAGAGGATGTAGATACTGAAAAAATCCAGGCGGCTTTTCACAATGTAATTGATGATGAGAAATATGAGTTAAAAGCCAAAAACATTGTACCTAAATATACATCCAAATCGATTAAGATCCAGACGAAAGTAGCGAACATCGCTGTAAGTCCAGAGGACCTGCGCCATGTTAGACAGGTTCATTTTAGTGGTAAACGCTACTTAATGATTGAAGTTGATGAAGATACCGTTATTGACGGCTTTACCATCGTTCCGGAGCTGTTTGGCGAAAAAGTAGAAGAATAGCGTCAACTCAGGGAAATAAGAGTTAACTCGTCGATATACTTAGCCAGTCTAGTACCTAGAAAATCCACCATTTATACAATAAAGTGAAACTTCGCTCAGTGGGGGTTTCGACGCATAGGATGTGCTCGTGTAGACGTTGCGAACTTAGTCAGCTTCCTCTCTCACCCACTGAACGTTAGTTGAGCCAATCGAGCATTTACTGGCTGTTGGACCTCCCGCTTAGACATGACGTGTTCCCTTATTTCTTAATGTGGGAGGCTTACAAAAGCCTTTCGATGGGGCGAGTAATCGCAGCCCAGCCAGTTACACTGCGAAAAAACAACAGGGACAACGGCAAAGTCGTTGTCCCTGTCATACCCTTAGAGGCTCTTTACCAGCTCGATTTTTTAACACCAGGTAATTGGCCTTTATGGGCATATTCTCGAAAAGCAATACGTGACATATTAAATTTACGCATATATCCTCTAGGTCTGCCAGTCACATTGCAACGATTGTTTAATCGTGTCGGTGATGAGTCTCTTGGTAGCTTGCCAAGTGCGTTATAATCACCTTTTGCTTTAAGTTCCTCTCTTAATTCAGCATAGCGCTCAACTAAAGCTTGACGCTTAAGTTCTTTTGCTATTTTCGCTTTTTTAGCCATGCTGCTATCCCTCCCTTCAAAATGGAAATTTAATCTATCTAAAGTGAAATTAATGAATTTGTGTTAAAAACACTATTATAAAACAAATTCAACCGATTGTAAATAGTAATGATTACTATTTATGAGTTGGATAAAGTGACACTTCGTTTAGTGGGGGGCGATGCATAGGATGTGCTCGTGCAGACGTTGCGACACGACGTTACGAACTTAGTTAGCTTTCTATCTCCCCCATTGAACGTGAGTTGAACCAATCGGGCCGTTACGGGCTGTTGGATCTCCCACTTAGACATGACGTGTTCCTTATTTTTTGAAGCGGGAAGCTTACAAAAGCCCTTTGATGGGGCGAGTAATCGCAACCCCAGCCAGATACACTGCGATAAAGCTAGAAAACAACCACCCCATCTAACTGATAACATCAAAAAAGGGGAGCGTGATAAGTAGTAAGTCGTTTACTTAAGCTAAATTATCCTAACTAGATGGCTAGATCCAGATCGGGGCTATGTATAGATTGGTTAAAGTGACACAAGCTATTAAGAGTTAGATCAAAGGTAATCAATTTATGCTAAATGGGAGTGACTTATTCATGTTGGACTGTATTATTATTGGCGGTGGTCCTGCCGGCCTCAACGCAGCTCTTATGTTAGGAAGAGCTAAAAGGAAGGTCATGCTCTTCGATGATAATCAACCTAGAAATCAAGTTACGCAACAATCACATGGTTTTATCACTCAAGATGGGATTAAACCACAAGTATTTAGAGATTTGGCCCATAAGGATATAGCTCAATACCCTTCAGTCACTCTTCAGAACCGTTTAGTTCAAACAGTAAGTACAGTTGACCATACGACATATACTATTATTACAGACAAAGGACAGGCATATAACAGTAAAAAAATTATTTTAGCAACAGGACTGAAAGAAAGCCTGCCTGAGATTGAGGGAATTGACCATTTCTATGGAAAAAGTCTCTTTAGTTGCCCTTATTGTGATGGTTGGGAGTTAAGGGATCAACCCCTTGTCCTCATTTCAGAAGACAAGGATGCCGCACACCTAGCCAAAATTATTTTTCAATGGAGTCAAGACCTCGTAGTTTGCACGAACGGGAAGTCCATTTTAACACCAACTGAGGAACAGTCACTACGTCAAAATGGAATTGAGATAAATAAAAAAGCTATTACACAACTTGAGGGTACAAATGGAAAAATAATGACCCTTGTCTTTGAGGATCAATCCATATTAACTAGGGTCGGTGGCTTTGTTACAACTTCACATCGTCAAGCTAACACCTTTGCAAGTTCACTTGGCTGTCAATTCAATCAGGATGGTGGCATCGTCGTCGATAATCTAGGAAGAACCAATGTTCTAGGTGTATACGCAGCCGGCGACGCATCAACGGTTAATCCTGCTAAGCTGATTATTGCGGCCGGTAATGGCGTAAGAGCTGCCATGGGTGTAAACAGTGATTTGGCCGTGTCGCTATTTAATTAGCATAGTATGCGTGATCGGACTAGAATAATTAAACTTGTTAATATCCTTTTAATCCGTATCTTTTTGAATCCTTTGCTCGGACTGCTTTCTGTGGCAAACACAGCCTCTAAAAATTAATCATTTTTTGTTGCGATTCTAATCTAGCAGCCTGCGACTCTTCTTTATTGAATTTAAATGCTTCTTAGTTCTATTTTCACCTCTACCCTTGTCTATTTAGAGTTGTTTTTGTTCTTATTGAGGCGTATAATTTTGACCAGCTAGAAGCTGAAGAATGGATAATAGAGAAAGAGAAAGGCGTGATTGATATTAAAGCATTAATTGTTTTTTCACATCCTAGAGAAGGTAGCTTTTCACACGCATTATTGGATCGTGTAACAGCAGCATTGGAGACCAAAGGCTATCAGGTTAATGTAAGAGATTTATATAAAATGAAATTCAATCCCATTTTGGAAGCTGGGGATATGATTCACATTGAGGACGGTGCATTTGTTCGTGATCATGCAACATTTCCAGCGGAGGTTATCAAAGAACAACAATTGATGTTAGAGAGTAATCTTTACCTTTATATTTTTCCAATCTGGTGGAATGGGATGCCGGCAATTATGAAAGGCTATTTCGATCGTGTCTTCCAGCATGGCTTTGCATACAGCTTTGACAATGACCAAGCCTTTCAACGCTTTCAAGGTAAGCGTGCCTTATTCTTGACCCCAACAGGGCAGCCTCAAGAGATCGAAGGAGCAGAGAATCCCTTAAGTCAGGCTATTCGTACGGTAACATCTGATTGGTTATTTAATGGTAATAGTGTCGAAGTGATTGATCATGTCTTTTATGGTCGAGTCCCTTACTTATCTGAGCAAGAGCTTGAGCTCTATCTGCAAGATGCCGAACAACGGATACAAGCTTTATAGAATTCTGCCTACAAGGACTCTAGTATGCCAATAAGCAATCAAAAAAGTTATTTGAAACAATCGAGCTTGAAAAATAAAAAGGGATCCTCCTACTAAAAAAAGCGTTGAGAGCGATCCCTTTAATCAAGCATCATCGTATTAGCGAAAATCTTATTTTAAAAAAAGTTCTTGGATACGATGGCTGAGCTCTAAGAGGAAGTAAGCTACTCCAGCGTAAAGCCTTATTTATTTCAATGATTTGAATGAGCTGTTGAACGTTCTTCATTCTTAACAAAATCAATGGCTATAACTAATGAAATCATAATATGCTCAAAATTTTCATCATGTACATCAACTTCATAGGTATCACCCCATGTAAACCATTTTTCGTTAACATGTCCGATAACCTTTCCTCGACTAAGTACTTCAAAATGTTTATCCCACCAATCACCTTGTACGCTGACACCATAGCCATCGATGCGATAACGTGCTTTGAAAAAGCTAAACTCTTTTTGTATGGTCATAACCTCCTGACCATCTACCTCGACAAAAAATTTCGGTAAGAAGCTAAACACCTTCTTGGTAATAACACCTATTTCGTTCCCATTAGCATCTTTAATTGTAAACGTCTTAGGAATGGATAAAAAACTACCCTTAATAAAATATTTGTCAACTTCATTTTCGTCTTTAACTGTAAAGGATTCCCCAATACTAAACACTTTTTGTTTAATGTACAGCTTGCCCATAAAACTCCCTCTTTTCTAGAAACTTAATGTTCTTCTATTATATCAAAAGAGTGTTCACCCATTTCCACATTAGTGAAAATAATTTATCACGATAACGTGAGGTGAGATCAAATAGGAATGATTTTCCTAGTATTCTAAATATGATGAATGAAGCCGACCATGTAAGACACACAGATTAGAATCGAGAAATTTATACCCTGAGAAAAGCCAGACAAGAAAAAAACCTCCGCACATACGGTGCTTTACAATTTGAGGAAAAATGAACACGGAATGCCGCTAGCTTCATACCTTTAAAACAGAACAAACCTCTCATAAAACTGATTTTCATGAGAGGTTTGTCTACAGACTGGAATAAGGGGGTTTTGCCCTTCTGTTTCTTTATCTTATTCTAATCCCATTTCATTTTTCATACGTTGCAGCTCATCTTCTACAGCTGCTGAGCCTTGTTTAGCAGCGTATTTCTCTTCAAGGCTTTTCGCTTGATCGACTGGCTCCTCATTCAAGTCAGCCATCGCATTTGCCTCATCTAGTCGACGCGCGGCTTTTTCTTCCATACGTTGGAATGAACTGATTGCACCTTTTGATTTACCAACTGACTTGCTCATCGCGTTCAGCTTTTCCTGGGTATCTGCAACTGAGAGTTGCGCTTTGATTAAAGCACGACGCCCTTTAAGCTTTTCAATATCTGAGGCTAACTTATCGTGCATCTGACGCATTTTACTAGCATTTTCATGAGCGGTAGCATAAGTTTTTGACAAACCTACCCCAACATCTTCGAGTTCCTGCTTCTTGGCCAAAAAGACCCGAGCATCATCATCATTACCCGCATTTAGTGCTTTTTTGGCTAGCTCGGTATACTTGACAACCTCAGCCTCATTTTCATCGACAAGACGCTTCGCTCTTGTCTCTTCAGCCATAACACTCGCTGTGTTTTGTTTAACCTCAGCCAAGTCGTTCATCATATTACGTAGATATTGATCAATCATCTTCTCTGGATTCTCCATCTTATCCAGTACAGCATTTACATTTGAGCTAATTATATCTTGAAAACGTGACAAAATTGACATCTTTATTTCCTCCTTTAAGTTAGCTTAATCATCTTGGTATTTTTTTGATAAATCGTCTGCTTGACTATCACCAAATGTTGACAAAGGCTTGTTTAGCATTTCTTCAGTTCGCTTCGCTTCTTTTTCCTTTTGGGCTTGCCTTTTCGACCACCATTTGAAGAGTAAAAATACAAGTAATACGACGCCAATGATTATCCAAACAGTAATCCACGGAGAACGTGTCACTTCCATTATCCGATCTGCTGCCTCACGGAAAGAACGACTAAAATATTCTGAATCTGTCATGTTTTTATCGTAATAGTATCTATCAAGATAATCAAGAAGAATATCCCCCGCTTCTGTATCAATAACGGTTTTAGCTTGGCTACCCGTTAAATAGTAAGTCGCATAATTTTCCGGAACTGCTTCAAAAAACACAAGTAAAAGGTGTGCCTCATCCGTAAATAATTCATCATACAAGTCATTAGCAAAGCCCTCAACCTCTGATAAAGAAGGGTTGGTATTGCCCTCAATATTATCTGTTATGTAGACATGCGGCTGAACTCCTGTTTCTTTATAAAAATGGCGCAGTCCATCAAGCATGACAGTTTGGTTACTTATCCAACCAGACTCATCGGTGTAATAATCGGTTTCGTCTACAAGTCCCGCAGGCAACGGCTCACGTTCAATCGTTGAAGGGGTAATTCTTGATAAAAATGGCGTATTCAAAATAGATGTGTTAAAAATTCCGACTAAAAACAAACCAAGTAAAATAAACAAGAAGATCCCGCAACCACCACAGCCGCCGCCTCCGTAATAACGCGGACGACGCCAAAATGGCCGCCCATAGTAAGGCCGGGAATGATAAATCGGTCCTAGGCCAGGACGATAACCTCCTGTTCCACCACTTGGCCTACCAGCAGATCCGCCTCGATTTTTCCCTGGACCAAATGTTCCACTGCTTCTACCTGCACCGCCTCGACCACCGCCAAAGCCACCGCCTCGGCTTCCACCACCGAAGGAACCACCTCGGCCACCTCCGCCAAATGAGCCACCTCGGCTTCCGCCACCAAATGAACCGCCTCCACGACTTCCTCCACCTCTACCCATAATACTTCACTCCTTAACTATAGCTATACCCTGTTTGATCTATCTAAAAACGAGTATCCCAATAATATATCTATGTAATCCCGGAACACTCTCTTCCTTAAGACACACTGATTCAATTTCGTTGGTCATGCTAAACGAATCGATTTATTCAGCTAGATTGCTGCTACCCATTTCACTTTCAAACCACTTTAACGCTCGTTTTTCAATCTCGACAACGAGCTGCTCCTTTCCTTTGATATAGGATTCGATATCATTGGGATAACGTTTTGCAAGTGATGCTTTCAAGTCTCCATAGGTCTTAGCATCAACTGCATGGGCTCGTAAATAATCCCGAAAGGCAAGATGACGTTTAATTTCTCGACGGCCCAATTGATAGATATGGACATGATGAGTACGATTGTCTCCACCTTTTTGGAAAAATCTACGCCCATTTATTCCATTTTCACCTTTTGCTTGATAGCCTTTTTTAACCATGGTCAGCCATTCGATTAATGTCATTAACAGTAATCATGATATCGTTAATAGGCTTGGCCTTCATTCCTTTTACTGAAGTACTACCGATATGTTCAATTGCTACTATTTCTGAGTTAAATACTTCAATTAATACTTTCGATTCCTCTTGATAACTTTCTAGCCAGCCTTCATTAAACGTGTGTACTTCTACTTTCCTCATTAATGTGCCCTCCTATGCTTAGGTTATGACACGCTTTTGTTTTTCTTCACAGTTTGCAAAGCTCCATGGTTGTTGCGTGATATTTATTAATCCATTTAGTTCAAATAGTTATTGCTGTTTTATCCTGGTTTTGATTAATCAACAAACTCATGGTTGAGTCGCATATGCCTCACTCATGTTTCTAAAGACATTCTCTCCTTTGCTCAACTAATTATTGTCTCGATATGCGCGCTTATATCATTGGGCATTTTTGACCACACACGTTAAGATTATTATAACGAAAAAAGAAGCCAGACTCATCCGACCTCTTTAATGTCCCTTAATACCTAGATATCAGTATAATTATGTATGTCGTTAACTCAGTTACTTTTACCAATAACGGTAATAGTATTGCTAACCTCCTAAATTTCCTTTAAATGCTTCCTGCCAAATGATTTCCCCTTGACTATTAAGTGCCTCAATTCGGATATCATCTGGTTCCGCTGTTAAAGGCTTTCGCTCAAAATCAATTAGAGAATACCAAACCCTCAAATCATTATCGACAGAGATAATCTCAGCTTGAGAGACCTGTTCATTTTGGACGACTTGGACGGATTGGATATCAGGATTTTGAATAGAGCCACTATAGACCTCGCCTCCGCCGTACCAAGTAAAATCATCTCCTGGACTATCTAAAAAAGCAAAAAACTCTCCGATTCCATTTTCGAAACCCACGACTAGGTAGTGATAGGGGGATTTGTCTTGATCGTCTTGAAAATAGAGTATATATCTTGTCTCATCCGCCTCGGCATAAATGAGTTCAGCTGTATCACCATAATAGTAACTTACAAGTTGACTTGCTTGACCAGCATCAACAATAATTTTGACTAACTCAATCCAACTAGCAAAATAAGACCTTTCAAGTGATTCTAATTCCTCTTTCAGCAATCGGTTTTCTGACTTTAAATTTATGTACTCAATCGGATCAACAATAAAATCTTCTTCTGCATGATCTTCGTCTATGATTTCCGGCTCATCCTCAATCAAAAAATCATTCAGCGGAGGAGGTGATTTGAGCATTACACCAACTAGGATAAAAAATAAAACCACTGTAACTAAGATATACGTTTTTTTCCTCATCATGCTCTTCCTATCTTTTTAATGAACTATCCATTCACTATTTAGGTATTGGTCTGACATCTTTTTTTGATCGGTTCGATCACAAATCTCGCAGGTATTTTACATTTTAATATAATGTGACTGAATCGATCCTTTGCACTTGTTTTTACTTATTGTCCTATCCTTTATTAAGTGGGCCCTCTACTTTTCCCTTAACAAGGTTACTTTGATTTTCCACTAGCCAATCACTAAATATTTTTTGAAATCGTTCCTCTTCCTCATCTTGAAATCCTTTAAACACTACCTCATCTATATTTTCTTTATTAAAATATAAGACATTGTCCGGGACTATGCCCTGTGGGTATAAACATCCTGAATAATCAAACAATTGCTTCTCACCATTTATTTCAAGAATTGGACCTCTCTATTTAATATCATTAGCTTACTGGTTCCATCCTTTAGATATACTATTGAACCTATTGGTAACATATTTTTACCTCCTTGACATTTGTTTAAGAACTTTACCGCATTTTCATTTAAATCTCACTGGAGTCGGACCATCTAAGATAGTCATTACATTAAGGAGTGTTAAGCAAAAAAAGAAAAAGGTTGCTACAACTATTGCCACTATATTACCGTGTATAATAAAAAATGCGAACATAGCAAGAAGAAAAATCAAAATAAAACAATAACTAAGAAAACATTGCATAAAGTGTTTAAATGATTCTGGTCTGATGAAAACCTGAACTTTTAAGGCTTCATCAAAAGCTATCATTTTAGCAAATTTCCTTTTATACCTGTTACCCAAATATACTCGGAATAGCATCACAACTAATAACATCACTATTCCAACAATACCGTTCACTAACATTGTGCTTGATATGTTAAAATAATCTGTTAGGGGGGTTAGTAAATTGGCTAAAAATATACCTATTCCCGTTCCCAATATAGCAAGACTTTTATCCTTCGATTTATCTCTCTCCACGTGCCTTAACTTACTATTAATCTCGTCTTCATCTACTTTATAAATAGTATTAGGTACTATCCATGTTAGAAAAGGAAATAGCGATTTCATTACTGACTTACCCATATCTATTGCGTAGGTCTCTCCATCAATCTTCAAAATTCTATATCTTGGATTCTTCGCAACTCTTTGCACTTCACATTGCATCTCATTCACCACGCCCAGTTCATAGGATTAATTGCGTCAATCCCTTTACTAATTGCCTGTCCAGCACCCTCGACAGAATCTACAACCCAATTGCCAACATCGTCTAATTTTTGACCTACATAGTCCAGACCATCTTGAACTCCTAAAAAATTGTAATTATAAGCTAAATTAAACCCCCAAGTAGCAAGAAGCCCAGCTCCTATCGTCCAACCAACTGGCGTAATAGAGAAGCCCGCGGCTATAGCTGTGCCAATAGCACCACCCGCCATGCCCACTCCTGCACTTGTAGCATTGTGCATTATTGCCTCTCCAACAGACTTTCCATTTTCATATAAATCTTCGTACATCCCTACAGCTGCACTAGCAACTATGAAGCTTCCCCCTATACTTTACCTGATATTTGAACAAATTGGCCTGTTTTCGATATAAAATTAGAGGTTTTCATCGTGGCATTCCCAATTATTTTAATTATATTACCTGTCCGATTTGAAATTCGACTAAACAACTCCCCTATAGTTCTAATATCAGTCGCTAACGCTCCAACTCCTTTCCCGATTACCTTTACTTCCTGGCCAATATATTTTGCAGATTCAACTATAAAATTAACTGCCAAATCAAGCCCAATTTCCACCTTATTATCATACAAATATCTGATAACGCTTTGTGGTACTTCTTCATTTAGCTCTTTTTCACTTAATTGTTTAGTAGATTTAATCATTGTTGAAAATATGCTATAGTAAATTTTTCGATCAATCTTCCCGTTTTTTAAATCAATTAAAGCATAATTTAAGATTTTTCGCCCTGTCTCGTCCATATCTTTTAGTGTAGCGCCCATCAATCGTTCGATCTCATATATAGACATATATTGAATAGATTTACTATTTATTTGCCTTATATCTACAATAGTCTTATTATAATCTTTTAATGTCGCTAATCCCTTAGTTGTCGAATCACCTTTATAATTAGTAAATCTAGCATTTCCATTCACAGCCCCAACGTGATTTAAAGTAGTTTCTATTTCTTTAAGGATATTCCCAACTTGCAACACACCGTTTTTATTTATACGTGTAAACGAGACTAAATCCTCTAGTAAATCCTCTACTTTATTTACTACACTATGATGTGCCTGTTCAATATCACTTAAAGAAGGGGTGGTTGCACTGCTTATATCCGAAACACTGCGAATAATGTTACTGACAACCTTATGTTCTGCCTGTAAAGTCCTATTGCCTTTATTAACATCCTCCATAACATCTGTAAGATAATGACTTTGGACAATAGCACGACTACTTTTATCTACCCTTGATTGAAAGGTTTCAATATGGTTGTTCAATTTATTAAATAGATCAGTAAGTACCCCTTTAAAAGTAGTCAATACTGTAAGATGAAAATCTATAAAATATAATTTTGCTTGATCTGCTGTTTCACCTGAAAAAGAGCTCATATTACAAAACTCTTCTATGCATAGCTCCACTTTTAAAAGACTATCTTTTATCTCCTCTGATGTTAATTTGAATTCATCTGAAAAGTCTATAACTTCAGATATGTCTACTTTATGCCCCAAGAATATCCCTCCTCCCATTATTTCGATGACAACCTAAGTGCAAGTATTATCCATCCTATTTCCATTTTACCTTTCCAGGAATTGGAAGTCTATTATTTTCCGGGGAATAATAGCAATAATAAAGCCATGAGCTTAGCGCTAACCAGACATACAATCGCCAGATAGCAAATTAAACCCGTTGTTTTATACAAATAAGTAAGCGAGTAAGTTTAATCAGAGAAAACATACTATTTCCCCGATTAAACCAGCTCGCTCAATTTACCAATACGCCCGAAAGTTTTGATCTATATGCTCAACTTAGTCTGCTTTGAGTAAATTCTCCTTCATTTTTGCTTCAATTTCATCTAAGTAATAGATGTTTGTGGCGGTGTTAGTCACCTGATCTAATACCACTAAGGTCGGCAGGTAGATTGATTCAATTTGTAAAAAAAACTGCTGATCACGATCAAAGTAAACGGGCAACGATATATGATGTTCATCTAAAAAATGATTGACTTGTTCATCATCATGATCAGATTCACATAAGGGGACATGAACTGTTATGATCGAGTCACCTCGATAATTTGATAACTTCTCCAATACCTGTTTACAAAGTCCACAGCTTAAGGCCCAAAAGCAAACCATCTCAATCTGATTCGATTCTACAAGGTCAAAATGACGCTCTAATTCACTCAAGATTAATTCTCTTGTCATACCTCATTACTCCCTTCCTGCTTTATCACGGATAACCGTCTGTCAAACTCCCGCCACAAAATGGAGAGAGGAATTAAATCTATTTAGACAGAAGATAACGGACGCTAAGGTCCTGATTCACTCGAGGCAATAGGATATTGCTCAAACTAACATTCTATTGGACGTGAAGACGTCTTGTGCTAACGTCTGCATGACCTACATCGTGTAGGCTTAACTCCGACTATATTGAGGTTCATTATATCCAAAATCTACTCAATACTCTGTTCATCATGTCTAAACATGATCAGGGGTACACCCTTTTAGTCGCTTGTTTGAGTACGGCTCACTGCAATGCTGTCTTTCCTCGTAATTTGCAGCTTATTGAATAGATGGATAAAGCGGAATGCCATGCCTATCGACGCTAACAAGATGATAGAGATCGTAATATTTACAGTATTCAATAGCATGCTATGATTCAATGGAAAGAGACAGATCAATAGAACCGTCATCATGGTTAGCAAACTCCAAGCTATAACATGTTTATAATACGTCCATGCCGTTATCTCACGATTAACGATTAAGCGGGAAAACACATGGATACGAATCATTAACGAAAGGAGAAAGAGCAGATGGATCAAAATAACGATAGAAAGGCTAGGTAATACGCCTAAATATTGGGCGATAACATTTAATAAAATCAATGAACAGAAGTTTGGCAAAAGTGATGTTGATTCAATTAATAACACCTTTACGAATAGACTCCCGGGTGTAGTTAATAGCGTATCCGAGTAATAATGCC
This sequence comes from Amphibacillus sediminis NBRC 103570, assembly GCF_001552275.1. Taxonomy (GTDB): domain Bacteria; phylum Bacillota; class Bacilli; order Bacillales; family Amphibacillaceae; genus Amphibacillus_B; species Amphibacillus_B sediminis. The sequence continues at coordinate 21,167 of NZ_BCQW01000022.1, forward strand.
GTATCGTCCCAGAGACAAAACCACTTACTAGATTAGCTAATATAAGAAAAGTGAACATCACATAATAAAACAATGGTGAAATATTGAACAAGAAGAAGGATAACACCACCGTAACGATAAAGTGAAAAAGTAGACTCTTATAGCCCTTTCGTAATAGCAATAATTCAAACCAAACAAATGCGAAGCTGTTCGTTAAAACCTTACCTCCCCACCAGCTTGTATAGCTTGATTGACCCCGCGCAGAATTAATCAGCGTATTAAAGCTTTCATATTGCGACCAAAAATCGGCTTCAAAAACAAGCTTTTCTTTAAATTTTGGTGTTTCACAGAAGAGGTAGATGATAATCAGACAGAAGGAAATCAGACTAATTAAAAAGATACTAGAACTAAGGTGCAGTGTCCCATTCAGTATTTGACCTAATTCGATGATCATACCAGAAAATAGAGAGGGGACATTTTCATTAAAGATAAAATAGGTTAGGATCCCAAACCCTATCCCTAGCACTACAATCAGCGCTGTAGAGAACGATGATGCCTTCACATTTCCTCTTAGTGTAGACAAAGCAAACGCGACTAGATCAAAAACGAAAAAGATTGAATAACAGATTAGAGCTTTAACAAAGATATGGCTCCAAGCTCCAGACAAAATCATGATAAATTCAACCGTAACAGCGGAGAGCAACCAAATACTGAGGCGCGGGATCATTTTTGATAAAAACAAAGCGATTAAAATTTGGAAAGTTGATTTTGGGACAGAGTAAATCCACGTTATATCATGTAAATGACAAGGAATTCGGCTTGAAATCATACCAAATAACGCATTTAAAAGTAATAAACCTAGTATGACCCAACCTTGCCATAATGGATGGCTGTAATCTACTCGAGCAAATAAGTTATATTGAAGAGAGCCTAGACCAACTAACAAAATAATCAACAATAGCATGACATGGCCAGACTGGTAGGACCACTTTTTTAGTTTCTTTTTGATCATTTTCAGCTGTAAATCAATGATATTAATCATAGAGTCGAACGCTCCCTCCTAAGCGTTGGATAATTCGGTTTCCCCAGTCGTGCTTAGCAGCTTTATCGTGTGGCACATCATCTATTCCCTTAAAATGACCTTTTTCTATTAATAGACACTGATCAGCAACATCCTTAATAAAATCAAGACTATGAGATGAAACAAGTAGTATTTTATTCTGTGCCTTTTGTGTCAACAGCCACTCTGCCAACCATTGTTTAGAAGGAATGTCTAATCCATTTGTTGGTTCATCCAAAATATATAGCTTGGCTTGATGCAGATAGGCAGCGGCTAACATTACTCTTTGTTTTTGCCCTTTTGATAAACTTCCACTCGTTCGATCAGCTAATTCAGTAAGCTCTACCGTAGCTAATGCTTTCCTAACAGATTCTTCAATTTCACTACTAAGACCAAAAGCCTTGGCCTTAAATTGAATATGCTCAGCAATCGTAAGGGAAGGGAACAAATAGGCCTGATCAGGTACATAAGCGGTCAGATGTTTAGCTGCCTCTGTACCTGGGTGTTCCCCTTCAATGCTTATCATCCCCGAATTGGGCTGGAAAAGCCCTGCAATACAACGGAATAAGGTTGTCTTACCCGCACCATTGGCACCAACTACCCCCATAATCGTTCCAGGTCTAACCTGAAAGCTCAGATCAAAGATCCCTTCCCCCTGCTGATAGGTTTTGGTTACGTTCTTTACTTCCAGCATTAGTCATATCACCTCTCATTTAACGATTTGTATTGATTGACACAGATTCTGTAGCTCTATATTTACTTAATTGATATTCGATTAAAGGCAGAGATGTTGTTAAGAAATTATAGGTAAAGTGGGCAATGAAGGCAGCTAGGAAGCCAAAATGAACAAAAATATAGCCTAAGATTAAACCGATCATCACTAATTGCAAACACCTGAAAATGGATGGTGAAAAACCCTGCCCTTGATGCAAACATGCCCATAAAATAGACGTTATTACGATAGCCAAAACGGTTTGATCAAATAGTAAAGTCAACAAGGAAATAGCAAGTAGCCGATAAATGGTTTCTTCTAGTAGCGCACTTTGAACGGACATACTTAATGATTGCCGATAGCGATAGCCAGATAAAAAAATCGATCGGGAAGATAACTCAGGAGAAATACGAACATAACCGCCAAGTTGGAGCAGATAAAAGAATATTCCTGAGATGGATAGGCAAATCAAGCCAACCCCTATCCCTGTACTTAACTGTGTCATCATGTTTTGAAAGGTAAGACTACCATTTAGCTCAGCTAGATTTAGGCCAACAAAAGAGAGCAGAAAGGTGAGAAAGCCATAAGTGATCATTCCTACTAAAGCTGATAGCGTTCCTACCGTATAGATCGATTTCAATGTTAACCTCGAATCAAATGCATGGATAACACTCATTTTGATATGATCTATAGTTGTTAACAAGATTGAACTAACCATTAAGATGGTCAATACCATACTACTGGTGGCATTGATCACTTGTTCGGTATGAATAAAGACAAAAATAGCAACAATCACCGCAGCTAAAGAACCTATAAAACTACTTAAGTTGAGGGCATTTTCTCGATACTCCTTTCTAACTAGTGATTGAATAGCATTCGTGTTTATTTCTGTATCACTACTTATTTGTGTGACGCGGTCATCCGACAAGACTACCGTCAGTTTCATCCTAACTTCTTCTTGATTAATCATGTACCAGTACTGCTTAATATTGGCTAATTCTTCTGTTCTTTCACCTTTACCCGTCGTCTGTAAACTTTTCCAAAGCACACTGTCATTTTCACTACTTAACAGCCTAACAATATCCTCTGAAGTGGTTATAATGGGTTTAGTTTCACGTAAGAGCGCTGTGTTCCGAATCGTCGTGTCTAAAAACGTGACCTCTTTTTTGGCACTAATGTTAATCGCTATTGAATTATTTTGATGAATGAAACGTAGTCGCCATGCTTCTACTAGTCCCCAGTCAAATAATAGCTGCCGCCATTTATCAAGCAAATTTAATTGATGCATACGATTAATAACTTTTTGGTCATACCAGTAGCTCGTAAAAACTTTCCAGTCCTTAACATCCACTCCAACAAGCTGATCGATATACTGCGTGGCAATCTGAATCGCTTCCTCTTCTGATAATAATGAAGAGGTATAGCTAGACGGTCTGAAGCGCCAATACAATAAAAGCGACAATACTCCTGCAACGATAATAATAGCCTCGGTCATTGTTTTAACTCCTTCACTAAACATATGCATGCGGAAGATCTACTTCTTCCGGAAAATCAATCTTCGCTAGACAGCGACATGTTTTGGCTTGTTGCTGGACAGAAGATAACCTTGAGGGTTGTCCTAATTTTTCTAATGAATCTGTTTGGATGTTCCCTAAAGCTACTGGCTCGATTTGACATGGTGTAACCAAACCATCCGCCCTTATATACCATTGGAGATAGCCTGGTGTACTGAACTCTGAACAGCCCTCATTATTGTTGTCATCCCACAAATAAAGATGGATTTTATCACGGTATTTCTGCTGGGCTTCCACTAATGTAGACTGCACGTGCTTGTATTGCTCCTGTGTTAACGAAAAAGCATGATCCTCTGCTCTACCTAGAGGTAAGGTTAGGCCAGCTCGGAATGCCTTAGCACCCGCACGAACACTTTCCTCAACCACCTCTGCTACTGATTGATAATTCTCAGGATTAACGGTCATCGCAACTAATACAGGAATGTCCTTTTGTGACATTTTTGCTATTGTATGAATAGATTCGATAAAGGCACCTTGTTTTCCTCGTAATTGGTCATGAATTTTTGCTGAACCATCCAGACTGATTTGCACATTCACATTACCTAAATGAGCGACAAGCTCAATCTCCTCATCTTTCCAGTTCAACCCATTAGAAAAGAGGCTAATGTTGGTAAATAAAGAACTAGCTGTGACTAAGATCTCTTTAAAGCCTTTGACTAAGCTAGCCTCTCCACCGGTTAAAGTTAGATCACTTACCCCATTGGCTGCTAACCGATGCATAATTGAAATCCATTCTTCAGGCTTTAATTCCCCTTTAAGCCGTCTTCCTGAAGAAGAAAAACAGAATGAACAAAATAAATTACAGCCATTTGTCAGTTGTAGAGTACAGCTGATCGGAATATAAGACGTCGTAGACCCCGTCACCACTAGGGAGGGCATATTATGTATCCATGTTTCTGTTATGGGATGCGCCTCTAGCCTGGCAACCAAATCTTGTTCGGTAATCGTTTCTCCTTTAATGACACTTAAAATTTGAGCCGTTTTAGCTAAGGATCTATTTTTAGCGAGTAATAGCGCTATTTCAACAGCCTCGCCACTTAACCTGAAATAGTACATACTTTTTCGTTCAACAAGTAATGCACTATGAGGTTGTAAGTGGATATAGAATTCAGGTGCGTTCGCTTTTGACAAAATAATTCCTCCTTAATTTTTTTGAAGGAGGACGACAATTAGTTGTGCCCTCCCTAATCGCGCCTTGACGCATAGACACCTAGATTATATCGAGCTGAAAATTTGCGGCATCCGTTGAAGGCTTTAACTTTATTCAGCCGAGGTTTATACCCCAGCTGAATGAAATACAAGTAAGTAGCATCTCACCACTTCTAGCAGTGGGAGACTTGTGCTCAATGAGGTTAAACGTTACAGCGTAGTGGTGGCAGGATCGAGTGGTGGCCAGCAAGCTTGAGTCAGTGAAATTATTTTAGAAGCCCAGCATGCAACACAGCCCACTGTTTTGACTAACGGTCTTGAATCCGTTGTTTGTGCTGCTGAATGGGTCGCTTCCCAAGCCTTTTCATCCTTAACCTGTTGTGTCATCCTCACACCTCCCTATTAAGATTGTCAATCAAATGATTTCCCTACCATTATATGTTAATACATTGGCAATATGATATTTTATTGATCAATTAATGGGATAAGGATTTTTCCAAATGGTGCTGAAAAATAAGCCTAAGAAGCTAGTCTGGGATGTTTTGTTTGTTGAGTTTATTGAAAATGGAATGGGACCAATGGTAACAATCTCGCTTACGAGATACCACTTTATTTAGTTGATGAGTATGATAGCTGGGTAAATGTTGATAGAAAAAGGACACTGCATCAAATGGTAAGCTATATTAGGAATAACCTAACACCCTGTAGATCATTATTGGTAGAGCAATAATCTCACTAAATGTCTATTGTTGTCTGTCACATATTATTAACAATTTAACATTTAATTCCCTGATTATTAATAAAATGTACAAAAATATGAATTGACATTGTATTTTTTTATTGGGAACCATGACTAGTGCAATAATATTGATTTTGATTAATATTATTATGGTGTATGTAAAATCGGATAAAACCCCCCATACTGATGAGCGTACTACAAATAATGTATTGAAATTATGGGCATATGCTTCACAGATATTTTTAATATTATTTTTTGTAACACTTGGATTTTTGGGTTTGATTGGAGTTGAAACTATACAAATTACGCATTTATTAATTACTCTAATCACCTATTTTTTTATGGCAGGGATTGGATCACTCATTTCAAAATACAGATAGTAAGGCTGCACCTCGTAAAAATATAATATAATTTTAGCGTTGATTCTGGTTGCGGAAACAGAGTTCGCTAGGATTGAAGTTCATAATCGTTCCTCGTTTCAATAAATAACTAGTTGGCATGTATTTGTTATCCTTTCTAGAGGAAAAGAAAGACGATGCGGCTAACAGACATTTCCGCCAATACCTATGTTTCAGTAAAATGGATGAAATTTTGATAATAACACTACACTTTAGCCACTATTATGCTCATTAACCTTTCGATCAGAGGATGTCCGTCTAAACATCAATAGATTAATAATAAAAAAGCCGCTTCCTCCGAGCATAGGTAGAACTGCAGCCGGTAATCGATTTACGAGACTTCCCGATAAAATTAAACCTAACGGTAAAACAAGCTTAGCCAGTGCTATACCAATACTGATCACTCTACCTCTATAGGCTTCAGGTATGGTCGTTTGGAGCTGATAAAATAATAAAATATCTATCAATGCTAAACAGAAGCCTAGCATGACAGTTACGAGACTATAGTATAAAAGGTAGAAACTATCATAGATTTGACCTACAAACATTAAAGGGAAACCGATCAAGCCCATCAGTATAGAGAGAATAATACTTATATGCTTTAACAATTGATCATAAGCTAACCGCTCTCTTACTTTTTTTACTATTAGCGCACCCATAATCATCCCAATTGGAAAGCCACTCTGAATAATCCCATAGTGCTCCGAACTTAGCTCCAGTATTTGATTAAGAATAAAAGGCAACGGGACATTAATGGTTAACCCAATAAAAAAATTCAGACAGACAAAGACCCCGATTACTTTTAACAGCCATCCTGTCTTCGAAATATAATTGAACCCCTCTTTTAAATCCTCGACAAATTTAGCCTGCTTGCTTTGCTTAGTCCGACTCGCATGATTGTAATCAAAGTCAATAAAGATTTCTGAAATACTAGATAACAGATAGGATACACCACAAAACAATATGAACAATTTAATATCAAATAATGCATAGATTAGTCCCCCGATCATTGGAGCTAAAATGGTTGACACAGAGTCGATTATTTTGCTGATAGCGTTAAGATTAATTAAATTTCTGCCTGATACGAGATTGGGTTTGGCAATCTCGATACTAACTGAAAATACCGTTGTCACAATCGAGATCAGAAATGTGCTGGTATACACCATAGCTAGGCTTAGCCCCCAAACAGAGCTAATGACAAACATGACGATAAACAGAACACCGTTAGTCAAGTCCATCACAACAACGAGCTTCTTTTTATCGATGCGATCTGCTAAAACCCCCGCAAAAGGATTTATCATGACCATAGGAATCGTACCTAAAACTAATGTCGTGGCGAAGCTTAAACCCGAGTCTGTCAATTGCAGCACGTATAAACCAATAGCAAAGGTATAAATCGCATGACCCAATACCGAAACAAATTTCCCTAGTGAAAACAGGGCGATATTGCTTAGCTCACCTTTATTAACTTGCATAAATGTTGGCATATTCATCACTCCTAGTTGCTCTTACGTAACTTGATTTTACAAGATAGCCTAATGCCAACATCAATAACTCATTTAATCAATTTTTAAGGAAAAAAATAAAAAAGATAGGGTTAACCCTATCCTTCAATATTTTACTCATCGTCATGGCATTCCGCTAAAGACAGCAATGGAGTAGATTTTATGTTTTTCGGTAAAACCTGTAATACATCTATTAGTCTAAGCCATCGCTTAATGACCTCACGCCATAATAGTAATATAGATATACCTTTTCGCCCTCAACAAAATAGTTCTCATATTTTCCGCCTTTTTCAATATAATCCGACTGCTGTTCACTCTTTAATTGATAGTTTAATTGGCTAATTGAAGCTTTTATGTTTTCTAAAATAAAGTTGCTCCGATACTCTTCCTGTATTAAGCTATTGACATTAAAATGCTTAAATAGAATGTAGCCACCATATAAACTAGAGTTATCTTTTACATATTTGTCTGTATAATTTAGTAAAAACTCTTTGTGCTCAAAGCTATAATTGCTTGTTCCTGTGAAATCGAGTAAAAAGTCAACCACTTTGTTTCTTATAGGTATGTTTAAAAAGTCAGAACAAATAAATAGAACCCTCTTACTCAGCTTCGATCTTTCCAATAGCTCTTTAACAAACCTTAGTCGATAAATGTTATGGTCAACGGCAATGTACAGACAATCATCAGGCAAATCTGTATAAATATTTCTTAAAAAGAAGCCAAGTCCTGTACCGAGCTCCAATAATATTTTCCCCTTTAAATCAGCTGAGGTTAGTTTTTTATAGCCCCATTCTATTCCTATATTCAAATTATCTATATACGATGAGTCCGTTAATTGAATATACTCACTCAAAAAGCGGTTATATTCTTGCTCATTATGATCATTTATGGTTTGGGTTGGATCAATGAAGATTCCCGAATCAATGGTGTATGTTTTACCACATGGACAGGTTAGCTTTCCGCTAATAATTTGGCCATTGACCACATTACCTTGAGTAAGGTCAAGCTGATTGGAGCAGTGCTGACAGTTCAATACATCGAGCGTCTTTAGGTCAATCCCTAAACTGTGAGCTTGATCTTCCTGGTCAGCAATTTTCCATTCCTTTAATTTTAACTCAATATTGTTTTTATATTGGTTTAACGTTTTAAGATCCTCATTCAATGTCTTTAATTTACTCGTGAACAAGTTGCGATAATATTCATCCTTTTGATATGATGAGAATTTGCCAAGCTTCCTATATTTAAAAATTGTCTTTATTTCATTTAAAGTAAAACCCATGTTTTTAAAGCTCAGAATATCATTGATATCTTGCTGACATCGGTTATCAAAATGATATTGCCCGCCCTTTTTTTCAGGCAAAATTAAGCCAAGCTCCATATAATGACGGATTGTATCAATAGTAATATTATTACGTTTAGAAAAGGCTCCGATTTTCATATAGTCACCCTACTCTTAAATGCGCCTTGGCATATTTGCGCGCCCAGATTTTATCAAGCTTCGCTCGGATAAATTCCCGCTGAATATCTGTGGCATCTACCGGAGACTTTAACTTCATTCAACTGGGGTCTTACCCCTCTGAATCAATCTCACCACTTACAGATGGGAGACTTCTGCTGAATGAAGTTAGCTCGTTATTTTATTATAGCACAGGGTGCTTTCCTATTACTTACTTCATTAATTTAGTGTGATAAGGAAGGGACAGGTTAAGATCTGAAGGAAAAGGGGAAAAATGACTACCGATATCGACAGACCCGAGTTGTTATTGCCGATAAATAAAAATAAAGGAACAGTTGTGATGGATAGCAAACTGCTCCTTACTTGTTTATAGGGTAGGTAATTTCAATGCTGTTTTAATATTTTGCAATTTTAAATCAATTTGTTCACTTGTATTCCATGCGTGGTACCAACCCTTTTCGATCATATAGTTTGAAATTTGCTCATGCATAACAAGCGCTTCCTCTAAATGACGTATTAAAATCTCTTTTACCTCAGCGGTCCCTGCTTCGGTAACGGCCATTGCATAATTCCTCACACCGCTTTTAGCTGAAATCAATAAATCTGTTGCAATGACTTGATCCGTTAACGCATCCATACCCGTTAATTTCTCAATTATTGGATTCATAATCAATCATCTCCTGATTTTTGCTTACATTTGATAAAATAGCTTCAAACTCCTGTAACTGGCGTGTGGATAAGTCTACATCTTGCTGCATGATATCTTTTAACTTTTGATCGGACACTAAGGCCTTCATCGTTTTTGATTTGGTTAAACACGCTGTTTTAAACGCTGTTAGCTCTTGGACTTCAAGTACTTCATGTAAGGCATAATTCATGCTTTGCTCTCCTTTCCTAAGGTTTTAAGACAACTTTTATACAATTATCAACTTTTGTATCAAAGATGTTATAGCCATGCTTCGCTTCGCTAAGTGGAAGTACATGGCTAACTACATCGCCAGGGTCTATGGTCCCCGCTGTGACAAGTTCAAACATCTCTGGCATATAGTGAATAACGGGGGCTTGTCCCGTACGGATATTAACATTACGATTCATAATATCCCCCATCGGAAACCCATTATATCTTCCGCCATAAATACCTGTCACTTGAATGGTTCCGCCTTTACGAACGGCCTGTGTAGCCATGATAAATGCGCTAAATGCTCCACTATGAAGTTTAAGACCACTGGCTAGAAATTCTAGATCGGTCATTTTACCATCCATTCCGACCGCATCAATAACTACATCCGCTCCACCTTGTGTTATTTCCTTTAGGTACATACCGGTATTTTCAAAGTTCTCAAAATTGATAACTTCCACATTGTTCGTACGTTTAGCATGCTGTAATCGATAATCGACATAGTCTACAGCAATTACACGGTTTGCTCCTTTTAACCAACAAAATTTTTGAGCAAATAACCCAACTGGTCCACAGCCAAGGACAATGACAGTATCGCCTTTTTTCACTCCAGCGTTATCAACACTCCAAAATCCTGTGGTCATTGCATCAGAAATAACGGTTAGCTTCTCATCAGGTTCTTCACAGTCTTCTGGAATTTTGAAATGTGTATAGTTAGCAAAAGGGACTCTTAAATATTCGGCTTGTCCGCCTGGATAATTACCCGTTGAACCTGAATAGCCAAAATAGGCTCCCATATCTCCATTGTCATTAGCTGTATCACATTGACTTTCTAAATGGTTTTGACAGTAGTGACACTCTCCACAGGCGATATTAAATGGAATGATGACTCGGTCACCTTTTTTAACCTTAGTCACTTCTGATCCCACTTCTTCGACAATACCGACAGGTTCATGACCAATTACATAGTCTTCATGCAAATTAGGGATCATACCATGAATCAAATGTAGATCAGAACCACAAATAGCCGTACTCGTCACTTTGACAATCATGTCATCTGGCTTCAGGATCTTTGGGTCTTCAACTTCTTTTACTTCAATATTTTTTATGCCCTGATAGGTTACTGCCTTCATGTTCATCCACCTCTTTATTGTTAATGTTCGTCAGGGGTCCGATCAAACATTCCTTTTCTATTGGTGTCGTCTGGGAACAGATCCATTTGACCTATTTTTATTGCATTATTTGCAGAGAGCTGATCTAATTGATATTGTTCTCGTAGCTCATAGGGATGGAACCATTTCTTACGGATCATCAGCTCGGTAATCTCTTGGTGTAAAGCAATTCCTTGCATTAACTGTTCGCGTAAAAGTGCTCTCACTGCCGGGGAGGAGGATTCTGTTAAAGCTACAGCTAAATTTCTAACGCCTTCCTTTGTCCGGAGTAGAAAATCCATTGCAAATGTTGTATCCGCAAGCTCAGGCATATTTAACGCATTTATAGGATCTAAGTAATCATTATTCATTGTCTAACCTTCCTTCAATTGATAGTCGGGATTGGACGGCTTTGAGGAACAGAGGCTTTAAAAGGAGCTCGCTGATAAATAACCTGCAGCTCTTTAAGTGATTGAATTGATTGTTCAACATCTTTCTGCATCAGCTTTTTCAAATCTTCATCAAAGACCAATCCTTGCATTAATTTTGATTTTGCTAAACATAGTGTTTTAAAGTTAACAATTTCATGTAAGTCAACCGCTTCATGGGCAGCTAAAGTTTGATGGTTCATTCTAGTTCACTCCTTTAATGATTAGTTCAGTATAGTAGTAGTATGCAATAAAGGAACGACATCATTCTTTAACGATTAAAAATCTTACATAAACACAGAAAAAAATGAAATTTTTTGTCATCAAGGTGGGCTCATTGATTTTAACGGCACCAGATCCCCAGATAAAGGGAAACTTCGTTCAGTGGGGGTTCGACGGATAGGATGTGCGCGTGCAGACGTTGCGACACGACGGCGCAGCTTCCTCTCTCCCACACTGAGCGTTAGTTGAACCAATCGGGCCGTTACCGGCTGTTGGATCTCCCACTTAGACATGACGTGTTCCCCTTGAAGCGGGAGGCTTACAAAAGCCCTTCGATGGGGCGAGTAATCGCAGCCCCAGCCAGTTACACTGCGATAAAAACCTACAATTTCAAAAAAATTCAAACGCAGATCAGCTATATTTCACTCGATATGTCACTCCCCTCCTTAGCCTCTCATACTTATAAAATGAAACTTCGTTCAGTGGGGATTTCGACGGATAGGATGTGCGCGTGCAGACGTTGCGACACGACGTCGCGAACTTAATCAGCTTCCTCTCCCACCCTGAACGTTAGTTGAACCAATCGAGCCGTTACTGGCTGTTGGATCTCCCACTTAGACATGACGTGTTCCCTTATTTGTAGTGGGAGGCTTACAAAAGCCCTTCGATGGGGCGAGTAATCGCAGCCCCAGCCAGTTACACTGCGATAAATAATCGTTTTGAAGAGGGTGATTTTGATCCGAAACTCTAAATACCTGGATTTGATCGCAACATTTGGTGTTGGAGGCGCTCATCCTGGTGGATTTGAGCTAACTAAGGAGCTGTTTATTAATCAGAACATTAACAGAAATACCTCTATCCTAGATGTGGGATGTGGGACAGGGCAAACGGTCGCTTATTTAGCAAAAAAATATCGGGCAAACATCACAGGCATTGATGTGAATTCGACTATGGTCGAAAAGGCTAAAGCAAGAATAAAACAGGACCAACTTTCGATTGACATTCTACACTGCTCAATTGAAAAGATACCACTGCCAGATCATCAGTTTGACCTGATCCTTTCTGAATCTGTCCTCTCCTTTGTAAATAAACCGACAGCCCTTAGCGAAATTTTTCGATTGCTCAAGCATGACGGTCAGTTAATAGCAAATGAGCTTACCGTTAACCAAGCGCTGTCGCCAGCTTTACAAGCAGAGCTTACTGAATTTTACGGGTTTAATTCGATTCCTGCTGAAAAGGATTGGGTAAATGATTTTAGACAGGCTGGATTTAAAACTATCCATATTCGAAAACCGCAATTAATAAAGCCGTACGATTCCATCCCTGAATTTAATATTTCAACCAATATTAAACCAAAAATAAACGAGATAATGGATCAACATTATCAAATGACCTTAAAGTATCAGGACATTTGGGACTACAATATTTTTATTTGTATGAAATAATTTGAGCAAGCTATTAAGTTGGGGTGATAATTAAAGACAAAAAACCTCATTTACCTTAGACTAGATCGTTGGTAAATGAGGTTGGTGAATCTTCTTCAATGTTATGTTGAGTAAAAACACAGCCAATCTTAATTTCCGTTATTCTCCGATCACACCACACGCTATTCGATCACCTGCATTACCGGAAGGTTGAGACTTATAATCATCTGGATCAGCATGAATAATTAAAGAGGTGCCTTCTTCGGTAAATAGTGTATTTTCACCATCGGGACTTAACGTTACCATCGGGGCGTCTACCTCAGCGTAAACCGTGCCATCTTCATTGACCATGATATTCTTCAAATCACCTGCATGAGGGCCTTCAGGATGTAAAAATCCATGCTTACTATCTGTTGGATTATAATGAGCTCCCGCTGACTCAAAATCTGGTGGAACACATTGGCCAAATTCATGAATGTGAAACCCGTGTTCACCAGGTGGTAAATTCTCTCCTTTTAAGACAATACGAACACCGCCAGCTTCTTTTTCTGTCAGTTCGGCTGTTGCAACGATTTGTCCTTCACTATTCATTAGCTCAACAAGTACCTCTTCTGGTGCTGCATTGGTTTCAACAGCTTCATCGTCTAACTCATCTTCTTTTTGGTTATTTTCTGTCGTTCCACAAGCAGAGAGCACCATAATCACTAGGATTGAAGCTAATAAAATACGCAATCCTTTACTCATTTATCCTGACTCCTTTTCAAGATTGATTCGTTTTCATCACTAGCTTTCACAAACCATCCCAAATTTAAACAATAATCACCAAAATCTAATTCTCACTTTTTAGCGCGCTTACTAGCTAAGTTAACAAAAATGTCAAATCAAACGATTGAGCTTTGCAAAAGCTTAATCTGTTATTTGGAAAACATAAAGCCTATATGAGGACTTATTTGTTGACAGCATATAGATGACTATCTATATTATACATAGATAGTTATCTATATATACAGGAGGGCTACCAATGGATTATGAAAAAATGTCAGTGATGATGAAGGCAATGGCTGATCCAAACCGGATGAAAATTATTGATATTCTATCCTGTGGACGTCAGTGTGCGTACGAGGTTTTGGAACATTTTGATTTTACTCAACCAACGCTTTCTCATCATATGAAAATGTTAGAAAAAGCAGGCATAGTTACAGTTTCAAAAGAAGGGCAATGGCACTTCTATACGTTACGTGATGCGTTTGTTAATCAGTTTATGTCCTCGATCATTAAGCTATTTTCAAATGAAGATCATTGCATTTGTCAACCCAATCAAACAGTATGTGAAAACGTTGCTGAGGAAAAAGTAACCACTGTTTAATTTGACATGCTAGCTCTGGACTTATTTTCGACTAACATATAGATAATCATCTATATGCCGTTTCCAGCACTGTCAGACTGATAATTAAGCACAAAGCTACATCAGCTTATTGTCGTCACTTAACTTAAATGTAAAAGTAGATCTTAAACCAAAAAAGTGAAGGGTGGAAAAAAATGAGTAAAAAGACAGAAACAGTAGGTTTAGGAATTTTTGAGAAGTACCTGACTTTATGGGTTATTCTATGTATGGGTATTGGAATTTTTATCGGTAATTTCCTCCCAGCTATCCCACATATATTAAGTCAATTTGAATACTATCAAGTCTCAATTCCAACTGCTTTATTGATTTGGCTTATGATTTACCCGATGATGCTGAAAATAGATTTTACTAGCATCGTTAACGCCGCTAAAAAACCTAAAGGATTAGTTGTCACCTGTGTGACAAATTGGCTGATTAAACCTTTTACGATGTATACTATTTCGGCCTTTTTTCTATACATCGTATTTCAAAATTTAATTCATGTCGATTTGGCTAGAGAATATGTCGCTGGTGCCGTTATTCTTGGGGCAGCCCCATGTACGGCTATGGTTTTTGTCTGGAGCCATTTAACAAAAGGGGATGCAGCTTACACGCTTGTCCAAGTTTCGATTAATGATATCATCATCTTATTTTTATTTGCACCTATTGTTGCTTTATTATTAGGTGTAGACAATGTCATCGTTCCCATTAATACTTTAGTATTATCGACGATTTTATTCGTGGTCGTGCCTTTGGCTTTAGGTTTTATTACCCGTTTATTTATCGTCAAGCATAAGGGCTTAAACTATTTCCAAAATATATTCCTTAAAAAGTTTGATAAAGTAACCATCGTTGGCTTACTTTTAACATTAATCATTATTTTTTCATTTCAAGGTGAGCGCATATTAGCAAATCCACTCCACATTTTGTTAATTGCCCTCCCATTAATCGTTCAAACCGGTTTTATCTTTACAATTGCTTACTGTTGGGCAAAGTTTTGGAAATTACCGCACAGTATAGCTGCTCCTGCTGGAATGATTGGTGCGAGTAACTTTTTTGAATTAGCCGTTGCTGTTTCAATCTCTCTGTTCGGTCTACAATCTGGTGCTACGCTGGCAACGGTAGTCGGTGTACTTGTTGAAGTCCCGATCATGTTATGTTTAGTCAAAATAGCAAATCAAACACGACCTTGGTTCTCAAAAGATTTATCTCTTTCAAAAAATAGTTAAATACAGGTGGTGATCCTATGAAACGTGAAAGCGTCCAATTAAAAATGGTGGAGTGAAAAATTCACTCCACCACACTTTGGCTTAATTTAAACAATTATTCAGCATTAAAGGTTTGGTCATTATCTAATCCGGTACTGGTCATGGTACTTGGCAATTCTAACTCTTGCTTTAATTGCTCAGATACTTCGATAAGGCCTTCTTCTTCTGGAAGGAAATAATAAATGCCATCTATTTTTTCATCCTGTCCTGCGATCTCAAACGTTTTAATATGTGACGTATTTAATGAAGAATAAGCCTGTTGCAAACTAAAAATTTCAGCTGGACTCAAGCTTGTTGTAACATTTTCCCCTAAGATACGTGAGATTTCTCCTATTTTAAAGAGGGTTCCTGCTGAGAGTGCTTCATCAATCATTGCCTCGATAAATTGGCGTTGTCTTTCTTCGCGAGAATAGACCGTATTTACTTCACGTTTTCTCATACGGACAAAGGCTAAGGCTTCTTCACCATTTAATTTACTTTCACCTTGTTCAAAGTAAATTTTCTCGCCACCTGCATAGAAATTCTTTTCCCAGAACGGTTCTTTGATATCAACCGTGACACCACCTAATGTATCGACAATATCTCTAAAACCATCAAAATTAACAGCAACATATTCATCAATTGGAATACCAAGTAATTCTTCTACTTTCTCAACCTGAAGCTTGTTTTCACCATATTCAGTAATAGAACCATATGTGTAGGCAGCATTAATCTTGTGGAAGCCTGCATATTGCCCTGCTTCTTCTTCGGTAAATTCCATTCTTGTATCACGCGGAATCGTTGTCATCGTCATTTGGCTTGTATTTGGATTTAATGTGACAACAATCTGAGTATCTGCCCGTCCATTTTGGCCGTTTGTTTCGTAATCCTCAACACCTATTAACAAAATCGAAATTGGATCATGACCAACGGTGACATCCTCATCTCGAAGCTGTGACTTATTATCCTCACGATCTATCTCTTCATGTGCTTCTTTTGATGCATTATATACATCGATAAATGCATTTACACTATATGCGATAACAGTAATAAGGACTACCAATAGAATCAATATTATTGGCTTTTTCCATCTTTTTGATCTTCTTCTTCTCACTATTTCAACCTCACTTTTTTTGACTTAAATTAATACATTGTATATCGAACAAAATTTGATCGCATTTAAAACTTAAACACTATTTAATAATTTAACATAAAAATGAGTATGAATAAACAATAGATTAATATATCAAATGCGCCTTGGCGTATCTGCGCCCAGATTTTATCGATCAATTCCCATTGAAAATCTGTGGCCATCTAACATTCAGTTGAGGTTTAAGGCACTGAATGGGCTACAAATAGGGATTCAGCTCACCACTTATAGAAGTAGGAAACTTCTGTGAATGAAGTTAATTACCACCATCAAGTCGGTAACAACGATCGTAACAATTAAACTGATAGGATTCTAGATTTTCATCAATGATTCTGGTTTGAAAGTCATGTTTTTGTAAATAGCTTAATAATGTGGACAGATGATGAGCAGTTTCCCCTCGATCATGCATAAGAATTATCGGTGTTCCTCCACTTTTATCAATTTTTTCAACCTGTGCGATCACGTTTTGCACATATTGATCCTTAGATAAATTCCAATCACTACTGTCTACATTCCAATCCCAAATTTTAAAGCCATTCTCCGTCAATACCTTTCGAAAAGAATCTGTCAAATACGGGATACTGCCGTAAGGGGTACGAATTAGATATGACTGAACACCGGTAATATTGAGTAAAGTTTCCTGAGCTGTTTTCATCTCATCTAATGCAGATTGTTCCGAGTGATAGAATTTCTCCTTTTGATGGGTTACGCCATGTAATGCCACAGCATGGCCATCTTCAACCGTACGCTTCACGGCTTCTGGATAGGATCTCATTGCTGGCTCAAGCATAAAGAATGTCGCTTTTGCATTAAATTGTTCGAGTGTGTCCAAAATTTCAGTTGTGACAGAGCTTGGCCCATCATCAAAGGTTAAGTAAACAAACTTACCGTCCTCTTCAACGCTAGTTGCGTCTTCGTCTTCGTCTTCATCTTCTTCATCCTTGTCACTATCATTGATTGCTTCGATTTGGTCGGTTGCGTCTTGTTCGTCTTCTGGATGATTGTCTAATATTTGTTCACTTTCCTGTTTATTTTCAGTTGAGCTAATTGAGATGAATTTGATTCCCTCTATAAATACAAAAAGCAGTAATACTGCCAATGAACAAATAATAATGGGTTGATATTTCTTTATCATAGAGCAAACATTTCCCTTCACATCTTTTAATGATCATATTGATATGGTGTTAGAATAATATAATAAAATAAAGATAAGATTAAGATCACATCAATATCGATTAAAAATTGAAAAAGATCAAATGCCCAGATTTGATCGAGCTTCGATCGATCAATTTCCACTGAATATCTGTGGCGTCAGCCAGAGGGCTTAACTTTAATCAGTCGAGGTTTCAGCTCCTACTGAATGAAATACAAATAGGCATTCAAAACGTATATGAAGCCGGAGACGTCTGCTAAATGGAGTTAAAAGCCGGTAACCAGCTGCTCTAGTTAACTAAAAAAAAACGACTTACAGCCAAGTCCGACGGTGATAGGTTTCGTTTTTCTTTAACTTAATCCAATTGAAAAGTTAGACTATCTAATAGTACAAAAAAAGCCATCCAACTAAATGATATTTAAAAGCTGGATGAACTTTTCATTCTTTTTTGCTTAGTCTCAAGACTAAGCTTCTTGTTATCGTGTTATACCTTCTTCCATATATTTAAGGTTTCCTTATCAACTGCCTTAACTCCTGTTTCAGTAAGGAACCAAACGCCTTAGACTTTACTTTTTAGCCAAATAAAAGTAAAAGCGCACCCCTTTTTTCGTGTTCGTTACACCGTATTCCGAGTTGTGCAATTTTAAAATGTTTTTAGAAATAGCCAGTCCTAACCCTGTTCCTTCTTTGGAACGTTGATTCTTCTCACTTTGATAGAAGCGATCCCAGATTTTTTCTAGTTGATTGGGTTCAATCTGACTGCCCTCATTTTCGATGGTGATTTTGACTCGTTCATTTTCTTCGCTAGCAGAAATGATAATTTGTCCTGTTTCAGGTGTATGGCGGATCGCATTTGTAAGGAAGTTTGTAACCACCTGTTCAATCCAATGTTGATTAGCCAAAACTTCGATAGATTGTAGCTCTAAACTTACCTTTAACCTTTTGTTCTGGGTTTTGATCAAAAGCTGATGATAAACATTATGGATCAGATCATCAACAAAGATTGCTTCCATCTTCATTTTATAGGTTCCTGATTCAAACTTAGCTAACTCTAGCATATCTACGATGAGGCGATCCATCCGGTTAACTTCCTTATTCATCGCCGAGAAATAATGCTCTCTTTTGTCAACTGCTACATCATCTTGAAGAATAGATATACAGCTTTTAATGATACTTAACGGTGTCTTTAATTCGTGTGAGACGCCTGCAATAAACTCTTTACGTGTTTTTTCTAACTGCCTTTCTTTCGCAATATCCTGCTGCAATGCATCAATGTATTCATGTAACGTATCAGACAGAAAATTAATGTTCTTCGATAATTCCCCTATCTCATCTTTCGTCTTAACTGGAACGCTCTCGGCAAAATCTAAATTTGCAATCCGTTTAGCCGTTTCATTTATTTTTAATAATGGACTGGCTATTTTTTTGGAATAATAAAAAGCAACCAATAAAATTAAAACCACCACAGCTATAATCAGGTAGACATAGTACTCTTCCATCATTCCGACCGCTTCATCAATTGGCTGTAATGATGCCATGGCCATAAAATAAATGATCTCTCCATCCTTATCCTTTTCCTTATCAATGAGCACACGATAATTGATCCCATTTTCCTCATATTCCAATTCTTTCGTATCTGATATTTCCTGCTCATGATAAAGTAAGTCAACTTGAAATTGTTTAATCGTTTCAAAAAAAAGACGATTAGATAATATTGTGTTGTATAAAAGGTTGTTTTGACTCGGTAATTGAATCTGATCAATATTGCCAAAGATCATTTTTTGATTTCTATTGACGGCCTCATCGACCTCTGAAGCAAGTATATTATTTTTCCAATAGTCAACATTATCTATTCCTTCGTTTAGCCTAAACGGAAGCGGACCTTGCCACTCAAGAACCGTTTCTTCTGTTCTTAAAAACAGCTCATAAGGAAAATAGATATCATCTTTTTCAATAGCATAAATTTCAATCACATGATTTTGCTTATCTTTTAATAAATCGAACTGCTCATTTGGATTATACGTATTTTCTAAATAAAAGATTGGGATCATTAAACTTTCATTTAAATATTCGATTTCATCATTTTGATAAACAAATCTACCCGCTAATTTTATATAAAAGTCATCTGTTCCTTTAATATAGCCATTTTTATCTAACACCGTTATCCATGCATTATGTTCCTGATAAAATTGTTGCTCTAATTCATGCCGCCTCATTTCATCTTCATTTAGATTTTGATAGTCTAATTTAAAGATATCGACTGCTTGTG
This sequence comes from Amphibacillus sediminis NBRC 103570, assembly GCF_001552275.1. Classification (GTDB taxonomy): domain Bacteria; phylum Bacillota; class Bacilli; order Bacillales; family Amphibacillaceae; genus Amphibacillus_B; species Amphibacillus_B sediminis. Next base: position 41,065 of record NZ_BCQW01000022.1, read on the forward strand.
ATAGCTGTGTCATTTTATTGTAAGCATAGTAGTTCTCAAATAAGATCGTTTGACCAATATAAATGCTAGCTAAAATTAATAAGCACAAGCCAGATGTGAGCAAAAACAATTTAATAACGATACGATTTCTCATTTTAAATCCTCAAATTTATACCCGGCACGGACGACCGTTTTTATATGGTTTGCGCTTTTGCCAAGCTTGTGTCGTAAATTGCGGATATGTGTATTTATCGTACGCTCATCACCTGCATATTCATAACCCCAAATTTTCACAATTAATTGTTCCCTTGACACGACGATGTTTTTATTTTTCATCAGGTAGGACAGTATTTCGAATTCTGTATGTGTTAATTTGATGGCTTCACCATCAGCCTTGACTGTGTGTGAGCGCAAGTCAACCTCGAGATGATGACTTTTTAATATTTCATGATCTTCGGTTAGACTATGGCTAAGTTGTGACGCTAGTAAACGTTTTGCCCTTGCTAACAAAACTCTTGGACTATATGGCTTAGTGACATAATCATCTGCACCCAATTCAAAACCCATCAATGTATCTTCTTCATCTTGCAGTTAGCATAATAATGGGCACGACTGATTGTTCCCGAATTTTCTTACAGACTGCCCAGCCATCTAATTCCGGCATCATAATGTCTAAAATGACTAAATCAATGTTCAAGCTCTCAAATAATGTTAAGGCCTCTGCACCATTGCGTGCCTCCAATACTTGATAACCAGCATCGAGAAAGTAATCCTTACTTATCTCCCTTAGTATATCTTCATCTTCTACGATCAGTATTGTTTCTTTCATATAATCGTCCTCTATGATAATGATTCATCACTAGTTATTTTATTAATAGCTAAAATTATAACAGAAACATGTAAAGATTAAATGAAGAATTCAGTATCTGGAATCGAAAAATTAGAACACATTACTCAATTTGTAGGTGAAATTTAAGAAGAACGACCATTTTTTATCAGTTCTAAAGGGGCAATAACGAAGTTGAAAAAAATCAAAAGTCAATCAGAAATTTTACATGTTCCTTTTACGCTAGACCGCGACTTCTCCACGCTGTTCCTCCAAAAAAAACCTCTTTAGTATATACAGGGACAGACTAACTTGAATGGTCACCTGCTTATATACCAAAGAGGATTCGAGATGCTAAAATACCATTTCAGAGTACAACTCGTAATAAGCAATCCAATCTAAATGAATCAATGACTATGATTAAGGTATTTATTAAAGATCTGATTTAACAGACGTGAATTGATATAGCCAACAAGGGCAAAACCAATAAAGAGAAAGAGATAGAGCCCTAGTAATAATAATTCCGCAGACAGTAGCATGATGCCAATTGGGGTTAAGCTAATGCAGGCAATGCCTAATGTCCGAAATATATTATCTGCTATCATCTTCAACACATTTTTACTGGCATTTTTGATCGAATCATGAAATTTTGCAAAGTAGGGATAAATCAAGATCGAAAATAAAAATAAGATGATGGAAGCAATGATGAGTGAACTAATGACCAAGAGCTTAAAGCCACCTTGATAGCTAGGATATAGCACGATATTTGTGATCAGTACACTTGATATGAGTACAACCAATAAATTCATAACCGTGCTCTGCTTCCAATTCTGTTTAAAGGCTCTTATATAGCGGACAAAAATATTATCTTCTCGCTTTGCATCATAATTTAATAGAACACCATAAAGGGCACTTAAAGCAGCACCTAAGGTAAAAATGGGTAGGGCAGTGATAATAAACAAAAAATTGACGATCATCAAATCAGCTACCTTTGCCATTGCACGGTAAAACGGCCCATCCATTTCAAATAAGTTAAACATTACTCACACCTCAACTAAGTATACTTTCAATGATTGTTTTACTCTTTAACCGAGCCGACTACAATCCCTGTGATAAAGTACTTTTGTAACAATGGGTAAATAAGAATTAATGGGATACTTGAGACCACAATTTTTGCTGCATTCAAGTTTCGATCTGAAACACCCATGAGTTCAGATAAATTGGTAGAATTAATGCCTTGCTGAATCATCTGTTGAATATCAACTGTTAATGATTGAATATAGGTCATCAATGGATAGTTACTCGTTCTTGTCATATAAATAAGACCAGAGAAAAAGTCATTCCAGCTTCCCACAATACTAAATAAGGCAACCGTTGCTAAAGAAGGGATCGAAATCGGTAAATAGACCCTTAATAAAACCTGCATCGGTGTTGCGCCATCTATAATCGCTGCCTCCTCAAGAGCCTTTGGAACTCCTCTAAAGAAGTTCATCATTAGAATAACACTAAAGACTGGTACTGCACTCGGCAATACAAGTGACCATATTGTATTAAGTAAACCTAAATTACGGACAACTAAATAGGTTGGAATCATCCCACCGTTAAAGAGCATCGCAAAGATTAATAGATTCATATAAATGCTACGTCCTTTAAATTCGGACTTTCTTTTTGATAGTGGATAGGCCATTAAAATAATCAAAATCATATTCAAGCCTAATGATAGAAACACGCGTTGTACTGAAATACCGAAGGAACGCCAAAACTGTGGATCGTCAACTAGCATTTTGTATGGCTCTAACGTGAAATTTACTGGTATAATCCCTACCGCATTTGCCGTTACCGCTCCACTACTACTCAAAGAAATTGCAACAATATTTAATAAAGGCAGCAGTGTCACTAAACCAAGAAAAATAATAATCAAATATATCAACGCTTTACCGATCTTCGCGGCTAAGCTTTTATTTTGGAGATTCATAATATCCCTTCTTTCTAGAATAGTTGCCGTTCTGTGAATTTTTTGGCTGTTTGATTAGCAGATAAAATTAGAACTAGACCTATAATTGACTTAAATAAGCCTACCGCTGTACCAAAGCTATAATCACGTCCCATGAGCCCTACTCTATACACATACGTGTCGATAATGTCTCCCGACTGATAAACCACCGGCGAATAGAGGTTGTAAATTTGATCAAAGCCACCATTTAGAATATTAGGTAGGTTCAGAATAGCGAGTAATAAGATAATCGGAAGCATCCCTGGCAAGGTGACATGCCAAATACGACGCCACCAGTTTGCTCCATCAATGCTAGCCGCTTCATGTAAACCTGGATCAATGGACGTAATAGCAGCAAGATAGACAATCGAGTTAAAGCCAAAGCTTTTCCATACATCAGTACCAATAATTAGTGGTCTAAAGAGCTGATTACTTCCTAGAAAGTTGAAAGGGCCAAGTCCAAAGCTCTCTAAAATCTGGTTGACATTTCCGTCTAAATTAAACATATTGACCACAACTGAAGCAAGCACCACCCATGATAAAAAGTTGGGTAAATAAACAATCGTCTGAACCGATTTCTTCAACCAGCGAACCCTAACCTCATTTAGCAGGATGGCAAAAACAATCGCCAGTAAAGTATTAAAAATAATCTTACCTCCTGCGATCACAATTGTATTTGTAAATACACGTCCGATACTTGGTAATGAAAACATATAAGCAAAATGCTGAAAGCCAACAAAATCCGAACCAAATATCCCTTTTGCCGGTACATAGTCTTGAAAAGCCATAACCAAGCCAAACATCGGTGTATAATTAAAGATCAGCAAAAAAATAATCCCAGGAAGTATCATCAAATGATACGTTAGATTTGGATTAGTTAAACGCTTTGAAGCAGTCCTTTTTCTTTGTTGCATGATTCTAGCCCCTTTGAAAATATAGTTTTACTTCATTCTGCAAAAGTCTCCCACTTCTATAAGTGGAAAGCTCGACAAAAACTGGGCGCAAATACGCCAAGGCGCATTTGATTAAGAGCTGCCCTAGAACAGGACAGCTCCTTGGGATGAATGTATTCTCACTCAGCTATTTCTGCTTCAATTTCAGCTAGAATCTCGTCACCACCTTGACTATGCCACATTTCTACAAATGTATCAAAGTGATCGATCGATTCTACGCCTGTTACAATCTTGATAAATTCTTCTTCCTCCATTGAAAGTAAATTACCATAATATTGTTCGATAGCTGGTGTTGAGCCAAAGAACACTGGATTGACCCATTCAAAGTGATCATGATCAATTAAATACTGACCTAACTCAAGACCTTTCATGCGCGAGTGATAAAGGGCCCAAGCGGCTGTTGAGGCTTCCTCAGGATTATCGCTATATTCCATAATTGATGTCGCAATCGACTGATTTCTAGCATCTGGTATGTCAGAGACTTCAATCTCTCCATTGATCGCGTCCCTAATTTCTGCATAATGATCAAGCTCTGAGGTTGCTCCAAGAATCTCCATATTCAGTGGGCGCACAGCACCATCAACATCTAACACTTGATACTGATAAATGTCTGGGTAGACCTCTTCCAGATTCGGCTCATTTTTTAACGTATCGTAGAACAGGTTAATCAGCTTAATCAAAATCTCTGGGTTACTAAAGTCTTTTCTTACCACTGCAATTGATCCGCCAGGACTTTGACTAGCGATATTGACTTTATTTTGATCATCAACTAACGTATAGGCGTCAAACACAACATCTGGATGCATTTCTTTAACATTGCTTAAACCCCAATCTGGCATATGCCATGCTCCAGTTACAATTCCTGTTTGACCGTTAACCGCTAGTGCCATGATGTCATCCCATGAACGTGTACCGAACTGGGGATCCAAGATTCCACGATCAAACCAGTCTTTAATCTGTGCCAACGCTGCTTTCGTTTCTGGTGTTAATGAACCGTTGGTAATGTTTCCATCCGCATCCTCAATCCAGTTTCTTGGATAAGAACCAAATACCGAACCAATCGTTGTCATAGTAAAGGCACCACCATATCCCGGCTCATTTAACCAGTGTGCTAGTGGTATCCCGACTGGATTGCCAGTATTACCAGGATCCTCTTCAATAAACGTCAATGCAAGAGATTCTAATTCTTCTAATGTGATTAATTTATCACCATCAGCATCAAAATCTAGTTGAAGCTGATCAATCCAGTCTTGTCGAATCCAGATCATGTGCGGAGGTGTTACATTAACCGCTGCTGGAAGTCCATAAATACGCCCGTCAAATGTTGTATCCTCTAATGGATTAATCTCATAAGAGTCATAGAGTTCTTGAATATAATCACTCGCATGTTCCTCAAAAACATCTGTTAAATCTGCAATTAAATCGTTTTCATAAAGTTCTTCAAATTCCTCTTGGCTAACCTGCATAATATCAGGCAACTCTCCCGAGGAGATCGCTAAGGCAACCTGACGATCATAGTCCTCTCCATTTGCTTCAAACTCATTCACAAGTTCAATGTCCAATACTTCTTCAGCAAGGCGCATATAAGCGTTGTCTTCAAACGTGTCGCCTTCAGGCAGCTTCGGATTGGTTGCTGTTTGCTTGCCTAATTTGACAATTAACTGACCATCTTCATTATGCTCTGGCTCACTTTCTCCAACACAACCTAGTAAGCCAAGCAAACTAATTAATAAAACAAGATAGATAAAGCCCTTCTTGGTGTTCATTTTTACTAACCCCCATAAAATAAAATCATTGCCAAATTAATATGATCATATCATGTATTCCTAGCTTTAGTTTAACGCAAATACATCGACATACCTATATTAAATAAACCGCTTTCATATCACTTTTTCCTGCTCCTGCTTCTCCATATTGTGATTGTTTAATGAGCATGGTATGTTATAGTCGTTGGACCAGCTCAAGACTAGTGACCAACGGGGGAGGAAGCCTTAACATGAAAAAAATCAAACAGTTTTATTTACAATTAAAAATTAAAAATAAAGTACTGATTATTAGTTTAATATCTGGCTTTTTTCCGCTTTTGCTATTGGGTATATTCGGATACCTACAAATAAACGAGCTTTTACATAATCGGGAACAAGAAGTATTAGAGGAGACGATGAATCAAGCCATACTTCATTTGGATTATAAAATGAATGCTTACCATAATAGTTTGAACTATGTCTTACTCGATCATAATTTGAATACGGAGCTGACGAACCATTTTACCAATAATTACGAGATGTATTTATTTTTCCGAGATACGTTAGAACCTTTATTTTTTAATACGCTTTCTTTGAATCGTGACTTTGCTGGGATTACACTTTATACCGAGCAAAAAATCAATCGCTATGACCGATTTCTTCGTCCTTTATCAGAGATTGAGGATAACGAATGGTATGAACAAATTCAGCAAACAACACGCCCCGTTTATTATGTGTCTGAAAACCATTCCCTCCTAAATCTTGCAGCTGAACTCTATACCAACGCAAAGGATACCAGAAGCATCATTAATCTATCGATTCATTATCAAGCACTGTTTGATTCGCTCTACAGCCTTTATGAGGATCAGTATGGAATTTTCATCTTTGATGCAGATCAACATTTGATCTTTGATTTCCAAAAAAACACACAATCGGACGAAGCTTTTATTGATCCTGCTTCCATTCCTGATTTCTTTACAGATGATTCCTTTCAGCGAAATTATATTTTCAAACAGGATCGTATCCCAAGTGCAGATTGGTCGATTATGATCATGAGACCGATGCATTCCATTAATCATTCGATTATGAGCATTGCCATTACATTTTTCATTGTGACACTAATCAGTTTATTTTTGTTAGTTTTACTTGTATATCTATTCTCAAGAATCATTGTTCGTCCATTAGAAAGCCTAGCCTTAAATATGAAAGCCATTGACTCAGGCAACTTTAACGTTACCGTTACAACGAATTCAAATGATGAAGTTAGTACACTTATTCATATCTTTAAAAAAATGGTCCAAAGAGTCGAGCATCTGATTAATGAAGTCTATATCTCAAAGATTGAAAAGCAGGAATATGAATTAAAAGCCTTACAAGCTCAAATTAATCCCCATTTCTTTTATAATGCTCTATCCCTAATCAATAGTAAGGCAATCCTAGCTGGACAAGAAGACATTAGTTTGATGACGCAATATTTATCTACGTTTTATCGTACAACCCTAAATCGCGGCCAGGATTATATTACGATTAAGGAAGAACTAGAAAATGTCCAGTCGTACCTAAAAATTCAACAGATGATGCATGATCAATCATTTGATTATTATCTGAATATTGATGATCAGTTGTTGGATTATCAAATGCCTAACCTGACTTTACAACCTTTAGTCGAAAATGCAATCCATCATGGACTAGATCATAAAGAAAACGGTCTAAAGGGAATTGTTTCAATAGATGGAAAGATGGATCATGATCAAATTGTCTTTATTGTGAGTGATAATGGTAAAGGGATGAGCCAAGAACTAGTTGAGCAGATTTTAACCATCAAAACGAAAGGCTATGGCGTTCGAAATGTTCATAATCGAATCCAGTTAAACTATGGCGATGCTTTTGGACTAGACTACACAAGCTACCTGAATAAAGGCACCCATGTGACCGTTCGATTACCATTAATAAAGTGAAACTTCGTTCAGTGGGGGTTCGATGCATAGGATGTACTCGTGCAGACGCTGTGACACGACGGCACGAACTTAGTCAGCCTCCTCTTT
>NZ_BCQW01000023.1 GCF_001552275.1 Amphibacillus sediminis NBRC 103570
CATCTCCTTGACTAGCAATAATCGATCGTTTAAACCTTTGATAGGTTAAATAAAAAAGAATCGCATTCCAAATCATAAGCATACCTGTATGAAGCCAAAACGGCGTATCGCTTAAGTTAAGACCGCCTTGAATGGCACCACGTAGTAGAAAAAGTGAAGAATAGACGGGAAATATCTGCATAAGTGGGTGCGACCATAGCTCAAAGTAGCTTACCAAAGGAAGATAGAGGACGATCATCACTAAGATAGCTCGCACTAAAAAGGCATTCAGGCTTTGTGTACGAACAGCGATAAAGATCCCACACATGGTAAAGAAAACACTGGTAAGCAGTAAGGCTAAGGCGAGCTGCCAGTAGGACACGGCTAACCCCATTACCACCATCACTATGATTATGCTTGTTAAAACGCTAATCAGAAAAAGCGATAGCAATTTAGCTAGAAGAAAAGGTATCAAACGAACGGGTGTAACAAACAGATAAGTAAGTAATTGTTGATGACGTTCAAGTAATAGAATAGCACCAATAAAGAAAAAACCTAATGTTGCCGGATCTGAAAAAATAATAAGAGTAGTTAAATAAGATTGAATCGATTCTGGCAATGCAAGTAGTAATACAATGTAAATAACCGTCACGAGCAAATAAGCATAGTAAAAGCCGTGACGAAATTGGAACCGAATATCCTGCTTTAATAAAGAGACAATCATGTTAGTGACCTCCCGGTAATGTCAATAAAGAGATCTTCAAGACTTGGTTGTTCGGTCTCCATTTTTAAAATTGTGTCCTGTTTTAATAGGGCTTGAAAAGCATTATTTTGATCGAGTCTAGTCATAGGAAACACTACTTTTTCTTGTTGTCCTTGATTAAGATAGGTGACAGTTAACCGTCGTTGATTGCGATTCATGATTATTTCATTAGGCCTAACAATCTGCTTTATTTCGCCATCAATAATAAAAGCAACACGATCACACAACTGCTCCGCCACCTGCATGTTATGTGTGTTTAATATAATCGTCTTGCCTTCTGCTTGTTTTTGCTTAATGAAGGTTCGTACTTTTTTTATATTGAGCGGATCCAATCCGGCTGTTGGTTCATCTAAAAAAACTAATTCAGGATCGTGTAGAAACGCTCGACAAATACTAAGCCTCATCTTCATTCCTTTAGAAAAATCACTAACCTTTTTATTTCTTGCTTCAAGTAAATCAACGGTTTCTAGCATGGATATCAGATCAATATCTTTATTTTTATAAAAAGAACGAAAAAAGTTGAGGTTTTCAAGCGCTGTGAATTTTTGATAGAAATTAGGCACCTCAAACGACACACCCATTCGTTGATAGAAATTCGAGTCAAATTGATTAGCTTCTATTCCCATTACTTTAACTGTACCTTGGTAGCCGTGCAGCACGCCAAGCAATACCTTTTGTAATGTACTTTTCCCAGCACCCGAAGGTCCTAGAACACCTAATATCTCTCCTTTTTTAACTGATAGATGAATCTGCTTTAATGCTTGATTTTCCATTCGAGGGTAAGTGTATGATAAATGTTCAACCTCAATCATCTATGACCCCTCCTTTCTTTATTGGACAAAAATTCTTTCCGCTAAACCGCTAACTAATAATTTAATCACATCATCAAAAACAGCCGCTCCAACTTCCTGTTTGTGCGCAAGCATTAGGATGACCGCACGTAAGGATGCGATAGCGACATCAACCGTTATATCTCTCCTAAGCTTTCCTTCTGCCTGCCATTGTGTAAACATCGGCGCAAAGCTAAGTGTATCATGCTGCAAATGCTCCTGAATCGCCTGATCAGGCAGGTGACGAATAAGTTCTTCAAGCTGACCTGAAAATAGTGTTTGCTTGACAAGTGGATAGGCATCTATTAATTGAATCGCTTGCTGGATCATTTCAGAAAAGCTAGCCGCATTTATTTCATTAATGTTAGCAAAGGCCTGATTTAACTGCTGATGAATCTCATGTTCATCCTGCTCAATTAATTTAAAATAGAGTACTTCCTTTGAAGGGAAGAATTTATAAAAAGAGCCCTGTGCAATATTGGCTGCCTCTGTTAACTCTTTAATACTTGTTTTTTTCAATCCTACCCTTTGAAAATAATCGCGTGCTGCCGTCATTAATTTTTTTTTAATCTGTTCAAGCTCCAAATCAGAAAAACCCCTCGGTGTCATCAAATCCCTCCAATTTATCAAATAATTTATATGAATATATTTTTATTTTATTCATATATTCATATAAAGTCAATAAAATGATGCCTAGTCAATAATAAAATGACTAGGCTTGGACTTTAACCCATATTCAACGATATGATCACTTGAATGCCCTCTGTCGTTAGTGTACCTTACTGCTAACTATATACTCACATTTTTTGTCCTCGTCATCATCCTTTAGCTTTTCTTTTGTGAAGAATAAGTAGCACAGCACCCACTAAGAGAATAGAGACCCCTGATATCAGAAAATGATAAAGAGTTGTCGCGGTATTTGGTAACCGGTAGCCTGTTTGATTCTGGTCATTTTTATCCGTTGTTCCTGTCGATGGATCATCTAAATGCTGATCATTGTTCTCTGGTGTTGAGCTTTCCATTTTGTGCTCTTGTTCAGCCACCTTTGCTTCAAGCTCGGCCATTCTTTGTAATAAATCGGTAACCAGAGACTCCCTGTCAGAATCATTAATCGTTAGTTGCTTAATGTCAATCTCAAGCTGTGCCAATAATTTTTCAAGCTCGGCAACATCTGCTCCGACCCCTTTTAATTGTTCAATTCTATTTATTATTACCGCTAGCATTTCTTTTAGCTCCGAAATTTTACTTTCAGTGTCGATATCGGCAAACACACCGTAGCTCGAAAACCCGGATACATTTAGGATAATCGTGTTGTCCTCACTATTCTTTTTACCACCTTGCCACTGCCATCGATCTGTTTCATCATTTAAGTAATAGACAGCTGCCGTATCATATTGATCCTGGTAGCCTAAAGTCAGGTTAAACGTGCCGATATAATCTTGTGAGTCCTTAGGATAGATCATCCTGATTTCTACGACATCACCCGCTTTTGTTAATTTTCTACCTGACGTAGATCTAGGTGTTGTAACTTGGTTCAAAACTTTTACTAAAATTTCGGTTCCTTTCGGTAAATCTGTTGGCATATCAATAGATATTTGCGTCTGTTTTATCCGTATTTTTTGTCCAGCACCTACCATTACGCGTTCGTTTTGATCAATCGTAAGCTCTTCTTCCTCATCAAGTGAATGAGCCAGTGTTAACACCCCAAATACTGAGGTATCTTGAAACGCATTTCCTGTTATATCATTCCATGTTGCAATACTTTGGCGAGCTCCGTCACGAGCATCATTAATTTGCATATCGAAACCAATCGTCGTGCCATGATTAGCGTTGATCGTTCTGAATGGAATTTTCACTTCAACCTGATAGCCATTCTCGGTCACTTGAGTTGCCGATTCAAACCCAGCTTCAATATCAACTGGATTAAATGAGATTTCATTGTCAAAATTCACACGATATTGGCCATCATCATCTTGATAGAAGGTTGTTTTGGCATTATTCTCATCAATAAATACTTCAATTGAATCTTGCTCCCATGGGTTTTCACTTGATTTATCAAGCTCTAAATCGTTAACCTCCATGAATACATAAAGGTGCTCATCATCCCAAAGTACTCTTGCTGTTCCATTTGCTCCTTGCCATGCCATTTGATAATGATTAATAGGTAACGCTGGTGCCTCTAGCCAAATATCATCCATGTTCCCATCAATAATTGGTGTGCCAAAGATAGCTATGCCATGATTAGGCTCTTGTTTCTCAGGCTTATGATCCTCAATAAATTGATCTGGATCAATAACTGCATAGTAAGCTGGTTTAGGTTGCAGGTTTCGATCAAATAATTGTGGATTTCGTGAGGCTCTCCAACTACTTGCATCATTTAATCCCCAGAAAGTAACACGTGAGATATGTTCAGCATGTTCTCGATAAAGCTTGAACAATTGCGCGTATAAATACCCCTGTGCAATGGCTTGTTCCTCTGTTAGGAGATAATCCTCGCCTGCTGTTACATCAAGTTCAGTTATACCAACCTCTACATCAAGGGAAATAAATTTTTCTAGTGACCGTCTTACATTTTCAGGATTTGTATGTAAATTATAATGCCCTTGCATACCAATCCCATCGATAAGTCGTTCTCCGTTATGTTCGGCTGCATAACTTTCATTAATTTCTTTTACCATGTGATAAATAGCTTCAGCTTTATTTTGGTTATCATCATTATAATCGTTGTAATAAAGCTTAATATTCCAGTCATTCTCATCAATAACTTCTCTGGCAGCTCTAAAGGCCTCAGCTAGATAATCTTCTCCAATTGCTCGATACCATCCAGATTGTCGTAGAGCCCCACGCCAATTTGATGGATTTTGGGGGTTATCATTGATCGCTTCATTGACCACATCCCAAGACATTACTTTTTCTCCATAATGCTCTACCACCGTCTTAACGTGAAGGCGCAAGTTTGCCAATGCCTCCTCTCGACTTAAAGGTTGACCATTTTCATCAGTGTGTAGCCATTCAGGAGACTGTTGATGCCAAATTAAAACATGTCCATGTACTTGCATACCCTCTGCCAAGGCACGATCAACTAAAGCATCTGATGACGTAAAATCAATTTCTCTATCGTCATTATAAACATATGCTGGTTTCATCGCATTTTCCGCTGTAACAAGGTTATAGTGCAAATTTAATTGTTCAAGTGTAGCCCCTTCAAATTGATTAAGCGAGACAGCGTTACCAATTAAGAAATAATCTTGGTAAACCTCTTTAATTGGGGGTAAGTCTGGATCAATCTCTATTCCTTCAGATTCGATCCGTTTGAAAGTAATGTCATCAAGATAGAAAGAAGCTGAACTACTGTCTGGACTTTCAATATAAATCGTCACATATTCATCGCCAGTACTATGATAACGATAGCTTCCTTCTAATTGAACCCAACCATCCGCTTCCCGAACTACTTTAGATTGAATGTTATTATAGCTAGCATTATTTCCACTACCAATCTGTGTTGACAGCTGTAGCTCTGCCGAAATAGGGGAAATCAGTTTGACCCAAGCGGAAATATAATACTCCTGTCCTTGTTCAATGAATGGATCCACCCTTAATGAAGGACCATGCCAATTCTCTGTTCTTCCTTCTATTTTTAAAGCATACGATCCGCCTTCTGTATGATTGGCTTCATCTGTTACGGTTAGTATTTCTGTCTGTGCTCTAGGTTCAAATCCACCAGTGGATTGATCTTCAAAATCAATGATAGTAAATGGCTCAGTATGTGAGTGCTCTTGGTCTACTCCACCTGTCTGATCGTCTGTGGTCACTTCAGTAATAAGCACAGACCCTAAATAGAAAGAAACTGCTTGTCCAGCTTGATTGGTATTAAGCTGTAACATGGTATCCTCATTCCGATCAGCTCTATATTGACCAGTTAGGATAAAAGGTTCTCCCGATATAAAATGAGTCTTCGCAACTAAGTTAGGGCTTGGGACCGCTTCAAGATAGACCTGAGCATGATCAGAAACATCTTGATCTGCGTCTACAAAGCCAATAATTGTAATCTGATAGGTCTCCCCCTCTTCAATTCCTATATCGTTAAAGTTAAGTCGAACGCCATCTCCCGTACTTGTCCTTTCACTAATCAAAATTGCTTCGCCATTGTCATTTCCGATAAAATTCTGTTCAGAAACCAAGTCTACCTGTGCATCACCCGTTGGTTGAATCGCACCTAGACCTGATTCAAAGGTTTCATGGTAATGTGTTACGATTTCGGTAAAATTATTTTGTGCTAAAGTTTGTGTAGGTTCTTTTGCTGCTTTAATGTCTTGAATTGATAATCCTTGCGGGATAAAAAGCAAAATAATAAACAACTTAACAACAAAGTCTTTCAACCGATTTTTCGTCATGTGAAACCTCCTAATTTATTTTTAAAATAAGGAATAAATACGTGGTCCCTTCCTCCCTTCCTCATTCAATTTCATAGCCCTTCCCATTTTATAAAACGCTTACATTTAAAGTAACCCTATCTTTTTAATAAAAACCCTTAAAAAGTATAAGTTTTTTTTATTAACCCAGAAAAAGTTAAGAATCGTTTAAAAAACCAGCATGATTCGACATACTGGTTTTAAATCATATTAAGCTATTTTCATTTGAGAACTTTTATTACGGAATGGTATTACCCTCGACATCAATCGCTCGTATTTCTATATCGTAAGGGGGATCTTGTTCAACAGTTACAACACTATACCATATCTTGTTAGCTTGTGAAAATTCTATGATGTTTACATCTTGGCTTTCACTATTCAAGATTAGTTTAAGATCACTAATATATGGAGAAAATATCTCTCCAAACATCACCAATTCATACTCGACTTCATTTCGAACATGAGTGAGATAACCAAAACTATTATGTCCTTGATCAAAACAGAAAGCACTTCCTTTCTATCTTCGCTCAAAAACACTCCCCTCCCTCTGCCACGATGACTCCAAATCATGGATACACCTTATATGACTAACAATTATGCGGCTTTATCCTTATCTTAATAAAATCGATATTCAGACGAGAATTGCCGAAAATATGTTACGGTTTTTCAAAAAATAACACAGATCATTATTTTAGAACGCTTTGTATAAGAGACATACAACATTACTGCATCAAGTAAAAAATACTTTTTCTATAAACAAAAAACCCAAGTGAAGTCACTTGAGTTTTTTGTTTGTTTATTCCGCTTTGAGTTCAATTAATGCATCAATGGCTACATCCTTTAATGCTTGTGATGCAAGCCGATCGGCTTCTCGATTTGTGTTTCGATCAATCAATTCGTAATTTGCACATAAGCCTGACTTCGCTAACAAATGGTCTATACGGTCAGCCCATTTATTTAAGGTCTGATCTAAACTAGCCCATTGCCCAGTTAGCTGATTAATCACCACTTGTGAATCCCCGCGAATACGAATCGTTTGGTGGTGTACTTCCAGGGCTGCTAATTCCTTCAGTGCTAATTCTAGAGCCGCATATTCAGCCTCATTATTTGATGTTATTTCTGTTACTCGAGCATTTTTACGCAATCGATAGCGGCGATCGTTCTGATCGTAATAGATAGAAAATCCTAGCCCGGCTAGCTTAAGATCCAGATCAAAGCCACCATCGAAATAGATGGTAATATTGTGAGGTTCTTGCTTTATTTCGGCTTGATAGCTAATCAATTCCTTCAGCGATAACTCTTGACCAAGCTGATTTTTAAGATAAAGCGACATAACGCGTCCAGTTGTCTGAAAACCTTGCGCCATTTCTATCGCTTGATTGATAGGTAAAGCTGCTGATTGGAAGTCAGCTTCAGTACCCTTTGGCGTGCAATATTTAACATGAATGGTCACTTCCATAACATCATTCCTTATTGGTAACGTTCAATGAATAATGGTGCATGATTGGCTGGTGCTTGAGATACGTGCAGATCTCAAGACATCCGTTACTCTCTTCGCCTTGATCTGCTCACTTCTGATTTCGCCCTTTTGAACACAACAATCAACTTTGCTTTAATTTAGTATAATAATCAACGATCCCTTGCGCACATATGTTTAAGTCGAATTTTATATAATCAAATACATTTGGATCACTAATATCTGATTCAACTTCTACTCGATTAAATAAGGCTTCAGCGATAGCCTCGGCTAGCGTATTATCATCGCGTTCAGGGTGTGCACTAATTATCGCCTCACTGATTCTTAAATATCGATTTAACCATTGGGATAATTGATGATAAACATGATCCGGGTAATCAGATTTTCCATAATGACCAAAATAGATAGTCTCAACATTTAAATCACGAATTCGTTTCATCGAGGCTAGCATATCATTCGGATTAAATTGATTCGGTGATGTAGAAGGAAGAATCAGCTCTGTCCCATTTGTCATCGAAATCGGATATAAAATCCCAAGTGTATCACCAGTGAACATACTATTCGTTTGATTATCGTGAATAGAGAAATGATGCTTTGCATGGCCAGGCGTGTCATAAAAGGTTAGCACTCGGTCTACGTCAATTTCCAGCGTCTCTCGATCTGCTTTTGTTATAATCCGCTCAGTTGGTACAGGTAAAACCGGGTCAAATAATTGATCAAAGCACTCGCCATAAACAGCCTTAGCCCCTTGAATTAACCGACTAGGATCATTAAGATGTCGAGCTCCTCGCGGATGGACGACTACCTTAGCATTCGGACAGGATTCAAGTAAGAGCCCAACACCTCCCGCATGATCAAGGTGAATATGTGTGACAATGATATACTCAATATCAACAGGATTAATATTTAGTTTTTCTAGCCCCCGTAGTAGATAAGGGATAGATGGACTAGCACTAGTCTCAATTAGCGTAAGTTTTTTAGCATGTAAGAGGTAGGAACCTGTACGTTCTTTTAAATTTAAATCATTTAAATCAATGAGATCAATTAAATGGGACATGTTTTAACTCCTCCTTTAAAAGCTACCTATTACCATAAGCTTACCAAAAAAGCATATCAAAAGGAAAGTTATAACCATGCTACTTACCATCTTATTTTGTTAATTTGAACAAATTCTGACTAATTATGCTTTAAGATGATACGCTCTAATCCTAATATATGGTCATTAGCATTAGAGCCCACGTTTGGCAAAAGCTAAAAACGTCGACATAACCATTGAGCTGTGCCTAAACCGTTACCGGTAATCACCTCATACATAGTCATATCGACGCTACTTCAACTAGAAAATCTTAGCTAATGTCTGGTTGGAAATCTTATTCTAACTCATCCATTTACGAACCTTTAAAATTATTAGTGATACTATTTTGTCAAGACCTGCCCAATTAAAGTTTGGCAACAATCCTCAAAGCTTTGGCTACTACCACACAGACATGGCTCTGTATTAGCTGGTAAGGGATAACCCGATGCCACTAAGGCAAGTAGCTTGTCACGTTTCATTTGCATTGCTAATTGTTTCATGCGTTTATCAGCATAGCGGTAAAGCTGTTGATAGCTTTGACAAAAATACTCTGTCTGCTGATCTTTACTAGCGTCTAGTCGATTACGGGGACAGCCGCCATGACAGAATTTAAGAAATTCACATGAGTGGCATTGTTCTGGTAAGTTAGCCTTTAAGCTAGCAAATTTATTCATATGTGGATGCTGAATGAGCTCGGCTAATGTATTGACTTTAATGTTGCCAAGACAGAAAGACTTATCCATATAAAAATCGCAAGGATAGGCATCACCATTTGACTCTAAGATGATCGTTGTAGGGCAGTTTTCGAGATGGATGCAATGCTCTGCCGTTTGATTCAAATAAACGGCTAGTAAATTGTCAAAAATCCGAATTGATTGCTGGGGCTGACCATCATTATACCAATAATCAAAGGCCTGACATAGAAAATCACCATACTGTTCAGGGGTAATGGTGAACATCCCTGGTTGATCAATTTGCTGAGCCTGAAAATCCATGCACGGAATCAATTGAATATAAGGGAAACCCTGTTTCTGGTAAAATGACATAAGTGCTTCAGCTTGGTTGACATTGCCTTCATGGATAACCGTTAAAATGTTAAAGTCCACATGTTGCTCACGAAGATACTCAATCCCCCGCATGGTTAAATCGAAACTTGCTCTTCCTGAGCGTGTAACCCGTCTCTGGTTTAATTCTTCTGGACCATCTATGCTAACACCCACTAAAAAACGTTCTTTAGCAAAAAATCTTGCCCAGTTACGATTAATTAAAGTTCCATTAGTTTGAACCGCATTTGTAGCTTGACTATATTTGCTTCGAAATTTTTTCTGTATATGTATGACCCGCTGAAAAAAATCAAGACCAGCCATTAACGGCTCCCCACCTTGCCATACAAAAGTGGCCAGACCTCTATTGATCTCCATATACTCTTTAATACATTTTTCAAGGATATCGTCATCTATTGTGGTCAACTTAGCTACTCTGCCCTGACAAGTACTGTAATAGCAATAATCACAAGCTAGATTACAAGACTCCGATACCGTTTTCCACATGATACTGGCAATCCGCTTCGGAACATGACCAAGCGTTTGAGTCATGATAATCATCCTTTCTTAATAAGTAACGAGCTAACGCGTTCAAAAGAGCCGGATTAGAAGCAAGCAGTTCGAGGCGGCGACGGATGAGCAACGGAGTGTATGCCTTTAGATACACGAGTAGCGCAAGCACTAGCCAACAATGAAATGCGCAGCTTATCATTCGGTGATTTTTGAACACCCTTAGAAAAACCTACGAACAAGAAATATCGCCATACGTTTCTTCAACCGAAAAGTTTAACAGTATGGCGATATTTACAAACAACAAGATAACCAAAATAGAATAAACAAATGTGAGTGTGTAAGGACTAAGCCTTTAATAGTTGAGCAATTTCTCTTGCCTGCTTCGTAGCACTCCTATCACTTAATAATAGAGAGGCATATCTTTGTCATACCGGTTCAGCTTTTGGGTAAACCTTAATGTAGTTAAATGCGGTCTAGTAATTGCACTGCCAACAACCACTGCATATGCACCTAGATACATACTCTCAATTGCTTCTTCCGGTGTATGGATTTTACCCTCCATTAGGACATGAGCTTGTCCTTTTACCGCTTTAACAATACGGGCAAGCATTTTAAAATCTGGATGCTCGGTTGACTTCGCTTCCGGATCAAAGCGATACAATGTTGGAGCGACTAACTCTGCACCTGCCTCAATTGCTAATCGAGCGTCTTGATCATTTCGAATATCAGCAAGTACCAGTATTTCAGGGTAGTGTTGTTTAATTTGCTCGATTAACTGATAGGCTTTAGAACCTGATCGATTCATTCGATCAGTTGCATCAACAGCTACAATATCAGCACCCGCTTCAATAACAGCTTTAGCAGCCTCAAGTGTCGGGGTAATAAAAACGGGTGAAGATGGATCGTGCTGCTTCCAAAGTCCGATAATCGGCAAATTGGTAAGTGGTCTTACTGCCTTAATATTTTCCGGCTTGTCTAGCCTTAGGCCAGCTGCTCCTCCCCAGATTGCTGACTCCGCCATTTTTTCAATAATGCCCGGCAAATAAATGGGATCATCCTTTTTTGCTTGACAGGAGACGATTAAGCCTCCTTCTAACTGCTTTAAAATCTCTTGTTGTCTAACTGATAACTTGTCCATCATCATTCACCTCTTCCTTATTTACACTCGGGTAAACTATATTTCGCCCGGTTGCATAAAGTCATTGGGATTTTTCGAGCTAGGATTATAGTCTTCTTTTTTATTTACTTTCCATTCTTCTTGAACTTTGAAATGGCCTTCTAGTAAAGGATCATTGGTTTGTTGCTGATGCTCTAACAATTTAGTTCTAAGTGTTTCAGCTATTTCTTGATATTGAGGGTCATTGATGACATTATTTTTTTCACTCGGGTCGTAAAATAAATCATAAAGGGCCTCTTCAGGCTTAGTGACTTGTTCTAAGTCATGCTCTTGATAAAACGCCTTACTTATTGAATTATCAATATTGGTTCGATTAACCTTTAGATAAGATTGATCATAGTATTTTATAAACTTATACCTTTTTGTTCTGACACTCCGGGCCGGTTCATACGAGGTATGATAATTAATCTCTGAAAACACAAATTCTCGTCCTGATAAATCCTCTTGTTCAAACATCTTAGCAAATGACTCACCTTGTAAGTAGTCAGGCTTAGCTAAGCCAACTAAATCACACAGTGTAGGAAAAACATCGATCTGTGAAACTAAGCCTTCAATTTCTTCACCAATCATTTGGCTATTTGGTACACGCATGATCAACGAAACACCAATACCTGTATCAAATAAACTACATTTACTAAAAGGAAATGCGATACCATGATCGGTTGTGAAGATTATAATTGATTGATCATAATAGCCTGATTGCTTGATCGCTTCAATGACAAGCTTAAATGATTCATCGAACCATGTTGCTGATTTTAAATAGCCGGTATAATCCTCGCGTACAGCACGTTCCTTAGCTAGTGGATCTGGCGGCATCACATACTTAGCATCAATTGATTGCTTATTTTTATGACTTTCACTTGGAAACTTACGATGTGTAGAAAAGAGACCATAGGATAAAAAGAAAGGTTGATCATTATTGTAATTTTCTAGCCACTCTTTAACATTAAGCGCATTTTGATAATCCCATTCTACTAATTCTTCTTCCTTCAAATTTGTATTATCCGCACTGATATCCTCGTGATAACCAATGACTTTTGCTCCTTGTTCGTGATCAATGTAGCTACCCGCTTCATGTTGGATACCTGATAAAACCGTATAATAATCATTTTTCTTCAAAAAATTGACGAGGTGTTGATTATAATCATGGAGCTTAAAGCCACGTTGTGATAAACCATACATTCCATTGCTGTGCGGGTACATCCCTGTTAATAAACCAGCTCGACTTGGGGAACAGGTTGGACCCACACAATAGGCTTCACGGAATATAGTCGCATCTTTAGTAAAACTCTCTAACGCTTGGGTTGGTACATTATATCCGTATGGACTTAGCACTTTTCCACTATCATGTGTATGAATATAAATAATATTTTTCTTCAAAAGCTTGCACCCCTTACTAAAAGGACAGAAGTGCCCTATCTTGAATCATTTAATAGAACGACTCCTGTACTGAGTTATTTTTGTTTCAAGTGCTCAATATTTTGTTGATCAACATATTCATCAATATCATTGCGAATCACATTTACCTTAGGACCGTAAATAACTTGAATGGCTTTACCTCTTACGACCGTATTCATTGCACCCGTTTCCTTTAACAGGTCAGCATTAATCTGATCTGGTTTCTTAACAGATACACGGAGTCTTGTGGCGCAATTATCAATATCTGTAATATTGTCAAACCCACCTAATCCTTCAATAATCTGTTGAGCTTGTCCAGATTCATATTGAACGTGATGCTTTTTCTCCTCATCGGTAATTTCCTCATCATCACGACCTGGTGTTTTGGCTTTTAATTTAATGATTAGTGTCTTAAATACAAAGTAATAGACAAACAAGACTGGAATGGACAAAAGAATAACCCATAAATAATTGGTCTTATCATTACCTTGGAAAACACCGAACAATAAGAATTCAACGAGTCCAGCAGAAAATGTTGAACCAATTGTAATATTGAACAAGCTTGCCAAAACAAAAGTTAATGCAAATAAAATAGCTTCGGCAACAAATAAAATCGGAGAGGCAAACAATAGTGCAAAGGATATCGGTTCAGTTACTCCAGTAATAAAGGCAGTTAACCCAATTGAAATTAAGAATCCTGAGGTAGCTTTTCTTTTGGGACCAGCTGGAATTGAACGATACATCGCTAAAACAATCCCAATCATCCCTGCCATCATGTGAAAATAACGCCCACTATTAAATAGTGCAATATTGCCAAAAAACTGAGTTGTATTCGGATCTGACAGCTGTGCTAAAAAGATATTTTGAAATCCTTCATACACAACGCCACCTACCTCTAACGTACCACCTGCTGCTGTTGTCCAGAATGGTAAATAAAAGACATGATGCAAACCGAATAAATAGAGCGTTCTTAGCATTAATCCATATAAAAAAGCTCCTAATGTTCCTAAGCCTGTCGCGAATTCGCCAAAGTTCGAAATAGCTTGACCAATAAACGGCCAAACAATGAACATCACCGCACCGACGATAAGAAAAATAAATGTGTTTAAAATCGGAACAAAACGAGAGCCGCCAAAGAAAGCCAAGAACTCAGGTAATTTAATATTATAAAAGCGATTATGGACAAGGCCGGTAATAATCCCAGCTAAAATGCCACCAAAAACACCCATTTGCAGAGTCATAATCCCAAACTGAGCGCCTTGCCCAACCAGACGTGGATCCATATCTCCACTTGCTAATTGTCCTGTAATATCTAATAAAGCATTAATGGTAATAATTAAAACAAAATACCCGATCACACTAGCTAAGCCAGCAGAACCCTTCTCTCTACGTGCGAGACCCACTGCAATCCCAATAGCAAAAATTAACGGCAATGCATTAAAAACACCTGATCCCGCTGCGTTCATAATACTTAGGATGGCTTGAAGCACCGTATTATCTAAAAATGGATAGGCTTGGATAACCGCATCGCCTGACAATGCAGCAGAGACCCCTAGTAACAATCCGGCTACTGGTAGGACAGCAACAGGTAATAAGATAGCCTTTCCTAACCTCTGACCAAACTCAACAAGTTTATCTTTCATCATTAACCCTTCCTTTCTAGCTTATATTATGTCTGCATAAGGGTAATTGAATACGTGAAAACTAGATCAATTTTTGCGCGCTTAATTGTTATCGTTTTCATAAATAGGTTATCATGTTTTTATTAATATGTAAATACAAATTTTTAAATATTTTATTTTTCTAAAAATTAAATATCGAAAAATATGTTTATTTACGAGGATTAAAATGTATTATCATTTAATTAAATGACAATACATGAAGAGAAACTTTGTTCAGTGGGGGTTTCGACGCATCCGATGTGCTCGTGCAGACGTGGAGCCACGATGCCGCGAACTTAGTCAGCTTCCTCTCTCCCACATTAAACGTCAGTTGAGCCAAGCAGGCCGTTACTGGCTGTTGGATCTCCCACCTAGACATGACGTGTTCCCTTATTTCTTGAAGGGGGAGTCTTACAAAAGCCCTTCGATGGGGCGAGTAATCGCAGCCCCAGCCAGTTACACTGCGATAAACGAATGGCTTAGTCTTGATTTGTGCAGATTGCTCCTTAAAAACAGAGGATAGTGGGCTGTGATAGACCCGAAACCCCTCAATGCTCAACTCGTCCCCACACCTCGTCAAGCTGAATAACGAAAACCAAGCAAAAAGCTAGGCGGTTAGAATCGAGCATACAAATAAGATGGTTTTAACCATCAAAACTACGGACTAACTTTACAACAAGTGGCTAACTGGTATGCATAAAATCCCCAACATGTAAATTCGTCAGGAAGAATTTACATGGAGATCGTTCAAAGCTTAACCTGCTTATAGTTACTCGGAGTCATACCTTCGAACTTCCGGAAAAATCTGTTTAAACTTTGCGGATTATTATAACCTACTTCAGATGCAATTTGTGCAATCGTTAAATTTGATTCTGCAAGCATTTGTTTGGCTTTCTCTATTCTACGAAGATTAAGGTGCTCGATTAAACTTTGACCCGTCATTTCGTAAATGATTTTTCGCATATATGAGTAGCTGATGCCAATATCCTCTGCCATCTCTTCAAAATCAATTTCTTCACAATAATGCCGATCTAAGTAGTTGAGGATACGCTCACCATAATCATTAGACTGGATCTTTTGTTTCTTAAGATATTGCATCATACCTTCAAAAAAAATAGCGAAGGCAATTTTCAAGCTCATCTAATGTATCAATCGAAGCGAGCGAAGTATAAATATTAATTCTACCTGCAAAAATTCTTTCTGTACTGATATTATTTTCTCTAAGATGTTTAATACAAATCCCTACTAGCTGATGGTAAATAAATAAAATATTATCATAGGAAACATACTCAGCTGAACGAATCTCATGACTGATTACTTCCAATTCTTTAATGATACGATTGAGGTCACCATTATCGATAAAATTGAGTATACGCCTCTCGCTATTGAGCGGATAGATATATTTTTTATCATAATCTTTTTTCTCACTCCAATAAGTTATGCCACCGCTTCCTTTAATCATACGGTGCTTGATGACCTCTAGTGCCTCATCAAAGCAAACAGACACCCTTTCCGTAGCCGCTTTGGGGCTACTAACGCCGATCGTCACAGTATGAGTCAAAATTTGCTCCGCTCTGTTCATTATTTTTTTTAGTGCAGTATGAATTTCGGAATCGATCTCACTCGTTTCAGATCGATCATAATTGATGACGATAACAAAACAACCATCTCCTTGATTGATACATCGTGCCACGATATGATCTGGAAACAATCGATCACATGCCGAGGTAAAAAGATAAATATGGTAACTGCGAGTTTCAGGATTATATTTGTTAAGATAGTGCCTATATTGATCAATTGAGGTAACCGCAACAAGAAAGCAAGTGGCAGGAAACATTTCAGTCACACGTGAAGACCATTCACCTTGCAGTAAATTATGAATGGCAAGACTATCTGAATCATGCTCTCGTATATTTAACATCCTCTGAAGATCTTCTTCTTTTTCTTGCATCTTCCTAAACGCGATCTCTAGAAAAGCCAGTTCATTCCTTCCTTTGATGCCTAAATTAGTACGCAAACTCAAATTTTGAACTAAATCCCTTAATGGTTTGGATAACCATATAGCCAGAAAAATCGTTAAGATGATTCCTATTAAAATAATAAAAACAGTAAGCAAAACAATACTTCTCTGCAGGCTATGCGTGGTCATCATCAACTCACTAACTGAATAAATCCCCACATTTATCCACTCTGATTTCTTGGAACGAGACCAAGTATAAAGCAACCGTTCTCCATTAAGTTCTCGGAACATATAGCCTTCCATGAGGCTATTCTCAAATATTTCACTTATGTATGGTTCATTTGTGCCATCCTTTAATAGATAGTTCTTATCACTGTGAGAGATTATCGTACCATTAGCTTTCATGATCAAATACTCTTGTTTACTTGTGTCAGATGATCGGAAATAATTTTCAAATTCACTTTCCATTAAATTGACAACAATTGTCCCACTCGTATTTGTGGATAGTTGATTAAGTGGTAGTACATAGGAAATGACACTCACCCCGGAATCAAGCTTACGTGGATACCATACGCCCCTTATCCCTCTTCGCTCAGTAAGGGCATCCTCTATCCAGTCAATCGATTCATATCTCTCTAAATTCGTTATCCCCTTATCGGTTGTTACGACATAATCAGATTCATTTAGATAAAAAAAGATCGAGTACACCCCATCTCCCCAGCTCTTCAATTGCATTAGTTTACTTAGTACAAGACGCGCATCGAGTACATGCTGAAAATTTGAATTTAATTCTGAATAGCTTTTGTATGAATGAATTTGATCGAAGATGTTTGTGCCAGTAAGGGCTACGGTATTTTGAGATAAATTGTTCATCGCATTTTCGGAAAGCATTCGATTGGCATTTAGTTCGGCTAAAGAAGACTCTGCAATGGCGCTTTCTGAGTTCCGCACGATTTGTTCTCCACTATACCAGGTTAAGATAGCAATTGGGATAGCCATAATGCAGAACAGGATAACAATCAATTGTAACATTAGTGGAAGTCGATTCATATCAAGCCCCTTCCTAATAAAATCAAATGCACCTTGGCGTATTTGTGCCCAGAGTTTATCGAGCAAAGCTCGATAAAGTGAAACTTCGTTCAGTGGTTTTCGACGCATAGAGTGTGCTCGTGCAGACGTTGCGACACGACGTCGCGAACTTAGTCAGCTTCCTCTCACCCCCACTGAACGTTAGTTGAACCAATCGGGCCGTTACCGACTGTTGGATCTCCCACTTAGACATAATTGTGTTCACTTATTTCTTGTAGTGGGAGGCTTACAAAAGCCCTTCGATGGGGCGAATAATCGCAGCCCTAGCCAGTTACACTGCGATAAAATGGTAGACTTCTGCTAAAGATTTTAAAGCGCTTACATTATATTGATACAATCATTTTATTTATAATTTATTTACTGTTTTGTCTATTTATACTTAATATTCATCTTGCAAGTCCTCCCTAAAAGTATTTGTTACAGCGACGAATGAGAAGCATCCTGGTCAGTCATCAGCAAACGGATCATAGCCATTTTACACAAGTAGCACGAACACAACCAACCATGAGATGCGACACTTATCCTTTAGGGATTTTTAAGCATCCTCTTAAACCCCATTAATATGATAGTTTACCTAGATACCTTAGTAAACGATCAATATTGATTCTCTTTGTCATAAATGATACATCATTACCTATAGTCCAATGATAGACTGGTTAGAGATGTTACATAAAAAAAGCAAGCCTGATCAAAGCCAGCTTGCTTTTTCCTATTTACCCCTAACAGATTGATATTGATATTCATCACCGTTTAAAATCAGCTCAGTATAGTCAAGGAGTTGACCATTTGATAAATACGTTGAATTCAACACCTTCAGCACCGGTGTAGAAGGATCACAACCAAAATACTTCACCACTTCTTCCGAAGGCATAATTGGGACAACAATGTGATGCGAGTGATCGATGGTTTCTTGTGTTGACTCTTCTATAAAGCGATATTTCGACTTGCTCATTTTATCATAAGAAAGATTCGGATAGACCTTTACGTCCATATAGTTCGTCTCTAGCATCATTGGCACGTCATCTGCTTTTCTAAGTCGTTTAATAAAATAAATGGGTTCACCTTTGTTAATCGATAGCTTTTTAGCAATATCGTCATTGGCCGGAGTAACCTTGAATTCAATAATTTCGGTAGAAGCTTGCTTGCCTGATTCACGCATTTCCTCTGTAAAGCTTTTAATATTTGTTGACCTTTCCACAACTTTTT
Source organism: Amphibacillus sediminis NBRC 103570 (assembly GCF_001552275.1). Taxonomy (GTDB): domain Bacteria; phylum Bacillota; class Bacilli; order Bacillales; family Amphibacillaceae; genus Amphibacillus_B; species Amphibacillus_B sediminis. Next base: position 18,584 of record NZ_BCQW01000023.1, read on the forward strand.
GATTCGTGACAAAGGTTCCACTTCCCTGACTTCTAGATAAGAAACCTTTAGCAACTAAGTTATTGGTCGCCTGCCGAACTGTTACACGACTGACCTTAAACTTATCAATTAATTCCTGCTCAGTTTCAATTGGACTACCTTTTTGATATTCCCCGCCTTTTATTTTTTGTAGAATATAATCTTCTATTATTTTATATTTAGGGATTTTTTTTGGTTTTGCCATTACCCCAAACCTCCAAATCAAAATGTATTCAAACTGTCTAGATTTATTATAACAAATGTTATCCATGTTCAGTCTGAATATTTTAGGTCTCTATGTATCGAAATAGTGAACAAAAAATTAAGCAAGAACTTGCAAAATAATGCCAGGTTTAATGGTCTTTTAGTTAAGTAAACCATCGATCATTTGCTTTAGATAAACGAGCACTTTATAATGAGCTTATTAGCAAAAGACAATAGCTTAGTTAAGCCAACCAGCATTAATACAGGCACGATCAAAGACTTGATAATTAAAGGCAATCTATTGATTGCAAACCTAGCATCCATGAAGATAAGCTAATCGTTATTGATTTGTTCAGCTAGACAAGAGCAGCTTAACAACCATTGAGGTGATTGATGTTGAAAATCTATGCCATTGAGAATTTACCCAAAAATAAGATGATAGAATTTTTCAAGCTTCATTGGGGAAGTCCAGAAATGGTTATTTCCAGTGGAGTTTATGATTGTAGTACCCTAGATGGCTTTGCAGTTGTAAACGAAGAAGTCGAAATAATCGGCTTGATCACTTACATAATGAGAACTAACGAATGTGAGATCATATCATTAGATAGTGTTGATAAAGGTAAAGGAAAAGGTACAGCCTTAGTTCAAGAAGTAGAAAAGCTTGCAATGAAGAAGAAGTGTACACGCATTAAAGTTATAACAACTAACGATAACCTATTAGCATTAAAGTTTTATCAAAAAAGAGGTTTTTTTATCTCCAAAATTATCAATCATGCCGTTGAGAAAGCAAGAGCGTTAAAACCAGAGATACCCTTAATTGGTTATGATGGTATCCCTATTAGAGATGAACTTGTATTGATCAAGCCATTGAATGAACGTGGATTGGGCTAGATTAGTAATCATTAATATTGAAACTATGGTAAAACATTCAGCTCAGCTCTACATGAAAACTAGAGCTGCTATCGCCTCAGGAGATGAAGGCTTCAACATAGACAAACCATGAACAAAATAGCTTGATATATTTCAACAAATTTCAGATATTTGATCTGCTCATGGATCAATGTCTTATTTTCCTCAATTATATTCGGGTTTACTTTACTATATCTCCAGTCGTTATTCTGATGATTTTAACGTTAATAGACGAGAATACTCTACCCTATTAAGTAAGCTGGAGTATTCTCATCTTCTATAACACGAGCTATCATTAATTAGCTAGCCCCGCATACACCAAAAGATTATAAGCATTAAGAAAAATAATTCCGACAATAAGGGTGTTAAAAATTAGCTCTACATGTCTCACCGTTAACCAAATCCTTAGCCGTGAACCTAGTAAACCACCTGTTATTCCCCCAACGATCATAACTGGGAGCATCGTTAAATGATAGTCAGAAACATCCGTTGTAAAAAACACGACAAGCATCCCGGATAGTTGGGCGAAGAAAATAATAAAGATGGAGTTAAGTGCAGCAGCTTTGGCATCCATTGAAAATAACCAACTCAAAATCGCAACATTTAATGGTCCGCCGCCAATCCCTAGAAATGCAGCAGCTAGCCCCAAAGTCAAGCCAACCATGAGAATCACGAGTGGATGTTTAATCTGATAGGTTTTAAAGTTTTGCCGGTATTTAATAAAAATAAAAATAATTACTAAAATGACAATCAACAAAGACGACTGAATCCAGCCGACATGTTGAGATAATTGTACACTTGTAAAAATACGATTAAAGATACTTTTACCTAACGTTCCACCGATAACTGAACCTATGGCAATTAAAAAGCTTTGAACACGTTTAACTTGTTGTCCCTGTTTGTTCGAGCTAATTAACGATACACTCGACATAGCCAATACACAGGCCCCTGATAAGACACCAATACTAGCCAAATCATAGTGACCAAAGAAGTCCAGCACAGGTTTAAGGATGACACCACCGCTTAAACCCGCCATGGCACCAGCAAAAGTAGCTAAAAATCCAATTAAAAGATAGATAACAAACATTAACAGTCCCCCTTGTCAACAATCTATTTAGTATAGCATGTTACCGTCGTTTTAGTCAGGTGTGATTCAGCCCTAGTCCAATGATATAAAGTCAGGTACAATGGAACAGAATAAAGAGAAAAGTGCGGTGAGTGATTATGTTTAAAATCCTACTAATTGAAGATGATCAAACGCTATGCCAGGAAATCAAAACCCGTTTATCTGCGTGGTCTTATTCTGTTTATACCATTGATCACTATGACCAAGTTATGCAACAGTTCTCATCGATAGCACCTGATTTAGTCATTATTGATATCCAATTACCAAAATTCGATGGCTTTCATTGGTGTCGGATGATTCGTTCACATTCAAGTGTCCCGATTATTTTCCTTTCCTCTAGAGATCATCCAACAGATATGGTAATGTCGATGCAGCTAGGAGCTGATGATTATATTCAAAAACCATTTAATTTTGATGTTTTAATTGCAAAGATTCAGGCAATTTTGCGCCGCGTTTATAATTATAATAATGATGTCATCCAGCTTAAAAGCTGGTGTGGTTCAACGATAGACCTAGAGAAAAATACAATAGCAAAAGACAACGAGCAGATTGAGCTGACTAAGAACGAAGCCTTTATTTTAAAGGTTTTAATTGAACATAAAAACAAGATTGTTAGTCGTGATCAATTGATGGAGGCTTTATGGCAAGACAGTCGCTTTATTAGTGACAATACATTAACCGTTAATGTGAACCGGTTAAGAAAAAAGCTTGATGAGCTAGGACTGGGACAATATATTCAAACAAAAGTTGGACACGGCTATATCGCTTTAGAAGAGGAGATTAAATATGATTAGAACCTATTTAATTGAACGACGTAGCTGGTTGTTCTTCTTCGTAAGCATGCAGTTGCTTGGCTTTTTTATTGCCGTCTTAGATCCTACTCTATCCGTAAAAGGAATGCTTTATCTTAATTTGCTATCAAGCTTATTGTTTATCGCCTTCATTTCTATTCGGTACCGCAAGGAGGCTCCCTTCTACCGGGCGCTTAAGGAAAGCGATGAGCAGTTAAGCGATCCAAATTCACCATTGGAAAAAATCGTGCATGATTTCATCGAAGCCAAGCAACTTTCGACAGAAGACATGATTGCCAATAGTGAAGTATGGCTTGAACAAGAAAAAGATGAGATGCTGCGTTGGATCCATGAAGTTAAAACGCCGATGACGGCCATGCAATTAATAATTGAACGAATCGAGGATCCTAGCATAAAAGAAAGCTTACGTTATCAGTGGCTTCGTGTCTACTTACTTTTAGACCAACAACTTCATCAAAAACGAATGCCATTTATCGAAAACGATTTATTTATTGAAAATATCTTTTTAAATGACATCATTTCAGCAGAGATTAAACCACTTTACACATGGTGTAAGCAAAAAGGAATTGGTTTTGACCTTAAATTAGCTGCGACTCATGTAACGAGTGATAGTAAATGGCTTGCTTTTTTGTTAAGACAATTTATCACCAATGCGATCAAATATAGTAATAATCATGATATTAGCATTCATTCTTATTCTAAGGCTAATCAAGTCAAACTGGAAATTTCTGATTACGGACGTGGGATTGCAGCTAAGGATCTGCCACGAATATTTGATAAAGGCTTTACCTCTACTTCACATCATCAGGATCAGGCTTCAACTGGGATGGGACTCTATTTAGCTAAGAAAATTGCCGCATCGCTCCATATTCAGATTGAGGTTAACTCGAACCTCGGCAAAGGAACATCCTTTATCCTAACCTTCCCTAGTAAAAATGCATGGCTCGCTCTCACAAGCATGTGACAAAAACGTCACATGCTTGGTTAATTTGTAAGGAAATAATTAAAGAGAATTTTCAGCTGCAACGTTGTGTATGATTTGATTGCAATATTGTGTTGAAAAGTCTTGCCAACACGCTTAATCAGTTGATCAGCGAAATGAATATCATCATAGTACATTCAATCAGTGGGCGTTTACCGTTCTTCTCCCATTGATTGGCAGTTGAGTAAATCTGGACATTACATCCGTTATCTCCCGCCTAAACAGATTTAGCTCTGCTCTCCAATTTTGAGGTGGACGTTTTACGGCGGTTATCTGTGATAAAAAAAGTAATGTACATGATCCATCTTAATGGATTATACATTACTAAGTTTGGTTATATGACTAAGTATAAAATTCCCCAGTAATTCCAGTACACTAGTCTGAGGGCTCAGCAACTATCCTAAATGATCCCTGAGCTTTCACATAAAATCGACCATCCCATATTTCATAGGGGTATGGAAAGGCAATAAACTGAATTGTTTCCTTTTCCTCCACTAAAGGCGTTATTAACTCAAAAACTTTTCTCTCGCCTGAACAATTTTCCGGAACATAAAGAGCCTTGTCGTTGTCAATAAATGGGTATTGGATCCAATCTTTGAAGCCAACGATTATATAATCAATGGGTTCCTCTGATAATAAACTGTTTCCAACATGCATGTAAAACTTATCATCTTCACTGATCGAAGAAAATGGTGTGAGATCAACCGATTGTGAACTAATAAATAAATCAGGATCAAGATCATCTTGTATAACCTTATCAGGTTCAGCGACCGTTAGCATTCTTTCTTTATTATAATTCGGTTGATCCTTTATTATATACCTCTTTACAAATACTTGTTCCAATTGCAAGGCAGTTTCTAATTGATAACCCTCAATCATATTATTTGGTTTTCTGACTATAATAATCGCAAGTTCTAAAGTTTCCTCATTAATTGGGACGTCTATTTGTAGTTCATTTTCCGAATGGGATTCAGCCTCAAATTCAAAAATGTGGTCAATATGAATACCGTCTATGTAAAAAGGAGTTTGGATAAAATTTTGCAATACAATTAGCCCATACTCCTCGGCTTCTTTCTTTGTATGTTCCAGCCAAACGGTTAATGCCACACGTCCATCCGATACTTCAAGAAGTTCTTCATCGAACAAAAATGCACCAGACCGATCACTGATTGACAATCCCACTTCTTCTCTTTCCTGTGTATATGGTTCAGCATTTGAAAGATCCTGTTTGTTCACTCTGTAGATATAGCTTAAAGAAAAAACACAGATGATCAAAACAACTAGAAAATAGGCTAGTTTTTTTGGGCTTATATTCACGATTAACCAACTCCCAACTCGAAATAAAAAAAGGTAGTAATAAAGGTCTTACTACCTTAATTAATGTTACCAATTAGATTTTGTTACGAGAAACGTATCTTAATGCTACCAATTAGATTTTGTTTCGGGATACGTATCTTTAAAACCATCTCTTTTATATGTGTGGTTTCCAACAGCCAATTTAGATTTCATCGGATTCGTGGGATCTTCCACTTTAACACTTGCTATAGTTGAGTGCTTTTGTGAATCTGATTTAGATTTAAGTAGGCCACCATCCTTATCAAAGATACGTCCTCTCACACCTATTGAGTTTTGTTGATAATCTGCTTCAGACTTTGAAATGGAATATCTGGCTGAGAATAATGGTTTATAGGTTTTAGTTGAGGAACGCCTTTGACCTGCTTTAGCAAATAAACTAAATCCTTCTGATTCTTCATAGGACTCATCAACATCTTCATCAACTAAATGAACCTCTTCTCCATTCAGGAAGAAGGAATCACCGACCTTTACTTCTAGTTCAGAAGCAAAAAGAGCTGTCGAAGGGAGACTAATAAAGATTGAGATGACCAGAAACAGTAAACATAATTTTTTCAAAATTAAACACCTCCTCCCTATGATAAAGTGATGTGAAATATTTTATGTACTATTCTGTACTCAGAATAACAATAATACCAGTATAAGTAAATTAAAATACCTAATTTTTCAAAATAAATAATAATAAATAGAATTGAGAAGGTCTTATCGTCACCTTTTTGAAATTATGATCGTCTTTAAAGATTGATAAGTATAAACCATACACTTAAAAATAAAAGAACCATAGATTGATTAGCGTGTACTTGTTAAGCATGAACTCTAAGTGCTATGGCTCCTTTATTAATCTTAGGTCTATGGAAAAGATATAGTTAAGGGACTCAACTCTGTTATGATCTAGGTGCGATGATAGGTTAACTTATTTTAAGTCCTTACTACTCACATACACTCATATAGGACTCACTCTCACAAGCATGTGACAAAAACGTCACATGCTTGGTCAATTTGTAAGACCAATCAAACGCAAAGTCCACTTAATCAACCTATAATAAGCTTATGACCAATGAAGGAGAGAGCAAAATATGAATATATTAGAAGCGACCCAAATTCACAAAAGCTATGGTAATAAATTTAATAAACAAGCTGTCTTAAAGGGCATTGATTTAGCCATTGAATCTGGTGAGTTTGTTAGTATTATGGGACCATCCGGTTCAGGGAAAACGACATTATTAAATGTGCTCTCCTCAATTGACAAGCTTAGTCAAGGCTCAATCAAGATTGAAGGAAAAGAAATGACCAAGCTAAAAGAAAGACAGCTAGCAGAATTCCGCAAACAGCACCTTGGTTTTATTTTTCAAGAGTATAATCTATTGGATACTTTAACAGTAAAGGAAAACATTCTTCTTCCTTTATCGATTATGGGGTTATCAAAAAAAGAAGCACAAAATCGATTTCAGTCGATTGCCACAGAGCTTGGATTGACATCAATCGCCAACCATTACCCGAGTCAGATTTCTGGTGGTCAAAAACAACGGACATCCGCCGCACGTGCCTTTATTCATCAGCCTAGCATCATCTTTGCCGATGAACCTACTGGTGCACTTGATTCAAAGTCAGCTTCAGATTTATTGGATAAACTAGGTCAATTAAATCAAAACAGACAAACAACCATTGTGATGGTGACACACGATATGACGGCGGCAAGCTTTTCAAAGCGTGTTATTTTTATAAAGGATGGTCGGGTTTACACACAACTCAATAAAGGTGATCAATCCCGAAATGACTTTTATCAAGATATTATGAAAACCCAAGCTGTGTTAGGTGGGGTGCATCATGACGCTTAAACGGTTAATCATTCAAAGCTTAAAACAGAATATCCGCCATTATTATTTATATGTACTTGCTTTGATATTTAGTGTTTCTCTTTACTTTTCTTTCGTCACGCTTCAATACGATCCAGCACTAAATGAAGTGAGTGGTTCAATCAAAGGTGCTGCTGCAATTCGATCAGCCTCTGTTTTACTCTTTGCCATCGTTGCTATATTTTTGCTGTATGCAAATCGAATTTTTATAAAACGTCGTAGTAGTGAGATTGGACTGTTTCAGTTAATTGGTTTAACAAAGGACCGTATTTTCGGTATTTTAACAATAGAAAACAGTGTGATTTATTTTAGTTCACTCGTTGTTGGGATTGGGATTGGATTTGTTTTTTCCAAGCTAGTTATGATGATCTTAATTAAAATAACTAATGTCGATTATCTTGCCAAGTTAAGATTTGCACCACAAGCCCTTAGTCAAACGTTGATTGTTTTTACCATTGTCTTTGTTCTAATCGCATTAACCAATTACTTTTTTATTCGAAAGCAGACAATATTAAGCTTGTTTCATGTGCTAAGGTCAACTGAAAATCAACTCCGTCGAATTTCTGTCCTTAATATGATCATCGGGATGATCGGCTTAAGCTTAATCATTATTGGCTACTTTGTGTCTCAACGACTATTCGATGGTGCCTTTGCCACAATGGATAAATTGTTTCTAGCCATGACATTTATTTTAACTAGTGTAATTATCGGCACCTATTTCTTTTTCAAAGGATCCGTCAGCTTTATCTTAAATCTAATCCGTAAACATAAAAAAGGTTACTTATCCATTAAACATGTTCTAGGTCTGTCTTCACTTATGTTTAGAATGAAATCAAATTCGCTCTTACTAACGATTATCACGACCGTTTCAGCACTTGCGATCGGTCTGCTCTCACTAAGCTATATTACTTATTATTCCGCCGATAAAAATGCTGAACAAAATGTTGTTACAGATTTTGCTTTTACCACCGAGCAAGCAGCAGAGCAATTTTCGACTGTCTTGACACAAGAGGGGATCGACTACGAGCGAATAGTCAGAGAGGTTATTTATGTTGAGGCAGATATTGATGGTATTCTAACCACACCTCTTGATCTGCTAAATGAATTTGATTCATCATTTATTGTACCAGTTGTATCTGAAGAAGTAGTCGAGCATATGGAGGTTGATCAGGGAGAAGTAAAGATGGTTGGTGATAGTCCAATAACCCAATCTATGTTAGCGTTTAAAAACGAAGGAGAATTAGTTTGGCTTACCAAGGAGACAACAATTTCTCAGGAATTTACCGGAATGATTAAAGATACTATCTTACCTTATACATTAACAAGTGGCGGATTGCCAACTGCCATTGTAACGGCGGATACCTTTGAGCAACTGGCAAACCAATTAGACAATGACCAAAGTGTCTTCATCGGCATAGAAATAACTGACCGTGATCAACTTGAACAAGCGAATCAACATTTGACCACGGTCTCAAATGAATTTGGATCTCAAGCATTATCCCGTATCAGCTTTAGTCAGGAACAAAAGCAAAGCATGGGACTAATCATGTTTATCGTTGGTTTTTTAGGCCTGACTTTTCTGATCACATCAGGCTGCATTCTTTATTTTAAACAAATGGATGAAAGTGAACTGGAGAAGGGCAACTACACGATTTTACGTAAACTCGGCTTCACTGAGGCAGATTTAACTAAAGGTATTATCGCAAAACAATTTTTCAATTTTGGCATTCCTTTAATATTAGGATTATCTCATAGCTACTTTGCGGTCCAATCTGGTTGGTTCTTCTTTGGCACAGAGCTTTGGACACCGATGTTAGCCGTGATGGTTCTTTATACAGCCCTGTATTCTTGCTTTGGCTTACTATCCGTAGCCTATTATCGCCAAGTCATTCATCACGCACTATCCTATAAAAATTAAAGCCAAAGCTAACTAGAACAAAAATGAGGCTGGACAAAAGAGTAATTAGATAAGGAAAATCCGAACATTAATGATTCAATACTTATAGCGCTTCGGCAAAACACTTCGCTTTCACTTGCCAGCACAATGGAGACATCTCTTCATAAATTCAGTGTCTCCCTAGCCGTGGGCACGGCTTCGGCTATCTGTGTAAGGAAGTACACTTGACACGGTGGATCCCAGCTCGTGTGGGACTGGGTTACTCGTCCCACCGAAAAAACATGTTTCCACAGGAGTCTATGTGTTTTACCTACGCTTAGTTCAGAATATTCGGATACTCATTTTCATTATTTAGTTATGTCCCAGCCTTATTTTTTATTAATCTACGAATGTTGTATGCTTAACCTTCCATTGTTCTAGCTTAATAAATAACCAGAAACCATATATTCCTAATGTTACAATTGTCAGCAGCCACCATTTAATCCAATTTCCGAACAGACCAGTTGCTGTACCATTAAATTTCAGGCGTCTCCCTTCAACCACAGTGTGATTAATTTTCCAACGATAGCGTACAACTAATGACCATGGATAGCAGATCCCAAGAGTAATCACCGTTACAAACGCTCCTACGATCACCCAGCCAATATACTCAAATAATCCACCATCAAAATAAGATTGCTTTTCCATTCCTTCACTCCTTTAACTCATACGTATTCTAATATCGAGTTCTGCCAACACATCATTAACGTAATTAGACTTAGGAGAATAGTATAATTGCTCTAACTCAAAATCAACAAAAAGTCCGATATCACAGTTAATTGTTGCCAGATCTTTGCTTATTTTAGCAGATAATTCGCCAGCAATCAACTTCTTTCGACAACGATTGAACTTAGCATCAATATTCGGTAGTGTTTGATAAAGGTTTTCGATAGATTGATAGTGTTGAATCAATGGCAGAGCTGACTTTTGCCCTATACCTGCTACACCGGGAATATTATCACTCGTGTCCCCCAATAATGCTTTAACATCAATCCATTGATGAGTCTCAATTTGATAATCAGCTTTAAAGTGATTGACGGTGTAAAGCATCTCATTTCTTTTTTGAGCGATAATTTGTGTGGTGTGCTCATTTAACAATTGTAATAAATCCTTATCATTACTGTATATATAACAATGACCTAATGGCTTTTCCGACCACTTTTTCGCTAATGATCCAATCACATCATCAGCCTCATGTGGTGGAATGGTCAATTGTACAATACCTAGCTGTTCAAGGATCATTGTTAGTGTTTCATATTGCTGTATCAATGGCATTGGCAGTTCATTACGACTTGCTTTATAGAAATCATATTTTTGACGGCGTTCCGTTTCTTCACGTTTAATATCCCAAGCAATCGCTACATGATTAACATGATGCTCATTAATTAAGTTATATAACTTTTGAAAAAAAACGCGTAACGCATTAATGTACTGCCCTGATCGATTTCGCGTTAGCTGATCCTCTGTCTTATTATATGCTGTAGCGAAATAGGCGCGACTTAATAGGTTAAACCCATCAATTATAAGTAAATTTTTTTCTCCCATGTTAAAACCCCTTTAAATTTAGATATCATCGGTGTTCAAAAAGCTATCCATTCAGAAGCGCATACCAGTTAATACGGAGTAGTAAAAAACAAGTCCCCAAGTGAGCTATCCCCTATAACTTGGTATCATTCAAATAACTCTATAAACCTAGTATACCATTAAAAAGCTTACAGTGGTTTCAGCTAACGGCAAACGCATATCGACAAGACACGTTCTTTTTAATCAACGGTAACCATACCTGTTTTTCTTGGAATACGAATAACCTTTGCTTTTTAATAAGGCAGAGAAAGCTAGTTTAGAAAAATTCCGCTTATCGTCAAGTCCTCTGACGAAGGCTTTCGTTTCCTTTAGTCTGATAGAAAAGCTATACTTCCTTATCGTGCCAAGAAAAACCAAATCATAACTGAGTTGAATTCAGTTAGATTTGGTTTCTTAATTTGGTGATCATATTTTTCTTCAGTCCGCTTTTCTTTTTTTAGGCTCTCCGATCTTTAAAGGAGTTGATAGCATTGAAAGCCATATGGCGGTAATTTAATCGTTCCATCTTCATGTAAGTTTACTGCTGGCTCATTAAATAATGCTCTTGTTTGCTTTCCAGCCATTTCAACTATATTAAGCTTTTGCTCGAAATCATTATTATTGATGATGAATACCAAATGAGCTTTGCTGTTCTTTTTTTCATAAACAAGGAGATTTTTTTCTGCATCTGCTTGGATCATCTTAAACGCAGCGTCTGAGCCGAAGGCAGGTTCTTCTTTTCTAATCCGTATTAAATTCTGAACAAACGTAAACAGCTCTAAATCTTGTTTTTCTCGGTCCCACTCCATACATGCTCGACACTCCGGATCTCCTCCACCAGCCATACCGATTTCATCTCCATAATAGAGACATGGTGTGCCAATAAATGAAAGCAGGAATACATACATTAATTTAACTCGATCTTTATTTCCGTTAGCTAATGTCAAGACTCGATCTGTATCATGGCTATCCAGTAAATTGAATAGAACCTTTTGAACATTGTCTGGATACATATGGAGTAGATCTGTTAGGCGATCGTCAAACTGATCGGCTCGAATCGCCCCGGCAGCAAAAAAATCAATGATACTTTCTCTAAGTGGATAATTCATGACAGCATCAAATTGATCTCCTTGAAGCCATTTCATGGAATCATGCCATATCTCACCAAGGATATATAGATCCGGCTTTATCGATTTCATCTCATTGCGAAATGCTCGCCAAAAAGTATGATCGATTTCATTTGCCACATCAAGCCGCCAGCCATCAATATCAAATTCCTCAATCCAATAGCGTCCTACTCTTAGTAAATAGTCTTTCACTTCTGGATTCGTTGTGTTTAATTTAGGCATACTAGCAACAAATCCAAATGCATCATAATTCGGGTGCGGGCTTGTTTGAATTGGAAAATCCCAGATATGGAACCAATCTTTGTATTTTGACTTTTGTCCGTGTTTTAGCACATCCTGAAACGGGGTAAACTCAAAGCCGCTATGATTAAAAACAGCATCAAGCATGACTCTGATCCCGCGTTTATGACAGTCTCGGACGAGTTTACGAAGGGTTTGCTTATCTCCAAATTGCGGATCAAGCTCGAAATAGTCAATCGTATCATATTTATGATTGGAGCTAGCTTTAAAAATTGGACAAAAATAAATTCCTGTGATTCCCAATTCAACTAAATAATCTAAGTGATCAATGACCCCTTGGAGATCACCACCAAAAAAATTGTCAGGAGTAGGTTTATGCTCTCCCCATGATAAGGTTCCAGTTGGATTCCAGGTTGGATTCCCATTAGCAAACCGCTCTGGGAAAATCTGATACCAGATCGTATCTTTTACCCAGCTTGGGGCAGTAAAGATATCTACCTCATGTAAATAAGGAAAGCAAAAGTAAGCACCTATCTGCTCTGGTAGCTCGTCAGTGTGTCCCTTTTCGGTAAAATAACTAACTCCCCCATTCTTATCTTGACAGAGAAAACCATAACGCATACGACGAAAAGCAGGCTCAATTTCTATTTTCCAATAATCTAAACTTTGCGATGATCCTGATTTCTTCATGCTTTTTAAGTGGTAATTCCACTGACTCCCATTAAAATCATAAGGATCACCAAAGATTAATTGAACACTTTCAAGATCAGCTCGTTTGGCTTGAAGCATAATATGCAAATGGTTTTTGTCATAGCTGTATGCATATTGGTTAACAGGCTTATGATAAATCGCTTCTTTAATCATTACTATCCTCTCCTTCATTTAGTGCAACCGTTTGTTTTTAAAACCATCGATCGTCCAGTTTTCATGATTCGATTAAGTTAGTCGTTCCAAAATCATCCTAGACGATCTAAAACAAATTTGATTATCTAGTCCTATCAAGGCTAATGTCCTCTCTATCATCTGCTCAATCATCTCCTAATCATCACCAAGCTCCTTTCCTATAAATGCAAAAAGGGTCCAACCACATTTTAATAAACGAGGTTGAACCCTAGAGTTACATTGCCTTTATCTTTTATGAGTTTATTTTAGATAATATTATTTGAAAAGTCAACAGCTAATAGCCACTAGATTAGAACATTCTGAAGTCATTAATTTGACCGTTTATAACACTTATATACGTAGAAGTTTAATTAATTAGAATAAATATACCGTGTTATACGAATAACTTAAATATACTTATGAAAGTACTTTCCCTCTAAATCTATCAGCTGACCCATTCATCAAAGTAGCTTGTTGACCTTCCCCAAAAAGGGAATTTGTCAACAAGCTGGAGCCATCTGCTATTTTTCCAGATCGTTTAATATACTAACCCTTTGTAGCACCTGAAGCTAACCCAGAAATCAGATACTTTTGTAGGAATAAGTATACAGTTGCAATCGGTATGGCTATTAAGATAGCGCCGGCAGCAAAGCGAGTAAAGTTATTAGAAAATTGATCATTGACAAAATTGAAAAGCCCTAAAGCCAAAGTATAGTTTTCTGGACTTCTTAAAACGATCCGTGGCAGAATATAATCCATAAATGGATTCATGAAATTAAACAAAGCAACAACCGCTAAAATCGGCTTGGCAAGTGGTAAAAGAATCTGAAAGAAAATTCTAAAGTGACCTGCCCCATCCATCTTAGCTGACTCATCTAGCTCTCGAGGTAATGTATCAAAATAACCTTTAACTAGAAAAGCGTTCATCGGGATATTGCCACCTACATAGATAATAATCAAGCCAAGTAAGGTATCTAGTAAATTGATCGTATTCAGTAATATATATAGAGAAACCATCGCCATTAAAACGGGAAACATTTGCAGAAGCAAGAAAGCATAGATTCCATAAGTTCTACCTTTAAAGCGATAACGTGAAAAGGCATAGGCCGTTAAGCCGACGAGTAGTGTTCCGATCAGAGACACAGAAAATGCAACAATCAAGGTATTACGATACCAAATCAAATAGTTACTTCTCGGATCCGTAAATAACCATTGATAGTGGGTAAAAGACCAATTTTCAGGAATAATAGATGCACCGTACAGATTGGAACTTGGATTCAAGGACATTCCAAATGCCCAAAGTAGAGGATAAGCAATAATGACAAACACTATCCCGATAATTAAGTACATGATCGTTAACTCAATAATATTTTTTGTTTTTCGACTAATCGGTTTTTTTCCTGTCATTAGTATGTCTCCTCCTCTTTAAAGGAACGTGAGCGACGGAATTGGAAAAAGGCAAATGTCGCTACAATAATACCTAAAATAATGGATATGGCTGCAGCCATACTAAATTGAGAATTTGAAAAAGTTAAATTGTAAATCCAAGAAAGTAAAATATCGGTTGCCCCAGCTGTTTGCCCTCTAACTGGCGGTCCTCCTCCATTGAATAAAAAGATAATATTAAAGTTGTTAAAGTTAAAGGTATACTGTGTAATTAATAGCGGTCCAGTCGCAAACATGAGATGCGGAAACGTAATGTTACGAAACTTTTGCCAACGCGTAGCTCCGTCCATCTCTGCGGCTTCGTACCAATCATTTGAAATCCCCTGTAATACCCCAGTAAATAATGCATATATATAGGGGAAACCAAGCCAGACTTGAATCATAATTAAAGCTATTTTGGTCCAGGTGGCATTCGTTAACCATGGAATCGTGGTCCCAAATAAAGGCTCGATGATATCTGCATTTATTGCACCAAAATTATCATTAAACAATGCAGAAAAAATGATAATCGTAACAAACCCAGGCACAGCCCATGGCAAAATAAAGATGGTTCGAATAAATTTCTTAAATCTAATTCGCTTGTCATTCGTTAATATGGCCAAGAACATCGCCACAGCAATAGATAAAGTTGTAGCCACTAATGTCCATACGATCGTCCAGGAAAGCACATTAACAAATGTATTCCGCCACTCATCAATCGTAAAGAGATTAATAAAGTTCTGGAAACCAACCCAATCCAACAAGCTCCTTGGTGGGGAGTTGTATAAAGTATAATTGGTAAAAGCTAAAAAACCCATAAATAATAACGGGAACAATACTACAAAAATCAGTAGTAATAAGCCAGGACCAACTAGTACATAAGGAAATCCCGTATCCCACGCATTTCTAAACCCATCCATAATCCCCGTAACTCTCCAGCCATTACGAATCTTAACTGCATCGTGACGAGCATCTTGGATATTAATCACATAAAAGATAATAAAGAATACAGACAAAATCAAAGCCAGGATACCATGGCTTAGAAATAGCCTTGAATCATCTTGTCTCTCTACTTCACCTAATGAAATTAAACCTTGAAGTCCGGTTTGCAAATAGTCAAATAAAACGATTAAAAAGGCTGTAAATAAAATAAAAATGAGCGTACCCTTAACATAGCGCTTATTATAAATTTGACCAAAGCCCGGAATGATCGAGAGTAGCATAGCAAGCTTTGGATTATGGTTGCTATGTGATGGCCCTTCATGCTTCTGTACACTTGCTTGTTTTTTCTTTATAGCCAATGCCTTTCCCTCCTCTAAAAGAGAAGGGATCAATACTTTTTAATCCCTTCTCCAAAACATTACTGTCCCATTATCGCAATATTCTCACTTATATTATGGACTGCTTCATCTAACACTTCCTGAACATCGTCGCCCTGAGAAATAAAGGTTAATGCTTCCTCCATCGGGGTCCAGATTTGTGACATTTCAGGAATGTTTGGCATTGGATGTGCCGATAATGTTTGCTCAAAAAATGCATTCATAAACTCATCATCAATCACAACAGATGTATGTGCTGGTAATTCTCCAGTATCCTCAAAAATTATTTTTGAGCTTTCTTCATTGGTTATATAGAGTGCAAGCTCAGTTGCCCAATACTGATTCTCAGTATAATAATTTACTAGCCAACCCTTATTACCTGAATGAGTATTTAAGCGTTCACCATTATAAGTTGGGAATGGTACGACTTCTAAGCTATCACCTAAAGCATCAAGGTAGTCTTGGATTGCCCACGGCCCATTTACAACCATAGCAGCCTGACCATCCATGAATAAACCGTTGACGATATCAATCGTCAAGCCCTGTGGCATAAGTCCTTGGTCAAACCATGATTGAATATCTTCTCCAGCAGATACAGCCCCCTCAACATTAAGTCCAATGTCCTCAGGATCATAGACTCCATCTGCATCCTGACCAAAGGTGTAGGCACCATCTTTCGTAATAAAAGGATACATAAAGTAATAATCAACTGGGTTGACAAGGAATCCATAAGTATCACCATTTGTGATCGCTTTAGCTGTTTCAATCAGCTCTTCATAAGTTTCAGGTGCCTGATCAACTAAATCCGTATTAATGAATAGAGCATAGGTTTCAACTACAGCTGGGATACCATACTGAATACCATCATAGCTCAGTGAGGTCAGTGCACTCTCATTATATCCTGCTAAACGGGCTTGTTGTTCTTCAGTGAACTCCAATTCAGCGGCTACCCCTTGAAGATGTACATCTCCAATTCGGTCATGCGGTTGAAAAAACAAGTCTGGTCCTTGTCCCGATGGACCATCTAAGCTAATCCCATCTAACTGATCAAGCATAGAATACGGGATTAATTCAACCTCAATACCATATTCATCTGTAAAATTACTAAAAATTTGCTCATAGGCATCTAACTGACGTTCTTCATCATTAACCCAAACCTTTAAGAAATCCGGCTTTTCAGGAACTCCTTCTTCTGTTACTTGTTCATCACCGTCACTTTCTGAAGACGTATCGACGTCCTCGGTTGAGTCTCCTCCACCACAGGCAACTAAGAAAAACATTAACACCGACATTAAAAGTGCATTAAACCAGATCGATTTACGCTTTACCATGTTTATTTCCCCCTCCAAAATTTAAACGAATAAAAGGTGCAAAACATTTGTCTGTAAAAACTTAATGATCAACCACAAAGACAAACGATTGCACTAAACAGCACAAGTTAATAAAGTGAAATCGCTTGCACTATTTATTGATTCCATTATACTACCAGTTCTAACGATCTGACAACCTTTTTTTCAAAAAAAAATAAATTCTATGAAATCGATTTAATTATTGTTATATCAAGACATTTATGAACAAATTAATCTATCTACCACATTCCATCCTGACCGAAAATCGCTTCGGTTATTTTCTGAATTTTTTGTCTGATTATAGCTACATTTTTGTAAAACGTTTGCACTAATTTGTAACTGATTACTAAAAATTATCGTCTTCTTCATATTAGGAACAATGTCATTACTTTGAAACATGCAACGACTTTTACATTTGATTTAATCATCGTTTTTGCTCGTTTTTACCTAACATACTCAAATAACTAGGCAAAATTCAGCGCAAACGTTTTCTCTATTCTATGAAAAGTGTGACCTAAATATGTCTGTTTAAAAGAAGTTTGTCACAATTCAGTATCGTTATTATTTAATTAAGAACGCTTGATTATAGTAAACATTTAAAATTAGTCCCTTCTCTTTATCTCAAATGTACCTTGGCGAATTTGTAACCAGATTTTATTGTACTTCGTTCGATAAAATTGCACTGAAAATCTGTAGCATCCGCCGGAGGCTTTAACTTGATTCAACCAGGTTTACCCCCCTGAATGAAAGAGAATTAGTCATTCGCCTTACCACTTATCTAGAAGTAAGAGACTTCTGCTGCTGAATGAAGGTGGTAAAGATATAAGATTTATTCGATGTTTCTTTGGTGTTGACCGAGGCTATTTTCCGTTCAAACTTACTTATTGGCATTGGCTTAACCGAGCTAACCACTCACAAGATGAATCTTTCTCTATGAAACCGCCGTCAACTTATGATAAAATTCTTTTATTGGTGTAGAGTTGAAAGGGTGTGGTATGGATGTATTTTTACGATCGACTAAAAGAAAATCAACACCGCTTAAACGAAACAGAACAGTCCATCTTAGATTATTTATTAGAACGTTCAAGTGAAATTAAAGATTTGACGATTCGAGAAGCTGCGAAGGATAACTTTACTGCCCCTAATACTATTATTCGACTTTGTCAAAAATTGGATTTTAAAGGCTTTACTGATTTTAAAGAGGGGCTCTATGCTTCGATACAAACTAAAACGGACTTTGTCGAGGTAACATCACTTGATGAACAGATTATAAAAACAAAACAATTAGTTAATACAGAGTTAATCGACCATCTCGTCGATTGTATTCATCATGCTAATAAAATACTATTTTTTGCAGTGGGGCTTTCTCGTTTCCCGGCACAGGAGCTTGATGCTAGGCTACAATTAGTCGGGAAAAATAGCCAAATCTTTGTCGATCCTCACGTGATGAAACATAACGCAAGTTTGTTAACAGACAAGGATTTGGCAATTGCGATTAGTATAAGTGGCACAACTGACAATATTTTAGAGGCTACTACGATTGCTAATGTAGCTGGTGCCAAAACGCTAAGCATAACAGGGTTTTCCAACAATCCACTAGCCAAACGTACGACATTCCAACTCTATGGTTTCACCACTGAGGTTCGAGTTAGTGGTATCGATGCGGCTGATCGTTTTAGTATTCATTACTTGATCAACCTGCTATTTAATGAGTATTTAAAGAAATACCACACATAATGAGAAGCATGGTGCGCTTGGCTGCTTGATGTAGTAGCTGCGGACCATTTTTTATTGCCTGAGTTAGATCCATTGGCTGATCAATAATCGGAATAATTGCCATAATATTTCGCTCTGGCATTGCCGTTAAACCTTCTTCAACACTACCTGCAAATACAATGGTAGGCTTGTGACAAGATTGAGCTAAACCGCTAATCCCAATCGGTACCTTTCCATTTAATGATTGAGAATCAAATTTTCCTTCACCCGTTATAACTAAATCAGCTTTAGCTATTTTTTCTGCTAATTTTCCCCGTTCAGCAAGAAGAGAAAAACCACTTTGAAACCGAGTTTCAAAAAAAGAATAGAACGCAAAGCCAATTCCACCCGCGGCTCCTGCACCTGGTTCATCCTGACAATGTGTCTGTGTTATTGTGTTTACGAGCTGCGCATATTGGGAAAGAGATTGCTCATATGCCGCTAAAGTTTGACTTGCTAAGCCTTTTTGTGGACCAAATATATACGTAGCCCCCTGTTCACCTAACAATGGATTAGAGACATCTGAGGCAATCGTAATTTTAACTTTATACAAGCGTGGATCAAGCTGACTTTTGTCAATTGATTTGATTTGATTAAGTTGGATCGGAAGCAGGTCAAGCTCAGCTCCATTTTGATCTAAAAATTTGACACCTAATGCTTGAAGCAAGCCCACTCCTCCGTCTACAGTAGCACTCCCACCTAATCCAATGATCATTTCCTGTGCACCTTTATCTAGAGCAGACTTTATTTGCTCACCTACACCAAAGCTGGTATGGAAATAGGGATTAAGCGTTTCTGGCTTTACTTTAGTTATACCAGCTCCTTCGGCTACCTCAATAATGGCTAGTTTTTCATCTTGAATCCAACCATATTTCCCTTCTATTTGAGATCCGTCCGGTCCAGTAATGGTTTCTGTTACTGTCTCACCATCTAGTAATTGGACAAAAGCAGCAACCGTTCCCTCACCACCATCTGCAATCGGATAGGTTGTCACTTTATGTTGAGCTCCAATAGCTAACTGGACGGCAGCATTAGCCTCATCACTTGTCATTGATCCTTTAAAGGAATCCATTGCCACTAAAACATCCATGTTCATTCTCCTTTTGTATTTCGTTAAAAACATGATAACAAAAAAAGCAAAAGCAGGTCAGTCCTGCTTCCACTCTCTCATTTAGCACGGCTATTTAAGCTCAGGCCAATAATCCTTGTTTGCTTCAATTAAAGCATCGAGTACTTGTCTAGCCTTCTTTGCGTCAACAACTGTTCGGTTTAAAGTTAACGCCTGAAGCGCTTTGGTATAGGAGCCTTCAATATAAGCTTCAACAGTTAATCTTTCAAAGGCATGTTGCCCCTCAATTAAACCTTTATAGAAGGTATCAATTTGTCCTACTGAATAAGGGGCAGGTCCATTTTTACCTAGCGATGACGCCACCTCAATCATGACATCATCTGGTAAGTTAGCTACAATTCCGTCATTCCGAACAATCACAATATACGTTTTCCGTAGATTGTTGGCAATTGAGGCAGCTACCTCAACCATCATATCACCATGGGCATCATTATGAACGACACTAGAGTCAGCAGCTGTCCCATTTTCAACAATACGAGCACATTCAGCAAAAACTTTTTTCTCACGTCCTGCTCTCACTTCATCTGTGCGGGTAAAATTTGGATCAAGCTTTGATAATTTATAGTCAGGATAGAGATAGTACTGCAAATAAGTGTTTGGTAAATAATCAGGGAAGTCCCGGAGCATATCCTCTACCATGGCATAGGTATCTAGCCAAGATTGATCGCGTTGCTCAGCATCTACAGGTCGAAACCCGCCGTTAGCAACAATTTCTTTAATTTTAGGCGCAACGTCATTTCCCTCTTGATCATAAATCGCAGTGAACCAGCCAAAGTGATTTAAGCCAAAATATGTTGGTTCAAGCTTATTTACATCATAATCGATTAGCTTAGCATATGAACGCATCAAATTAACAGGTTGGTCGCATATATTTAAAATACGTTTATCATCTGGGAACAAGCGGTCTAATGCTAAAGCGACAATAGCAGCTGGGTTGGTGTAGTTTAATATCCAAGCATCTGGACTTAGGCGACGCACATCTTTCACCATTTCAACCATATCACGGATAGAGCGAAGTCCATAAGCGAAGCCACCAGGGCCACATGTTTCTTGACCAATCACCCCTAAGCTTAACGGAATTTTTTCATCCTTTTCGCGCATGTCGAAGCCACCTGTGCGCATTTGACAAAAAACAAAATCAACATCCTTATAAGCGATCTCTTTATCAGTTGTGTATTCAACTTCTACTTCTGGCGCTTCCTCTTTAAATAAAATTTTAGCAAATTCGCCAATAACATTTTGACGCTCGGCATCGATATCATATAAGACCACACGATTTAATGCAAATTGATCTAAATGTGTCGTCATCGCTTTTAATATCCCTGGTGTCCATGTTGACCCTCCGCCAACTAATACAATATTATTTCTCTTCATTTCCTGCCACTCCTTTTACTTTTTGGGCAATCCCTTCTACTTGTGGGCCGTAAATCACCTGTAGGTGAGTATCATCAATTTTGACCACACCGGCAGCTCCGGTATTCTTTAATGCTTGTTCATCTGCAATATTGGCATCTTTAACAACGAGACGGAGACGGGTGAAGCAATTTTCAATTTCCTCAATGTTATCAACCCCACCTAATGCTTTGACAATGGTTTCACCTAAATGACCATCATCGTGAATGACAACATCATGACCCTCATCTAGCTTTTCACGTCCAGGTGTTTGAACATTCTTTTTCAAAATAACAGTTTTGAAAACATAGTAATAGGCAAAGGCGTAACCGATACCTACAAGAACAGCAAAGTACCAACGTGTTTCAATTCCTTGTAGAACACCAAAGACACCGAGGTCAATGACCCCACCTTGAACATTACCAATGACAACGTTAAATAAATCCATGAGCATAAACGATAATCCAGCCATAAACGCATGAAATACGAATAAAATCGGTGATACGAAGATAAAAGAAAACTCTATTGGTTCTGTTATACCTGTTGTAAATGACGCTAACGCTGCTGCAAAAAGTAATCCTTTGACTCGTTTTTGCTCACCACTTCTAGCCGTTTTGATCATAGCAAATGTTGCTGCAGGTAAACCAAAGACCATAAATGGAACCTTTCCTTGCGCTAAGAAGCGTGTGGCTGTAGCCATTAAATCAAAATCAAGAATATCCTGTGCTAATGCCGTGTTGAATATATTTAATGCTCCTACAACTTGTTCGCCATCGATCATGGTCACTCCACCAATTGGTGTAAAGCGAACAAGCTGATTAAGAATATGATGTAAGCCAGTTGGAACAAGTAAACGTTCTAAGAATCCAAATATGAATGTCCCAATTGCACCAGAGTTAGCAATGACATGACCTGTACTTTCAATTGCCATCCCAAGGAATGGCCATACATAATACATAATTAAACCAAGCACAGGGGTAACGACTGTTGTGATGATTGGGATAAATCGTTTACCACCAAAAAAGCTAATCGCCATCGGTAACTCGATATTATAGTAGCGATTGTGTAGTGCAGCTACTAATGCACCAGCCAGAATGCCTCCAAATACATTCATTCTTAATGTGAAAATCCCAAGTACTGTCTCGTATTGAGAAGCGAGCTGTGTTGCTTCCAATTGAGATAAGCCAGTCCCTACTAAATAATCAACGGAAGTGGTCTCAGCAGTAATGCCGTTAAGTGCTAGAATATAGTTCAATGTGATGTGGAAAAGGATAAATCCGATAACGGCTGAGAATGCTGCTGTTGGCTTTTCTTTTCTAGCCATACCAATGGCAATCGATACTGCAAATAAGATAGGTAAATTACCAAATAGTGCACCAGCCAACGCACGAATAAAACCGATAATATTTTGGACAACGGTGAATGAAACAAACGTCTCACCAACGATGTCAGGATTTTGTAGTACAGATCCCAACCCCAAGAAAATACCTGCCGCTGCAATAATTGAAATCGGCATCATTAATGATTTACCTAATTTTTGCAAAAAATCTTTCATTTAACTAAACCTCCCTTATCTCTTTGCACCATCAAATATAATAGAGTCCGAAACCGATTACAATAGATGCTACCGGATTACAAACAAAATGAACCATTTACGACCTGTACACAAACGTGTGTTATTGTACACGTTTACATTTTGTGAATCGAGTGTTTTAGGCATGTAAGATGTGTGCAACCCATAATTGATAAAGGCTTTGGGCCTTAAATGGCAGGCACAATAAACGGACACATGGCTCTATTGCCACATGTCCGTTTCCTTGAATAGTAAGTATTCTGACATACTTATTGAACTTGATTCAATAACTGATAAGGCCTAAAACTTTAGGGTCTAGGCTTGTGCCTTAATTAATGCCTGGTCTAAGTCATCGATTAAATCATCAATCGCCTCAAGGCCTACAGACAATCTAACCAGTTCCTCTCGTACTCCCATAGCTTCTAGCTCTTGTTTAGATAACTGTTGGTGTGTCGTAGTGGCAGGGTGAATAATCAATGATTTGGCATCACCGACATTGGCCACATGGGACCACAAGCTAACATTGTCGATTAACCTACGGCCAGCATCACGGCCGCCTTTGATGCCAAAGGCAATAATAGATCCAAAGCCACCGTTCAATACCTGTTTAGCTAACTGATGGGATGGATGGTTATTAAGTCCCGGATAGTCGACCCAATCAACCGCTGGATGATTTGTAAGGTAGACAGCGAGCTGAGCAGCATTCTCATTATGTCGCTGAACACGCAAATGTAATGTTTCAAGTCCTTGAATTAATTGAAAAGCATTATAAGGACTCAGTGCTGCACCAAAGTCACGTAATAGTTGTACTCTTAGCTTCGTAATAAAGGCAAGTGCTCCGAAATCATTAGCATAGCGAATGCCATTATAACTAAGATCCGGCTCGGTAAAGGTTGGAAATTTTCCAGATTGCCAATCAAATCGACCACCGTCAATAATTACTCCCCCAATCGTTGTTCCGTGACCTCCGATCCATTTGGTAGCAGAATGGATGACGATATCAGCACCGAGTAAAATCGGCTTAACTAAATAAGGTGTTGCAAATGTATTATCAACGATTAGTGGGATACCATGATTATGTGCGACCTTAGCAATCTGCTCAACATCAAGGACATGTAAATTCGGGTTGCTAATAATCTCAGCAAAAACCCCTTTTGTCTTCTCCGTAATAGCAGTCGCAATTTGTTCTGGATCGTTAGGATCAACAAATTTCACTTTAATCCCATATCGCGGTAGAGTAACTGAAAATAAATTATAAGTTCCACCATAAAGATTCGTTGCCGCGACAATTTCATCTCCTGCTGAGGCTATATTTAAAATAGCCAACGTAATCGCTGCCATTCCTGATGAAGTAGCAACGGCCGCTTCTCCTTCTTCTAATAAAGCGACACGCTTTTCAAATACATCGACGGTTGGATTTCCGATTCGTGAATAAATATTACCCGGCTCCGCTAACGCAAATAATCGTTCAGCATGCTCCGTATCATCAAATACGTATGAAGTAGTCTGATAGATAGGGACTGCTCTTGACCCAGTTGTTGGGTCTGGTGATTGTCCTCCATGTAATGCAAGAGTTTCAATCGCATAGCTATTTTGTTGGTTTGTCATGTACTTTCCTCCTAAATTTTTTAATTTATCAAAACAACAGCTCGTTCTTCCATTCTTTTGCAGGACCTTGCCAATCTGAGAGATATGAAATAAAAATATTTAACGACTACGACTTTTATAAGAGCTGTCGAGCTTGCTCTTGTCTGTTGATCCAATAAATCCAGGCTTAAATTTAGAGCTATTGATGGCATGATCCGTATAGCTCGGTGGCTTTTAGACAATCAGTTGAACCGTTGATCCGACAATCTAACTACATTCCCTTCTCTTCCCGATTTAAGACTGCCTCTTCTACGACAAAAAAACCTGCTTCACCAATGATGAAAGCAGGTTTCCGAATGCTAATTTGCTTCATCATCCAAAGCCTAAGCTTTGCTGGTTGGGGCACCTTACCAAATAGTAGGTTGCCGTGGAGTCACAGAGCCAGTTCTCTCGTCCACTCGTGATAAAATTGTCTAAATATTTAGATTAAACTGATTATAACATAGATATTCATTCTGTCTAGTCCTTATTTTATCTCCACCTGTAAAGGCCTTTGGTAAACCATATATTCCCATCGGGAATTTATCGAGATAAGCTAGATAAGTTCTGGAAGCACATATACCAAGACGCTTTTGACTTTGAGGGATTACTTTATCACGAAGTGGGTATAGATAAAATAACACATGTTTAAAGGAGTCGATGATATGACGAAATCCACCTTAAACGGTAGGGTGGCAATCATTACAGGGGCAAGTTCAGGGATTGGCCGCGCAAGTGCGATTAAGCTAGCCCAAGAGGGGGCAAAAGTAGGTTTAATTGATTTAAAGGAAGATAAAGCCGAGGCATTAAAGGGCGAGTTAGAGCAATTAGGGAGTCAAGTCGTATTAGCAGAAGCCGATATCAAGAATCCAGATCGGATCAAATCTGCTATCGATAAAGTTGTCGAGGAATTTGGCAGGCTTGATATTGTCTTTGCCAATGCCGGTATCAATGGGAAGGTGGCTCCAATTGAGGATATTACCCCAGATGAATGGGATATGACTCTACATACTAACTTAAAGGGAACATTCTTAACCACAAAGTACGCCGTTCCTCATATGAAGAAAGCTGGTGGAAGTATAATCATTACCAGTTCGATAAATGGGAATCGTAAATTTTCGGCAGTTGGTATGTCTGCCTATAGCGCAAGTAAAGCTGGGCAAATGGCACTTGGTAAAATGGCAGCACTAGAGCTATCTCATTATAAAATTCGTGTTAATATTATTTGTCCTGGTGCCATTGAAACCAACATCGGAGAAAATACTTTTAAAGAGGAAGAAAATTTAAAAAAAGTCAGAATACCTGTTATCTACCCAGAAGGGTCTCAGCCATTAGAACATAAGCCAGGAACTCCAGATCAGGTTGCAGAGCTTGTTTATTTTTTAGCATCAGACGCTTCTAGCCATATCTCTGGCACTGAAGTATTTATTGACGGTGCTTCAACTTTACTTTAATACGTGTTTAAAGGTCGCCCTTCAAATGGCATAGACTAAAATATTGGAATAAATGCAACCCCAGTAAAAAGAAAAAAATAATCCAATCAGGATGTACCACACTTAATCAAGTGAAACTTCGTTCAGTGGGGGGTTCGACGCATAGAATATGCTCGTACAGACGTTGCGACACGACGTCGTGAACTTAGTCAGCTTTCTCTCTCCCCCACTGAACGATAGTTGAACCAATCGGGCCGTTACTGGCTGTTGGATCTCCCACTTAGACATAACGTGTTCCCTTATTTCTTGTAGTGGTAGTCTTACAAAAGCCCTTCGATGGGGCGAGTAATCGCAGCCCCAGCCAGTTACACCGCGATAAAACAAGTAAAGAGCTGATCCCAATTTCAGATTGGAACAGCTCTTTATTATTATAAGCTTAATTGCCATGAAACACCGAAACGATCATTAAACCAGACGAACTTTTTACTAAAACCGTATTGATCTAAAGGCATTAAAACCTCTCCTCTTTCAATCAGCGTTTGGTACGCATACTCAAGTTCGACTAACGTATCAAATTTTACAAACAATGAAACTGATGGGGTAAAATCAAATTGATGCTTAACTATACTATCTGTAAAAAAAATTTGCTGACCATGAATGGTAATAACGCCTTGTTGAACTTTAGCTTGATCACCTTCCTCACTATGAGCATAGCGATGTAGTTCATTAATTTCCGCATCATTAAAACCATTCACATATAAGCGCATCGCCTCCTCAGCTTGTCCAGTAAACATGAGAAAAGGACGGACGATCGTCATCATTTTCCCCCCTTTCTTAAACACCGTCGTTTTTCTTTGAATTACTAACTAATACTTTGAAGCTGTCTATCCCAAAGAAATTCATTGTTGAATTAAATACTACCACTATATTTTATTCTGTATATTAACTTATTAACTCACCTAACACGATTATAACCTATTTAAAGCAAGATGGGGGATAAATTAGAATTGGATAACTTTGATAAAGTGAAGGAAAAAGTTAGATACGATATGAAGGAGCATGAGCTTAAGTTAGCTAAATCCAACCAGACTAAGACAACTTTCATGAAATGCCTTTCCATGCTATTTTCCAGTCAGAGCATCGTTATGGATAGCTGTCCATGGTTAAAACCCCTGACTGGAAAAATCTCTTTTATTCGTTGCTATTCACTGCATTTATTTTAAAGCCTCTAATAAATAACTATTCAATAGTAAATTCTGCTCCAAGTAAAGTAGTGAGATCTGCAATACCTTCTGCACTTATTTGTTTAACAACACGGTAATGACCTGGACCAAGATCCGTTAATTCAATAATTTGCTCATGCTTATCACCAGGGGATAGAATAATTGCAATCTCTATAAAAGCTAAGTCAAGGGGGACTTCCCACCATTTATCATCTATTTTTTGTTCGATTTGATAATGCATACCTAAAAAAATTGTAGTTGGACCAAAGTTTTCAATCTGCAATTTAGCTTGCTCATCTGATTGATAGCTAGCCTGATCTAATGAGAGTTGGGCATTTAATTCTTGGGCAGGAACAAGCATTAGACCTAATAACGTATCTTCAACCTTCCCATTCTCCGCTAAAATTTCAGCACTTAACAAATAGATCTTGTTTTCCTGTTCAGGTAATTGACTCTGGTAAAGCGTAGTATACGATGGTTCAATTTGCTCAACTTCAATTAGCTTTTCATCAATAATCTCAATCGGTTCTAAGGTTGAGTCTAATTCCACTAACTGTATTCTAACCTTATGGTTAAACTGGAGCTTCTCTTCCTGATCCAGATGAAAGCCTAACTCGATGAAAGCACCAGGTAATAAGTTCCCATTAGAAATAGTATAACCGAGCATACCTTGTCCATTATGAGCAAACCACTCACCAGTTGGAGCTTGATAGCCTGTTAATTCAGCAAGCTGTTGCTGATCATAAAAGAATTCTTGAGAGAATGGAATGCTTAAAAATAGGTCAACATCTGAAGAGCCAATATGATCAGATAGTTCACCACTGCCAGCTTCCCAATCCGTGCGAATATCGCTGCTAGTAGTCGTATCTTGGTCACAAGCTATAAGCAAAACAAGAAATACAATCATAAACCATTTCATCAAACTG
>NZ_BCQW01000024.1 GCF_001552275.1 Amphibacillus sediminis NBRC 103570
TGCGACACGATGTCGCAAACTTAGTCAGCTTCCTCTCTCCCTCACTGAACGTTAGTTGAACCAATCGGGCCGTTACTGGCTGTTGGATCTCCCATCTAGAAATAACATGTTCCCTTATTTCTTGAAGTGGGAGGTTAACAAAAGCCCTTCGATGGGGCGAGTAATCGCAGCCCCAACCAGTTACACTGCGATAAATTAGATCTTAGACGATCGAAAATGCTGTTCAACATTTAAGTATAGATTAAATTCTCTTCCTCTAGCATAATCGTTAACATTCAATTGTTCAAGCTAGCAAGAGGCAAAACTATAAATAAAATGAAACTTCGTTCAGTGGGGGTTTCAACGCATAGGATGTGCTCGTGCAGACGTTGCGACACGACGTCGCGAACTTAGTCAGCTTCCTCCCCCCACTGAACGTTAGTTGAACCAATCGGGCCGTTACTGGCCGTTGGATCTCCCACTTAGACATGACGTGCTCCCTTATTTCTTGATGTAGGAGGCTTACAAAAGCCCTTCGATGGGGCGAGTAATCGCAGCCCCAGACAGTTACACTGTGATAAAATTATAATCAAGTTAATTATGAATTCACTTGATAGATATTGAATTCTTAGCATTCCTGAAATTTTTGTTAGATATCAGATAATTTCCACTTCTTATCGGCTCTTTTACATACTGTTTTTCAGCAAGCTAACCATCATTAAAATACTCGTTTTCTTCATTTCTTCGTTAAGTCTTTAAAAATTCTACCATCGACTAATGTTATTATTCTATCTTTATGGTTTTAGACTATCGTCAGTTTCATTTTTAAAACAACAGCTATAACTGAAAAAAGAGCCGTTCTGGCTCATTTTTCGGGTTTATCAGAATGTTGAATTAAATCCTTTAATTCATCGAGAAAAACATTGATGTCCTTGAACTGTCGATAGACTGAGGCAAACCGAACATAGGCTACCTCATCAATGGTAGCTAATCCATCCATGACTAGTTCTCCTACATCCTTACTTTCAATTTCTGCAACTCCTCGACTACGCAATTCTCTCTCCACATCAAGGGCTAGTTCTTCTAATTGCTCCAGTGAAACAGGTCTTTTTTCACAGGCTTTAATTAAACCACGAATAAGCTTTTCTCGACTAAAGGTTTCACGTACTCCTTCTTTTTTAATAACGATTAGAGGAATTTCCTCAACACGCTCAAAGGTTGTAAATCGGTAGTTACAGGTCTCACATTCACGTCGTCTGCGAATGGCACCACCTTCTTCAATCGGGCGTGAATCTAATACACGAGTATGCTTATGTTGACAACTTGGGCATCGCATTTTCTTCCACCCCCATCTCATTAACTTATCTTAGATCAACCCATGCTTTAACTTTTCATATCGATAAGTGTCATATGATTTTTTAAATCCTGATAAAGCTTTTTAATTAGATTATGACTAAAGCCCAAATCAAGAAAACTTCCCTCAGTTGTTATTGAGAAATCAACAGCCGTTCTTAATGGCTTTACCATGATAACTGTCACTATGATAAAGGCACGGCGTTTGCCACGGTAATTAATACTTATTTCACCATGTGGCTCTGAGGTTGCTAACACCTGACAGCCTGGTTTTCTTTTAAAATAATCTACTAACGTATCAAACGCTTTATCCTTAGTCGTTTTAAAATAGTGGGTTCGAAGCTCTGGATCCCAATGCTTTTCACCTGTTTCTGAATGATTGTTAAAATACTTGTTTAATGTTTCCTTAAAGCCCATTACTACACCTCATTATTATAAAATAGATTCCCTTTATGTATAGCGATATCGTGTGTTTACTTAGGGCTATTTTAACATATTTTAGCTAAGAAAACGATAACAATGCAAAAGTTCTTGGAGAAACGACTAAGTCTAATTTGTTAGCTTCACGATAGCAAAAGACCTATCTACTCATCTTATCGATCACGAGTAGATAGGTCATTGTTACGAACTTTATTATAAAGCAGCCTGTTGTTTAGGCACTTGAATCGGACCTATACCACGAGGTACTTCAATTTTTTCACACTTTTTTGCCTCAATAGCCTCTGAAATATAATTACATGCCACATTCGGGTCTATTACATCACCACATGTATAAACATCTATACTGGCATAACCATGCTCTGGAAAGCTATGAATGGTTAAATGCGACTCTGAAATAATGACAACTCCACTTACGCCCTGTGGCGCAAATTTATGAAAAGCAACTTCTCTAATCTCTGCACCTGCCTTTAAGGCGGCATTGACAAAGATTTGTTCAATCTTGCCCATATCATTCAGAATCTCAATATTACAATCCCACATCTCAGCAATAACATGTCTACCCATTGTATCCATTTTGAAACTCCCCCTACTTTTACTAATTTTAAAAATGGTTGCCTGATATGCCACGGGGGAAAGTTAGTCCAGAGAGGTCCTAACCCTTTAAGCAAATCATGTGCACACTTTTGCAGCTATATTCCATAAGATACACGTTCTAACTAAAATTATGCTCGTGCAGAAAAAGTATATATCGAAATGATAGCTTTGGCAAGATTTTTCGCGAATTTTTTCAAGAATTTTATTGCTTTAACCAAGGCAAAACCTCTACCTAGAAAGGTAGAACCATTTCTAAGCAGAGGAGTCTCTTTTCTAAAAAGCGTGATAGTAGCATAATAAAGTGAAACTTCGTTCAGTGAGGGTTTCGACGCATAGGATGTGCTCGTGCAGACGTAGTGACACGATGTCGCGAACTTAGTCAGCTTCCTCCATCCCCCACTGAACGTTAGTTGAACCAATCGGGCCGTTACTGGCTGTTGGATCTCCCCTCTTAGACTTGACATGATCCCTTATTTTAGAAGGGGGCGTCTTACAAAAGCCCTTCGATGGGGCGAGTAATCGCAGCCCCAGCCAGTTACACAGCTTAAACCTTTAATTGCCCTATGATTTGATCATATTGGTGCTCAGTTTGTTCGAGTGCACCACTATTATCAATGACAAAATTAGCCCATTGGGCTTTCAATTCAATCGATATTTGACTATTAATCCTTGCTTCAGCTTCTTGCTTGGTTAACTGATTGCGCTTCATAAGTCGTTTGACTTGGACATCCACAGGTGTATAAACAACGATAACCTGATCAACAAGGTGAGTTAACTCATTCTCATATAATAACGGAATATCCAGCACAATTAAATGAGGTTGTTGCTTTATTAAGGCATCACGCTCCGCTATTATTGCATCAGTGATCGCTGGATGGACAATCTGATTTAAGGCTTGTCGTTTGATCGGATCATTGAAAATAAGCTTAGCTAGCTTTTTTCGATCCAAGGTTTGGTCGGCTTTAAGCAAATCATGTCCAAACGTTTTGATAATTTGTTTATAGGCATCCCGATCAGGTTCAACAACTTGACGTGCAATCTGATCAGCATCTACTACTGGGATTCCGTCATTGTTAAATAGAGTTGCTACTGTACTCTTACCAGTAGCAATACTCCCTGTTAATCCAATTATCTTTGTCATCTATCTTCACCTTCGTTATCAAAATCAAATCTGCCTTGGCGTATTGGCGCCCAGATTTTATCGAGCTTCGTCCGCTAAAAACTGTCGTATCCGCCGAGCCTTTAACTTTACTCAGCAGGGATAAACAGACAAACAGACATTTATCTCACCACTTTAAAAGTGACTTTTGCTGAAAGTTAAAAAAATAAACGGCTGAGGCCCAATAAAATTAATAATAGGCCTGGTAAGTATCTTATTTGGTTAGGCATCACGACGGACGAGCATTTACACCCTACGTACAGCCCTAATCTAAGAAAAAGGATGGTCATTAATGTGATTAATCCAGCTGCTAACCAAGATGTTCCGGTCAATGCCGCCCCGATCCCTGCCGCACTTGCATCTAATGATAATGCTAAGCCAAGAAATAAGGCTTCCATACCGGAAATATGACCAGAGCGATCAAGGTCAGCTAGAATGGGCTTCTTTAAAATTTCTATAACTAAGCCTAATTTCTCCAATTCAAAGCGATAACGCATCGTTCGCTCTGCTTTTTGAACCGGTCTATCAAAGGTATAAACACTATATATGCCTAAACCTACTAACAAAAAGGCACCTAGGTAGTTAGTAAACTGTTCAGTTACAACCAAGGCGATAAGCTCACCAATACTCATCGCTAAGGCAAAAACAATTCCTGAGCAACACCCAATAATGATCATCGTCTGCCGAGATAATTGGAGTTGCTTCAAGCCATAGCCAAACGCAACCATAAAACTGTCCATACTAACTGCAAAAGCCAAAACAAATAGGGAGAGTATATTTATCATCTCCATATGCACCCTCTCCAAGCTCAATTAGTAAACCTGGGATAGTATATGGGCTTTATGGCAAGATGTGAATGTTGGCTTGGATAGTTAGACTATTTGAGAGGCTGACAACTTGGACAAAGGTGAGTGCCTCGATTTGATACTTTAATTTTAATAATGGTATCGCCACATCGTTTACATGGTTTATCGGTTTGTCCATAAGCAAAAAGCTGCTGTTGAAACATACCAATCTGGCCTTGGCTATTAACATAGCTTCGAATGGTCGTCCCACCCTGCTTTACTGCCTCTGTAATGGTAGCTTTCGCCTCCAGCAAAATCGTATTCACTTGGTCTCTTGTTAGGTCTTTCCCTTTTGTAAGTGGGTGGACTTTGGCACGATATAGTGTTTCATCAACATAGATATTGCCTAAACCAGCAATCACATACTGATCTAATAAAATATTTTTGATCGCTCGCGTGCTTTGCTTAATTTTAGGAAAGAGTTGATCAATATGATAGCTTGGCTCAAACGGATCGGGCCCTAATACACTTAATGGCTTTGTTAAATATTGCTCTCCCTTGCGATATAAGTGCATGGTGCCAAATTTACGGACATCATGATAATGTAGTGCTTTCCCACTTTCAAATTGAAAAATGACATGTGTATGCTTGTCTATTGGTTCAGTATTCGGGTAGACACCATATTTCCCCTCCATGCGCAGATGGGAGACCAGTGCATAATCCTCTAATTCAAAAATGAGAAATTTACCTTTACGTTGAATATCTAAAATAACTTGATCAATCAAGGCATGCCTAAATTGTTCAGTATCTGATGGTGTTTTAATAATTTTGGGCCAACGAATTGTAATGTCCTTAATACGCTCATTTATAACGAGTTCTTTTAAGGTTAGTCGAACGGTTTCGACCTCTGGTAATTCTGGCATGTTCTCTATCTCCCCTACTTAGCATCATACCAGGTTGATCCATAGGCATAGTCAACCTTTAATGGTACATCTAGCTTAACTGCATTCTCCATAATCTCTGGTACAAGCTGTTTTAATTTCTCAATCTCTGATTTTGGTGCTTCTAATATTAATTCATCATGTACTTGTAATATAATCCGAGCTGATAACCCCTGATACGCCAAGGCAAAATCAAGATCAATCATTGCTTTTTTTATAATATCAGCTGCACTACCCTGTATTGGTGTATTCATTGCAGTCCGCTCAGCAAAGCTACGTTGATTAAAGTTCCGACTAGTAATTTCAGGCAAGTAACGTCTACGTTGCATCAAGGTTTTCACAAATCCCTCTTGTTTAGCCTGTAGAACAATACGATCCATGTAATCCTTTACTCCTGGGTAGCTAACGAAATATCGATCAATAAATGCTTTGGCCTCTTTTCTTGTAATACCTAAATTTTGTGATAATCCATAATCACTAATGCCATAGACAATACCAAAGTTGACGGCCTTTGCTTGTCTCCTCATTAAATCATTGACTTGGTCCATCTCTACATGGAAAACATCCATTGCTGTTTGAGTGTGAATATCACGATCTTCTTTGAATGCCGCAATTAATTTCTCATCACCCGCAATATGGGCAAGGACACGTAGCTCAATTTGCGAGTAGTCTGCTGCAAACATGACCCAATCTTGTTCACTTGGAATAAAAGCTTTTCTAATTTTACGTCCTTCTTCCAATCGAATTGGGATATTTTGAAGATTAGGATCAATTGAACTTAATCGCCCAGTTTGTGTTAAAGCCTGATTAAAACGTGTATGAATTTTATTATCATCATGAATAACTTTTAACAGACCTTCAATATAGGTAGATTGAAGCTTCCCTAATTGACGATAAAGTAATAGCTTAGCAATGATCGGATGTTTATTCTCTAATTGTTCTAATACATCAGCTGAGGTAGAATAGCCTGTTTTTGTTTTTTTGATTACGGGTAAACCTAGTTTCTCAAACAAAATCGGACCAAGCTGTTTAGGTGAGTTTAAGTTAAAGCGCTCGCCTGCCAGCTCGTGTACCTCCTGCTCAATTGTTTCTAAACGTTCCTTAAGTTCAATCTGCATATCTTCAAGTTGTTGTTGATTGACACGAACGCCTTGAGCTTCCATTCGACCTAAAATTATCGCTAATGGCAGTTCTAACTCATTTAATAATGCTTCTTGTTGATTTTCTTTTAAGGCCTGTTTAGCCTTGTCTTTTAAAAGATAAAGTGCCTTGGTCTTTCTAACCACATGCTCTGCTAAAATAGGTAAATCTGGTATTTTGAGCTTTGCCCCTTTTCCATATATCTCTTCATCAAACAAAACATTTTGATAACCTAGACGATGACTAATCGCTGGAATGTCATGATTATTCTCAGATGGATTAATTAAATATGAAGCTAACAATAAATCAAATCTTATTCCTTTTACCTTTATTCCATGACGTAGCAGTGCCACGGTAACTTGCTTTGAATCAAAGCTGATTTTCGTTTGTTTCGGATCTTCTAGCCAAGTCTTAAGTGAATCTGAATTTAAGGCAATGTCAGCTGGAATAAAGTAGTGGTGATCAGCATTAACAATACCAATCCCTTCAATATTAGCAAGATGATAATTATCATCTACCATTTCAACGACTAACGCTTCATGACCTGAGAACTGAATATCTTCAACCTGTTCAATGATCTCAACTGGGATATCCGTTAACTGATTAGATTTATTGGCGTCAGCCTCTTCACTAGAACCGATGGTATCTAAGAGTGATTGAAAGCCAAGATTCTTAAATAACGAGCTTAGGCGATTAGAATCATAACCCTGGTAATCAATATCATCTACCTTTATCGTAATTGGAGAAGCACAATTGATTGTAGCAAGCTCTTGACTCATAAATGCTTCATCTTTATGCGCCATTAATTTTTCTTGAAGCTTTTTCCCTTTTACCTGATCTATATTCCCATAAATATGCTCAAGGGTTTCGAATTGATTTAATAGTTTAATCGCTGTCTTTTCACCTACTCCAGGTACACCTGGAATATTATCAGAACTGTCTCCCATTAAGGCTTTCATATCAATAATTTGTTCCGGCTTCAATGTTAACTTTTCAAGCAATAACTCGGGGGTGTAGACATCCACTTCGCTTATGCCTTTACGTGTAATGTGTACTTGGACATGGTCTGAGACAAGCTGCAGCATATCCTTATCTCCAGAAATAACACGAACATCGAACCCTTGTTTAGTGGCTTCATGTGACAATGTACCAATAATATCGTCGGCTTCATATTGGTCTAACTGATAATACTTAATCGAACTTGCATCAAGTAATTCACGGACAAGATTAAACTGTTCCGATAATTCTGGTGGCGTCTGTTGTCGCCCCCCTTTATAATCCCCATATGTTTGATGACGGAAGGTTGTCTTCCCTGCATCGAAAGCAACCAGTATATGGGTCGGCTGCTGTTCCTCTAATACACGTAACAACATTTTAGTAAAGCCGAAAACCGCATTTGTATATACCCCTTTATCATTACTTAGTAAAGGTAAAGCAAAAAAAGCACGATATAGGATGCTATTTCCATCAATTAAAATCAGCTTGTTTTTCTGCGTCATTAAAAAATTCCTCCATCTTTATTACTTTATAGTTTATTCTATCATGTTTCTTTATCATTGCCTAAAAAAAGTACGGTTCCAAATATAGTCAAAGCATAAGCAAGTAGTTATAATGAACAATTTTTCGATATCCTTTCCAGTAACTTGAATGACTCGTTCTTTTCTTAATTGACAAATATAAGATTTTCAAGCAAAAAAAAAAGCCCTTAAAGGGAGTTAGATCAAAAAGGGTTATATGAAAGGAATTTCCTCCCCCACCTTCATTATCAGGAGGTAGGGGCATCTTTTACTGATTCCAAATTATAGTACAGTTACAGTGATAGGCACTTTTTAAATCATTAGTCGATCATCCCGTAATAGTCTTCTTTTTTAGTGATTATTTAGTGTGAGGGGAATAGAAACGGTAAATGTCGATCCCGCATCAAGCTCACTTTCGACTTGGATAAGTCCATCATGAGCCTCGAGAATATGCTTAACAATAGCTAGGCCTAGACCTGTACCGCCGGTATTTCGACTACGTGCTTTATCGACACGATAAAAGCGCTCAAAAATTCGATCAATGAGTGCTTTAGGAATTCCAATACCTGTATCAGAAACTTGAACTTCTAACCACTGATCCGTCTGCTTAGCTCTAAGCAAGATGGTTCCACCTTCACTCGTATAATTTATCGCATTATAAAGTAAGTTCAGAAAAACCTGCTTTAATCGTGGCGCATCACCTGTCAAAAACAATTCATTGGCAACCTCAAACTTAATTTCGATCGCCTTTTGCTCTGCTTGACTACGGACAATTTCAACACTATCTGACAATAATTCAGTCATATTTACTTTGGCAATTTTTAAACGAAATTCTTCCTTTTCTAGTTTAGAAAGCTCAAGTAAATCATGAATGAGTGCCTGGAGACGATCACTTTCCTTATAAATGATCGTTAAAAACTTACGTTGCAACTCAATATTAGTCAGCTCGTCATCCAATAGCGTTTCAGCAAAACCTTTAATGGAGGTAATCGGTGTTTTTAACTCATGTGAAACGTTTGCTACAAAATCCTTACGCATTTGTTCAACCTTTTTTAAATCCGTTATATCATGGAATACGAGGACAACGCCACGTAGTTCTCTTGATTCATTAAAGAATGGCGCACCGACAAACTCTAAATGGCTAACTTGTCCATCCTTTGATTGGGTAATCGATCCTTTTACTGTCTGTTCGTATAAAAACGCCTCTTGTACTGCTTGGTATACTTTTTGCTGATCCATCACATGATAGTAAATTTTATTATGGTAGGCTTCTTCAGTTTTACCAAATTGCTCGATAAACTTCCGATTCACCAAATGAACATAACCTTGCTCATCTATCAGCATAAGCCCACTCTCCATATGGTCAATAACCGTATGGAGTTGGCGACCGTGCATTTTTTCCTGGCGATTTAAGTATTGTAGATTGCGAGCCAGCTGATTGACTGACTGAGCTAATCGACCGGTCCCATAATGATAGCTCTCAAAAGCTCTTGCTTTATAGTTTCCCCTAATTAATTCTTGTAATGTACCAGTTATTTGATGAACAGGCTTAATATAATTTAAATATATTTGGTAAAACAAGACAACAACAACAGC
The DNA here is from genome assembly GCF_001552275.1 of Amphibacillus sediminis NBRC 103570. Taxonomy (GTDB): domain Bacteria; phylum Bacillota; class Bacilli; order Bacillales; family Amphibacillaceae; genus Amphibacillus_B; species Amphibacillus_B sediminis. The sequence goes on from NZ_BCQW01000024.1 coordinate 9,506, forward strand.
TAGTCCCCCAACCAGTATCAAGGTTGCAATAACCCGATCACCACCACTTGTCAGCGGTAAAATTAGGGTAAGTAAAATAAGAAATAATAAGGTCACAATCAAGCTATAAACAAAGAACAAATTTGCTCTTGTTTTTTTCATTTAGCAGGTTCCTCCATTTTATAACCCAGCCCTCTTATGGTTTTGATATAAATAGGTTGCTTAGTATCTGGCTCAATCTTTTCTCTTAAATGACTGACATGGACATCAACAATTCGGGTATCACCACTAAAGTCATAATTCCAGACGGCACTTAACAACTGATCTCTTGAGAGCACTTTGCCTTTGTGACGAGCTAGATATAAAAGCAATTCGAATTCTTTTCGGGTAAACGTTAGCAGCTCATCATTAATCATAGCTTCATACTGTTCAGGATAAATAGTCAAGTTACCAATACTTAAGTGAAGTGGATCTGTGTCAGATTTTTTATTCGTTCGTCTTAGAATCGCTTTAATGCGTGCCACGACTTCTTTTGGACTAAACGGCTTTGTTAAATAATCATCAGCACCAAGTTCTAAGCCTAGTATTTTATCAAATTCATCATCTTTGGCCGTCAGCATAAGAATAGGCGTGTCTACTTTTTGCTGACGAAGCTGCTTACATACCTCAGTTCCCTCCATCTCCGGAAGCATAAGATCTAATATAATAAGATCAAAGGTCTGCTGAGTGGCCATTTTCAAGGCTTCAACCCCTGTTTGAGCAACCGACGTTTTAAAGCCAGCTTTCTCAATATTATATTGTAATAAGGTTACAATTGATTCTTCATCATCCACAATTAATACCTTCTGATTCATATGAAGCCCCCCTTATCTGTTCTATTCCAATCATACCGTGAAGCAATCAAATTGTGAATAGAAATCAATTATAAATGTAACGCCCTCTCTGTTAATTTTTCTTTACAATATAAATTGTATGTAAAAATTGTTCAATTATTTTTGTTATTAACCAAATCCAACCTATCATTTCCTTATATTTTATACCGATGTTTTTTAAACAGATAATTGAAGCTACGTTAATTATTTGGACTTTTTCTAAATTAAAGTTATCATTTAAGCGTCTTTGGCTGAATGATTAGGTCTTGATTGGCCACAAACGTCTAATCCTAGTTGACTTAGTTACAAAACAAAGGTGCTAGTCTAAAACAGCTTAATACACTTGCCGATACTTATCATCTAGTATTATACATAAAGTGAAACTTCGTTCAGTGGGGGTCGCGCATAGGATGTGCTCGTGCAGACTTTGCGATACGACGTCACGAACTTAGTCAGCTTCCTATCCCCCGCTGAACGTTAGTTGAACCAATCGGGCCGTTGCTGGCTGTTGGATCTCCCACTCAGACATGACGTGTTCACTTATTTCTTAAAGGAGGAGGCTTACAAAAGCCCTTGGATGGGGCGAGTAATCGCAGCCCCAGCCAGTTACACTGCGATAATTTATTCTCTCACCACTTATAACAGTGGCAGACTTCTGCTGAATGAAGTTAAGAAACCCCCAAAAGTTAGCTTTTTTTCAGTCTAACTTTTGGGGGAACTGATATTGTCGACAGTTTTGCATTCTTTTAATTCATATTGTTAATTAAAGCATCTGCAAATTCAGATGTTTTGACTTCTGTTGCTCCTTCCATTAACCGAGCAAAATCATAGGTCACTACTTTTGAGCTAATTGTCTTGTCCATTGCAGAGGTAATTAAGTCAGCCGCTTCCTTCCAGCCTAAGTGCTCAAGCATTAATACACCAGACAAAATAACAGAAGAAGGATTCACTTTATCAAGACCAGCATATTTAGGTGCTGTACCATGAGTTGCCTCAAAAATAGCATGGCCTGTCTCATAGTTGATATTAGCACCTGGTGCAATTCCAATTCCTCCAACTTGAGCAGCAAGAGCATCCGAAATGTAGTCACCATTTAAATTCATTGTAGCAACTACATCAAACTCTTTTGGACGTGTTAGTATTTGTTGTAAGAAAATATCAGCAATTGCATCTTTAATAATGATTTTTCCAGCTTGTTCAGCTGCTTTTTGAGCTTCGTCTGCTGCTGCGCGTCCTTCTTTTTCAACAATCTTATCATATTCAGCCCAAGTAAAGACTTGATCACCATATTCTTGTTCTGCTAATTGATAGCCCCAGTTTTTAAAGGCGCCTTCAGTAAATTTCATAATATTACCTTTATGAACAAGCGTTACACTTTTACGACCTTCTTTAATCGCATAATCGATAGCTGCTCGAACAATGCGCTTTGTTCCTTCTTCAGAAACAGGTTTAACGCCGATACCAGAGGTTTCAGGGAAACGAATATTCGTTACACCCATCTCTTTTTCAAGAAAGTCAATCACTTTCTTTACTTCTTCTGAGCCTTTTTCCCACTCAATCCCTGCATAAATATCTTCCGTATTTTCTCGGAAGATCACCATATTTGTATCTTCAGGACGCTTTACTGGTGAAGGAACACCATCAAAGTAACGAACAGGGCGAAGACAAGTAAATAAATCCAACTTTTGACGTAAAGCAACATTTAATGAACGGATACCACCGCCGATCGGTGTAGTCAAAGGCCCTTTGATTGCAATTTTGTAATCACGGATTACCTCTAATGTTTCCTCAGGTAGCCATTCACCTGTTTGGTTAAATGCTTTCTCTCCTGCTAATACTTCTTTCCATACAATACTTTTTTCTCCATGGTAAGCTTTCTCTACTGCAGCTTCTAGGACACGACTAGAAGCAGCCCAAATATCAGGACCGGTCCCATCCCCCTCAATAAACGGAATAATGGGATGGTTAGGTGTTTTAACTTTTCCATTTTCTACAGTAATCTTTGTTCCATTAGTCATCATTGTTTCCTCCTATATCTATAATGTAAATGTTTTCTAACCAAGATTATCGGTTAGAAATAGGTTGATAGATTTGATCAGCTGGACCAACATATTCAGCTCTTGGTCTTATTAATCGATTATTGTTGTACTGTTCAAGCATATGGGCAACCCAGCCAGAAGTACGACTCATAGCAAAAATGGGGGTAAACAAATCATGATCAATACCCAGACTATGATAGGCAGAGGCAGAATAGAAATCAACGTTTGCCGGCAAACCTTTCTCACGCTTAATATAGTCTTCTATCTTAACCGATATCTGATACCATTTCTCTTGACCTGCACGCTCCGATAATTTCTTTGCCATCTCCTTCAAATGCTTCGTCCGTGGATCTCCTGTTTTATAAACTCGATGTCCCATCCCCATAATTTTTTCCTTATTCGCTATTTTTCGCTCAATATACGGGATGGCCTGATCAATCTCACCAATTTCCATAAGCATATTTATAACTTGTTCATTAGCCCCACCATGCAAAGGTCCTTTTAATGCTCCAATGGCTGCGGTTAATCCAGAATAGAGATCGGATAATGTTGCGACACAGACACGAGCAGTAAAAGTCGAAGCATTTAATTCATGATCTGCATGTAAGACTAGTGCTTTATTAAAGGCCTCTACTTCTAGTGGATCAACCTCTGATCCCTTTAACATATATAAGAAATTCTCAGCATAACCCAAATTCGGCTTAGGCTTGATCAACTCTTTTCCAGCTCTCAACCGAGCAAAAGTGGTAATAATCGACGCAATCCTTGCCTGTAGTCTAATCGCTTTGCTAAAGTTAGCTTCGGTCTCTATTTTGTCTGCTTCGCTATCATATAAGGCTAAAAGTGAAATGGCTGTGCGTAACGCTGACATTGGGTGTACTTCTTTTAAGTTCATCTGTTTAAAGTGTTCCAACATTTGTTCTGGTAAAGCCATTTCCTCAAATAGCTTATTTGAAAATTCAGCTAATTCGCTTTGTGTTGGCAATCGCTTGTGCCACAATAAATAAATGACTTCTTCAAAGCTAGCTTGTTCCACTAGCTCATCGATATTATAACCGACATATGCGAGTTGATCATCAATGATTGAAGTAATATCTGATTCGGCAACAATAACACCTTCTAATCCTTTAGATGTTGTCATATAGCTTCTCCCCTTTACCCAGAAAATTAATAACAGTAACTCTAGTTTTCACACGGTAAGTTTTATCTTTTTAAGTTGTTGGTTTTCAAAAGTTTCCAAATGAAAAGTATGCTAAAACCTATTATTTGGTTGGCTCTCTTAACAACCTTGTATCGTTAAGGTTGATAGGACGATTTCCTGTTTAAAAACGGTCATAGCTTATTTCTTTGACAACAAAGCTCGTGCCTACTGCCGTTTAAAGCCATCTTTAATCTAGAGATTTAATCAGATCATATACTAACCTTTATAGGTTAGCTGTTTAAACAGCACCGATCTTCTGCACTCCTATTGAGCACATTAATGAGTGTTTTCATTCCTGACTAGTTTGAGTACAAACCTTGGATAATTAACGGAACCATTTCAGGTCAATCTTGGCTTGTATGTATAATGGACGATCGTCCACCGTACCTATAGTCTATCGACAGCATGTTTGTTTTAAACAAGTGAAAGTAATAGATTAGCAGTACGTTGACCATTTCCTGATATGAAGTGAGGTATGCGATTATGGTGTGGTATTATGTCTAAAGTCACAATAAGCGATTATCAACTATATTATCATAAAAGTCACTATTAGCAAACTTTTAACATGAATAATGCGATTCAGACATAGAATGCTATATAAACCGTATGAGACAAGCAGGTGATCTCTCTGCAAAAAGAATATAAAAATAGAGTCAATCGATTTTTTCTTGTATTAGCTGTTGTATTACTGCTCTGTTTTAGTTTTTTTCTTGTCATTCGTTATTTATTCCCGATTGTCATCATTATCATCCTAAGCGCTTTGCTACAAAAACCTATACGTATCTTTCAAAAAATGTTCCATGTATCTAAACTGTTAGCGGCTATTTTAAGTCTCTTCTTGATAATTACTCTAATATCTGTCATTACAACTGTAGCCGTCCATTATTTAATTGATACAGTTAGTTCCTTTTCGCAATTTATTCCTATCTTTTTAGAAGATACTTTTGCAGCATTAACGGAATTTGTTAATTATCTCGGTGATACCTTATTTATAAGATTGGAACGCCTTTTGAATCGCTTCCATGTTAATTTAAGTGGACAATTGAATCGAAGTATCTCCAATTTTTACACAATCGCCTTAGAATGGGCACAGCAATTGTCAAATCAAATTTTTCCATTATTATCTAAATTACTCATTCAAGCTGCTCAGGTGACCTCACAGACATTTGTCATCCTAATCGGAACTTTACTTATGAGCAAGGATTGGGAATCGTATAAAGGCCGACTCACTAAATGGATGCCTGCTTATCTTTATCAAACGACGATAACGATTAAAAACAATCTTACTAAAACAACTTTTGCTTATTTTAAAGCACAGTTGCTCGTGTCAGGTATTACAAGCATTATTATGATGATTGGCTTTAGCTTCATAGGAATAAAAAATAGTATTTGGTTAGGTATTTTATTTGGAATGATTGATCTAATTCCTTTTGTAGGTGTAGGTTTACTTTTGTGGCCGTGGTTAAGTTATACCCTAATAAGTGGACAGTTCTCACTTACGATTAAACTGGCAATCGTTTACATTATTGTCGTTTGTCTACGACAATTGACAGAACCACGCTTAATTTCACAGCATGTAGGTATTAATCCTTTATATGTTATCTTGATTGGTTATTTTAACTATACCATAATGGGATTATTAGGTATTATTCTTACACCGTTCCTTCTCATTACACTTCAAGCACTTAAAGCAAGTCAACTGGACCGGATTATTTGGACATACATTAAAACAGGGACTCTTATTCGTTAACTAAAACCGCCGTATAATTGTCACCTTTCCTTTATTGAATTGATGACGGATCAGCCCTTTTATCCCATTCTTTAAGGGTAAGCGAGTTACGGGAATCAACAAGCAGAATCCTACAGCATCTGTAATAAAGCCAGGAGTTATTAATAATACAGCACCAATTAAAATGCAAATCCCGTCAAAAATTTGATCGGTCGGAAACTCGCCTCTGTCCAAGCTATGCTGAGCACGAGCTAAAACACCGAGTCCTTGTTGCTTGGCTAGAGTAGCACCAATAAGTCCCGTTAAAACGATTAAGCCAATAACAGACCAGCCACCAACCTTGGCTCCAATCCATACTAACAGACCCATTTCTAGTGCTGGCAGTAAGATAAACAGTAGTACGATCCATCTTAGCATCGGATTCACATCCTTATAGAGTATAAAAAGAGAAGGGACCAATATCCCTTCTCTATATTATAACAGATAACTATATGAATTTGCTATATCTTATAAGATACTAGCTCGTCCTGCGTATATGTCGCCTTTCTTAGCATCCATGGTTACTTCTTTACCTTCTTCAATTTTCGCCATCGCATCATCAACTCCAACAATAACTGGAATGGCTAAGTCTAGTCCTACTACAGCAGCATGAGAGGTTAAGCCACCCTCAACCGTAATAATACCACTTACTTTTTCAAGAGCTGGCATCATGTCTTTATCTGTGCCTTGTGTAACAAGGATATCCCCGGATTGTACTTTCTCAATGGCCTGTTGAGCATTTTTAGCAAATACAGCTCGACCGATTGTACTTCCTTTACCGACACCCTGTCCTTTAGTTAGCACGTCACCAATAATGTGAACTTTTAACAAATTAGTTGTTCCTCGCTCACCAACTGGAACACCAGCTGTAATGATGACACGATCACCACGCTTAAAGCAGTTAGTACTTAAACCACGCTCAATAGCTAAATCTAGGACCTCATCGGTAGTGTAGGCAAACTGACCTAAAATAGCACGCACTCCCCATACTAGCGATAAACGGCGGCTTACTTTTTCATCGAATGTCACGGCAATAATTGGAGCTTTAGGCCGATATTTTGAAATCATTCTAGCCGTATGTCCACTTACCGTAGGAGTTAGAATCGCATCTACATCTAAATTCATGGCAGTATGGTTAACTGACTGACTAATGGCATCAGTCATTGTCATCTCACTGGACTTAGAACGAATAGCTAAAATGTTTTTATGATCTAGGGCTGATTCAGTTTTTAGCGCAATGCGATGCATGGTTTTAACTGCTTCTACAGGGTAATCTCCAGCAGCTGTTTCACCAGAAAGCATAATCGCATCTGTTCCATCAAAAATGGCATTGGCAACGTCAGAAGCTTCTGCTCTAGTCGGGCGAGGGTTACGTTGCATGGAATCAAGCATTTGAGTAGCGGTAATAACTGGTTTACCTGCAATATTACATTTCTGAATCATTTCTTTTTGCACAACAGGTACATCTTCAGGTGGGATTTCTACGCCTAAGTCACCACGGGCAACCATTAAACCATCACTTACTTGAATAATGGCATCCAAGTTGTCGACCCCTTCTTGGTTCTCAATTTTAGGAATAATATTAATATCTTTACCACCATTATTATCTAGGTGCTCACGAATCATTAAAACATCAGCAGCCCGACGAATAAAGGAAGGAGCTACAAAATCTACACCCTGTTCAATACCAAATAAAATATCTGAGGCATCCTTTTCTGTCATACCTGGTAGATTTACACTCACATTAGGAACATTAACACCTTTTTTATTTTTCAATACCCCTGAATTCAGTGCTTTTGTTTTTAATTCTTTAACGTCATTGATAATTTCAACAACTTCAAGCTCAATTAGTCCATCATCTAATAAAATTTTTGAGCCAACCTGAACATCCTCAATGAGCTGTGGATATGTAACGGCAAATTTTTCACTTGTTCCTAATACGGTTTCATCCATTGAAATATTAATATATTGCCCTTTAACAATGTCAACTTGACCATCTTTCATCGTACCGGTGCGAATCTCAGGACCTTTAGTATCTAACAAAATCGCTACTGTTTTGCCAAGCTTAGCTGAGGCTTCTCTAATATTTTTAATACGTTGACCATGCTCCTCAAAATCACCATGGGAGAAGTTTAACCTTGCTACATTCATCCCTGCTTCGATAAGGTCGGTCAGTTGTTCAACTGATTCAGATGCTGGACCAATCGTACATACAATCTTTGTTCTTCTCATTGTTTTATTATCCTCCTTATAATTTAACAACTATCTATACAAATCTAGATAGATAATTCACTCATTAGCTGGTAAAGACTCATATCTAACTTGTGAGGTTTTTTCAATACGTCGATAATATCATGATGGACGAGTTGATTATTTTGAATACCTACCATTTTTCCTGCTTCGCCTTCACGTAATAAGTCAACAGCTTTTCCTGCCAATCGACTGGCAAGTACACGGTCAAAACCAGTTGGACGTCCTCCTCGTTGAATGTGCCCTAATACGGTTACACGTGTTTCAAAATCTGTAGATTCTTCGATGCGTTTACCATAGTCAATCGCACTGCCAACACCTTCAGCCAAAATAATAATGCTGTGCTTTTTACCGCGAGCACTTCCACGTTTTAAACGCTCAAGGACATCTTCAAATTGCTCATCCTTTTCTGGAATAATAACACTTTCAGCCCCATTTGCTAAACCAGCCCATAGTGCTAAATCACCTGCATCACGTCCCATTACTTCGATAACATATGTACGTTCATGCGAAGTAGCGGTATCTCTAATTTTATCTACCGCTTCAATAATCGTATTTAAGGCTGTGTCAAAACCAATGGTAAAATCTGTACCTGGGATATCGTTATCGATTGTACCTGGAACACCAATACATGGAAAACCTTTTGCTGTTAGTTTAGCAGCACCTTGAAATGAACCATCCCCACCAATCACAATTAAACCTTCAATTCCAAATTTATTTAACTGCTCAATTGCACGAGCTTGTCCTTCTTCTGTTTTAAATGCTTCAGAGCGAGCAGAGAATAATGTTGTTCCGCCACGTTGAATAATACCACCGACAGAACCCAGCTCCATTTTTTCAATTTTCCCTTCCATTAAACCTTGGTAGCCATTATATATACCATAGACTTCCATACCGTGATAGATGCCTTTGCGAACAACGGCACGAATAGCTGCATTCATTCCTGGAGCATCTCCACCACTCGTTAAAACACCGATTTTTTTCATCCTTTTCACCTCAATCTAAATGTTCACAAAACTAACCTTACCATTATATCATAATTATATTCTAATATAATTCCAATTAAGATTATACATGAAAGCACAAAGAATCACACCCCTAAATATGTCGATTTAAGGGTGAAATTATATTTTTTTTCAATTTTTTCAGCTTATTAGGATATTTATCGCAGTGTAACTGGCTGGGGCTGCGATTACTCGCCCCATCGAAGGGCTTTTGTAAGAATTCCACTCCAAGAAATAAGGGAAATTCTAAGTGGGAAATCCAACAGCCAGTAACAGCCCGATTGGTTCAACTAAACGAAATGCCACAAAGAAAATTATGAACCAATTTTTTTATATTTTTCCCATCTTTTATCTAGTAACTGATCATCTGATAGCTTGAGTAGATAGCGGAGTGATTTTTCAATATGGACATCAAGATAAGCTACCTGCATGGCCAAATCACGATGGGCACCGCCACGCGGTTCGGGGATAATTTCATCAATAATTGATAATGTTTTCAAATCCTGTGCGGTGATTTTTAATGATTTGGCTACTTCCTTAGCCTTTGCTGCATCTTTCCATAAAATGCTCGCTGCACCTTCTGGAGATATCACTGAATAGGTTGAATTTTCTAGCATATGAACATGATCGGCTAAGCCAATACCTAACGCACCACCACTGCCACCTTCTCCAATAACAATCGCTACAATAGGTACGGATAGATGAGCCATTTCTAGCAAATTACGCGCTATCGCTTCACCCTGTCCCCGTTCCTCAGCACCTTTTCCGGGATGGGCTCCTTTTGTATCAATAAAGGTAATAATCGGGCGATGAAATTTTTCAGCGAGCTTCATTTGACGCAAGGCTTTTCGATACCCTTCAGGATGTGGACTACCAAAGTTTCGATATAGATTTTCTTTCGTATTTTTCCCTCTTTGCTGACCAATAATGGTAACAGGCTTATCTTTATATTTAGCTATTCCTGTGATGATAGCTGGATCGTCACGAAATAACCGGTCCCCGTGCAGTTCAATAAAATCCGTAAATAAATGCTCAATATAATCAAGTGCCGTTGGGCGTTCAGGATGTCGCGCAATTTGAACGCGATCCCATGGCTTTAAATTCGCATAAATATCTTTTTCTAGTTTTTCTAAACGGGCTTCTAATGTGGAAACTTCAGATGTGAGATCAAGTTCACTATTAGCAGCCATTGCCTTTAATTCTTTAATTTTATCCTTTAGTTCAATTATGGGCTTTTCAAATTCAAGCGCATGCTTCATTAATCATTACCTCCCACTTGATGAAGATCAAGGATAGTGGTCAAAACAGCTTTTAATTCAGAGCGTTTAACGACACGGTCAACTTGGCCGTGCTCCAATTGAAATTCAGCCGTTTGGAAGTTATCGGGTAGTTTTTCTCGGATCGTTTGTTCGATAATCCGCCGACCAGCAAAACCAATTAAAGCACCTGGCTCTGCTAAATGGTAATCACCAATTGAGGCAAAGCTAGCTGTCACACCCCCAGTAGTCGGATTGGTCATCACAACGATCATACATCCGCCTGCTTGGCTAAATCGATCTACTGCCATCGAAGTCTTAGCCATTTGCATTAAGCTAACCACTCCCTCTTGCATTCTTGCCCCACCAGATGCGGTAAAAATAATGATCGGTAACCTCTCTTCACGCGCTTGTTCCAATGCTCGAGTGATTTTCTCGCCGACAACAGCTCCCATGCTTGCCATTCTAAAATGTGGATCCATCACGACAATTGCGGTGGCCAAGCCATTTATTTCTGCCTTACCCGTTACAACAGCTTCGTTTAAACCCGTTTTCTCTCGGTCTGCTTTTAATTTACTATCATACTCTGGAAAATCTAATACATTCTTTGATGTCATTTCCCGATCCCATTCAGTAAAGCTACCATCGTCAACTAAAGAATTAATCCGTTGAAATGCAGTCATCTTATGATGTTCGCCACAAGCCGGACAAACATTTAAATTGTTCTTCCATTCTTTTTCATAAAATATCTTCGAGCAGCTCTGACATTTTTCTACTAAGCCTTCTGGGATATCCTGTTTTGCCTTTTCAGTTGGTATCGCCGCATATTTCTTCTTCTTAGTAAAAATACTTTTAATCTGCATCGATCTTTCCCCCCGATTTACGTTTGCAAATATAAACACGATTGGTGTTCACTTCATTCATAGGTCCGCCGACGAGCTCCATACGAGCAAGTTTGTTTTATAATAACTAATATAATAAAATAATATCCATTTAATTAGAAGCTTAATATAAGCCCTCTTTTGAAGTGTAGAAAAGCTCTTTTTTTCTCATGGTGACCTATGGCATCGTCGAACATTTATTAATGAGTTTTTCTTTAACTAGATAGCCCTAGCTGATTCCTAACAAATTAGATCTGTATATTGAACCTAATGCTAGTCTTTATTTCAATTCGATCAAACACATCTATATTCCGTTACTTGATCATTCAACTGTGAATTGTATTACCCCTTTGTTGTTATTTTTTACAGTTGAGCTACACCTGAGAGCTTGGCTGCCTCCGCTACAGCAGCTGAAACCACGTCGGCTACACGCTGATCAAATGGATTAGGAATGACATATTGACTATTCAATTCATCTTCCTTAATTAAGCTGGCAAGAGCCTTGACCGCTGCTACTTTCATTGCTTCATTTATATCTGAAGCACGGACACGCAGTGCCCCTTTAAAAATCCCGGGAAAGGCTAAAACGTTATTCACTTGATTTGGATAATCGGATCGTCCTGTTCCTACCACACGAGCCCCGGCCTTTATTGCTTCTTCTGGTAATATTTCAGGAGTAGGATTTGCCATTGCAAAAACAATTGGATCTCTATTCATTGATCGAATCATATCTTGATCGACTAGACCACCAAGTGAAACCCCAATAAAAACATCAGCAGCTCGAATCACTTCTCTAAGTGAACCACCCTGTTTAGTTTTATTCGTCATCGAGGCAATTTCTTCCTTCATTTTGTTCATACCTTCTGATCTGCCTTGATAAATAGCACCTTTTGAGTCACATAAGATCATATCTTCTACTCCAAATTGAGCTAACAATTTAACAATAGCAATACCAGCAGCACCCGCTCCATTTACTACAACCTTTATTGAAGCAAAATCCTTATCTACTAACTTCAATGCATTTACCAGTCCAGCTAAGGTAACAATCGCTGTCCCATGCTGATCATCGTGAAAGACGGGAATATCCAGCTCACGTTTTAAGCGCTCCTCAATGATAAAACAGTTCGGTGCGGCAATATCCTCTAAATTTATTCCACCAAATGTTGGGGACATTAATTTAACTGCTTCAATAATTTGCTCAACATTCTCTGTATCTAAGCAAATTGGAAAAGCATCGACATCGGCAAATCTTTTAAACAGTACTGCTTTACCTTCCATAACAGGGAGTGCCGCCTGTGCACCGATATTGCCTAGGCCTAGTACAGCAGAACCATCTGTGACTACGCCGATCATATTACTTTTCATCGTATATTTATAAGCATTTTGTTTATCCTTCTCGATTTCTAGACAGGGCTCTGCCACCCCTGGAGAGTAAGCTAAGCTTAATTCTTCCTCATTAGCAACCGATACCTTAGCTTGTACAGATAATTTTCCATGTTTATCCTGATGCATTTTTAGTGCCTTAGCTTTTAATGTTGACACAAAAACTCATCCCTTCGTCGACGTATTTTTAATGGTCTGTTCAAAAAGCCAAATTAGAAAGCTAGTAGATCGGAGCGCCGAGAGACTTAAGCAACAGAGCAAAGCTCTCTTTGAGTAAACCTGCCAACATTCGGTCATTTTTGAACAACCTAAGCTGTCTTCCCTTATCTTTTGATTGGTCTATCTGAACACTGAACTTCTCCATTATACCAAATTAGTACCTGGTGTAAATAACAGCTGCTTAAAATTCCAAGTGGGAGTCATTAAATGAAGCTAGCAGTCAATGTATATGATGGATTAGAATAAACCACCTTATTTATCTTTTACATAACCATCTTTCCCCACAAAAATTAAAGTGTGTAAGTTCTATGGCAGGTTCCGATGCATAGGACTTGGTTTCTTTTATCCTGACACTGGATTTATTTGTTGCTCTGCTCCGCTTCAGAAGCATCCTTTAGAATAACCTGCTCGTGACCAAAGTCTTGCTTTAATTGATTGAGGGCATGGTAGCCTTCTCGAATATAGTAGTGCTCCGATAAACGATAAGCCTTATTTATCTCAGGCTGATAGATAATAATAGGTGTGGAACCAGGATAAAGTGAAGCAACTTGCTTAATTCTATTCAAAGCTTCCTCCATCTTATGCTCAATCAATTGAATATAAATGACCTTGCTATTCTGTTGGACGGATTCTAATTGCTCGAGATTTAGTAGCTCCAGCTGATTGATAATCAGTTGAACCTTTCCTTGTCTAGTCTCGCTGTGACCGATTAACTTTAGCATAGCTTGTGTTTTAAGCCAAGACTTGACTTTACGATATAATTCGGGAAAAATGACCCCATCAAGTTCACTCTCTTCATCAGACAAACTGACAAATGCCATCGAATCGCCGCGTTTTGTTCGAATCGATTTTAGATCTTGCAACACGGCAGCTGTATGGATCGATTTCTGATCAGGGTGATTATGAATGAAATCTAGCGACACCACACCATGGCTACGAAGCATTTTTCTATTAACTTTTAGTGGATGATCGGAAACATAAAAGCCTAATAGCTCCTTCTCATGGCCAAGTTTTTCTATTAAATTAAACGGTGCTACCTCTTGATAATCACCGGTAAAATGTAACCCATTACTAAACAAATTAATTTGATCATCAATACCACCGAATAACTCACCTTGTTCCATCGCTTGGTCCAAGGTAGCTAATAATGAAGCACGTTCAATACCAAATTGATCAAATGCTCCTGCTAATATCAAACGTTCAATGATCGGACGATTAACAACCTTTAAGGATACACGCATACAAAAGTCAAACAAACTCTTAAACGGCCCATCATTACGTGCAGATAGAATTTCTTTTACCGCTGGAAAGCTGACTCCTTTAATTAATGAGAGCCCCATTCTAATATTCGTTTGTTCAATTTTGTAACGATAGTGACTTGCATTGATTGAAGGGCCTAAAAGGTTAATTTGATGTCGTTTAGCTTCTTTTAGAAATAACAAGGTTTTGTCACGATTGCCTGTTACGGTATTGAGTAATTCAGTATAAAAGAACAGGGGATAATGTGCTTTTAAGTAAGCAAGCTGATATGAAATCATGCTATAAGCAACGGCATGACTCCTATTAAAACCATAATCAGCAAAACGGATAATCCATGAAAAAAGCTCCGTAGCTATCTCTTGCTTATAGCCGTTATCAGTACATCCTTTGATAAATATATCCTGTAGTCGATTAATTTCTGCTCGCTTTTTTTTACTAACGGCACGTCTTAACAAATCGGCCTGTCCATATGAAAGGCCTGCAAATTTATGAGCTAACTGCATGATTTGCTCCTGATAAATAAGCACACCAAAGGTTGATGACAAAATCGGCTTTAGATCAGGATGAAGAAAATGCACGGGCTCTTTACCATGCTTCCGTTTAATATAGGTTTCGATAAAGTCCATTGGACCTGGTCGATAAAGGGCATTAACGGCGACAATATCTTCAAAGCTTGTTGGCTTTAGTTGCTTTAATACACGTTTCATCCCTGCAGATTCTAATTGAAAAATACCGTTGGTCTGACCAGCCTGTAAAAGCGAAAAAGTTTCTTGATCATTTAACGGCCATTGATTGGGTTCAAGCTTTTTATTTTGATGATGCTCAATCCTATTCAAAATACGTTCAATTGTAGTAAGGTTACGTAAACCAAGAAAGTCCATTTTCAATAACCCTATGTGCTCTAAATCCCCCATGGCGTACTGTGTTAAATATTCACCTGCTTGATCGGTTGTCATTGGTACAATTTCAGTTAGCTTTTGATCGTGAATGACAACCCCAGCCGCGTGTGTAGACATATTTCTCGGTAATCCTTCCAATTCACGAGCCACTTTGAAAAATTGCTGTAAAACTTCAGACTGTTTAATGTATTCAAGTAAAGCATCAGACTGCTTTACACTATTTACCAGCGAATGTGAACCATGAGGTATTTCTTTAAGAATAAATTCTAAGTCTTGTTCAGGTAAAGCAAACACTTTAGCTAACTCCCTAATAATGGAACGTGTTTGAAATGTGCCAAAGGTTCCTATTTGGGCAACATGATCTCTACCATACTTTTCCTTTACATAGGCAATGACCTCTTCTCGACGGTGATCGGAAAAATCAATGTCAATATCCGGCATCGAAACACGCTCTGGATTAAGAAACCGTTCAAAAAGTAAATCATACTGAATAGGATCAATGGTCGTGATATCTAATAAGTAAGCGACTAACGACCCAGCCGCTGACCCTCGCCCTGGTCCAACCAAAATATCTTGTTGCTTGGCATAGCGGACAAAATCCCAGACAATTAAAAAGTAATCACTAAATCCCATTTTCTTTATCGTATCTAACTCATAGGATAAGCGTGACTCTACGTCAGAACGATCTGGATATTTTTCAAGCAATGCTTTTTGGCATAGCTTGGCTAAATAGGCATGAGCTGATTCAGATTTAGGTAAAGGAAAATGGGGCAATTTCATCTGATTAAAATCTAGCTCAACTTGGCACTGTGCAGCTAACCGATTGGTTTCTTCGATTAAGCTAGGATATCGCGAAAATGTTAAAACCATTTCCTCCTGTTCTCGCAAATAGGATGTATTCTGTTGAATTTGATCCAAAGCACTTATTGTTTGTTTTAGATCAATCGCTCTGATACATTGATATGCCCTGTCGTGCTCGGGTTCTAAATAACGGACATCTCCAAGGGCAAGCATCGGGATCTCCAAATGAGTCAGTGAAGAAACTTTGTCTTGTTCCGAATTGCCCACTCCGATATAAAGCTGATTAGGCCAATGGGATCGAAATGCAGCAATAGCCGCTGATTGATTACTATTTATGTAAGTAGAGATCAGCTTGGATTCTGTCGGTAGAATAATAAAACAATGAGAGAGTAGCTCAGTTAATTGCTGAAATGGCAAAGACTTTGTTTCATTTATTTGAATCATCGAACTAATTCTTAATAAGCTCTGATAGCCTTGTTGATTTTTAGCAATAAGAAGGATATCGTTCAATTCTTGCTCTAATTCAATCGTGGCAATCATACCAATGATCGGCTTAATCCCAGCCTTTTGGCAAGTACGATAAAATTCAACCGCTCCATGCAACACGTTATAGTCGGTAAGTGCAACAGCAGACATATTTAACTGCTTAGCTTTTTGAACGAGCTGATTAATCTTAACCGTGCTATTCATAAAGCTATAACCACTACGAACTCTTAGGTGAACAAACGACATCCATAACCCCCCTCTCAAATCTATGGTTTAGTTCTATTATAGCTGATTGATCTACGATTTGAAAAATAAAACATTATTGTCATTGGGGCAACATAGACTAGCAGTAGCTATATGCCTCAGTTAAAGGAGCAAAGAAAATGGGAGAACGTTTTTTCGCAACATTAATTCAGTGCTTTTTTATTGCATTAGGCGTTATCATCGGGGGAGCTTTTATTGGTAGTATCGGGGCATTTGCGAGTGGGGAGCCGCCGTTAACCTTAATGGGTCGGATTGCCCGAAGTTTACGAATCTGGGCTATTGTCGCAGCAATTGGTGGAACATTTGATGTTATTTCAAATTTTGAACGCGGTATAATGGAGGGTTCGACACTCGATATTGTTAAACAAATATTAATTATTATTACAGCAATGGGGGGCGTCCAATTGGCTATGCTTATTATTGAATGGTTGATCCAAGAGGAGCTAAGTTAATGCATATTCCACCACTATATCGACGAAAAGATTGGCAAAGACTTATGGTTGGTTTTTTTTTAGGTGGAGTAATCGCCTACCTTATCTTTATTTATATGTATGGTCAGCTAATTGAAAAGCGGATCGAAGAAAACCTGAGATTAAGAACTGAATATCAAGAACTACAATTAGCCTATGATACATTAGAATCGAACTTATCTGAATTAAATCAAAAGTATCAACAGAAACTCCTTATAAATAGCATTGACATCATTATTGTAAATGCTGACACGTTTAAACTGGATCGTTTTATTCTGCATGAGTTAGAGGACATGATTAAGGAGGAGGTTAAAGACATTTTAGGGAAAGAGGCTGCAACACTAAACGATCATTACCCACTGCTGATCAGAATGATAGAAAACAAGTCCTATACCATTGATGGCTTTACCTATCAGGCTAAGGTTAACCATTTATTTATCAATGAAAATAGTGAAATACATATCGAGCTTGACTTACAAAGATAACCTCGGTCCGTCAGGCACGATACATTCACACTTAGCCTTGCTGTTAGACATATGGTGGATCAGTCTTTATTTGATGGAAAGATAAGCCATACCTTATATTGACTGACTTTGTTTAAAAGAAGTGATAAAAAATGATCAAATGAGAGTAAGCGCTTTGGGACATTGAAGTGAGGTAAAAAAATAGAAAACCATAAGTATCCGCCGGTTCTACCGGCGGTTTTAATTTTGCCACCTTAACAACATGCTACTAAAGTGGACCCTTAAGTGACCGTTCTCCCTCTCTATTTTGAATCGATCTACGTATGCGCGTTTGCTCATGTTGTCTCACAATCGATTCTTTGCCTCTTACTTACGAATATATATAGCTATTCAATATTGTTTAGCAAACTCTTCTATTGGCGGAGACGTAAAACCGCAGGTGTTAAACAGACGGATTGCAAAAAGAGGCTGGAACCCGTATGTTCTACCCTCTTTTTGCTATTATAGCTTGCATCAAGCTAACTTGACCCGATAATTACACGAAAGCATGTACCAAATCTGCATCAATACTATAGCCGAGATTAACTCTTTCCCTTTGCTGGTCTGTTTTATCCCAGTGTAACTGGCTGGGGCTGCGATTACTCGCCCCATCGAAGTTTTGTAAGCCTCCCACTTCAAGAAATAAGGGAACACGTCATGTCTAAGTGGTTGATTCAACAGCCAGTAACATCCGATTGGTTCAACTAACGTTCAGCGGGGGATAAAAACCCCCACTGAACGAAGTTTCACTTTATAGGAGCATACGGGAACCGAGTTATTCTTCAATGAATTTATAGCAAATATTCAGAAAAGATCCCCCTTGTTTCTCATTTTTACTTGTTAAGATAAAGCTGTAAAAAACACGAGAAGTGAGGGAATACAAATGGCTAAACTATATATATCGCTTATTAAGACGAAATCACCTATTGGTAGATTAATTACGCTTATAAAAAGAGATGAAGTAACACATGCTGCGATTTCATTGGACAAAAAGCTGTACACATTACATGGATTTGGGCGTCGGTCTAACTGGATCCCGATAATAGCCGGTTTTCGGAAAGAAACATATTCGGCTGGATATTATGGACGGTTAAAAACTTTACCCGGTATTGTTTTGGAAATGGATGTGACTGAGGCACAATACAATAAAGTTGCGCAAATTGTAAGCTCTTTTGCTCAGAACCAAAATAAATACCATTACAGTATAACGAAGCTGATTAGTAATCTTTTCAATAAAGAAATACAGAGCACTAGCAGCTTTATATGTTCGGAATTTGTCGCTTATGTGTTAGAAAAAGCTGGTATTATGCATTTCACAACACCCTTGAATTTAGTGCGACCACAGATATTATTGCAAGAGCTTAGAAAGCGCCAGGCAATTCCAGTTTATCAAGGGGATATGAAGCATTACCGGGCTATGGCATGAGTTTATTCACTCTTTAATTGAACTTAAGTAGCAGCAGTGCGCTATGATTTTGTCGCCGACGTTATTAGCATGGTGTACTCATAAACCCATTATCGCAGTGTAACGACTCCCACTTCAAGAAATAAGCGAACACGTCATGCTAAGTGGGAGATCCAACAGCTATTAACGGCCCGATTGGTTCAACTAACCTTCAGTCAGTGAGAGAGGAAGCTGAGACTAAGTTCGCGACGTCGTGTGGCAATGTCTGCACCAGCACACCCTATGCGTCGGAACCCCCACTGAACGAAGTTTCACTTTATTTTAGGGATGGGTGCTAACAGATTGGCATACTTGTAGCGGCAATTCTTTATTAACAATAGTTGTGGAGGTACTTTTTATGAGAAATACAACAAAACGAAAAATGCTCATGCTTATTATTGGCACATTAGCTATTGTGTTGTTGGCAGGGTGTAATAAGGAAAATATGAAGAATATCGACTTATCAAACATTAATAATATCACGATCGTTTATAATTCCGAGGATATCACTTTTATAGAAAGTGATGAAGATGATTTAATAATAAAGGAATACTTGAGCGAATGGAAATCTTCGTATGAGGCAAAAGTATCTGTTACAGAAAACAGCGTCAATATAAACGTAGGCAAGCGTCCACTTGTTACTACTTTTGGCGCTTACGTTGAAATTTATCTCCCTAAAACATATTCTGGAAATTTAACCGTTGAAACAACCAGTGGAAAAATCAGTATGGATGCAGCATATTCTTTCGATGCAATCCACATTAAAAGTACAAGTGGTAACCTTGAATCTGAAAAAGTATCCGCAAATACGATTGATTTCATCACAAACAGCGGCGAAATCTTATGTCATTCAATCTATGGACATATAAGCACTAAAAGCAACAGTGGCAGAATTTCAGTTTCAGATGCAAGTGGAGCAGGGAATTATGAGTCTAATTCTGGGGAAATAGAACTTGAATATATAGAAATTGGCGGGGATATAACAGTCTATTCCCAAAGCGGTGGGGTCTACCTTACAATGCCAAAAGACAGTAATTTTATCTTTGATGCTAATACGCATAGCGGCAATATCAGAACGACTTTTCCTGAGTTTCTAGCCAGCACAGAAACAACAGCAAATGGCATGATTGGTGACGAAGCAGGGATAACTATAGACCTTTCAACATCATCCGGGAATATTGAGGTTACGCGATGAATGGGAAACTAGGCAAACTTAGCAAAACACAAAAAAGAGCGATTACCTTGTCTGTTTTAGGTATCGTATTAATCATAGCAATCACCCTGTTATTTTTGCCTTATTATAAAAGGCTGTACATGCCGGAATTTCAAGACAAAATCAAAGAATGGATTAACTCTTTAGGTGTCGGTGGATGGTTGATTGTCTTCGGTATTCAGGTTTTACAAATTGTCATCGCGTTTATTCCGGGTGAGCCTATTGAGGTTATTGCTGGTATTTTATACGGGACTTGGGGAGGCCTGCTATTATGTCTGTCAGGTTGTGTAGTAGCTTCCACTTTTATTTTTTTGATTTCTAAGAAATTTGGAATGCCTCTCCTATACAAGATATTTAGAAAGGATAAAGTCGAAAATTTTGCTTTTATGAAAGATAAAAAAAGGGTCGAAACCGTCAGCTTTATTCTATTCCTTATTCCAGGTACTCCAAAGGATATGCTGACATATATAGTAGGGGTCAGTAATTTGAAGCTAAGGAGCTTTTTACTGATATCTACCTTTGCCCGTATCCCGTCCGTGGTATCCTCTACTATGATAGGCTCCTCCATACAGCAAGGGGATTGGACTATAACCATCACTATTTTTATTATTACAGCAATGATTGGAATATTAGGGATTTGGTTTCATGATCACATAATAGACTTTTACCAGAATAGCAGACACAAGGACCCGGAATAGGCTGTTTTCAGTCTGCAAAATACAATATTAGCAACAGAAGTTATACTATATTTGATAAAGACAATAAGGAGAATGCACGATGAACAAAATTCTATTGATAGAAGATGATGAAGCTATTGCTCGTTATTTAGAATTAGAGCTTAAACATGAAGGGTACGCACTTGTGATTCAAGATAATGGAAAATCCGGTTTGAATTGTGCTTTAGAAGAAGATTTTGATTTGATATTGCTTGATATTCTGTTACCTGAAATGAGTGGTCTGGAAGTGTTACGAAAAATTAGAAAAGAAAAAAACACGCCTATTATTATGCTTACGTCTAAAGGAGAAGTTTCCGATAAGGTGGCCGGGCTGGACAGTGGTGCAAATGATTATATTGCGAAGCCTTTCTTCATGGAAGAATTACTGGCAAGAATACGCGTTGTTTTCCGAAAAGACGAAACGGATAACATTCTCCAGTATGGAGCGCTGAAAGTACATGTTTCTTCCCGGACTGTTACCGTAGCCGATGAAGAAGTCCAACTGACAAAGAGAGAATATGACCTTCTTGTATACCTGCTGAAAAATAAAAATATCGTCCTCTCACGGGAAAAAATCATTGAAAGTGTTTGGGGGTTTGATTTCTATGACAATACAAATATCGTGGACGTATACATTAAAAGTATTCGTCAAAAATTGGAACCTTTTATGCCGGAGCGGATGATACAGACAGTCAGGGGGATAGGATATGTTATCAAGGATAAGAGCTAAAGTTAATCAGTCCATTGTCGTAAAATCCACAATTACCAATATTGTGCTGTTCGGCCTTATATTTTTAGCGTTAGGTTATGGTATATATCAAGCATTTTCCAGCATTATGTTTGAAGGGGCAATTCTTGTATTGGAAGACCATTCACGGGTAATTAGTGATTTTGTAAAGGATGGGTATATTGATATCATTCCCTCCTATGCTGAAGATAGCGCCATTTCCGTAACCATGTCACCCGCAAGCGGAGCAGTTAACTCCTCGGAAGTTGTCATTGACGGTGTAGAGATTATATATCGATTTATCGTACCAGGCTTAACGGAGAGCTACGATGTAGTTATCACAAAAACATTGGAAAAAGAATGGGAATCTATCCGAACTATGCTTATTTTTCTGATTGGCGCATCTGTCATTCTTGTTGCATTTATTCTGTTTATTACAACCATCACCACAAGACGTACAGTAAAGCCCATTCAAGAAATGATTAACACAATAAACAACGGCGGCTTAGATGTACGTCTGGATGTGGCAAATTCTCAAAATGAACTAAAACGATTAGCTGAAACATTCAATAAACTGCTCGATGGAATTTGGAAAGTCTATCAAAATCAAGAGCGATTTGTTTCAGATGCGTCACATGAACTGCGAACGCCGTTGCTTGTCATTCAGGGATATTCGGACTTGCTAGAACGGTGGGGTAAAAATGATGAATCTGTACAAACAGAGGCGGTTGCTTCCATTAGGCAGGAAGCGGTATACATGAATAAACTGGTAGAGCGCCTGCTCTTTCTCGCTAATGCTGACCAAAACCGTCTGAAAGTAGACCTTAAAGAAGTAGAGCTGCTGGAGTTACTAAACAGTATCATTCACGATTCCACACTTATTGATGATTCACACACCTACAGGCTGGAAGCAGAAAAACTTCATATTAGGGCTGACGCTTCTCTTATTAAGCAGTTAATCCGTATTCTGCTAGATAATAGTGCAAAGTATTCTATCGTTGGTGGAGAGATTACCGTCAGAGCTTATCAAAAAGACCAAGATACCATTATTGAAGTGGAAGATCATGGTCCCGGTGTATCGGAAGAAAATCTGTCCCATATTTTTGAACGTTTTTACAAAGCCGACAATTCTCGAACGCGAAAAAGAGGGGGGACGGGGCTTGGCTTATCCATAGCAAGGCGGATTGTAGAGGAACACAGTGGGAAAATCTTTGCAAGTAACACATCTAAAGGATTATTGATCACAATTTTATTCCCACGTATTTCCTAAAGTATATTAGCCTTAATTTGGATATGGATAATGGTTACCACTTCTTTCACACAGGTCTCTTCCTGTGTGAAAAAAGACGTGATAAGTAAGTGGTCTGGAAATTTCCAGATCACTTACTAATTAACAAGCTCTTCTAATGCATCGATTAATTGATCGGCTTCCTCCCAGCTATAGACAGTCGCACCTGAAGCAAGTGGATGTCCTCCACCGTTGTACCTTGCTGCGACTTGATTGATTACCGGTCCTTTTGATCGTAGCCGCACCCGAATACTCTCTTCATCCTCGACGAACATTGCCCAGCATTTAATCCCCTCAATGTCCCCATATAATCCAACGAGCATACTTGTTTGATCAGGTGTCACCTGATAGCGTTCTAAGATATCCTTAGATAGCTTCACTGCACAAACACCTGATTCACTGACATTAAGCTGCTCTAATAAGTATCCTTTCAGCCGAGCGATAGGGATACTTATCCTATACATGTCATGATACAGCTGAGTACGGTCAAATTGATACTGAATGAGCTGGGCTGCGATATGAAATGTTTGTTCAGTTGTACTTGGATAAAGAAAGCGACCTGTATCGCCTACAATCCCGGCATATAATAATCGAGCAACCTCATCAGTTAAATCCAATCCTTGGTTGCGACTATAATCAATGAATTGAAAAATCATTTCTGAAGTAGAGCTTGCATTCGTATCTACCCAACTTATATTTCCATATACATCTACTTCTGGATGGTGATCAATTTTTATGACTTCTTGAGCAGATTGATAACGTGTGTCATCTATTCTTGGTCGATTTGCTGTATCACATACAATAGCAAGAGCTTCAGTAAAAGTCCGATCATCGACTTGATCCATTTTAGCCAAAAAGTTTAATGACGACTCATCTTCCCCCGTGCAATAAACAGCTTTATCAGGAAAATTAGCTTGAATAAATTTAGCAAGTCCGACCTGAGAGCCGAATGCATCAGGATCAGGGCGAACATGCCGATGAATAATAATCGTTTGATAGTGTTCAATTTTTTTTAAGATAGCTGTTAGCAATTCCAATTCCTGCACCTCTTTTTTTATTAGTAACGTTCAATGAGTTGACCCATTAATACGGCTTTACCGACAATATCTTTATCATGATGAAGCTCTATGTCAATCTTAACTGATTTTCTACCTATCTCAAGAATCCGTGGTGTAATTTCAATGGTGTCTTCTAACTGTACAGGCTTAATAAAATAGACCGAAATATTCTCGACCACTAGATCGCCCTTTTTCAAGTAAGTCATTAAACGACTACTTACCTCACTAATAAATGAAACGAAGACGCCATTCGAAAGGGTGCCTAATGCATTGGTCATTTGTGGTGTTACCTGTGACTTAAAGGTAAAATGTGAGCCTTCCTGCTGAACAGTTAAACCACTCGTTACGATATCATCAATGGTTTCACCAACTTGCGGCTGCCGTTGCACATGCTGGAGCGCCTTTAAAACATCTTGCCTAGAAATGAGCCCTACTAAACGATGATTTGGGCTGACAACGGGGACAATTTCAATCCCTTCCCATACCATCATATGGGCCGCATAGGCAAGCGATGTTTCCTTCAACACGGTCATTGGACTTTTTGTCATAACTTTATCTATGGTAAGATCCTTCGTCTTACCGATCACATCTTTTGAAGTGACAATGCCGACCACTCGCATTTGTTCATCTACTACTGGATAACGAGAATGTGTTGTCGTGTCTTTCAAATAATACCAGCGTGATAAGGTATCCGTTCGCTTTAAATAGTGCGTCTTTTCATACGGTGTATAAATATCACTTACTAAGACAATTTCTTTTTTTATCAGTTGGTCATAAATTGCTCGATTTATCATGGCGGCCACTGTAAAGGTATCATAACTCGTTGAAATAATTGGCAATTTTCTTTGATCTGCTAACCGCTTAATGTGCTCATCAGTATCAAATCCACCCGTTATAAGAACGGCTGCTCCTTCTTCTAAGGCTAACTGGTGAGCCTCAACTCTATTCCCAATAATCAAGAGAGAATCTTTTTCTAAATAACGCATCATTGCCTCTGTCTTCATCGCTCCAATTACAAATTTATGCAGCGTCTTATATAAACCTTCTCTCCCTCCTAGCACTTGACCATCGACAATACCGATTATTTCTGCAAATGTTAAATGTTCAAAATTTTCTTTCTTCTTCTGTTCTATCCGAATCGTTCCCACACGTTCAATCGTGCTTACTAACCCTTGATTCTCAGCTTCTTTAATCGCTCGATAGGCTGTTCCCTCACTAACTCTTAACTCTTTGGCAATCTGTCTTACTGATATCTTGTTTCCCACTTTAAGAGATTCTATGTATTTCAGTATTTGTTCATGCTTTGTTGCCATATATCATCACCGTACTTTCTTATCTGTACTAATATTATTATTAATAGTGTTATTATACAGCTCAATGACTAAAGTAGCAATTCCATTAATCAGTATTCCATACCATTTACCCAAACTTTGGTATACGTTTAGCATCTAATGTTCCAGGATTTTATTCGTGTGGCAATGTGGGTTTTCACAGTGTGAGGAAGATTGAAATTGAAAGACTCACCACTTATCGACCTAAAGGTTTGATTGAAGCGGGAGGCTTACAAAAGCCCTTGGATGGGGCGAGTAATCGCAGCCCCAGCCAGTTGCACTGCGATAAATTAAGATCATTAGCTGCTTTCCTTCTTATCATACGCAGTGATATAACGATGAAGAGTTGGTTTGCTTCAGATTCATTAACTTTTTTTTCTTATCTTAG
This sequence comes from Amphibacillus sediminis NBRC 103570, assembly GCF_001552275.1. Classification (GTDB taxonomy): domain Bacteria; phylum Bacillota; class Bacilli; order Bacillales; family Amphibacillaceae; genus Amphibacillus_B; species Amphibacillus_B sediminis. The sequence goes on from NZ_BCQW01000024.1 coordinate 35,206, forward strand.
CAAAAAAAGCATAAACTTAGTTTGAATAGGTTTTTCAATTAGCTTTTAGTGGTATATTATAATATATTGGTTAAGGAGTGATGAAAAATGCCATCAGAAGAGTATAAGCGCATTGTTGTTGCAGTAGATGGTTCGCAAGCATCTTTGAAAGCCTTTACAAAAGCTATTCAAGTTGCCAAGCGCAATAACGCAACTCTGATTATCGCCCATGTTGTCGACACTAAAACCATTTCAACAGCAGAGATTTACGACCAGTCCATGATTAACCGATCAGAAAGCTATGCTAATCAGCTGCTTAATGAATATAAAGCAAAAGCTGAAAAGGAAGGGTTAAAGCATGTTAAAACACATATCGATTATGGTTCTCCAAAGGTTCGTATTCCTAAATATGTTGCAAAGGCATATAAGGCAGACTTAATCATGTGTGGGGCTACCGGTCTCAATGCTGTAGAACGCTTTCTGATTGGTAGTGTTTCAGAAAACATTACACGATACGCTCCGTGCGATGTTCTGGTAGTACGCTCTGACGAAGAAGATAAGGAATAAAGTGAAACTTCGTTCAGCAGGGGGTTCGACGCAGAGGATGTGCTCGTGCAGACGTTGCGACACGATATTGCGAACTTAGTCAGCTTCCTCTCTCCCACACTGAACGTTAGTTGAACCATATTGGCTGTCGGATCTCCCACTTAGACATGACGTGTTCCCTTATTTCTTGAAGGCGGGACTTATAGCCAGTTACACTGCGATAAAATTGGAAAAATAGCTTAGTATAAAATGAAGAGCCGATCAATTTTTGTCTGATTGATTGGCTCTTTTCATACTATTTAGGATATTGTTCTAGTAGTTCATGCTTAAGAGCCATAAGGGCTGCTAAAGCTTCATCTGAGCTAACGAAGAATTCATTATCTTTCACAGATACATATGGCACGTAGCGATCATCTTCGGTCACGGACAAGATCGTATGATCCTTATCTTGATAATTAAAAATAGGTGGGATAATAAATTCTGGTAGTAAATAGATCTTTTCCTCCGGATCAAGTGTTTCAAGCTGTTCATCTAAAAAGATTAAATACTCTTCTCCAGGTTGCATAACATTGATAAAATTTAAGTTAGCTGACATATTATCAAAGAAAAGACACCAATCCGTTGACATGACACCTATCTGGTCGCCTCTCTTTAATTCAGAACTACGGTAGACCTCTTCTATTTCAACAAACTGGATATTATTTTTAAAAGTATAATCCATCGCTCCATTCGCGCTCACTCTTATAATTGATTTACTTTTTGGTAGCTCTTTTCGCATCGATTCAATTAAATTTGGTGACATATCAAAATCCCACAAAGCCACAGAAAAATGTTCAAGTGGATTAGCTTCAGCTGTCACATTCGTGTAGGTTTGCCGAAAAAAAATACCAGTCCCAGCCGCAACCACTATTGCCCCTCCTAATAAAGACAACAAGATTTTATTCAGCATGATGAATCACCTCATTGCTTAGTCGACCTGCGTCAAGATAAAAGACATGGTCCGCCAGCAACTGGATATCTTCTTTATTGTGACTTGCTAATAAAACCATAGCACCTCGTTCCTTTTCCTCTGTAATAACTTGACGAATTAATCTAACGCCATCTTCATCCAACGAATTTGTCGGCTCATCCAACATTATAATATCAGGTTGTTCCATAATAGCCTGCGCCAACACAATTCGCTGTTTCATTCCCAACGAATACTTACGAAAGGTGCGTTTGTCATCAGGATCTAAGCCAACTCGTTCAATAGCTCGTCTAATTTGAGTGTTATCAATTTTGGCATTTAATTTAGCTAACAACTGCAAATTTTTAAACCCTGTAAACTCAGGATATAGCCCAGCATTTTCAATCGTTAACCCTAAGTTCGGCAATACAGGGAAATCCACGTGTAATCGTTTGCCCTGATAAATGATTTCACCCGAATTTATTCTCATCAGCCCCGATAACGCTCGAAATAACATCGTTTTACCAGAACCATTTCGACCAACAAAACCGTAAACAACACCAGCAGACAACGATAGATTAATGTCAGTCAAAATCGGTTTATTCTTGATCATCTTATTTATCTGTTTAACTTGTAACACGTTCATAGCCCCCCGCTTTCTGTATTTGAATCCACCCATTCTTGTCTTCTCACGATATAGCTACCTATACCAATCACCACCAAAGCACTGATTAAAAAAACAAGTGCGGACTCATTTAGATTAAAGTCGATATTAAACTGATTTAGTTTATCGTTTACCATTGCAATTGAACTACTTTGCCACGGCAGGATCAGCCGCGCAACAGGATTAAATTTTAGTAAAAAGACGTGTAGGGCTTGATTAGGTGTATTTACCAACGGCCAAACGTTTTCCCACAATAGAAGTAGTCCGATACTAGCCATTTGAACAACTACAATGATAATGAAACCGTGACTACTGTCAAGTTTGATAGCGATGATATTTACCAATAAAGCTGTGATAAATAACCATAGTGAATGAATGACAACATAATACAGGAGTAACATAAAGGCTCCTTGATCGTAGCTGAACTGACCTATAGCCGTTATTAACAAGGTTGCGGTCAGCACCATCACTAATGGGTAAATAAATGAAAAAAAGTACAGTTTACCACTTTCCTTAAGAAACCAACTTACACGATTGGGACAACGAGAAAAGTAATAAACACTAGCCGAACAAAAACGCCGATACACATAAGTCCCGAACACAATTTGAAACAGAAAGAAAGGTAGGAAATTTAGCGACAGATCAATGATATAGACTAGAATGATTTCAGTATCAACAAAACCAAACCACAAAATGATGTCCGAAAACATCAGCTCATGATTAACACTCAAATAAGGTAAGGTCTGAATTACTCCCCATGCTAGAGCAATGACTAAAGACTTGATTATATCCCTCCACATCTCACATTGCATCCCTTCTCATTTTGACTACAATAATTAAAATGGAAAGCAAACAGAGTGAGACGGTAAAAGTTACCCACGCCATTAAGCTACCCGTTGGATTATAAAACAAATTAAACAACGGGAGATATAAAAAATAATTGGTATCGACTGGAATAGTAGGAATAAGTTGTTTTGATAGACTAACCAGATAAAGCAGGAGATAAACTGGTAAAAACAATAACACTTTAAACTTGATTGGAAATGTTGACACTGCAACCGTGAATAACGCTAAAACCCCCGAAAAAACACCAAAAAACAGTGTAAAGACTACCGCATACAAGTATGGTGACTGAATATAAAGTCCAGAAAACAACTGCATGTGAACTCCACTTATATAAGAGACATCATAGATTCCTATATTTGAAGGATCGCCAACTGCCGACACTGGGAAGGCGATTAGGTTTAATAAAATTTCAATTAAAAATGGAACAGAAAACACAAAAAAAGTTACCGAAAAAACAACGATCATTTTTCCTAACAAATAGTAACGCGCTCCTAGTCTTGATTGTATAAAAATATACTGGTTCAATTGCTTGTCTGTAAATAACGCAAAACCAGCTGGTACCACAACTAAGAGCGGAAAATATTGCATTAAATAAAAGCTGTACTTACTCCAGTTTGAAAGTGTTAAAAGTTTCATTGGGTGATACATATCAACAACATCCGTCCCTTGATAAGTCCAGACGTTGCTAAAGTAGTTAACTAAGACTAACGTCATTAATAAAAAGAAAATAACGGTAGCTACTTTTTTTTGCCAAATCACACTAAGCTGCATCTTTATTGAGTTGAGCAACATATGTCGACAGAACCTTTCCAGATAGATTAATAAAGATATGAGATCTATTTGATACTAGTTATCTAGCACTATAGTATACATCCGCTTTAGCGCCATAATTAGGGTTATTCCCCCTAAATTGGAACTTAACACTCTTGGTATTTAGCGATCCATTGTAGATTTTTATACTCGTATTCCCCTTGTTTGTTTCATTTAGGGTATAAATATCTGACATGTTCTTTCCACCTGATGAGGTGAGTTTCACCTGAATTCTAGTGAAATTATCCTCCCCACCATTTGTAGGGTAAACAGCGTAAAGTCGAGCATGGACATTTGAATAATCACCAGACCTGGTCGCACTTCTGGAAACCCACGTCTGATTTTTTGGTAATGTTAAAGTCGTTCTAGCAGCAAAAACATTTGTACCAAGAAGTAATGAACAAACAAAAATAACTGAAAGCACTTTTGAAAATGTGTTTTTCATAGGTCATTCTCCTTAAAATTGGATTATTTAGATCTCAATATCTTTATGAATAGATTATAATTGTAATAAAATGAGAAGTAAATATATTTTTTGTAATTTTTTTAAATATATTTACAATTATTAACGTATTAAATGGTTGGTAAAAACCATGCTTAGCTCTGATATTAATCAGAACCATTTAATGTATTAGAAAGAAGCTTTTATGTCAAATATTTTTTTAGAGCATTTTACATGATAATGGTAAGAATTAAGCCCTGAACGACAAAAAAAGAGCAGCCTACTAGAAATAAGCAGCTGCACAGACGCTTTAATCCAAGCTTATGGTAAATCAATTGATTGATCTAATGTTTAATATAATTACCGTCTTTAGTGTAAAGGTATTGCGAACCTGTGTTGAAAGTCACGATAATGTCAGAACCATTGTGATTACAAAAATTAATGTTACTTAATTCAAACGGACTTCCTTCCTCTTGTTGGTGGCGGGCATTGACAAACCGAATCAACAATTGACTTTGCTCATCTAAGTGGTTGAAATTCATCAATATAACCTCCTTTATATTATTTATATGTGAATAGCTAAAAATGTTAGTCTAGTTATGGTTAAAATCAGCAAACAACTTTTATAACTTAAGTATATGCTATTTATGGTTACTTATTAAGCAACCCGAAAGCGATCTTTTCTTAGCCAACAGAGCAATAGTGCTTTTCACAATCCTTTCAACCAAATCAAATGTACCAAAGTGTATTTGTTCCTGAATTTTATCAATAAAAATAAATTTCTTCGGCAATCAATGGCATCCGCCGAAGGCTTTAACTTTACTCAGCCGCATTTGAAGCCCGCAGAATGGCATACAATAGACATTCATCTCACCACAGATAGAAGTGGGAGGCTTCTGTTTAATGAGGTGAAGCTCTAAGATGCAGATCACATGATCTAACAGACTTTTTCTTCTGAATGGTAAGATAAGCTTTGCTAAGCTTGAAAGCTAACAAATATTGAAAAAGGTGAGAAAAGTTAACTATGACTTTTCTCACCTTTATTATACCCTGTATTTATTTAGCTAAACGCTGAACATCTCTTGCAATCATCACTTCTTCATTGGTTGGAATGATCAATACTTTAACTGGAGAATGTGGATAATTAATAAATGCTTCCTTACCACGGACGTCATTGCGTGCAGGATCCCAATAAACGCCCATAAATTCTAACCCCTGCAGCACACGCTCACGAACCGCTTTACTATTTTCGCCGATACCAGCAGTAAAGATAATAGCATCAACACCATGCATTTTAGCTGCATAAGAACCAACATATTGATGAATTCGACCAGCAAAAATCTTTAATGCTAATTCAGCACGTTGATCACCTTTACTTGCTTTATCCTCAATATCACGTAAATCACTTGAGAAACCTGAAAGTGCAAGCATTCCACTTTCTTTATTTAAAACATGTAAAACTTCATTTACATCTTTACCAGTTTTGTCCATGATATATGGAACTAACGCTGGGTCTAAACTTCCAGAACGTGTTCCCATTGTTACCCCTTCAAGCGGAGTAAAGCCCATTGTTGTATCAATTGATTTACCATTTTGAACGGCAGCAACACTAGCCCCATTACCGATATGACATGTAATCAAGCGTAAGCTCTCTAATGGTTTATCTAATAAATCAGCAGCTCGCTCAGACACATATTTATGGCTAGTACCATGGAAGCCATACTTACGAATACCAAAATCCTCATAGTATTCATATGGTAAGCTATACAAATAGGATTCTGGTGGCATCGATTGATGGAAAGCAGTATCAAAAACAGCAACTGCTGGTACATTTGGTAAGATTTCTTTAAATGCCTTTATTCCTGTTAGGTTAGCCGGATTGTGTAATGGTGCTAACTCAGATACCTTTTCAATTTCTGCGATAACCTCATCCGTTACAAGGACAGAATCACTAAAGCGTTCACCACCATGAACAACACGATGACCTACACCATCAATTTCATCAAGTGATTGGATTACACCAGATGCTTGAAGCTTTTCTAATAATAGTTGCACAGCCTTTTCATGGTTTGGGATATCGGTTGTGATCACATCTTCTTCTTCACCATATTCTAATGTGAATACTGAATTGTCAATTCCGATACGCTCTACTAGCCCTTTTGCCAGTAGCGTTTCTTCTGGCATCTCAATTAGCTGAAACTTTAATGAAGAGCTACCAGCATTAATAGAAATAATTTTACTCAAAATAATTCAATCCTTTCGGTTACCCTATAGTCTATTTACATACCACTTATATTCTAACGAACAATCGACATAAAATGCAACTTGAAACTTAAATGGAAACGATAACAGCTGATAATTTTTAATTTTGCGAATAGTTAATATCCCTCTTCTTCAAACCATTGATTCATTTTCATGACCATACGTTTAGTCGCTTGGCTGTCTTTAAATGAAGGTAATTGAGCCATTAAAGCTTGTTTAGGGGCTTTAACACCATCTGCTTTCTTCTGTAAAATGAACAAGCTCTTGGCTTGACGTTCTGATTTAAAAACGGTCGCAGGTAACTGAAGTAAGCCAATAACATAGGCTTCCTGCTGAATTAATGTATGTATTTGTTTCGCCTGTGCACTATTAAATAAATGATTAGGGATGACAAAAATCAGGTAACCAGCTGGCTTTGTATAATTAAGGCTCTGTTCAATTAACAAATGATGGGCATAGGTATGGTCATCTGTAACACTGACCTGATACTGTTTTGCTAGCTGATCATCTGGATAGTAGCCGACAGGCAGGTCAGCAATAACCAAGTCAACTGGATCTAACAATAGTGGTTTTAAGCTATCTTGATGAAAAAATTCAATTTCATGTTCTTGCATACTAGCGTTTAATGCAGCCAGCTGAATATAGGTTGGATCAATCTCACTTCCATATGCTTTTATTGGCATATTCAAATGGTTCATAACCGCTGTTAACAAATTAGCTGTACCTGAAACAGGGTCAAATAGAGTTAAGTTTTTTTGTTTGCCTAGTAGTTTTTCCACGAGATAACTGACATAGAGAGCTACTGTGTCTGGTGTCATGACATGTTGATGCTGAACCGCACCCTTCATACTCTTTAATAATAATAAGTGAATTAATTTACGAATTTGCTCACGATCAAGTTCATCAATAGAAATGGCTTTAGCTAATTTTTTTAGCTCATTAGTCGTTTCTGGATCATTTTCATCTACTATTGCTAGTAAAAGCTCCATACTTTTAGTTAATGCGTCCATGTATGTTAAATCATAAGCTGTTGATATCCGCTCGATCAGTGAGTCCCATTGTTGAAAATGTTGTTCAATTACGTCCATGTTTCAATCCTCCTTTTCCAATAAGTTAGTATAACATAGTGTTGCTGGAACGTCTTGTCTTGAACCTATATTAATAGAAGATGTTTTGCTCAAGGTACTTGATAGTTTAGCTCGTTTATCACAATGTCAGAATATTTGTGACCTTATCTCTAGCCAGGCTTTGATCTAACTTCTTACATATTAAGCATTAAAGTGAAACTTCGTTCAGTGGGGATCGTATCAAGAATCAAGGCATTATTCATTTTCGCCGTGCTGGAACTGAGGTATACGCGACAATTATTAAAGGAAAAAAAAAAGACACCATTGCTTAATGATGTCTCGATCTTCGATTATCCATAAGTTCTTTGATTTTTTCAAAAGCCTGTGGGGCAACTTCGATTAGTTTTTCATAAATATGTGAGTGCTCTTGTAGATGAATTAATTCATTTCCTTGTTTATGCATAACTAGAAAGGCTATAGGTGTAATCGAAACACCACCACCACTTCCTCCGCCAAAAGGGAGCACTTCCTCATTCGATTGATCTTGACTTGACGATTGGCCATTAGAAAATTCACTACCACCAGCTGCAAAGCCAAAGCTTACTTTTGATACGGTTATAATTGTACTTCCATCAGAAGTTTGGATGGGGTCACCTATGATTGTGTTAACATCAACAATTTGTTTAAGCTGCTCCATAGCAGTTGACATTAAGCCTTCAATCGGATGATCTTGATGCATTAAATCAACAACTCCTTTTTCCGTTTTCGTTTAAGATATATATAGATAGCATTTCCCAGCGAAACAGAAAACATGCATTGACAATGACTATCAAAAGTTGTCGTTCGGTAATAAGGAGCAACAGAAAAATTTATTTCGCTTAGCTTTGGGAAAAAGTATAGCAAAGCCGCCTTAACAAGACCTTTAAAGCTCAAGATTAAAGCGGTCAAATTTGCCGTATAGGCAGCATTTTCTACACCAATTTTAGTTTGCCAGCATAGCTCTTTACATGTCATTTTTTCAAATGCACCTGAAGGCAGGAAAGAGAAATCTGTTTGTTTTGTACCAGCTAAATCTACTAATGAGCTTATCATTTCATCGAATGAAAAATGATACGTTTTATCATAAATTGGCATAAACAAAAACTGATAACTTAACTTGAATGTAATCTCATCTGATACATGTAAGGTTAGCCTGATAATCAAAGGAGCAAATAGGCAAAGTATGATAACAACGACTAAAATCACGCCTAGCAACAAAATGAACACTTCAATCAACTCCTGGCCTATTTTACAGCTACTTTGATTAGTTTTAACCAATATTGCGATTCAATACTAGTATTTACTATTTAATCAATGCAGGCTTTGGCGTACCTGTGCCCAGATTTTATCAAGCGTCGCTCGATTTTCACTGTATGGCTTTGGCGAAGGCTTCAGTCAAGGGTTTACACCTTACTGAATCGAAATCAAATAGGCATTCATCTCACCACTTATAAAGTAAAACTACATTCAGTGGGGGCTTCGACGCATAGGATGTGCTAAGTTGAAAGATGTTGTCCAAAAGCCAAAGAAGTTACAGATTTTGATAAACAATGGCTTCGTCAACCACGGTCATTGCCACATCAATATCATGAATCGATTCAGGATCAACCTTAAATGGGTCAGCCTTTAATACTGTAAAATCTGCTAAATAACCTGGCTTAATTTGGCCAGTCCGTTGTTCGTTGCCAATCGCCCACGCACTTCCTCTTGTGTACATTGAAATTGCCTGAAAAACGGTTAAACATTGTTCAGGATTATAGACATGTCCATCCAAATTTGACCGACGTGTTACAAATGCCTCGATACCATAAAGCGGGTTGACCTCTTCAATTGGTGCATCTGACCCACCAGCACAACGAATTCCTGCATCTAAGAAACTTTTCCAAGGATAGGCATGACGTACTCGTTGCTCTCCCAGTCGATCAATAACCCACGGGAAATCTGATGAGACAAACGTCGGTTGAACATCGACCGTCATATGAAGACCTTGCATTTCTTTAATAATGGAATCATTAACAACCATACCATGAATAAGGCGATCTCTTCGGTTCTTATCTGACAAGGGGTGTTTTTTGAGCAATTTCAAAACGGTCTGAATGGCTTGATCTCCAATGGCATGAATCGCTACCGGTAAATCCATTTGACGGGCTTGACTTATTAATGCTTCAAGTCTTTCCGGTTCATGAATAGCCAACCCATTATGACTGGGGTCATCAGTATACGGTTCATTTAACCATGCTGTCCGTCCCCCTAGTGCTCCATCGGCAAAAATTTTCATCGCTCCATATTCAAGGTAATCTGACCCATCTTTATATTTCAATCCTCGCATGGCAAACTGATCAATGACAGCATGATGAACCAATAAATGTGTGCGAAACCTCCGCTTTTGATCTGATAAACTCATTTGGTATGCGGAAGAAACTTTAGCAAAGCTATCATGACCGTAATAAGCTAAATCCTCTGTATGCCCACCTACTAAACCAAGGCTTAATAAGTGATCGATAGAAAGGTCAATTAATTGCTTTAGCTGATCAACTGACCGTTCAGGAATCGCTTGTTTAATTAAATCTTGTGCATTATCTAAAAAATAGCCAGTCATTTCACCCTTGTGATCACGGACAATTTTGCCACCTTGAGGGTCTGATGCACCAGCTGAGATTTGAGCCAAATCAATGGCCAAACTATTGGCGATCAAGGCATGACGACAAATTCGAGTTAAAACAATTGGATGATCACGTGATAGCTGATCAAGCTCATGACAACTGATGATTCGCTGTGTCTCCCATTGATTATCGTTCCAGCCCTCGCCAAATAGCCACTGACCTTTAGGGAATTGATTTAGTCGCTTTTTTATTAATTCCAGAACCTGTTCAGCACTTTGACAATTTGATAAATCAAGGTGTTGTAACTTCTCCCCTTGGCCAATGATATGTAAATGGCTATCAACAAAACCTGGAAATGCTGTTGCGCCATTCAGGTTAATTTCCTTGTCAATTTGAATCCGATACTGACTTTTTAAAGTCCGATAATTACCTGTTTGTACGATCTTGCCTTGATCGGTAAAAACAGCTTCAACCCTCTCAGCAAAATCGCTCATCGTATAAAAAGTACCTCCATACCAAAGTGTCCCCATGTTAGCATCAACCTCTCTCATCAAGTTAATCTTTATCGCAGTGTCATTGGCTGGGGTTGCGAATACTCGCCCCATCGAAGAGCTTTTGTAAGACTCCCACTACAAGGAATACGTCATGGAAGTGGGAGATCCAACAGCGTTCAGTGGGGAAGAGAGGAAGCTGACTAAGTTTGCGACGGCATGTTGCAACGTCTACACTAGCACTCCCATGCGTCTAAACCCCACTGAACGAAGTTTCACTTTATTATCCACCAATAACTTATATCGAGTTTAGATGGCATTGCTTTCTACTATTTTAAATTAAACATTAAAAATAAGGTACCCTAAATCAACTGGAAAACAAGGCTGAATTTAGGTAATATTGTCTCTGTTGTAATTATTTAGATACATAACCACTTTGTCATTAGCAACGATAGCTCTAGCATAGACAGGTTATAAAAAACAAGTTTTAGATATGATCCTTGGCATCTGTGGAACTGATTTTTAAACGAAAA
>NZ_BCQW01000025.1 GCF_001552275.1 Amphibacillus sediminis NBRC 103570
GCCATTTCTTTGTCTAATCATTTGACGTGATCCATTATTCTCCCCCCAACCCATACGCTGGTTGTCCTGTTTAGGGATATAAATCAGCTCACCTTGGATGTATTGCTGTAACTCGTTCAGCAAGCTTTGGGGAAGCACCTCTTTTCCGTTTTTGTATTGCATTGACGTCCTCCTCAAAAAAAGTAAGCCTTGCCTGCTCACAGCTTTTTAATTTGTCCATCTCAAACACCCCTTTCTGTTTGGGTGTAAGTTCTACAAAAACGCCTACACACCATTGTTTATTTAATCGTACAATAAAAACTGCTGTCTATCCAGCTAAAAATGAGGCCGCTCCCTGAGCGACCTCACCTGTTTAAGGTTTCTGCCTAGGCAGAAACCACCTCGCTATACTGAATCATTTCAATTCATGCCCCCTTTCAAAGAGTTTGTCGGCCGATACCTATATTAACTCATATTTAAGGTCGCCTTAACAAGGGAAAGAATGATTATAATTGTTTTATCCTCAAGTTGTTAGAGCAAATTCCAGTGCTGATATTGATAGATCTGATTGACTTTATCACAAAGATAGAACCTCTTTATTTTTAGCTACAGTATTCTAACAAAGGTATTTTACTTTGTCAGTTCTACCTTAACTTATTGTCCCCTTTTAAGATGTAAAAAAAGGTTGGCACCCTGACTCAATTTTGATGACCAATCCTATCAGACCTAAGCTTCATCTACCCATACTTGCATTTCATTTGGTCCACGGTTAGCCCAACAGTAATATGGAATAAACGTAAGCTCTGTCTCTTGATAATATCGTTTATCTGTGTAATCGTAGAGTGGTAAATGAGATAGCTGTCTATCACTAATTTTTAGACCTTGGCAAATAATTTTATGCTTAATCAAATGATCATCTTCTTCTATAATCTCTACAGGCTGTGAATCCGTTTTGACAGAAAGCAGCTGTAATGGCTCACTATTATCTTTGCCTTCTAAGCAATAGATAAACGGTCCCTTTTGTAAAGCTACCTTCCCTAAATTATCTCTAATCAGCGGATTGGCATAAACAAACCTTGGTTCGGCTGAGATCGACATCGTTATCAATTCATCCTCACCCCAATTCTTGGTAAAATATGCATAACCTTCTTTAAGTTCCGGTATAATTTCTTTGTCATTTACTTTAAATGATGCATGATGAACCCAATCAGGTATTCTAATAGCAATCGTGTAAGACTTTTTATTATCTCCATGAACTTCAAACTTAAGCTTTTCACTTTCTAGTAAACCAAGTGACTGTTTAATTTTTAAGGTATCCGTATTGTCCTTAACTTCTATTTCACTTTTCACAAATAAATGAATCCAAACTTTATTGTTATCTACATGATAAATGTACTTTTCTAAAGAAGTCAGGAGCCGAGCAATGTTAGGCGGACAGCATGCACAGCCGAACCATCCAGGTCTAGTCACTTTAATATGACTTTTTTGTGGATCACCTTTACTCTTTTTCGGTTCTACCTCTAATGGATTAACATAAAAGAAATGCTTACCATCTAATGCCATCCCTGCCAAGACCGTATTATACAATGCTCTTTCTAAGACATTGGCATACTCTGCATTTGGTTCATTTTTTAGCATACTATGTGCAAAGAAAATTAAGCCAATTGAAGCACAAGTTTCACAGTACATCGTATCATTGGGAAGATCGTAGTCTGTTGTAAAGGCTTCACCATTGACCGTTGAGCCTATTCCACCTGTAATATACATCCGTTTCCTGACAATACTCTTCCATAGCTTCTTACAGGCATCTTGTAACCTTTTATCATACGTTAACCGTGAAACTTCCGCCATTGCTGTGCTGAGATAAACCAATCTTACCGCATGTCCTACCGCATCTTCTTGCTCGATCACGGGCTTGTGAGCCTGATAATATTCAAGGTCAAAATGTTCCATCCCCTCAATGACAGGCTTACTCCCTGGATCGTTTTTCTTTTGCTTTGCAAAAAACGTTGGATCAGTACCGCGTTCGTATAGGAAATACTGACTTAATTCTAAGTACCGTTGATCTTTGGTCACTTGATAAAGCTTGACCAAAGCCAACTCAATTTCTTCATGTCCATCAAAGCCTTGAAGCTTATCCTGATCCACCCCAAATGTATCAAACAAATGATTGGCTAGTTTTTGTGCAATCTTTAAGCATTTGTCTTTTCCAGTTGTTTCATAGTAAGCAACAGCTGCTTCAATATAGTGACCAGCACAATAAAGCTCATGACTTTCTGCAAGCCGTTTATACTTTCGATAGGGTTCATTAATGGTAAAGTAAGTATTTAAATAACCATCCTCTTCTTGAGCCTCTGCTATTAAATCAACAACGCTATCTGCAAGTTGCTCTAAATCAGGATCCGGAAAGTGTCTTAAGGAATATGCCACAGCCTCCAGCCACTTGTAAACATCACTATCTTGGAAAACCATGCCATAGTGTTTTCCAGAGTCATGGCCAGCTGCTATTTTAAAATTTTCAATGGCATGGCTTTTTTCAGTAGGTATGCGATGATCATTTCGTTCCCTTTCGATATTAATATCAATCTGATCATTCAGCACCTTCCATTGATATGGAATCATTTCCGCTTTTATTAGTCTTCTATATTCTACCCAAAAATCATCCTCTATTTTTACTGAAGCTCTCTTGGTATTGGATGGTAGCATGCTAATTCCTCCCTCAGTTATTTCTTTTTAGTATCATCACTAAATGGATGTATTCAACCTGTTTTACTTATTCCTTAACAGCACCTGCTGTTAGACCACTAATAATATGCTTTTGCATAATTAACGATATGATAATAATCGGGAGAGTAGCGATAATGGCTGCTGTGGTCATTTGACCCCAATTTAATGAATGGATCCCCGAGAAATTAGCAATAGCTACAGGAACGGTTTGAGCAGATTGCGTATTCGTGAATACTAAAGCAAACATAAACTCATTCCATGACATCGTGAAGGCTATGATCGATACCGTTATAATACCTGGTAAAGCCAGAGGGATGATGATTTTACCGATCATTTGGAAAAATCCACACCCATCCATAATCGCTACCTCTTCGATTGAAGGATTAATTGTCCGAAAGAAAGACGTCAAAATCCAGACAACTAATGGGGAAAAATAAGCAACATACGGTAATATCAGTGCTAGATAAGTGTCAATTGCTCCGATTCTTGTCAAAAACCCGAACAATGGACTTATGATAAAGATGCCCGGAAAAACCGTAATAAAGAGGACAAGAAGGAACATAACATTTTTAAACTTGAAATCTAGTCGAGCAAAAGCATAAGCTGCTGGTATACCAATTAAAATACAAATAATAGTCGTTATTGTTGAAACAACGAAACTATTCCAAACGTTTTGCGAAAATCCGCCTTCAATTAATACGGCAAGATAGTTATCGAAATTCAAAGCGCTAGGAAATATCTTGGTTTGAAAAATTTCGTTCTCTGTTTTAAAAGAATTTATGAACATCCATAAATATGGGGAGACATTTATTAATACAACTAAAATCAATATGCTCCAAAAGACAATCCTTATTTTTTTCATCTAATCCCTCCAATTCATATCGCTTTATTTTTGTAGATTCAACTAGAATGATCCGCTTCGATAAAGCCCAGCTAGTTTTGGTTATCAAAAGTATCCAAATACTAATTATTATTTGATGGAACTTTCTTCAATCGCATGCAAACGACAGATAAAGTGAAACTTCGTTCAGTGGGGGTTCGATGCCTAGGATGTGCTCGTGCAGACGTTGCGACACGTTGGCGCGAACTTAGTCAGCTTCCTCTCTCCCCCCAGAGAACCTTAGTTGAACCAATCGGGCCGTTACTGGCTGTTGGATCTCCCACGTAAACATGACGTATTCCCTTATTTCTTGAAGCAGGAGGCTTACAAAAGCCCTTCGATGGGGCGAGTAATCGCAGCCCCAGCCAGTTACACTGCGATAAATAAGTCCTGTTTTAATCATGACAAAATGAATGACTCAACTTCCGCCGTTCAAATAGATTATGATTTTCGGTTACGGCTCTTAATTCTGAGCTATAGGCAAGACAGTCATAAATCAACGGATACTACGATCAAGCCTATGACTTGGTCTGCGAAAGTTGAGTTCATCCTTAATTAAAGTTTTTATTCATCCCTTTAACATAGAAGGAAATTAAGATTCCGATCACAATAACTCCTACAACAGCCATAGCTCCTCCCATACCAAAGTTGAGATTTTGAAAGAAGGTATTGTAATTCAACAAGGTAAAGATTTCAGTCGATATCCCAGGGCCACCACCTGTCATTGTATAAACAATATCAATAACGTTGATTGTTTGAAGTGTGGTAAAGATTAACCCTGTGAATATAAACGGTCTAATTAATGGAAAAGTAATGTGAAAATACTTTTGCATCCTGTTTCCACCATCAATATCTGCACTTTCGTATAAATCGTTGGGAATCGTTTGCAATCCACCTAAAATAATTAGCGTTAGTAAGGGAGTTGTTTTCCAAACATTAGTCACAATCACACTAAGCATGGCTAGATTGTTAGAGACAAGCCAAGGAAAACCTTGATCTGATAAGCCTAGACTAACCATCAGGTGGTTAACAATACCAAGATCCGTTTGAAACATAAAGCTCCATGTCTGGGCTGCAACAACAGGGGCAATTGCCCACGGTATCAGGATCGATGCTCTAAAGATTGATCTTCCTCTAAAGGACTGATTGGCAATTTGTGCTGTCACTAGTGCAAGAATTAACATCCCCAGAATACTTCCGACAATATAAACGGCACTGGTTCCTAAAGATGATAGAAAACGATCCTGTTGAAAAAGACTAATATAATTTTCTAAACCTACGAATGTCCTTTGGTCAGGTCGAGTCAATTGATAGGATTGAAAACTATAAAATATCGTATTTGCTAAAGGAATAAAAACAATGGTCACAATCATCGTAAATAAAGGTAATAACAAGACATAAGGTAAATATTTACTTCTCACTTTATCCCCCCTCTTTTCACACTATTAACCTCTTAATTTAACTGTTCAATTTCATTCGCTAGATTATCTAGAGCTTCTTGCGCACTCACTTCACCCAAAAGAGCAGTGTGAATATGAAATTGTGCCATATCAGAAATCTGTGAATACTCGGGATGGATAGGTCGAATGGCTGGATATTGAGCAGCCTCTAAATATTCATTGATATAAGGGTTTGCTTCAACTATCTCTTCATCTTCATATATTGCTAAATTTGTTCCTAATTGACCACCAAGTGAAATCTCCTTTTGTAATTCAAAGCTCGTGAACCACTCAATAACTTCCCAAGCTTCATCTGGATGATCGGTATAAGAAGCGATACCATAATTCCATCCACCTACGGCATTCGCACTTCTTCCACCTTCAAAACTCGGATTATTAGCAATCCAGGTCAAATCCTTCACTGGTGAATCGTCCTGCTGATTTAAACTATAAACATAGCCCCAATTTTGATTAAAAATTGCTTGCCCCTGTGTAAAAGGAATTCTAGCTTCTTCAGGTGTAATGTTTTCAATTGCAGATTGTGAAACCACTTGATAATCAGAAATCATATCCACCATAAACTGCAAAGCTTCTACAGCTTCCGGCTGGTTGATTATGACCTGACCGTTATCATCAAAGAAGTCACCATTATTTGCTTGCAAGAATTCAGTAAAGGAAACGATTAACTGTTCACCCCGACCCCAATGCATCGAAAATCCATTAATATCCTCAAATTCTTGAATAGCATGGATGATTTCAATTGATTCTTGGTAAGTTTCTGGTACTTGATAACCATATTCATTTAATAAGTCTTCTCTATACCACAAAGGATGCATATCATTTAGCCAAGGTACTCCCCAAATGTGATCATCATAGTACATCGCTTCCACTTGACCCTGCAAAAAATTCCCTTGTTTTTCAACAGTAAATCGATCATCAAGTGGCATTAACCAACCTGCTTCAGCAAATTCAGCTACCCAGATCACATCCATATTGACGATATCTAACCTGGATTGAGCTGTTAATTGTGTAACAATTTGCGAATGTGCTTCAGATGCATCGTTCGAAAGTGTAACAAACTCCACTTCAAGGTGCTCATGTTCTTCGTTAAAACGATCTCTCGCTGCACTAACTGCCCCACTCGGGTCATTATCCAATACCGCCATATAAATCGTAACTGTCTCTTCACTAGAGCTGCTGGCTCCCTCGCTTCCACAAGCAGCTAATAATAAAAGTAATACAAATAACATTAAGATCCTTTTCATTCATACAACCTCCTAAATCTTTTTCAGAATAAAATACACCACTCTTGATCCGAAAAGAAAGCGTTTACACAGAACTGTTTTTTAAAAAAGGTGAATAAAACCGACAATCACCCCAAAGATATTTGCATATTTTTGTTTCGGTATAAATCATTATTTTAAGACATGATTATTGGTTGCAACCATTTACAATACAAGTGTAAGGGTTTACACTCATAAAAAAAACAATTAAAATCGTAGTAAAGGTGTCCAAATCCGATTTGGGGAGCGAGGAACAATGTCACCTCTATACCAAATACCTATAAATGAACACTATACTTTCTTTAAAGTTGGCCAATTTATTTGTGATGAAGATTGGCTGCATAAAGAAATGCTTTTAAAATCAGATTGTGAAATTATGGTAGGGTTAAATCATGAGATCCATTTGTTAGTTGATCAACAACCTATCACATTATCAAAAGGAGATGTTTTATTTATTCCTCCAAATGTACCTTTTAAAGGACAGCATCATTCCGTTAAGGGGGCTAGCTTTTTTTGGTTACATTTCTTCCCTAATTCACTTATTCGTTTAATTACAGAGCAGGACTTTGCTAATTATTTGCTCATTAACTTGAATGCTTCTGACGAGAAAAATGGAATTTTACCACAGAAATTTACCCTCCTTTCCTTAGAAAGAGCGGTGATTTTGCTTAAGCAAATTTTAGATATTTCACAATCTTACTACTTCACTTCCCATATGATTGATTGCATGACAAAGGTCATTATTATTGAGCTTTGTCAACAATATCGAGAATCGTTTCTTTCTAAACGGCCTCAACATGAAACAAAACGAATGGAGGATATTTCTAATTGGATTAGGGTGAACATTTATAACCATTTAACGGTAAAAGAGGTAGCCGATCATTTTATGTTAAATCCTGATTATTTAACGCGAATGTTCAAAAAGTTCTTCGGAGTTTCAACCATTCAGTACATTAATTCCATGAAGATTAGCGAGGTAAAGCAATTACTGGTCACAACAGACTACACTTTGATTGAAATAGCAGACCAGCTCAATTTTAATTCTGAAAAATATATGATGAAGCTTTTTAAAAGGCTGGAAGGCGTAACACCTACTCAATATAGAAACTCATTTCCAAAAACATATCTAAATACCCTAAATGTTGACCCTGACATCCCTTCACCGAAAAAGTAAGGTCAAGGTTCGAACCGAACAAAAATATTAGCCAACATTAGAGACAAATAAACGGCCGGCCGAATAGAGAGGTATTATTACTGCAACCTAAAAAAAGATATACTATCATTTACAGGCATAAAAAACAGCTTCAGCCAAGTAAATTATGACTGAAGCTAATCATGTCTCTATAGGAGTTCCGTTTTTTGGTCTACTAAGTTCTACTAACTCCTAGTTTACGTATGACTTAAGGGAGTAATTTAAAGATGTTCGCTTTCTACCGGTACAGGTACGGCTTTAGCTAACTTAGTAAGTGAATCCTGCTAACTAAGCTTAAACCCGTACTGTTCCCGGTTAAATTCTCCGTATCTTCACCTGACCATTTCCTCACTTGTTTACTATATTATAAATGCTTGAATCATGCAGCAATACAAGTGCTAATCAATTATTTCGTCACGATTGATGATTGTTTCAGGTAACGATTCATTTATAGTAAATTCATACGATTCTCATACCTAAGCCTATTACCTCGAGCTTTGCCAGAGTTCAGATTCCGTTAAATGTGGTAACGAACGACTTCATCCTTTTTAGTATTATAATCAATATAGCTGTCGCCTGAACGGAGGTCGACATGTAAGGTACATTCAAACTGATCTTTTTTCCAATTAAGCCTTACTTCTGCTTCACCGGTGTCGATTACGGTAAAATCACCATCAAAAGCCGGATAGCTATTTCTAAACCGAATTAACTTAAGTAGCCGTTGGACAACATCTTTTTCTAAAGCTTCTTCAACATCATCAATAGAAAAGTTTTCACGATTAATCTCACGCCCATCTCCTGTTTCCTTAATTTTCGCTTCATTATTGGTTCCAGCTAAAAGTCCCACGTAGTAAACCTGCGGAATACCAGGCGTGAAAAATTGAATCGCACGAGCTGCTAAATAAAGCTGATCATCTTCATTTAATACTGAGTAATAGGTGCAGCGGATTTGGTGAACATCGAATCCATCTTTGTCTTTATGCTGATCCGATATAATCAAACTCAAGTTCGACCCGCGTTTGACGGTTTCATCAACCAATTCTTTTGCTTCCTTCGTATCAATCAATCCATCTAAGTCAGGCTTAACAGGAATACCATCATGACAATCTAACATCGTAAATTGATTTTCTGGTCGATCTTTAAGATAATCTGTTAAAGCATTTGACTTTTTGGTGATCATTGCTTCTAAAATTCGGTAGGGCAAGATAAAGTCGTAAATCCAAAAGCCATGTTCACTAAGCTTATATTGAATAGAATGATGGGCATGAACTTCAGGTAATAAGGCAATATCAAGTGAATCAGCAAGTGCTTTGATCCAATCTAGAAATTGATAAATATCTGGTTCAACAAAGAAACAGCTTGTTCCTAATTTTTTGATAATATAGCCGACCGCATCCAGTCTTACAATACTGACATTATTTTCTTTAAAATTCTCGAAGAATGTTTTAAATAACTCTTTTACCTTATCTGATTGGACATCCAAATCAATTTGTTCAGAGGGGTCAGTCTTACCAAAAGTCGTCCATACCTGCTCAACTTCTTTCGTTTCGTTAATTTCAAAAGTCGAATAAGGGAGTTTACGTCGTAGAAACATTTTGTCAATATCTTCTTGGTTTGGCTTCCCATCTTTCCAAAGCTTATCTAATGTAATGAAGTAGTCGGCATACTCTGATTGACGGCCTTTATCCAAAAAGTCTTGAAAATATGGCGATTGTCTAGAGATATGGTTTACCATCAAGTCTAGTAATACATCTCTTTTCGCACCAATTTTTTTGATATCAGACCACTCACCAAAGCTCGGTTCAATTTCCAAGTAGTCCAGTGGTGCAAAGCCACGATCGCCTGAAGAAGGAAATGGCGGTAGAATATGAACCCCACCAGTAAACACATCATCAAAGTAACGTTCTAATAAGTAGTTAAGCTGTTTTAAGTCTCCACCTAGCGAATCCGGATACGTAATTAATTGTACTTCATTTTTCAAAGCCATTGTTATCCCCCTATCCTTACTATTTATCTGCGCACTCGAGTAATGTTTTGTAATGCGGCAATTCAACAACTGCACCGGTAAAGTTCAATTTATAAGCGCTTGTTAAAAAGCCAATTTCTAGCGCTTTTTCAACCGTTTCTCCTTGCGTGATACCACAGTAAAAACCAGACCAAAATGCATCTCCAGCCCCTGTGGTATCAACCACCTTTTCTGCTCGCGTATGATAGTATGTCTTTTCTCCATTATCCGAAACAATAGCCCCTTCTTTTCCAAGAGTCATAATCACAAACCGACAACCTAACTGGTGACATTTATCAATTTGGTTCTCTGGCGTATCCGGTCCAAATAAACGCTCTGCGTCATCCTCCGAGGGTTTAATAATATCTACCTGACCAATCATCTCTTTCATGATCGCTCTTCCATCCTCTGAATCATCCCAGAGACTTTGATGATAATTCGGGTCAAAACAAACGAGCGCACCAGCTTCACGCGCTAACATAAGTGCTTGTTTGATAACCTGACGTGATCTTAGGTTTGAAATGGGCCATGATGAAAAATGCACGATTTTTGCTTGTTTGAGCGCTTGACTCAGTTCTTCAGTTAGTTGGATTCGATAATCGGCGCCACGGTAAAAAATCGGAAGCGGTGTCCCTTTGCTTTTATTGACAACTACCATACTTGTTGATTGCTTAACTTGCTGAATAAGGGTCGTATCCATCTTTTGTCTCGTTAAATGTCGTGTTAAAAAATCACCAAACCGATCATCACCGACCGCAGCACAAATTTTTGCTGTTCCACCTAAACGGTTAACATTCATCACAATATTAGCTGGCGATCCACCGAAATAGGCCTGGAATTGATGATTAACATCATCATAGTCCGTTGAAATCATATCAACAAGGATTTCACCAATAGCTAATACATCGATTGTTTTGTCTGGAAATTCTAATATATGATTCGACTGAAGTGTAATCTTCATCGCTATTTCTCACCTCCCTTTGTGATCGTTGCGTTCTAAAATGCTAATAAGCAGCAATATATCGACGCACACTAAAGCATGCGTCGATATCCTTTAATGGCTGCGATCAGTCAAATTATGCCTCCAACTTTTCTTTATCTTCAAAGCCTAAAATTAAAGTCACGACAAAAGGTACAATAATAGCGATAGCCATCATAATCAAACCATTAATTATACTTGAAAAACCACGATCATCAGCTAATGCTAATGAGGTCATAATCGTATTGTTTAATACATAAATTCGCACATAGGTTATACCTGCATATAATCCCGCCGCAGCAGAACCAATTACGGCTGCTAGCATTGGCTTTTTCAATTTTAACGTCACACCATACATCGCAGGTTCAGTAATACCCATTAACGCAGAAATACCCGCTGCTAAACTAATTTGCTTTCTGCCTTTGTTTTTAGATTTCACCGAAACAGCTAGCGATGCTCCCCCCTGTGCTAGGTTAGAACATACTTGTGAAAGTAAAATTAATGAATCATAGCCTGTTAATGCAAAGGTAGACAAGAAGATTGGTGTTAGAGCATGGTGCATACCAGTCATAACAATAAATGGCATAGCTGCTGCTAAAATACCTAATAAAATAAAGCCTAGTTTAGATTCTAATGTTTCAATGCCTAACGCCAATAAGTCACCAGCATAAGCCCCTAATGGACCAATAACAATTAAAGCAATCGGTGCACTAATTAACAGAACTAGTGTCGGATTTAATAATATTTTCAATACTTTAGGTGTTACTCGATCAACGATAGCTTCAATATAAGACATAACCCAAATCATTAAAATGGCTGGAATGACAGAATATGCATAGCTGACCCCTCTTATCGGTAGGCCAATAAACGAGATAGGGTCACCAGTATTTACCCAGTCAATAAAATTCGGGTGCATTAACACACCAACAACGACGACCGCTATTGACGTATTTACTTTAAATTTCCGACTAGCAAAGATTGCTAGTAAGATTGGTAGAAAATAAAAGGTTGCATCACCAATAATACTTAATGTTTGGTAGGTAGGTGAATCAGGCGACATTAGATCAAACGTATCAATCAGTGCCAAAAGCACCTTGATCATACCGGCACCAGTTAGAACAGGGATTAATGGCGTCATTGACCCTGTAATGGCATCAATCACTTTATGAAATACATTATTTTTTTCATGTTTAGACGCTTCTTGATCGTGATCTAATTCTCCAAGTTGGCCAGCTATCGCTTGGTAAACAGCTCCGACCTGATTACCGATGATAACCTGATACTGAGATGGTGTCTTTTTTTGCCCTACCACTACATCGACGTTGTTTAGTTTTTCCTCTTTTACCTTCTCGCTATCTTTTAGTTTAAAACGTAATCGCGTCGCACAGTGCGTTAACTCAGTAATATTTTCTTTTCCACCAACGTATTCAATTATTTGCAAGCTACTATTTTTATAGTTCGTTTTCATTTATCTCGCTCCTCGAAAATTTAATCAAATAAATAATCTCCATTTGACTCAACGACCTTCTGATACCAATAAAAGCTATCCTTTCGATAGCGTTTATAGGTCCCATGTCCCTGGTCATCTGCATCGACGTAGATCAAACCATAACGTTTGCTCATTTTCCCTTCACTTACACTGACTAAATCAATTATTCCCCACATGAGATAACCGATTAGTTCAACCCCATCCTCTTCTACTGCTAATACCATATTTTTTAGGTGTTCTTTTAAATAGTTCACTCGATAATCATCATGGATTCTGCCATCAACGAATTGATCATCATAAGTACCCAGACCGTTCTCCACAATAAATAGTGGCAATTCATAGCGATCATATAATTGATTCAGCGTGATTCTGAGCCCTAACGGATCGACTTGCCATACGCTATTTGAAGCTGGTAAATAGGGATTTTTAACGGTGTCCGGTCCATTTGTTTTGACTTTCTCAACGTCACTATCTTTCGCAACACTACATGCACTTGAATAATAGCTAAATGATAGAAAATCAACGGTATTATTTTTTAATATCTCAAAATCCTCTTGCTCTGTTTGTAAGTGGATTTGATTTTTCTCGAAAAAGGTTGCCAAGAAGTTTGGGTATTTCCCTTTAACTTGAACATCTGAAAAAATCAAATTATATTTATCGCTTTCAAAAGCAGAAAACACATCTTCGGGCTTACAGGTGTACGGGTAGGTTTTGGCCGCAGCCATCATACAGCCAAATTTAAAATTAGAATTAATTTGTCTTCCAATTTGAATCACCTTTGCATTTGCAAGTAATTGGTGATGAGTCGCCTGGTATTTCTTCGCTAACTTATTTTCGTTTTTAGTAAAGGTTAAGCCAGCCCCAATAAATGGAATATGCATAATCATATTCATTTCATTAAAAGGAATCCAATACTGCACATAATCGGAAAACCTTTTCATGACGACCGTTGCATAATTGACATACAGATCAACAACTTTTCGACTAAACCAGCCTCCATATTTTTTAATGAGATAAAGCGGCATATCGAAATGACTAATTGTCACAATCGGTTCAATTTTTTTCTCTTTTAACTTTTTGAAAATGTTCTCATAAAATTGCAATCCACGCTCATTAGGGCTTTCTTCTTCCCCAGTAGGAAAAATCCGTGACCAAGCTACAGAAAGCCTGAAGCTATTCACACCTAATTCTGCTAACAACTCTATATCACTTTCGTAAGTCTCATAAAAGTTGTTTCCGTGTCTCCCCGAATAAAAATGATAAGATTGATTGATGATATTGTCTTGATCAAGATAAACATCATCTAAGCGCTTTGGTTCCATAGGCAATATATCAAAGTTCGTTAAACCACGGCCATCCGCATTAAAATGACCTTCTGTTTGATTTGCAGAAATGGCCCCTCCCCAAAGAAATGAGTCCTTCCATGTCATGACTTTCAACTCCCCCTTGATTCTCAACCTAAGCGATCAATTCCCTATGTATAATGCCATTGAGTGGATCATTATCATTGACTCCAACAATAAGAGCCGTTGGCGACGCTTACAGGTTTATTTAAAAATGCTCTAGTTTATCCTACTGCTCTTTAAAGCTAGCTTTAGAAAAGCTAAAACAATCATAACCCCTATTAATCTTTATGTCAAAGGTTTTCATATATTTTTTCTATCAAATGACCTCGAAATAACAGTGTTTACATCAAAAATACTTTTTTATTTCAATAAATAAACTTATTTTTATGTTAAACGATTGATACATGATATAATGAATAGAATGGATATATAAGCGATTAATTTTAAATAAACGAGGAATGTTAAATGGTAGGAATAAAAGATGTAGCCAAAAAAGCCGGGGTATCCGTGACTACTGTTTCCCGTGTAATGAATAATCGGGGATACATTGGTGAGGAGACTCGTAAAAAGGTTGAAGAAGCGATTAAAGAACTAGATTATTCACCTAATCAAATTGCTCGAGCCTTATTGTCCAATCAGTCCCACTTAATTGGTCTGATTGTTCCAGAAATCAATCATCCTTTTTTTAGCGAGTTAATGCATTGGATCGAATACTATGCAGGTGAAAAAAATTATAAGATTATCATTTGCAACTCGGTTAATGATAAGGAAAAGGAAGCCAGTTATTTGACGATGCTAAAAGAACACCGAGCTGATGGTGTGATCATGTGTAGTCATACGTTAGATACAGAGGTCTATAAAAATTTATCTATGCCCATCGTTTCCTTTGATCGGATTATTTCTGCTGAAATCCCTTATGTGGCAAGCGATAATTACCATGGCGGTGAGCTAGCCGCACACCATTTAATTGAACAGGGCTGCAAAAAGCTCCTGCATATATCCGGACCTTTAAATTATGAAATGCTTTCAAATAGACGAGCTGATGCATTTCAAATAACCTGTACACGACATCAGGTTGAGTGGGACATCTTAGAAGGGGCTCATATCTATGCCACCTTTGAGGATAACTGGCGTTTCATCGAAGAAGAACTAAAGGACCGTTTAACAGATTATGATGGGATATTCTGTAGTAATGATCTCATTGCCTATACGCTCTCAACCTATGCGAATAAAAATGGTATTAACGTGCCTGATCAATTAAAAATCATTGGTTATGATTATCATAGTTTCACCCGATTACTTCAGTCTCCTAAGCTAACAACGATCAAACAGCCAATTGAGCTCTTAGCCAAACAGCTTGTTCGCTCGCTTTTAAAGCAAATTGAACAAAAAGGCCAAGTCGAACAAACGATTTATGATGTGGAATTAATTCAAGGAGAGACAACGTAAACACCATTTTAAGGTTCCGTCCTAATGGTGTTTTTTTATCTAACCATTTATCTTTCCTTTTATTTTTCTCAATTGGACTAGTCTTCGGTGTCCTAATTAGCTCTTTTAGTAAGTTCTGTTAGATGCGCCGTAAAGTGGAACTTTGTTCACTGGGGGTTGCGACAGATGGGATGAAGATAGCTAGTGCAGACGTTGGGTCATGACGTCGCGAACTTAGTCAGCTTCCTCTCTCCCTCACTGAACGTTGGTTAAACCAATCGGGCCGTTACTGGCTGTTCGATCTCCCACTTATATATGACGTGTTCCCTTATTTCTTGAAGGGGAGTCTTATAGCCAGTTACATTGCGATAAAAATTTTATAAAGTATTCATTAAAAATGCATCATCTTTCTTGCATTTTTAATGAATAAGGCTATACTATTCAAAGACTACTAAAATATATCAATTTAACATCTATCAGAAAGGGTAAGTGTGTGTTATGGGAAGAGATATGACATCAGGTAACCCACTTAAGCTAATCATACTTTTTACACTACCAATGTTACTCGGTAACGTCTTCCAGCAGTTTTATAATATGGCAGATACGTTTATCGTCAGTCAGACGTTAGGGATGGATGCTCTAGCTGCAGTTGGGTCAACAGGAAGCATCATATTTTTAATTTTAGGTCTAGCGATTGGTTTAACTGCAGGTCTCGCAGTCATTACCGCCCAGCGCTTTGGTAAGAAAGATGAAAAAAGCCTGCGCAAAAGCTTAGGAGTTAGTTTAATTATTACTATGATTGCTAGTATCATATTAACCGTATTTGCGACGTTAAACACACGGAACATTTTAGAACTAATGCAAACACCTCCAGAGATTATAGACCATGCTTATGATTATCTGGTTGTTCTTTTTAGTGGTATTAGCGCTACGGTACTATTTAACTTCTTATCCAATATATTAAGAGCGATTGGTGATAGCCGTACACCACTAATCTTCTTAATTATTACGTCATTTTTAAATATCATTTTAGATTATGTATTTATTTTAGGCTTTAACATGAATGTTGCTGGTGCAGGTTATGCAACCGTTATTGCACAATTTGTTGCCTCAATTCTTTGTATTCTTTATATTAAGAAAAAAGTCCATATCCTACGCATTAGAAAAGACGATTGGACGCTTGAATGGGCTGAGTACAAAGAACATTTACGAATTGGTTTACCTTATGGTTTTCAATATTCAATTATTGCGATCGGTTCTATTGCTATCCAAATTACGTTAAACCAATTAGGGGCTTTATCGGTTGCGGCTTATACTGCTGCCCTCAAAATCGATCAGCTTCTTACGATGCCTTTACAAACGATTGGAATCTCGATGTCAACCTATGTGGCGCAAAACTTCGGGGCAGGCAAGTTTGAGCGGATCAAACGGGGCATGCGTAGTGGTCTAGCTATTACATTAAGTTACAGCGTATTAATTGGACTCATTTTTTTATTTAGCGGTCGCTTCCTGGCCTCATTTTTTGTTGATGCGGATAATACTGCTGTCCTTGATTTGGCCGAACAATTTTTTAAGATTCAATGGCCATTTTATACCTTGCTTGCTCTTGTACTAATCCTGCGTCCATCGTTACAAGGACTTGGAAATAGCTTTGCACCAACAATAGCAGGTGTTATGGAACTAGCTGCTCGAATATTTGGTGCACTTATTCTTTCTAGTTACTTCGGCTTTTCGGGAGCTGTTGCATCAAACCCAATCGCATGGTTTAGTGCCATTGTGCCTTTGATTTTATCATTCTACTTTACACAACGGATCCTGACAAAAGAGCCAACCCGCTTAGAATTAGCCTTGTCGCTCGGATCAAAAAAAGTCATGCAAGCAGCCAAAACGCTTCAAGCAGAAAAACAGATATCTTAACTAACATACAAACAAGGTGCCTAATTAGTCGAGTGACAAATTGGGCACCTTTTATTTTTTTACTCTCACGATCTACTTAGGGGACATTCATTTATCTATGTAAGGGTTTGTTGACAATTGATTTCAACTCTTTTATTTTTTATTTTTTTGATAATCTCCTTATACCTATTCTTATTGAATCAGTTCCATCTTAGAGTTTAAGCGTAAAAAGAGTAAAGTACAAAATTATACATTTTGATGTAGGAAGGACTCACAACACACTGTTTTCCAAAATCGAGTAGAGGGAAAAGTTAAGTAACTTTTCGCCCCTCTCACACCACCATACATCAGACTGTCTAACAACTAAATATATTCATTACTAGAAAGACACTTTTCATCATTTCATTATTAAATAGATCAAACGTGTTTCAGTATTGTTAAGCTGCTAAAAGCTCAACAATTTCTGAAACCTTTTTTTCGTTAATCTTTGAAGTTATAGACAACACTAAATAGAGCTGCCTTTGCATTCACAAAATCTAACCCTCTTCCCATAAAGTAAGTATAGCCAAAGGATCGCTTAATTTTTCCGAAAGGATGTTCCACAATTTGCAACCGTTTTTTATAGTTTTCATTATTTGCTTTGGTATCTTCTTATAAAATTGTAGGAGTTGTTGGATCGGCAACATATGATAATCTTAAAATAACTAGAAAGAAAGAAACTTCTAGTTATAAAGCTTCGGCTAAACTAGATTTTACTTGGGTTGCTTATAATGGTGCAGCAAGTAGTACTTGCTGGTTAAAATTAAATGTAGGTAAAAACTCTTACGGTACTACTTACAGTTATTAAAAACATACTAAGATTAGTGGGTAATGTCATCAACGGTGGACACTACCCACTATTTTCATTTTAAAATATGTAAAGTTAAAGACAGCTTGACCGAAGTTAAAATTGCAGGTCTAGGCCACATTAATAGGCGAAGAGGGAATCCAATAGAGAAAATTATACTTTATTGTTAGAAACATGATTTGTAGATTACTATTACAAATGAAAAACAACATCACCCTAAAAAGGACAAGGTTGCAATCCATGGCCAGAAACAATACAAAGTACAATTATTCATATTCGTTCTCTATGACCTAATAACTATATTTACATTATACACAAATGCAACAGTTTTAAAAAGGATCGCATAAGTTTTATTCAATATGCACAATATAGGTAAGTAAAATAATCCTTAGTAAAAAATATTTTATGCTTGACTAATCGTAGGAATGTTATTGAGATTTAACTAGATAAACATAAGAAAAAAGCGTCGAAAGGAAATAATCCAGACAACGCTTTCCATAGAATGAGAGAGGATTTATTGACAACTAAGACACAAATTCGTCACAAGTTCTATCTATTTTGTTAGTTGATATCAGTTAATATTTTTTCGATATTTGTTACCTTTTTAGTTAATTCATCTAATTGTTTTTGCTGATTTAGAATATTTTTTCTCTCAATTTCTAATTTTTCTTCAGCTCTTTTTTCAAATTTCTTCATGGTCTTTACTACAAAAACAAAGACAAATATCCCTAGAACAATAGGTAAAATCAATTGTAACAATGTAAAAATAGATAAGTAATAAGTAGCCATAAATTTAGCAATCTCCTTTGTTTTCTGTTAATTTATGTATCATCTTTTCGGATATTTCAAATTGAAAAGAATTTAGTTTATAATATTTTAGCGCCTTACCAGTTTCTGAAATTTCCATATTACTTGTAATCAGTTTAGCCTCCTCTATTTTTTGTAAATGAAGATAAAGTAAAGGTCTACTTATTTCTAAGCTTCTTGCCAATTCGCTAACATATTGGCTTTTAACAAACAAAGATGAAATAATTTTCAATCTTACGGGGTGAGACAAAGCGTCTAATATTGTTAATAATTGTTTTTGATGCTGTATTCTTTTCATATGTAATAATTATATTACATATGAAAAGAGAAGTGAAGATTTTTTTGTGAAATTAACAAAAAATATTTGTTATGGTCTTTGAAAACCCTGGCTATGCCGGGGGTTCCATAGAGCTTCTAGCGAGGGGACACGAAAAAGCCTCTCTTCATGGTAAGATATGGTTGGTTTCCCGACCACCAAATCTCACCAAAGAAGGAGGCATGTCCCATGGAGGACAAGAATAGTTCAGCACATACACAGTGGAGATGTAAGTATCACATCGTTTTTGCGCCCAAATATAGAAGGCAAATTATTTATGGAAAATATAAAAGGAGCATCGGAGAAATAGTACGAGATCTTTGTGAGAGGAAGGGAGTTGAAATACACGAGGCAAATGCATGCAAAGATCATATTCATATGTTAGTGAGTATCCCGCCAAAACTAAGTGTATCTCAATTCATGGGATACTTAAAGGGGAAAAGCAGTTTAATGATTTTTGATCGTCACGCCAATTTAAAGTACAGATATGGTAATCGCAAATTCTGGTGTCGAGGCTACTTTGGAGATACAGTGGGAAGAAATAAAAATCAAATTCAAGAATAGATTAGAAACCAGCTTAAAGAGGACTATATGAGCAACCAGTTAACCTTATTCGAAGAATTTGATCCATTTACTGGAGAGAAAAATAAGAAGAAATAAGAGGTTCTTTAAGACCAAGGGTTTTTAATGCTGTGCAAAAACAAAAATCCGCCGAAGAACTAGGCGGATTTCAATAAAACGTGCATTTCAGAATATAGTTTTTCTAATATCAATTTGACGTCTAAGAAAATTATCTTATAGCTCAAATAAAGCTTTATGTCCTTTTGAGATATCCTCTGCATCCTCGTTAATAATTGGACCAACTTCTATTTCAAACGCTTTATCTTTCCAAATCTTTTCATATTGTTCTTGATCTAGTACGAATATTTGTAGCAACTCTCCTGAATTCCCAGCTGAAATTAGCTCACTATAACTATAGTTGAGTAGCATATTTTCTGAAAGTATATACTGAGTACCGTCATTGACCGTTAATTTTGATGACATTGATGTTAGACGGATCGCATCGGAACTCTGATTGTCGAGCTCGAACTTGGCAGTAAGCAACACTATACCATTAGTAAAGTTCTCAAAACGTGGTGCTTCAACTTCAGTAGGGGTAAATTCAGTAAATTGATAGCCTTCAAACGTTACCGTAACATCACCTAGTTGTTCACTTTCCCCAATTTCAGTTTGCTCTTTAATCATCTCTTTATTGCCCATATTATCTGCTGTCACTTTATCATTATAAAATGCCTGATTAGCTTCCACTCGCTCAGCTCCCGCGGCACTTAAGCTTAATGCAAAGTTACCCTTACTGCCAAATTCAGAGCCAAAGTCGTCTGCTTTAGCAAAAGGAGCAGGCACATCAATTGAAACAGTACCTAAATCTAAAACCGTTGCCAAAACATCCTCTCCAAATGGATATGTATAGTAACCGGACACTGTCTGTCCTGCTTCAACTAAATAATCCGTGTCTGGTGTTAATTTCCCAGGTAACTGTTCCTCTAATGGAAGTAAATTACGATAATTGTTGTAATGTTTATCCGCTCCAGTAAACGAAAGGTAAAAATCTGGCATGTAATAAATATCCTCATCTAATTCATTCGTAACTGAATAGCTCGCAATAAGCACGCCACCATCTGTCATATCATTGAAGGGAATGCTGTAATCTGTATGAAAATCATTCAGTTCAATAAGCGTGTAAGCATCTAATGATACTTTAACCCCTTCCATCTCATGGACTTGGGCATCATTATTTTCATAAATAACTTTGTAGTTCCTTGTGTTTCTTCTTCAATAAATTGTATTAAAGGTGCAAAATCACCCGATAGATCTCGATTATCATCTAGTCCGACTTCTTCTGCTTCCCCTTCATCTTCTTGTTCTTCAATATTGCTTTCGGTCTCATTTACATCATCGCCTAGATCTGCGTCTTGATCACCACCACATCCACTATAAATTATCAAACTAGTTATTAAAACAAACAGGATAAACCATAATTTTCTCAAGTTTTTCTACCCCCATTTTTTGTAATACCATAATATTCTAGCAAACTTAACTTTATAGGGATAGGGGTAAAAAGTCACCCGATCAAATAGAGATGGACCTTCTTCTCCTTTGATCGTCACAAAAAAACAGAGTATTAGCTATACTTCCCAATACTCTGTTCTACAAGAAGAAGACTCTAGTAAATATAAATGCTTGTACAATACTACCTTTATTATTACGATCAGTTATCTTCTGCAAAGGTGATTGATGTCCTAGTTATCAAGACAATCTATTTAAGCTGTTCTAATTACCCAGCAACCTGTTCAGATCAAATCCGGTTGCTACGACCATGGATCGCTCGATTCCTCACCTTTTCATCACTCAAAATCATGATCTGCTATTTTTCTCCGTTACGCAATATAATCCTTGTTGCAATAAACGAAACTGTAATAGAGACTGCGGCTGTCACAAGTGCCAAAATCATATTCCCCATTGTTCCGTCTGGATTTAAGAAGAACAATAATGTGAATAGCCCTGGAGCTCCACCCATTACATAACTCTTTAGATAGAAAATCCCTCCAACTAGACCTCCTGCAATGGCACCAATTGCTGTACCAATTAATGCTTTCGGACGACCAATTAATGCACCGTAAAAGGCTGGTTCAGTAATACCAAACAGACCTGTAAGACCAAAGGATAAATAGGCTCCACTTTTTTCTTTATCTTTTTTAACTAGCCTGCTCACGGCTAATGCAGAGGCTCCAACGCACAAGTTTGAAATGAACCCCATCCCTACTACGACAGGATCGAATCCCAATGTTGCAACAGCATTGAAACCAATTGGCATAATTGCTTTATCTAACCCAAACATAACCATATAAGGATATAATGCTGCTAAAATAGGTAATGCAATAAATCCAGCTGTATTCATCAACCAAATAACAAAATCTCCAACATACGTACTAAGAACGGTTCCGATTGGTCCAAACAAAATTAAAGTAAACGGTACCACAATTAACATCGTTATGAATGGCTTAAGCAGAAACTTAACAAAGTCAGGGATCACTTTATCGACATACTTATTCACATAATACATGAATCCAACACCCATAATAACGGGTAAAATACTTCCACCATAATCTACGGTTACAACCGGAATTCCAAAAAAGTCGAGACCTTCAATGCTACTAATAGATGGACTTACTAATATTGCCCCAAGAAAAGCCCCCATGATCGGTTCCATTTTTAGTTTTTTGGCGGCAGTAAAACCTAAATAAATCGGTAACATAGAGAACGCAGCGCTAAAAATAGCTAAAATGATTTGTGCTGTACCGCTATCTGCTGATACCCCAAAATAGTTAATCATAAAGTTATTGGCAGCTAAAATGACACCACCAGTAATTAAAGCGGGTACAATCGGCATAAAAATTTCTGCAGAAAATCCTCCGACAAGGTTCATATAATACATAAAATTCTTTTTCTGATTGGTTGTTGACTCTTTAGGTGCTGTATCATCAGACTTCAGTGCATTAAAGCCTGATATTTCAAGAAAATCATGATAGGCGTCATTTACACTTGCCCCAACAATTAGCTGGACTTGTCCATTTTTTAAAACAAACCCATGTGTTCCCTCTAAATCTGTTAAGGCTTCACGATTAACTTTACTATCATCGTTAACATCAATTCTTAATCGTGTAGCACAATGACCAACCTGTTTTATATTTTCATTTCCCCCAATATACGTTAATGCTTTTTTTGACATTTCTAAATATTTCATCCAAATTCACTCCTTTGTGTTAGAGACTGGTAGAATTAACTCATGCTATCAAATATACGGCCTACCCTCTATTTGTGTAATCGCTTTCTAAACTTTCGGTATAATCCCTCCGAACGGAGGGGGAATAACTTTAATCGAAAAGATAAAATGAAACTTCATTCAGTGGGGTTCATAGGATGTCGTTGCGACACGACGTCTCCCCGCTAATCGTTAGTTGAACCAATCGGGCCGTTACTGACTGTTGGATCTCCCACTTAGAAATGACCTGTTCCCTTATTTCTTGAAGTGGAAGGTTTACAAAAGCCCTTCGATGGGGCGAGTAATCGCAGCCCCAGCCAGTTACACTGCGATAAAGTTATTCACTTATATATAGAGAACATTCCTTACTTAAAAGATAAGGTCGATAATAGCCTACTGTACTAGTTAATGGAAGAACTTCTTCGGATAAATGAATATTCAATTCCTCAGACAGATATTTTTTTCTCTTTTCAATTCTCTTCCATAACTCAGGATACTCTTGTTTCATTTCCTGACGAAGATTTCCATCCGCTAATGCAATGGTGCTTTCAGCAGATACGCCATGGTGATTAGGTTGAGATGGAATAAAGTCAACCTGTAGAATCATCCCTGACTGAGTAGTCGCATCCGAATCTTCGTAAAAAGGAGAAGATAACCATTCTTCTTCTGCAGTCAAATGTCCTGGGCAGAGCGACCATCCGAATTTTTCCTTTGGATAATAGGCTGCAAATTTACGATAAAAATCTCCGCCATTCTCGCCAATTTTGATATTCGTTAACCAAAAGTGATAGGCATTAAAGTATGGTACAACCACTTCAGCAAAATAGTTCTTATCGACTTGCTCAAGTTCTGATAAGCTTTCCACAGCATACCCTGATCTACTTGATAATCCACCTCTATAACCAACTGTTAGTGCAACCTTATCACCCTTACTCAACGTATGATTAGCAGGATAGAGATTGCCTTTAACGAACCTTGCCCCAAAAGCACAAATTGTCACAACACTATTGTATTGGCCGTGTTTATTTAAATGTTCGGCTATTTCTATTTCACTTTTACCTAACGCCAGCCGATCCATAGCTTCAAGAACAGCATCCGAGGCTAAGGAAGCTCCGTATTCATAATGGGCAATTTCATTGGCATTGTTAGTGATTCTGGCGCCATATTTCGGACTTATCAATAAATCGGTGGCATTGATTAATTTTTCTCGTCCAACTACTGAAGTTAATGCTTTAACGATAAAGTCTGGAATATCAAATTGTTGATTCGATTCAGGTAACAGCTTCCAACCGGCTATGCCGACTAAACAATTTGTATCGATCTTCACTTCAGATAAGATGGCCTCTAATTCGTCTGAACCACCCATCGGTTGATTTGGCAACGAGAATAAAGAGCATTTCTTACTTGCAGCTTTAATACGTGAGTACTGGGCCTTATTAAAGTTTTCATTACCTAAAATGAGTGTGCTTGTGCCATCAATATTTAAGACTAATAATGCTTCCTCAAATCTTGGTATAAACCCAACTAAATATTCAAAGTTACTACCATGTTCCTTGTCAGCATAGATAATTAAGGACGTTACCCCATTCTGATCCATCAAATTTAGCAGTTTACCAAGTCTTTGTTCGATCGTTTCATCTGTAAGCGGGATTAATACACCTGCATTATCAGGAGTTGGCGCTTTTGTTTTTTTCACATCTGCTTTAATTGTCATCACCCTCTATTTGTTTTAATCTGTTTCATCTATTTCATCAAATGGCATCATTGGGCGCATGATTTGTTTGAAAACAATATTCTCAGTTTTTTGATTAGTTGGTCCTTGAGTTAAGGCCATGATTGAGTAATCACAATATTCCTTTAATTCAGGGAATATATAGCCTTGCTTGACAACCACTAAATGGTATTGACTTAAATCAATATTCGCCGCATTGAATTGATGCCTTTCTGCAAAGCTTACCGATTTATCAATAAGGACGATATCAATGGGTTTATCTTTCATTGATAGTGTAATCGTTTCTCCATAGTTATCTGTATCGCCAAAAGTCTGTTGGAGAATGCCCTTACCTTTAACTTTGACAGTCAATTTTACCTTTCTAGACATATCATCTGAATCTGTTCCTAACTCAATATCAAAGTAATCATCAAAGTCACTATTACTGATCAATTGAAATGTTTGCTCATCAGTAATGCCAGCAAACAGCAATTGCTTGTTGTTGTAATTTTCAAGCGCTAAATATTCATTTAATAAATAAGTGTTATTCCCCATTGCTCCAGAGGTGACATTATCGCCTGAATCCGTGACAACGACATGCTTATCGTCAGATTCGATCGACTGTTTAATCGCTTCTGGCACGTCTAAGGCATGACCGTGATAATCAAATTCACTGTATTTGCTGACACAAAATTGATAGAGCTCATCTAAGACCGTCTGGGCATAGTCCTTATATTTCATATCAGAAGGAACAACTACCAAACCTGATCCGGCAGCAAAATTATCATGCCTTAAATAGCCCACGTGAAAGGAAGCGCTCAAAATTCGTGCGTCTTGTTCAATCTCGTCTAACTTTTTGTTGATCGAGATCATAGGCTCATCTGTTGAAACACTTCTTTCCCCACCTAAAACGAAGGGCAGCTTGCGATATTGCGCAACCAATGATTTTTTATCATTGAGTAAGTCCACCATCATTTTGGCAACCAATCGATGGGTTTCGACTAAATCGGTATGCGGCGAATGTCGGTAACAACGGCCAATGGTCATCATCGATACATACTCTTCTGTTAAATTCCCGTGGGGGTCCATAACCACACAGATGGGTAGATATGGACCTGTTAGTTGCCTTATATCTTTTAGTAGCTGTCTTTCACCTGACCCTTCAGGTAAATCCTCCACTTTACTTGCGCCATGAAGGAATAGATAAATTCCATCTAAGTCATGCAGATTTTCTTTAACCGATCGAATCATTTTGTCATGAATATACTTGTACGCTTCTTTACTCAGAACCTTGGCAGAATGTGCATCAGCAAAGATAGCCGGAATCAGTTCAATATTATGGGCACGAAAGATATCCTCCACATGCATGGTACTTAAAAGACGATCTCCAAATTTAAGGTTAAAACTATCAAGCTCAGTTAATCCTTTGACATGTTCATTGCTTTCCAACGTATAATGACCGATCAAAACCTTCATATTATCACCTTCTACTTGTGAAATTCTGTCGCTGCTTACGAGTGACTTTGATAGTATTGGTTGATGAAGTCTTTATACCAGTAATAGCTCTTTTTAGGGATACGTTTAAAGTTGTTATCAAAATCTACTCTGACTAATCCATATCTTTTGGCATATCCATTAATCCAGCTATATAGATCCATCGTTGACCAGTGATAGTAGCCTTTGACATTAACCCCTTCGGCTTTTGCCTTTAACATATAGTCCAAAAATTCCTTAAATATCTCGATTCTCTCATCATCTTCTACATAGCCATTCGCATCAGGGGTTTCATAGATACCATGTCCGTTCTCAGTAATCATCACTAATGGATTTCCATATCGTTCTTTTATTTCAAGCAATGCCGTATACATCACTCTAGGATTAACTTCTCTTCCCCACTTATTACGTCTGACTTTTTTATCGAATGAGCTTTCAAACAATCCTTTAACACGAATACCTTCTAAGCTTGTGCTGCCAGCCCCTTTGTTATTGTGGAAAATTTCGGTTTCACCAGCCTCCCAATGCTTAACATATTGTCTGTTATATAAGTTAAGGCCTAAATAATCGCCTATTCCTTTGCTAAAGATCTCTTTGTCATTCTCACTATGATAAATCATAAAATTGAATTTTTGCTTCATTTCATCAAGTTCATCTGGTAGTTTTCCTTCAAGTGCTGGAACTAAAATCATTCGGTTGTAAAAGAAGTCAGCAACCTTAAATAGCTCTTCCTTATTTTCACTGATAGGATCAACCTCAACATTACCGTTATCGTGTACAATCCCAATAATACCGTCAATTCCCATCTCCTTAAATGAATGAATCGCTTTCGCACTAGCTAGCATTAGATTATATTGATATTGAAAATAGGATTGAATATCAATATGGCGATTGGGTGGATAGTTCCCTACCATATTTGTACAATAGCTATAGTAACGCGGTTCATTAATGGTTGACCAAATCTTGACTCTATCACCAAATTCCTTAAAACAAATTTTGGCATATTCATTAAAGTGATCTGTGATTTGATTATTCAACCAGCCGCCCTGAGCAGCAAGCGTAAGCGGTAAATCATAATGAAATAGGGTAGCATTCGGCTCGATACCTTTTTCCAAACAATAATTAATCACATCATTATAGAAATCGATACCTTGCTGATTGACCTCACCTGTTCCATTCGGCAGGATACGTGCCCACGAAATTGAAAAACGATAAGTGTTTTGTCCACCTTCTGCCATCAAATTAAGGTCCTCTTTGTATCGATGATAGAAATCACTTGCATCGTCTCCATCTTCATGGTTAATGTTTAAGACACTGTAGTGATTGAAGTAATCCCATTCACCTTCACCCTTACCGTCTATATCCCAGGCCCCTTCACATTGATAAGCGGCAGTTCCAGATCCCCAAAGGAAATCTTTTTTATTAAAAACGTCTGCATACTTTCGCATAATATAACCTCCTTGAAAATTAATCGCTTTCTTTAGACTCATTGTAACTCACAAAAAAAAAGGCAGTGATTCAATTTTTGAACCACTGCTTTACCCTTTATTCTTTTTATACTTATAAATGTAGTGCTCTGACAATAAATCAAAGAAATAGGTGATCCCATATTTGCCATACAAACCTAAATTGTCATTCCATAATATGTCGTTCTTGCTAATATAAATAATTTGATCATATGATTTAACAAACGCTTCGTTACGGTTTGCCGTAATTAATATTTTTTTTCCACTAATTCCGTGCATGATATCATTAATCGCTTTGGCAAATATACCCGATACTGATACCACAAAGACAAGACTTGATTGTCCAAAAGAATCCTTCAAATTATTATTATCGTAGTAATGATTTACAAGTCTAATTATCTTTTTCGCATAAAAAAGCTCTTGCTGAAATTTTAATAAATTACTGCTTGTATTATTAGCACTAATGATCGAGATATCTTGATAGTCGTTAATTAAGTCAACCAATTGATCAAGGACCTGATCGGTAATGAGTTGATTGATATCTTCAATCATCTTAGCTAATTCTTGATTCATTTTTTTCCGATAAGCTTTCACATGCTCAAACTCACGTAAATGTATATTAGAAGGAAAGATAATATCAGACAGGGAATTCTTTAATTCACTGAAATTCTTATAGCCGAGTCTATTACAAAATCTTCTGATCGCTGAGCGAGAGACAAACGCTTCATCCATGATCATATTATTGGAGATATGACTAACATTATCAATATTATTTAGGATGAATTCTGTAATAGCGTAATCACTATCGCGTTCCCCGTCATTAATAATCGTAGCTAACGTATTTAACAAGCCTAAATTGTTAATGTTCATCGCCGATCCCCCTTTTAATCAAAAAGATGGAATAAATTCTAAGCATCATATTATCATTTCAGTAGTTTATAAAGATCTCTATCAGTTTTTCTCAATCGTTCGTTTATATTCGCACACGTTTTCGTTAATACGTTAGCACGAGCCAGCATTCAGCGAAGTAGCATTAACATGGCTCTGAACTAGGGGATGATTATCAAGCCCGGTCTAGAAGCACTGCTGATAACTTATCCTAATGTTAATACCGCCCGTGTATAAGCGTCAAGTAAAAATAAGTTATTTTTATTGATAGAAATCGATTCAAGTGAAATAAAATAGGTTAGAGCAGCATAAAAAAAGGGTATAACGGTTATATGGGCATATTGCGCCCAAATTATTATAGCTAAACTGGAGCGGCAACAGCTATAATAGAAAGACAAACAATAAGGGGGATGTTAGCATGAATTTTTTTATGAATAATATCGGATTCATTTTATTTACTTTGCTGATTGTCGTTTTAGTGTTTTGGGCAATGTCAACATACAATCAGCTTATTAGTGCAAGGGAGTTTGTCCGAAATTCAATGGGCCAAATTGCGGCCCAGCTTGAGTCACGCTGGGATGCCTTACAAAATATGATAGAAGGCACAAAGCAATATGCCGAATATGAAGCAAAAACGCTTGAATCAATTACAGAACAGCGCACAGCACTAGGGCAGAACGCTGCAGTAGCAGAAGTGAATAAAGACGATGAGCTTTTCGGTCAAGCGATGGGAAGGTTATTGGCGATTGCAGAAAGCTATCCAGACTTAAAAGCAAGCCAGGTGTATCAGGAAACACTAAAAAATGTTGATCGCTACGAGCAACAAGTGCGCCAATCTAGAATGATTTACAACGATACGGTAACGAAATACAACAGAATTATTCAATCTGTACCTTCAAATATCATTGCTTCACTGTTTAGATTTACAACAGAAGCTTATTTTGAAAATACAACAAGTAAAACAGACATGCCAAGCTGGAGTTGATTTTATGAGCAAAATATTCCAAAAAATTTCGATAGCATTCGTGTTGCTCCTGACCGTTAGCTTGACTTTAGCCTCAACCGTCTACGCAAACTCGATGGCTTCAATCGATTACCATATTGAACTACAAGAGGATGGCTCTGGTATTATTACTGAAACCAGACAAATGTACTTAACCGAAGATACCGAAATCTATATTGTAATGGAAAACTTAGGCGGATCTGAGGTCACTGATTTTCATGTCAGTGATTTTGGTGAGCCATTAACGTATCAACCTGACTGGGATATCCATGCTAGTCGTGAGGAGAAGGCTGGGAAGTATGGGATTGTCGAGACGAGTAATGGGCTTGAACTAAGCTGGGGGATTGGTGAATACGGTGAGCATGAATACACCGTAACGTATACAATTACCGATATGGTGCGTCAGCTTGAAGACGGGCAAGGAATGAACTGGCGATTTTTCAATGGCAAAGATAACATCAATCCTGAACAGGCTACGATCACAATTACAGGTCCCCAGCCCTTTACCGCTGATAACACACTCATCTGGGGCTACGGCTTTGAGGGCAAAATTCACCTTGAGGATGGGCAGCTCGTCAGCTGGTCAAATACAGCTTTAACAGATGAGAATTACATTACAATTTTAATGCAATTCCTAGATAGCCCCTTTCAGCCGAGACTTTCGCTTGATCAAACATTAAGCGAGCAGCAGGAGATTGCAAACGAAGGCAGTAGCTACAATGATGCGTCTTCAGATTCGGATAATTTCATCGTCACGCTAATGATCATTGGCCTTGCTATTATCGCTGTCTTTGTTGGTGTGATCGCTTTGGTTTACGGGCTAGCCTACTCACGTGCAGTTAAACAGGCAAACCCTCTCATCACAGGAATGAAACGAATCAAAATGAATGAGGACAAATACTATCGGAGTGTTCCATATCAATATGGAGAGATCACCGATATTGCGTACTTACTAAAGGGACTAGGTAAAGGGGGCATAGAAGCCTATTTTAATGCCTTTATGCTAAAATGGTTGAAGGAAGAACGCCTTTCGATTACGAAGGAAGACACCGGTCACTTCCGAAAAAAAGAAGCTACCGTTATCAAGTTTGATCAGAGAGAATCGTTTTATTCAGAATTCGAAAATCGTTTCTGGCAACTTATTTCCTCAGCAGCAAATTCAGATGGCGTTCTCTATGACGACCAAATTAAAAAATGGGCGCGTAAGCATTACAAAGAAATTCAAAAAATCGAAACAGATTTACCAAAAAAATCGAAGCAACTCCTTATTAAGGAGTACTATATTGAGGAAATTGATGTCAAGTATTTGGGTCGAATGACGACTAAAGTTGTCAAAGGCACAGCTAAAGGTGAGCAACTCTATAATCATATTGTTCAATTTGAAAATTATTTAAAGGATTTTTCATTACTAAGTGAGCGTGAAGTGCAAGAGGTTGCCTTATGGGATGATCTGCTTATTTGGGCAAGCCTTTATGGTATTGCCGAGCAGGTCGCCGAGCAATTAGAAAAATTCCATCCTAAATATTTTGAGGAAACACATATTTCCTACACCGATATTTATTTAATGCATGCCTTCTCAAGAAACATGTCAAGCGGTTATAGCAGTGCTGTCAGTGCAGCCAGTGGTGGTGGTGGCTCTACCAGCTTTGGCGGAGGTGGCGGATCCTTTGGTGGCGGCGGCGGTGGTTCACGCTAGGCCAACTTATAAAAACGTAGTAAAGCAAATAGGATGCTTGCTACGTTTTTATTTAAGCTTTTGTTTCAGGATATCGATGTTAATCAGTAACTTTGCTAATTATATCTTGGGTAGCCACATCAGCTGATTAAAGGGGGAAAACCGAAATGCAGAAGCCTCACTTTATAAGTGGTGAGGTGAATGCCTACTCGGCTAAATCAAGTTAAAGCCTCCAGTGGCTGCCATAGATTTTCAGCAAAAAGTTAGCGGTGAAGCTCGATAACATCTGGAAGCAAATACGCTAAGGCGTATTTACTATTATGGTAAATGGTCGATATCAAGGTCATAAGCAAAAATTAATTGGATTTACCTACACCCTCTTAAAGTATGCCCCTAAAGTTTTTAAACCATTTGAATGTTAAAGGTTTAATTTTCATTGTCTGGTCTTGTCAGGGAAATAATCATGTATAATATGAATAAGCAAACGGAGTTTAAAAGTATCGGAGGCGATCTACAGTGAACCAGCTTTATCGATTACAAAAGCACGATCTAGCACACGCAAGTGAAGTACTTGTCAATGCCTTTATGGATGATCCCATGTTCAAAGCTTTTCAAGATCTACCCAATTATAAAGATAAATACAAGGCCTTTTATACAGTTCCGCTAACATATGCTTTCAAATATGGTGAAGTATATGCGCCTTCCGATCAATTAGAAGGCATCATGGCTTGGACAAAGGGAGATGCTGCTGAAATGACGCTATGGCGCATGATTAGAAGTGGTGCGATCTTCCCCGCCATACGAATGAGCAATCAAGCCTATCGAAAAGTAATGCCATTTGTTACCCATCTAAGTAACAAGCGCGCTCAACAGATGAAGAATCGACAATATTATTATCTGGCAGTCATTGGTGTCGCACCAGGGTACCAAGGTAAAGGCTACGGCAAAGCCTTGTTGAATGCCTTAATTAAAAAAAGTGAACAGGATAATATACCGATTTATTTAGAAACAGAGACCGAAGCTAACGCCTCACTTTATCAGCATTTCGGCTTCAACATATTAACAGAAACAAAATTAGCTAATTTGGACATGACTGTTTGGACATTCATACGAGAGCCTCAGCCAAGTGAAGCTTGATTTTTTGACAATAACTGGTGATTTTTTCTTGTCATACCTTTAGGATAGTCAATAAAGTTGAGCGACCAGTGTATTTAGAAAGGTAATGTAGGAAACGTGTTCTACGATGAAACACGTTTCCTCTTTATATTGCTCCTATTTCCCCTTCAATTCCATTAAGACATCCTGTGCTTTTACTTCTTGTTGGTTTGTTATTGAAACCTGATAGGGCTCATGGTTTGTTATGACGACTGGTGTTGTCAATGGATAGCCCTCTTCCTTAATACGATCACCATCAAACTCTAATAATAACTGACCTTGATCGACTCGATCACCCTGTACAATATGTGCTTTATAATAC
Source organism: Amphibacillus sediminis NBRC 103570 (assembly GCF_001552275.1). Lineage (GTDB taxonomy): Bacteria > Bacillota > Bacilli > Bacillales > Amphibacillaceae > Amphibacillus_B > Amphibacillus_B sediminis. Next base: position 32,151 of record NZ_BCQW01000025.1, read on the forward strand.
TTACCGTCTAACTTTACTGTGTCCATTCCAACATGAATTAATATTTCTGCACCTTGATCCGAAGTAATTCCAATGGCATGATTCGTTGGAAATAATGTGGTCACTGTCCCTGCTACGGGTGAGAACACTTTATTTTCTAGCGGTTCGATCGCAACCCCCTTGCCAATTGCACCTGATGCAAAGGCCGTATCTTCGATTGATTCTAAAGATTTAACCTGCCCGATCAAAGGACTTGTTACAACTTCATTTTGAATGGGAGCTTTATTAGACTCTAGCTGTTTTTCTTCTGCCTGATTAGTTGCAGGATCTGTGCCTTCAATTTTATTAATATTTCCAAAGAAATAGGTTAAGAAAAATGCTAGGACAAAGCCACCAGCAGCTGAGATTAACGCACCGACAACCGTTATGTCAAATCCTTCTGGAGGAATAAAACTAGGAATTTGGAAGACACCGAGTCCCCCCATGACATATCCGGTTGTCCCTACAAAACCTAAGACCGCACCACCGATTGCTGAAGTGATTAGCGTAAAAATAAATGGCCTTTTTAGTGGTAAAGCAATCCCGTACATCCCTGGTTCAGTAACACCAAAGATGGCTGAGATAAAGGCTGGTGCACTAAGTGATTTCGTCTTAGCGTTATTCGATTTAATCCAAACTGCCAAAATTGCACCCGCTAGTGCAAAGGAATGAGCAAACACTAAAGCTAAAACGGAATCCGCACCATAAACCGTAATGTTGTTCATAGCAATTGGGATGAGCCCCCAATGCAAGCCAAACATAACAAAGACTAACCAAAAACCACCAAGGAATAGCCCCGCGATAACTGGACTTAAATTGTAAGCCCAAACGGTTACTTCCCCTAACAATTGACTTGCCCAAGTCGCAATTGGCCCAATAATAATAAATGTTAATGGAACAATAATTAAAAAGGTAAACATGGGAACGAGAAACATTTTAACAACGGATGGAACCACCTTCTTAAAGAAATGCTCAACTTTTGTGGCAAAGAATGTCGAAACGATAATAGGGATAACTGACGTTGAATAGGTCATTAAGATAACTGGAATCCCTAAAAATTCAAGATAGACAGGTGATTCAAACATCGTTCCAGTAAACAGTGTATATAGAGGCTCTCCTGCCTGAGGAATCCCTTCAAGATTTGGATAAACAAGTGCCATCGCAATAACCATACCTAGAAATGGAGTACCACCAAACTTTTTCATCGCCGTGTAACCTAACAAGATTGGTAAGAAGTGAAAGAGTGCGTCACCTGTCGCATTTAATACTTGATACGTCCCACTCGCTTCCTCCAACCATCCTACTGCTATAAATAATGCATTAAAACCTTTAATCATACCTGAAGCAGCTAATACACTAAGGATAGGCGTAAAGATTCCAGAGATCATGTCAATAAATCGATCAAATACACTACCTTTTTTGCCATCTTGATCAAGATCCGCTGATTGTTGCGCTTGGAACCCCCCTTCCTCAACGACGGCTTTATAAACATCAGGCACATGGTTACCAATGACCACTTGGTATTGGCCACCACTTGTCCGAACAGTGACAACTCCATCCATTTTTTTTAACACCTCTGTATTCGCTTTACCTTCATCCTTTAATTTAAAGCGAAGCCGTGTAATACAATGAACGACACTGTTAACGTTTTCTTTTCCACCAACATTTGCAATAATGTCTTTTGCCAATTGCTCATAACTCATGATCAACACCCTCTCTATTTTGTTTATCGCAGTGTAGCCGGCTGGGGCTACGATTACTCGCCCCATCGAAGGGCTTTTATAAGCCTCCCACTTCAAGAAATAAGGGAACACATTATGTCTAAGTGGGAGATCCAATAGCCAGTAACGGCCTGATTGGTTCAATTAACGTTCAGTAGGGGAGTAGGAATATGACTAAGTTCGCGACGTCGTGTCGCAAGGTCTGCACAAGCAAATCCTATGTGTCGAAACACCCACTGAACGTAGTTTCACTTTATTGTTACCATTTTTAAAAACAAAAAACCCGAACCAATGCACGCAGACATATAAATCCTATGTCCGTTACAATTGATTCAGGTTATGCCCAAAATAGGTAACATTCCTAAATTTAAAATATAAAATTATACTGTTAAATCATTTACAATTTAAAATTAACACGAAGCTGAGCGCTTGTCAATAAGAAAGTGAAGCGTTTTCACATATTACCTTTGCTTTTTTTGACGATAGGTGACACGGTGAATGTGAACGGTTAAATAGACCTTTTCATCCTCTGATAGCGTCCAGTTAAAATTATTTTCCAAGTAAATATTTACTCTTTCGGTACAAGCGTATGCTTCTTGATATTTTTTCTTCACTTGTTCGTGCAGGAACTCATCTACGGTATCCTCTGATTTTTCCTTTCGGATAAAGCGAATTGAGAAGTAACGAAGGTGGGTGATAAAGCGCTCATAGTTAATCGAGCTTTCATCTAACTGCACTTGATAATAATATTTTACTATATTCAAAATACTATTAACCATATCTGTGACTTGAGCGGCAATCTCCATATTTTCACCAGATATTTGACTATTAACTAAATGTAATGCGATCGATCCTGCTTCATCCTCACCTAACTGAATACCGGTATGTCTTTCAATAATCCCTAAAGCATGCAGACCCATTTGAAATTCTTTTTTGTAATATTTCCTAATTTCATACAGCAAATTATTTTTCAAATGAATGCTTTGCTCATAACGAGCAATCGCAAAGCTAATGTGATCCGTTAACGCCACATATAAATATTCATCTAATTTATAAGGTAGTTTCGACTGCGCATATGCTAAAATTTCTGATGCTATATCTAAGTATTTTTCAGAGGTATCTTTCAACAATTGATCAAGCTTATCTGACGTCCCCGTATTTTGTAAAACAAATGTTTTTTCAATACTGCCTTCGTCAATCTGATCACCAGGCTTCTTATGAAATGCCATTCCCTTACCCATGACCACCATTTCTTGATCATTCTCATTTTCCGTGATAACGACGTTATTGTTTAAGATTTTTTTAATCTCCATCCTACTCACCCCCGTTCACTTATGTCGGCAAACTATAAAAGATTAGCTTATGGATAATGGTATATACATTTACGTAAACGTTTACTTAATCAATTTCTATCATAGCAACTATTAACTGTCAAGCGACTACCATTTTGGTTTAAAAGGTCCTTCTACCCCTGAGCTTAGTAACGGGTTAGAAGTTCTGTTGCATGAATTGATTTATAAACAGAGCGTCATAAAATGAGATAGTCTCAGCATTTTTATTTATATGTTATTATTTGTATAGATACTTTGCTAATGGTTCTTTGATTTTTTAACAGACCTCATAACTTAGCTATCCTAAAAATAAAGCTTAGTTGAATACACTCAGAGGATTAAATGAAAGAGGAGGAATTTTCAAATGGAATTAACTCACACTCGGTTACTCGTAGACAACTATAAGGAATGTTTTTTGTTTTATAGAGACGTCTTAGGCTTTGATGTTACTTGGGGAGATGAAAATTCTAATTACGCTGATTTCAAATTTAATGGTGCTACTTTAGGTATTTTTGAACGTAAACAGATGGTTGAAGCTATTGGAGAAAAGTATTCAAATGCTATTGAAAAGGTCGATCGAACAGCATTAATCTTTAAAGTGAACAGCGTGGAAGAGAGCTATCAAGCATTTAAAAATAAAGTCGAGTTTATTACTGAGCCAACTGAACAAAACGATTGGGGCATTAAAGTTGCTCATTTCAGAGATCCTGCCGGCACACTTATTGAAATTTACGAAAATATCTAAGAACGCCAAATAGAGTAGGTAAAGAGTTTTGTTTAAATGGTTATCAGATTGATTCAGCTGATGATCATTCACACAAAACTCTTTTTCAGACTATATGACTAAAGAAAATTAACAGGACCGAAGCCTCTGCCATCGGGATGGAGATACCCTTTATCATAAGCTTAGCGCCTATGATAAAGATAGTATATCCCTACTTCTTTATGAAGCCTTTAGGTGTTATTGAATTCATTGCTATTTACACAAATCTATACTCTCGATCCCCCTAAAACCGGACGATTATTTATGACTCTAATGCTTCAACTATTTTCTCTGCCGTACTTCTACTAGACTGAGGGTTTTGCCCGGTTACTAATTTGCCATCTCTGACTGAATGATCTGTCCATTTTTCAGAAGCAACAAAATTCGCACCTTTTTCACGTAACGTGGATTCCAATAAGAAAGGCATATGCATGTCCAGTTCCATCTCTCTTTCTTCTTCATCAGTAAAAGCCGTTACATTTTTCCCTTGTATAATTGGTGTACCGTCTTGATAGACTGCATTGACTAATCCTGCCGGCCCGTGACAAACCGCTGCAATAATTTTATCCTCTTCAGCAAATTGTTGTAACACATATTGGAGTGTTTCGCTATCTGGAAAATCAAACATCGTACCATGTCCGCCAGGGAGAAAAATAGCATCAAAGCCTTTTGCATGTTCCTTAGTTAGTTTTACTGTATCCTTCAATTCTGCTTCCGCTTCTTTCCATTCTGGCTTATCATCAATACTACTAGGATCTAATGCTACTTCTCCCCCGCTTATGCTTGTTACTTGCACCTCGTACCCCTTTTCTTTAAAAACGAGATAAGGAACAGCAAATTCTTCTAGCCATAGTCCCGTTTTATGGTCATTTGTAATTGTTGTATGATTGGTTACGACCATTAACACTTTTTTTGACATGATTAAACCTCCTTAGTCATCATTTTAGGTTTAATTTGTACGCTTTAGCCTAGATTATCCATCAAACAAGTTGATGACCGCAAATTTACACGAAGTATAATTTAGAAACAACGGATACCTGGTTTAGTTACTTAGACAGCTTTTTTAACTAAACTGAAATATTCACCTTAGTTTTCGTTCTTCAATGCTAAAATATTTTTAGTTTTATAAAGGCATGTTGATTTATAATTAGATTGTCCAACTATAAAAAAACACTTACTTATCATTAAAACTTTAAAAAAATTAAAAAAAATCATATATTTTTCACTCTACTTGATGTAAAATGATCCCATGAAATAGTTTTAAGGAGTGATAGAGATGAAGGAATTCAAATTTGACCCTGAAGCTAGTGAAGCGATTGTAAATGCAATTGTCGAGGGATACCGAGAGTATATCGAGCATCGTAAAGATCGTTATGAAAAAATGGCTATTAGCTCTGCTTTCGCATGGACCAAGGGTAACTTTATAGAAAGTAAAATTGCAGAAATTAGTCCTACTCTTAATTTATCTTACAAATTTGCCAAGGCAGGACTAACTTGGGATTACTTACAATTCATTCACGGTGATACTAAGAAGCTTTTCCTTATTAAGAATGCAGCATATTTTAACGAAAATAGCTTCTCGCAGGCAGTGCTACCTAATCAACATAATAGTAAAGGCCATCGTCGAACATATCTCCATGAACTCTCCAAAATAAACCAAGGCCTTGAATTTACATTTAATAATCAATACCAACTCTCAAGTGAACAAGGTGAGCAGCTATCTCTATTTATTCCGGAAGAACAAATTAAAGATGAACTTGAACATTTTCAAAATACTTATAGTGAATTCCATATCCTCACCTATAAAATTGATGATGCTTATCAAATTGCTCAAGTCATGCATTATTTACCTAACCCAGAGAACAATATTGCATATCGAATTGAGGATCTCTCAAAATATATTTCTGGTTCAGAATTAACAGATCAAGAACGTGAAATTATTGCACCAGAACAAGACAGTGATATAATTGATCCTGCAGCTTATGATATCGGCATCTTTGAGGCTACGGACAAAAATGAAATTAAGTAATGAGAATTTTATTTAGATAAGGGGGAGCGTTATGTTTATTGGTGAAAATTTAACTAATCTTCGTATCATGCATAGCTATTCACGCAAACAGCTCTCTGAAAAATTAAATGTAACAGAACAAGCGATCTGGCAATATGAAAATAATTATACATCTCCCAAAATGCAAATTGTTAATGATTTAAAATCCATTTTTAATGTAAAAAGTAAATTCTTTTACAAAAAGGATGTTTTAGAGCGCTATTCTGAACCAGAGAATATTCCTGTTATGAATATTGCATATCGCTCTAAGGTTATGAATGTGATCTCAAAAACACAAGCAGAAGCTAAGCATGTTGAATATCTAGATAGTTTTGTAAATTATCTAACAGCTAATTTAACGTTTCCAACACTAAACATTATCCAATTACGAGACGAAGTCATTAACTATTTAAATACCTCAACCGATGATCGAAAAACACAGATCAACAACGTTGCTAAACTTGCACGACAAAAATTAGGTTTTCGACATGACACAAATGATCATTTAATGTTTTTAATAGAAAAAAGTGGTGTATTTATTTTTGAAAAACCAATTGGCGAAGAAATTGACGCGTATAGTTTATGGACTAAACAGGATCGCCCTTTCATTATATTAGGTAATTTAAAACGTTCAGCTGTACGCCGAAACTTTGATATCGCACATGAGCTTGGGCATTTGTTATTACACTATAAAGTTGAATTCACAAATCTAGATCGCAAAGAGCACAAAGCCATTGAAAATGAAGCTAATCTATTTGCTGGATCCTTTTTATTACCAGAAGAATCTTTTTTAGAAGATTTGAAAATGATTGCTCATGTCACAAATCCTGATGCATATGTAGATTTAAAAAAGAAATGGAAAACGTCTCTACAAGTTTTAGGTTATAGGGCAGCTAATTTAGAGATCTTAGATTCAAAAAAACACCGTAACTTCTATGCAGCTCTTCATCGAAAAGGTTACCTAAAAAGAGAACCACTCGATGAATTGATAACAATACAAAAGCCACAAAAAGTTAAATCAATCATTGATTTAGTTGCTAAAAAAGGAATTATTGATATCCGAGAGATGATTGACAAAGATTGGATGGTAGAGATCCCATTTTTTCACCAAATAACCGGTATTGACTTAGAGTTTTTTAAAAACTATATCGATCATGACCATGACTTTGAGTTAGTAAATGTTCATGAGATGGCTTCAGCTACTTCTAACAATGAGATCTTGAAGTGAAACTTCGTTCAGTAGGGGTTTCAACATAGGATGTGCTCGTGTAGACGTTGCGACACGACGTCGCGAAATTAGTCAGCTTCCTCCCCCACTGAACGTTAGTTGAACCAATTCGGCTGTTACTGGCTGTTGGATCTCCCACTAAGATATGATGGGTCCACTTATTTCTTGAAAGGGGGAGTCTTACAAAAGCCCTTCGATGGGGCGAGTAACGCAGCCCCATCCAGTTACACTGCGATAAAATAATGCTATTAATTGAGATGATCTAATTAAACAGAAATTCAGGTAGTTTTAAGGTATGAGTTCGGTTTTAGTCCGGGGACTCATACCTTTTCTGTTTTATCATGTTTTTTATAGCTTAGTAGCAAAAAACGAAGGTAATACTTTGGACACAGGCAAACAACCAAAAATGAGATGCAGAAAATAAATAAAATCAATCATTTTATTAAATAAATTGATTTTTTAATTAAATATTTAAATTTTTTAATTGATTTTTTTAATTGACATTGTATAATTGATTTAAAAGGCGGTGGAAAATGGTGGGGAGAACAGTGATAACGGCCTGTCCAGTTTGCGGAGAGGGATTAAATGTAACAAAACTAACGTGTGGACATTGCCATACAACGATTGAAAACACGTTTGAATTTCCAAAGTTACTATCATTAAAGAAAGAGCAGCTACAATTTATTGAGACGTTTATTTTATGCCGTGGAAGTATTAAAGAAGTTGAAAAAGCCCTCAATATTTCTTATCCGACCGTGCGAAATAAGCTTGAAGAAATTATTTCCAAATTAGGCGATCCATATCAGGCCAAGCAGTCAAAGGAAGACGAGAAGAAGGATATTATTGACAGGTTAAGCAGTGGTGAACTAAGTGCAGAGGAAACGATTAAGCTATTAAAGAAAAAATAAAAAAACCTTCACTGAAAAAATGAAGGTTAGAAAAATATTGATACGTTTATTTTAACAAAAAGTAAAATGATTTGTCGAGTGATAAAACATTTGAACCTAAAGGCAAGACTATTTTTTAGATGATAAATTGATTGAACAGCATACCAAAATATAAAGG
>NZ_BCQW01000026.1 GCF_001552275.1 Amphibacillus sediminis NBRC 103570
TCATTTTTTTCAATAAAAAATTACAACCTATTTAAAAACAAACGAATTAATAACAACCTTAATATCGTCCGAAGTTGCACAATCGAAGCCGATTCATCTGCACGACTAAAGGGGCAAGTATTTTCGGCTAAATGATAAAATGTATGACGATTTGTCAACTCTCCTCTGTCAAAGGTAATGCCTAGCAACAATCCGTCTTAGTTTTTGTTAGCGTTAAGGCTATTGTCCCGATAATCCTTAGGCGTGCAATGATATTTTTCTTTAAAAAGCCGGTAAAAATAACTAATATTCTGATAACCTATCTCAGTTGCTATATGGTCAATCGGGTAGTTTGAATGAACTAGCAATGTTTTAGCTGTTTCAAGCCGACGTTCTTGAACAATTGTTTTAAAGGTTTTACCTGTCCTTTTCTTTATATGCTTACTTAAATTATAGCCAGTTAAATTCAACCTAGCTGCGATGTCCTCCAGCTTGGCCTCTGAATAATGGTCATCAATGTATTTAAGAACCTCTAAGACAATATGATAATCATAACTATCATTTGTTCGTGTGACAGCTTTATCAGTATGCTTCATCAGTTCTACCATAAGCAATCCCATATAAAACTGAACCGTGACTTCTGATAAAGCAGAAGGGTGCATCATCTCAGCAATCATCTTAGCTAAGATCGTTTGAATTTCTTCGATATCCGCTACTTTAAAATACATATAATGTTCAGAATGATTTTGATTAAATAAACTACTAATCATAAAATTTATAATGGATAGCTCTGCTTCATCTACATCGAAATTTTGAAACATATGGTCAAAAAAACGTGGCTCTATAATAAAATTAATAATCAGATCATCTTGTCCACAAGACTCTAATGCATGTTCAACATGCTGGTTAAGAAAAAGTAACTCACCTTTTTTTAAGCAAAATGATTCCTGCCCAACCTTTTGCTTTAAACAACCATGATAGACATAGTTTAATTCAATATAATCATGTCGATGAGCTGGAAAGGCAATAAACCTAGGGTGCTTTCGGATGACAATCAATTTATTTTCTGTTAGAAACTTGGAACTTTGGACGACAAATTCTTTTTGGTCTGTATAGACCTCTTTATTTATCTGTTGTTGAGCCTGCTTACAGATGCGTTGTTCTTCATCGGTAAGCTCTAATAATTGTTGATAGATAGACGGCAAGATCAAAAACTCCCATCTGAAGAAATGATTTAGAAAGTGAAACTTCGTTCAGTGGGGTTTCGACGCATAGGATGTACTCGTGCAAACGTTACGACACGGCGTCGCGAACTCAGTCCGCTTCTTCTCTCCCCCACTGAACGTGAGTTGAACTAATCGGGCCGTTACTGGCTGTTGGATCTCCCACATAGACATGACCTGTCCCCTTATTTTTTGAAGTAGGAGTCTTAGAGCCAGTTATACTGCGATAAATCGTTTAAGAAGTACCCTTGATTAGCTCTGCCTCTTTATTATTTTTATTTTTTACTACTTATGCTCTACACTCGATAACGCCCGAGCTCAGCCTACTTACTTCTCATACTATTTAAAAACATCTTACAGTTTAATCAGTGGTGGAAACCAAAAATAAGCGTTGGTCAAATCCACCACGTTCAAGTTTTTTATCCTGTCTAATCTGCTCAACCTGATTAGGCTGTACATGATCCAATTGAGCCAACGCATACAAAACCTCGATAATATCAGCTATCTCTTCTAACCGTTCAGCTTTTTCATTAGCAGCCAAAAATTCTGCTACTTCCTCTGTTAATTTTTTACGTAAGACTTGTTCAAAACGATCATCCTTTCTTATTTTTTCAATCTGATAGGATGTTTGCTTTTCTTCGAGCAACGCCGGTATTTTATCTCGGATGAGTTTATTATAGGTAGGCATAGTACCCCTCTCTTCGTTATGTTTATTCTTATTATAATATAGAAATAATAGAGTTAGCGTATTGCTTGATAAATTTATTTTTTGACATCTAAGCTAATTTGCTGTATATTACCTATTGGGTCGAACAATAATAGAACTATAGTTAAAAAATATTCGTGTTTAGAGGTGTTATAAATGGAAAATGTGTTTGATTATGAAGATATACAGTTAATTCCCGCAAAATGTATCGTGAATAGTCGATCAGAATGTGACACATCAGTGACCTTAGGCGGGCATACCTTTCGACTACCTGTCGTTCCAGCCAATATGCAAACGATTATAGATGAAAAAATTGCGCTTTACCTTGCTGAAAATCAGTACTTTTATATTATGCATCGCTTTGAGCCACAAACGCGATTACAGTTTGTTCGAGACATGCAGAAACGAGGTTTAATTGCATCGATTAGTGTCGGAGTTAAACAAGAGGAATATGATTTTATTAATCAATTAGTAACGGAGCAACTTACACCAGAATTTATTACCATTGATATTGCTCATGGCCATTCTAATGCAGTCATTCAAATGATTCAATTTATTAAAAATAAATTACCTGGAAGTTTTGTTATTGCAGGGAATGTCGGGACACCAGAAGCAGTCCGTGAATTAGAAAATGCCGGTGCTGATGCGACTAAAGTAGGGATTGGTCCAGGAAAAGTGTGTATTACCAAAATCAAAACAGGCTTCGGAACTGGCGGATGGCAGTTAGCTGCATTAAGATGGTGTGCTAAAGCGGCAAGTAAACCAGTTATTGCCGATGGTGGCATTCGTACCCATGGTGATATCGCTAAGTCGATTCGCTTTGGTGCGTCAATGGTTATGATTGGTTCACTATTTGCTGGTCACGAAGAATCACCAGGCGAAACCATTGAACGTGATGGTCAATTATATAAAGAGTATTTTGGTTCAGCATCTGAATTCCAAAAAGGCGAGAAACGTAATGTTGAAGGTAAAAAAATGCACGTTAAATACCGCGGTAAATTGCAGGACACCTTAACAGAAATGGAACAGGATCTTCAATCTTCTATTTCTTATGCAGGCGGCAATAGCCTAATGGCGATTCGTAATGTCGATTATGTGGTGGTGAAAAACTCTATTTTTAATGGTGACAAGGTTTACTAATTAACATTCAACCGATTAACAAGTAGAATAGCTAGAAAATAAAGTGAAACTTCGTTCAATGGGGGTTCGACGCATAGGATGTACTCGTGCCGACATTACGACACGACGTCGCGAACTTAGCCAGCTTCCTCTGTCCCTCACTGAACGTTAGTTGAACCAATCGGCCGTTACACTGCGATAAAAATAGCCTTCACGCTCAGTGAGGGCTATTCTACATAGTAGAAGTTTGATGGCAGATCAACCACACTTTCAATCAAGTAATAGCTAAATCATATTGAATAGAATTAATCCTATTGTATTTATCGCCAAGTTAGCACTTGCGTGTACCAGCCAGGACGGATAAATACTATTCGATTGTTCATTAAGCCGATTGAACATTAACCCTGCTAACATTAGACCGAATAAAATAAGAATAAATAACGTCGGACTAAACCAGTTTACCATCATACTGACATGATATATCGAAAAAATACCCGCACTAAATAGGTAAGCCCATTTTCGCTTGACTAGATTTCTCAAGCCTAAAAAAGCAAAGCCCCGAAAAAACAACTCTTCGATAAGGGCATTAATAACCGAAATATATACAGCAATGTAAATGAAGTTAGTTGCGTTCACACCAATCGTTTGTTCTAAAGTTGGTGTAACATTAGTTAGGTCAATTAATTCACCTAAGCTCAAAAAGGCTAAGATGATGATTACATATATCCCCACCGGAAATAAAAATGTATGCAGCCGAATTGGCTTTTTGAAAATAAAAAAAGTTCGAATCGAGATAAAATGATATTTAAAATTAAGCATAATCGGTACGAAAACAAAGATCACTGACTTAATCAACGCTTTCATCCAATAATCTGAAGCCAACCAAAGGTCTACTACAGCCATCAAGAGGCATGCACCAATAATAATACTTATCAAATGCCACGCTTTTTGTTTCATCTCACACCTCAGCCTTATTCCCCAGGAAATATATTGTTTCACGCTTTGCCTTAGCGTCTATTTCTTCTTAAACTGACTCCCACTGCTCCGTGCTCGTAGTTGTTTGAGCTTGTCTTTAACTTGTTCAGCCTGCTGAGCTGTTTTTGTTTGATCCAACGAAATGCATTCGAGTCTATCTTTATTCCATTTAGCGGTTATCCAGCTCCCCCGCTCGGCTGACGTCGGTAGCTCCTCGGCCCTAACAACGAACTCTTTTCCAATGGTTTCTGCTAAAATGACGGCAGAACCATCTTCATTAAAGCGATCAATCACAGCAGATAATTCCAAATCCTTCACCTCACACATGCTAATCCTTCATTATTAATATCGACTAATCGCGCTTCACTAATTCCTTTAATCTGGGTCAACTGCTCGATCGAATCTATCGGACGTAATTGGACTAACTCAGCAGCTCTTTCAGCACCAATATGAACAATCTTTTCGAGGTCTGAGACTGAAGCTGTATTGAGATCGATACATGTATCTGTTTTCTCGATTACATTTATTGGGTCTTGTTGATTCTGATCATGGTCTACTTCAACCTGTAATTGTTGACCATCTGAGTAGACTAAAATATTTCCATGTTGATAAGTACCATATATCGTAGCACCATATTGATTCAGGCGATTAAGCACCACTTGATCTGGATGACCATAACTATTATTTTGACCAGCTGATATAATCGCAATAGCCGGGTCAACTGCTTCTATGAATGCCTGACTGCTTGATGTTTTGGAACCATGATGACCTACGTGTAGAAGATCTGCGCTAATGTCATCATTGATCTCTATCATTTTAGCTTCAGCTTTACTCCCCGCATCTCCGGTCAAAACAAATGCGGTCTCACCAAATTGTAGCTTAATAGCGATAGAGTCTTCGTTTACATCATTTGTCAACTCAGCCGGAGATATAACATGAATGATAAATGAGCCAAGCTGATATACTTCACCAGCACGGGGTTCATGATAATCAATGTCGTGCTCCAGAATTGCATCTAATGTTTGTTCATATGTATTTGATGTTGTCTCTATTCCTGACATCCATACCTCTTTTACGTTAAAATGATTTAATATAGTTGGCATTTGTCCGATATGGTCTGCATCTGGATGTGAACCGATGACTAAATCGAGTGAATCTATCCCTAACCCTTCAAGATAGTCAACAACATCACGCTTATTCCAATCTCCTGTATCAAACAGAATGGTAGCTTGCTCAGTCTGAAATAAGGTTGCATCTGCTTGACCGACATCAATAAAATGAACAATAAGGTCAGTGTCGTCATGTACTAGAGCTAGCTCCTCCGTTGTTTCTGTAAATGAATCATTATCAGTATGTTCAGTAAGTGGCACCCCACATCCAGTTAAAACAATCAGTAACAGCCATATGTTTATTATTTTCTTCATCTAACCTGCCTACCTTTTCTAGTTGTCATTATCCTATTTACTTTACAAGAATACTTGTCATCAGGCAAGGTTTAACTGATATTTTCAAATGAGTAACACAGAAGAAGGCTGGATGGTCGTTAACCAAATTCCAGCCTTTTCAAAAAACATGATTTATTTACGTGATGCAATCGCGATATAACCAAGCTGATCCTTATGGCTATTAAAAAAAGAAAACATTGACTTAAAGTACTGACGATTCTCCTTTTTGCTGGCATTGAATAAAATTTTACAGGAGCGGCGAAGTCCTTCATCCCTAATCAACCCGATTGGATCTAGTAACGACATAGGGCCAGTTAAGCTTTCAATTTCTCGGTACCCCGTCTGTTCAAAAAGGCTCAGCCAACCTCGCTTATCATACGGCTTTGCAGGCACATGAATCACTTCTCTTAATCTATTAATTAAGTCATCACTTTGATCATCTATCACCATCACATCATGGGTCAGCAGTACCCCTCCTGACTTTAGAACTCGATAATATTCTGCTAAAGCTTGGGCTTTTTGCTTATCACCAAGCATGGTTAGCATCGCCTCATTGATCACAATATCGTAGCTAGCAGCTAGATATGGAAGTTTTAAGGCATTTGCTTGTTCTACAGATATAAGATGGCTTAAGCCTGCGTCTTTGACACGCTTACGTGCTAACTCTACCACATTAGGATCTAAATCTACTGCTGTAATCGAACACCCTGTTTGTTTAGCGAGCTCAATGGCATTGGTACACTGATTACAAGCCACTTCTAATATTTTCAGTTCCTTCGTCATGTTTGCTTGATTCAATAACCAACTCGTCGCTTTTATTCCGCCAGGGCGTAACCTTGTCTTTCCTAATCGAGCTAAAAAGGAATGACCAGCCTCAACCACTTTAATCACCGGCCTTCACAACAGTAAGAAGCATTTTAAATGATGTGACGGCTTTTAAAGCGTGAGGAATGTTTGCTGGCATAACTATACACTCGCCTGCACTAAGCTGATAATCCGTTTGATCAATTGTTATTAATGCTTCGCCCGTCAAGATTTGAACTAATGCATCCCCTGTTGAGGTATGTCGAGCAATTTGTTGATCTTGATCCAAAGCAAATAGCGTTAACGATAAATCTTTTCTTTGCACGATTGACTTGCTTACTTTTTTGTTCGCTAAAACTTCGATTTGATCTGCTAAATTAATGATTTGCTGATGCGGAATTTTATGAATCATTTGGTTCACTCCTTCTTGATAAATATGAATCTGTTGAAAGCAGACAGGCGTTTTGGCAATAATGGAATGAGGTGTATGGGCAGTTAATGCTAGCATGGTTCCTGGAGTTAACGATGAGACATTTTCACCATGCTCAACGATTAACTCTCCACTTAGAGCAAAGATATATTTAACTAACCCGACAATCTCCGTACTAATGGTCTCTTCTTCTCCCATTCCAAAAACGGTAATATCAAACATTTTACCCTCTACTATTGGTGCACTAACGACGAGATCAGGTGCAAGGGTTATCCAGCTTGCTAACTTAATCATCTGTTTTTTTGGTAAGTCAATCAATCACTACCCTCCTTCTTGTCACATCATTCGACTAACGCTATACTAAATATATTGAGAATTATTCTCACTTATACTCTAAAATAGCACAACTGTGATAGATTATGCTGTTGCAGCTGCAACATTGAGGTGATCACGTGAAATCTCTTGCTTCTCAGTTAAAGCAATTAAGTTTGTTCCAATCATTTAGCCAGAATGACCTTTTAACCGCTATCAAGTGTCTCCAGCTTTCTATTAAATCTCTAGAGGTTAACCAAACACTTATGTACCATCACTATCAAAATGTCATCGCTCTAGTTATTGATGGACAATTAATGATTGAGAAGATAAATAGACATGGAGATCGATTTATTTTAACTTCATTGGAATGCGGTGATCTTATCTGGCCGTCTCAATTACCACTTTCCGATGAGCATATCGTTAATTCCAAGTCAAAGACAATATTACTCATCTTTAAACAGCAACATTTTGCAGAGACTTGTCCACTTAGAGCTCGGATCTATCAATTGTTATTAAAGCAAATGACATTTCAACATCAACGATTACTTAATAGAATTGAAGTACTAGGGAATAAACGATTACGTGATCGGGTAATTGCCTATTTAAAATCATACCCCTGTAATCAGGATCAATGGCGAACGATTCCGTATAATCGCCAAGAGCTCGCTCAATATTTACATGCAGATCGTAGTGCGCTTTCACGAGAGTTAACTGCAATGAAAAGGGACGGCCTTATACTCTACCAAGGTAATCAATTTAAACTATTATCCTAAGTGAACGAATCAAAAGTAGGTATTGACTTTAGTAGTAATTGACGCTATCTTAAAATCTAGCGACTGAACCATTAATTTTTCTGACTACAGTATTTAGTGAATGTATATCCAATGCGCCCAGAATTTAACGACATACATAATTACATCAGGAAAATGATGACAGTCAAGATTAAAGATATAGTCTGAAGGTGAACACCAATATGAATCTACTTAAACAGCTCGCGTATCGACGTCAATCACCACCGAAAATATTAGCTACTGGTTTTTTGTTATTAATTATAATCGGAACATTCGCTTTAATGTTACCTTGGAGTACAACAGTCCCCATTTCATGGCTTGAAGCTATCTTTACTGCAACATCTGCTGTTACCGTTACTGGATTAGCAGTTGTTGATACCGGTAGTGTCTTTACTTTATTCGGACAAACGATTCTTATGATTCTCATTCAAGTTGGTGGACTCGGTTTAATGACATTTGCCGTTATGAGTATTCTTTTGTTAGGTAAGAAAATAGGGATGAAAGAAAGACTAATTATTCAAGAGTCCTTAAATCAAAACTCGATGGGTGGCGTAGTGCGTTTAATTCGCCGGCTATTTTATTTTGCGATTACCTGTGAGTTAGTTGCAACTGTTATTCTAGCGTTCAAATGGGTTCCGGAACATGGCTTAGGCTTTGGTTTATTTACAAGCTTATTTCACAGCATTTCGGCATTTAATAATGCAGGATTTAGTTTGTGGTCTAATAGTTTATCTGATTATGTTGGTTCTCCCTTGATTAACGTAATCATTACTTTATTATTTATTACTGGGGGGATTGGTTTTACTGTCATTTATGAGCTGATCGAACGCAAAAAATTTCATCAATATTCTTTACACACGAAGGTGATGTTGCTTGGTACATTAGCTCTTAACATCTTAGCAACGTTTGCTTTTTTTCTATTGGAATTCCAGAATTCAGCTACACTAGCTGATCTACCTCTAAATGAACAGCTATGGGGAAGCTTTTTTCAAGGGGTCTCACCACGAACTGCTGGTTTTAATACACTAGATTACGCAGCAATGCAAGATAGTACTTTGATCTTTACCATGCTAATGATGTTTATTGGCGCTGGTAGTGCATCTACAGCAAGTGGGATTAAGTTAACAACATTTATCATCATTATCCTAGCGGTATACTCATATGCACGCGGGCAGAACGAGGTCCAACTCTTACGATATCGTATCCCACGTGAAATTGTTCATCGCTCACTTTCAATTATGGTAATCAGTCTTCTTTTCTTAATCTCAGCTATCTTTTGCTTAAGCATAAGTGAAAGCTTGCCCATCTTCGCCTTAGCTTTTGAATCTTTTTCGGCATTTGGTACAGTTGGCTTGTCCTTAGGGATTACAAGTGAATTAACAAGTGTTGGTAAGTTAATTATTATGGTTCTTATGTTTATTGGCCGAGTCGGCCCATTAACGATTGCTTTTGCTCTTTCTCGTGCAAAATCACCGCTGGTCTCTTATCCTAAAGGTCATATTTTCACGGGTTAACCATGATCGAGGTTGAGGACAAACTTAGACATTTGACTCAATCATAATAAATCGCTTATCTATCAAATTAGCCAACCAGTGGAATAAAGAGAAACTTCGTTCAGTGGGGTTTCGACGCATAGGATGTGCTCGTGCAGACGTTGCAACACAACGTCGCGAACTTAGTCAGCTTCCTCTCTCCCCCACTGAACGTTAGTTGAACCAATCCGGGCCGTTACTGGCGGTTGGATCTCCAAGTTAGAAATAATGTGTTCACTTATTTCTTGAACTGGGAGTCTTATAGCCGAGTTACACCGCGATCAATCCTGCACGGTTGGCTATTCTTTGTAAAGTGGATTGTCAGCTCATACTGGCTAAAAGGAGGTAAATAAATCGAGATGGTGATAAGGGGAGGCATTTAAATAGGTAAGGAAATAAAAGCCCGAGCCGACAAATGAGATGTGGCGCTTAACATAGGGGCGTTTTTGATAGTATAACTAGTCC
Source organism: Amphibacillus sediminis NBRC 103570 (assembly GCF_001552275.1). Taxonomy (GTDB): domain Bacteria; phylum Bacillota; class Bacilli; order Bacillales; family Amphibacillaceae; genus Amphibacillus_B; species Amphibacillus_B sediminis. The sequence goes on from NZ_BCQW01000026.1 coordinate 9,785, forward strand.
TGCCATATCGGCCAATCGTCTCTACGAACTCTAAAATTCAGAGCATTTCAATCCAGCTAATCACTTCATGTTAGCCAATTAACCAAGTAATCTTCACGGTAGATATCATCAGGATATCGGATAAACCCTGTATCACCATCCTCATAAAGCCACTGAATAAAACAATTTAATGCCTCAAAATAAGGCTGATATAAAAATTCAAAGCTAACTGTTTCCTTAGGCATAGCTGATTGTTCACAGATCTTAGGATCAGCGTAATTAAGATAAGTCCGACAAGGAATAGGACGTACGTCATAAGCCATACAGCTATTTGTCTCTAAATCTAGCAACGGACAAGGTAAATGAACGGCACGATATTTCTGTTTAAATTCCGAATCAGTTTGAAAATCAATCTGGCTAGCTTCTGTAAACATAGCTGAATAGTGCTGCTGATAATTTGTTAACTTATTCTTGATTTTATCAGACTGTTCCCTAGGCATATTTTTAATAAAGTTCTTGATCAGCTTCGCTTCTAACTCGGTTATGATAATCGGATAATAGCAACAGAAGGCACAGCCCATGCGACAAGTCGGCTCCAAATTTATTTCATTGTTAATCTTGCCAATTTCTAAGCTTACTTGATGTAATAAACCTTTAAAACTTTCATTTAATTTACTTTCAATGCAAACATCCTTTTGATCCCAATGTTCAATAATTTGAAAAAATAAGCGCTCATCTATTTGGTAACGATCTGCTATTAGTTGACAACGTTCTTTTATCTGTTCTGTACTCGGATAATTCATTGAACCTTCACTCTTTTCATTTTACTATTCTAGAAGTTCTCTAATCATTCCACCACCCATACTAGCATAATCGAATACTAAACTCTAGCGCAGATCTAAAAACCGATCACTTTCCCTTCCCTTCAAGGATAAAGTGATCGGCTTATACTTATAATTGGAATTGTTGTACTAACGTGTGAAGCTCATTAGATATTCCAGTTAAGCTTTCGCTTGATGCAGAAATTTCCTTTGCACTTGCTTCCTGTTCGCTAATAGCGGAAGCAGCCTCCTCTGTAGAAGCAGCATTTTCCTCTGCAATTGCTGAAAGACTTTCTACTACTGATAAAGTAGACTCCTTATTAGTTGTCAGAGCATTTGTGATACGATTTAATTCATCAATAGCTTGTTCTGTCTGATTGATCGCTTCCGAAATTTGATCAAAAATGGTTGATGTTTCAGAAACATATTCGGTCTGTGTCTCCATCATGCCTTTCATATCTTGCATTTTAATGACCGCTTCGTTAGAACTTGCCTTTAGCTCTGTAATTATCGCCAATATTTCTTTGCTAAACTGATTGGATTGTTCTGCAAGCTTACGAATCTCATCGGCAACAACAGCAAACCCTTTACCTTGTTCTCCAGCCCGCGCTGCTTCAATGGCAGCATTAAGAGCTAACAACCCGGTTTGATCGGCAATGTTTTGAATCATTTCACTCGCTTGCTCAATTTTGGTGGCACTATCATTATTAGCCATAATATTACGATATACAAGCTCTGTTGCTTGATTATTATCATCGTTTTGCCGTACCAGCCTGTCTAAAATAGTAAACCCTTCTGTCTTCTTTTTATCTATCTTTCCAGCTGATTTTACAACAGCTAAAATAGCTTCTTGATTTCTGTCTAACAGCTTACCCATTTCAGCTACGTGATGAGATGCTTGTTCTGTATCTGAAGCCTGTTGGCTCGCACCATTTGCTAAATCATTCATCGTTTTAGACACTTCAAATGAAATGGAGGTAGATTGTTGTGAAATAGCAGTAAGTTGCTCGGATGATGCCGCCACCTCTTCTGCATTTGAATTTATCGTTGTTAACAATTGGCGGATGTTTATCACCATCTCATCTACAGCTTTAGTCATTGAACCCAACTCATCTTTTGTCTTTACGTCTAGGGCTTCGACATTAAATTTACCTTTTGCTAATTGACGGGCTAAACCATCTACTTGCTTAATTGGCTTCGATATCGTTTTATCAAAATAGCGTAAAACGATCCCAACTAAAATGACAGTGAGGACAAAAACGGCAATCATGATCGCTTGCATCGTATAAAATAATCGACTTGAATTAGCATCTGCTGTTTCGGCAAGCTCTGTTTTTAAATGAACAATTTCAGCCGCATGTTCTTCAATTCGATCGATTAAGGCTGTACTTCGATGACGAAAAGTCATAGCCTGATTGACTCGATCATTTAATGCAAAATCAATAATTTCATCTTCACTTTCCTCCAAATCTACGATCAAAGTACGAATATGATCAACCAGTTCTCGCTCACTAGCTGTTTGCATAGTAAGCTCAACCTGATCAATTACTTCTTTTAATGTATCTTTATGCGTAATTACTTCTTCGGCATAGAGTTCTCGCTCATTTTGATGATTCGTTATTAACATATCATTACGAGCTCGTTCAATTGAAAGTAGCTGAACCTCTGCCTCCTTAATACGTTCAACACCTATTAAATGATTTTGGTACATTTGGTTTAATTCGTTATTGACCGAACGTAACCCAATAAGAGAAATAATCCCCAAACATAAAATAAATAGGACAATAACACCAAAAAACGTCCCCATCTTTTGTCTAATTGTAAGTTTCACGGTTTTCATCCCTTCAGTTTCTCTATCGTTTGCAACACTACTTTTTTATATTATTCAAAAAATATAGAAATAAATGGTGTGTAGCAAATCACAAATATAGTTGTCTATAATGTTAAAATTATAGCAAAAATCCAAATTTTTTCAATATTTTTTCGATATAAATTTTGCTGATAATCAAGACATATAGAGATGATAACTTTAATCATGGGCTTTTATTTCAATTAAACTAATCTGAGATTGATTAAAAAGTCTAATAGGTAAAACGCTTGTACCTAAACCACTATCAATATAAAGAACTGTGCCCGAAGCTAAGGTATAAAGATCTTTTTGGTATTCTGGAAACAACCCCTGATCTGGTGCAATCAAGCCACCTATTAAAGGTAAACGTACCTGTCCACCATGTGTATGGCCACTTAAAATTAAATCTACCATTTTTTCTTCTTGATCCATAAGAATAGGGGAATGTGATAATAGAATGGTTAGCAAAGTTAAATCCAATCCAGTCAAAGCTTCCGTTAAACGATCATTCCCAGTTGAAGCATCTGCTACACCTGCCAAATTAAACGTTATGTTATTGATGCTAAGAACGGTTGAGCTATTATCTAGGATGACAACACCATATTCCTCTAACTGTAACTTTAGCGCTGCAAAGAGTGGATTCTCCCACTCGTGATTTCCTGATACAAAGAAGACTGGAACACTAAAAGTCGCTGTTAACTGTTCCAGTAGTGCATTGATAACCGTCAAGTCTGTTGTTTTACGATCAATAAGATCACCTGTTATCACGATAATGTCCGGGGTTAGTTGTGCAACTTTGTCAAACTGATTGCTGATATCCAGATTATGAAGATCTGAAATTTGAAGTATATTTAAGTCCTCATTTACTTGAAGTTTGTTAGACATAACTGTGACATAGTTAACCTTCAAAGTAGTTGTATCCAGATAAATTCTAATGCTTAAAACTAATAACAGAGTTAGCAAAATTAAATAAATCAGTTTCCTCATAGGCTGGACTCCTTATTTAAATCGAATTAAATATACATAAAACAGTTGCTGAAAATCTGCTGCATCGTCGGAGGCCTTTACTTTATTCACTCGGGGTTTGTACCCTACTTGAATGGAATACAAATAGGCATTCATCTCACCTCTTATAAAAGTAGAGAACTTCTGCTCAATGAAGTACAAAAAGTTATGACAATATGGTAAAAAACCGATTTCTCGAAAGAAACCGATTTTAAGTGACTTGTTCCTGAACAAGTCATCAACATTTACGGCACTACACGCGTTGCCACATCAACGCTTAGATGTGTAGCGGCTTACGCAAATTAGCTCATCGCTCTAAAACTATACCACGGCTTTAACCAATAATCAAGGATTAGTGTCAGCCATATCCTTATTCTTTCTTTAAAGCACTGTAAACACCAGAAAATCCACCAAAAAGTATTCCAGTTACAGGGAATATAATCCAGTTAATATGCCATTGACGATAAACCAACCCGCTGATTAAAAAGATCACCGTTGCCAATGACCAAACTCCTACAGCCACGGCACCAATAACCCGGTCTCGCTCTTTAATTTCCCGCTCTGAGCTTATCCCTATCCCTAATAATTTCCTATAACTTTCGTGTATTTTACCATAGTAAATAAATAGATATACTGCTATTGCAACAATAAACAGTAAGATCGCCACACCGTAGCTGGATAAATCATCGTTTAAGCTTGATAGCAGAATAAGCTGTAATGGTGCAAGAATACAAAAGATTACACCGGTAATAATCACCTTCGTAAAAATTGGTTGAAAGCGACCATAAGCTTGTTCCAACCTTTTCCTCTGATTGGTTGTCAATGCGATGGGTTGATTAATTTGATCAAAACGTTCAATAATTGTTCCACTATAAATAAATAGGCCGACAGCAATGGCTACAAAGAGAAATAATGGAATTAATCCAAGCACATCTGACAGATTAGCCAGATGGGCTACATTAAGTCCTCTTTCTCCGATCGCATTAAAAAGCATTAATAATCCGGCACCTGTGATGATCAACATCACGCCTATTCCAATTAATTGACCCGTTTTTCGATTCGCTACTTGAAATTCTTCTATCTCTTGATCGCTAAAAGAAACGCCTTCTTCCCCCTGCTCTTGATAGATTGGCAGATCTAGTTCTTCAATTAATTCATCAACATTGCCAAATTCAGCAATCACAATTCCAATTGCTTCATGCTCTGACTTTCCTTCTGCTAATAGTTCTTCATACTTATCCTGCATATTATCAAGTAGTCCTTGCTTAATTCGCTCCAGTTCCTGGGTTTGCGGGAGCTTAGCAAACATACTATCTAGATATGACATGATTGTGTCCATATTAGTTCACACCTTTCTTAATAAATTGATTAACCACCTGTTGAGTGACCACCCATTCTTGGCATTTCTCTTCAAAGTAAGCACGACCCTCTAAGGTTACTTCATAGTAGGTCCGACGCCTGCCCTCAGATTTATCTTGAGTAAATGAACGTACATAACCCTTTTTTTCTAGTCGTGTAAAAGCGGAGTAAAGTGTTGTTTCCTTCATAACATATATGTCATTTGACCTTTTCTTTATTTGCTTAGAGATCTCATAGCCATATGACGGGCCCTGCATTAAAATGGCAAGAATAATGGTGTCATTATAACCTCTCATCACATCACTCGATAACAAATTGCCACCCCCAATAACACTTTACTTCATCTGTCGTAGTAATTATATTATACATTTTTTACTACGACAGGTAAAGTAATTTAAGAAAAAATTTTTTCAAGCTGTTTATGTATATACTTTTGATCAGTCATGAGTAGGTTAAAGGCAGAAAGCTGATTGTTTTTCCACTCTTTTTCGATAGCTTTATCATGGAATTTCTTACCGAGCACTAATTGCATGTAAAGTTTTAATCGAAAAATATCGGTAGCTAAACTAAAAATATCATTATTTTGATCATTGTAGACTTGATCAATCGAATAAAATAAATACTGATTTTGATATGTACCCTTCAACATCCGAACCACTCCTAAGCCACAGCCGATAGCAAATTTAAGATTTAATGGTGCTCTCAATTTAAAAAAATAGAGAGATTTTACGTTATCCTTAAAGGGAGTTGGCGTGATATACGTTTTCTCATTAGGTGGAACTAAATTAATTAAATAATGAAAAGTGTCTGTAGCATTTCGAAAACGTAATACATCCTCTACGTCTATTCCCAAATAACGGTCAGCTGAACCTGTTAATTGATTCGGTGTGATAGCGAGGAATGATACAACTTCAAAATCGATACCCATCTTTAAATCATTTATTAAAATAAAATCCTCTAAAAAAGATAATCCTTGCTTCATTATGTCATCCACCTTTTCTATCTAGTATTTATCCTGCTTTAATTGCCATGCTAAAGGCATACCAAAGCTAAAAATTAGAATTTTAATAGTTTATTTCAATAATTAGGAAAAGATATCCTTTCGTTCTTTTTAAAAAAAGCTCCTCAAATAATCAGGTGACCCTCCCTTCTTATTTCAGCAGCTTGTTCCATTAGCTTAGTTATCTTCAGTTTTTATCCAGTGGTTGATACTTAGACTCGAAACTATGAAACGATCACCTTCCTCTCCATACAGGGAGCTTATCTGGTAAGGCTATCCTTGCTACAATACTTTCTTTTCATAGGTGAATGTAATATCCATAACATAATAATTTGAGGTTAGCGTTTGGCAGCTTTATCTTTAGGCTCAAAGAAAATCTATGAGCGACTTGCTGAACCAAGTCAATATTTCTTTGTAATAAAATTAACATGAGTCTAAATTAACTATTATAGACAAGCTGATTGGTCTATGGATTCTTAAAGCCAATGAGAACCTTACCCTGCCATTTTGGCTCAATTAATCATTAAATTGGGCAGAAGCCTACCTTCCATAGCTCGATGTATCTATTTCCTAAAAGCTTGATCAGGTTTTCGTTTAGCCAATATACATGAATCTAGATGACTAACTGAAATGGTTTTGATCAACAAAGATACTCATAGCCTTATCGTGATATTAACTTAGAAGTTGAATCCCGATTAAAAATAACTGGGAAAGGTGTGATCTTTAGTGGTCCTAACACCCCCTTTTTTTATAACTATAATAATATCCATTATCTATACCCAACTTTCCAATCTTTGAAAAGTTTTTGATTCTTTAAAGGTAATATGTCAACTATTTTAATATCCATCACTAAATAAAGGAATTAAATCTTAATATTTATATAAAATTACAAAATTTACATCAATAATCTTAGTAATCGCATACAATTAAATGGTATAATCAATTAACGTATCGACTTGCCTTATAGCAACCTTTACGTGATCCCGGTTATTTTTACATTTCTTAAAATGACCCCTTGATAACTTTTTTAATAAAAGATCATTTTAAGACATGGAACGAAGCAGTTAAGCCATTTTATTAAGCAGAGAATGAGATACTTCTGTTTAAAAATTTAACTTCATTGAGCAGAAGTCCACCACTACTTTAGATGGTGAGCTAAAATACCTATTTCCAGCATTCAGTAGTTTCAAACCCAGCTCAATAAAGTGTAAACCTCTGGCGGATGCCACAGTTTTCAGCGGGAATTTATCGAGCATCGTTCGATAAATTCTGGGCGCAAATATGTCAAAGTGTATTTGATTTTTTAATATTACTTTATATAAAGAGAAACTTCGTTCAGTGGGGTTTCGACCCATAGGATGTGCTCGTGCAGACGTTGTGACACGACGTCGCGAACTTAGTCAGCTTCCTCTCTCCCACACTGAACTCAGTTAAACCAATCAGGCTACTGGCTGTTGGATCGCCCACTTAGACATGACGTGCTCCCTTATTTCTTGTAGTGGGAGTCTTTCAAAAGCCCTTCGATGGGGCGAGTAATCGCAGCCCCAGCCAGTTACACTGCGATAAAAAAAACCAGTGCAAGGCACTGATTTTTTAATATGCTATTAATTTAGACAGTAAATAAGAATATAATAGTAATTCTGTTTGCTCTAAAGCATCAATATGGGTACGCTCATAGGCATGAGAGCTATCAATACCAGGACCAATTAACCCATGAATAATATCATGCCCAGCTGTAAGTGCCGCTGAAGCATCAGATCCATAGTATGGATATATATCAAGCTGATAGCCAATTTGATTGGCTTCAGCTAATTGAACTAAATGTTTTCGTAAGCCAAGATGATATGGACCAGTGGCATCTTTCACACAGATTGATACAGTATATTCATCTGTCGCTTGTCCATCACCCATTGCCCCCATATCAACAGCTAAATATTCGACCGCTTCAGGTGGAATATTAGAATTACCACCATAGCCAATCTCCTCATTATTTGAAATGAGGAAGTGGGTCGTGTAGGGTAAGCGAACTCCTTCTGTGACAATTTTTTTAACTAATTTCATAAGAATAGCTACACTAGCTTTATCATCGAGATGACGTGACTTGATAAAGCCAGTATCTGTTACTTGAACACGTGGATCAAACGAAACAAAATCCCCTACTTCAATACCAAGCTTTCTAACCTGTTCTGCATTTTCCACCTTGGCATCAAGACGTACTTCCATATTTTCTTGGTTGCGTTCTGCCGTTCCTGCATCCTTGTAGACATGGACAGAAGTTTGCCGCATCAAAATGGTGCCAGTTATCAGCTCTCCTTGAGCTGTTTCAATCTGACAATACTCCCCTTCGATCGCATTATAGCGGAACCCCCCAATTAAATCTAACTTTAATCGGCCATTTGCTTTTATTTCCTTAACCATCGCACCTAGTGTATCAACGTGAGCAGTAAGCATCCTGTGTTGGTCATTATCCTTTCCAGGGATTGTTGCAACTAATCCACCTTTTCGGTTACGTTTTGTTTGTACACCTAATTCAGTAAAATAATCTTCGACAAACTGCATAACCTTCCCAGTATTACCTGATGGACTAGGAATTTGAACAAGCTGTTTAATTAATTCGACCTTTTCATTTACCATTTATCTATTCCTCTCCTCTTATTTGTGAATTAGCACTTTTATTAGCTACTTCGGAGTTGGTCATGCTATAATAAGCCATTAGAAAGGAGCATGATGAGCATGAAGCAAACATTAATTTTACATTCTAAATGGAAGACAGCACTAAGCACAAAAGATATGAATGAGTTAAAATGCTTTTTTGAGCTTCATCAACAAGGAAAATTGCTTCAAACGGCAGAATTGTTTAGCAATACACCTATGCACTTAGTCCCTTTGTATCGAGCCATCAACCATTGTAACGAATTATTAATTACTTCATTAATAGAAAATAAAACACCAGACCCTTTTGAATTTCGAGACGTTGAACTTACCTATGTTGAGAATAACAAACGCATTGACCAAACGGGTTATACAATTGATCCTTTCTTACTAGCACCTTCTTGTTCAACATTTTGGACATTTATCTTTAGTCAACATGCAGAAATAGCGTCTATTCCTCGTCACTATCTAGTAGCTAGATTATCTAACCAGTAAAATAGTAGTTGTTTATTATCATGCGGGATGCTCTGTTGCAATATTTCGGCAGCTGACTGAACATACAGCGATGGTTCAAGGAAAGCCTGATCCTGCTCAAGTAATATTAAAATACTTTCAATTGTGGATTCTAAATGAAATTGCAGGCCGATAACATGATCCTGATACCGAAAGCCTTGATTGAGTGTAGCCGGATTGGTATACAGTCTGGTCGATCCATTTGGTAAGGTAAATTGTTCCTGGTGCCAATGAAAAACCAAATATTCTTGATTTGTTCTAAGATCAGTAACTGGAAACCAGCCCGCTTCCCTTTCCTTACCTATAAAAACCTCTCCACCTAATGCCTTAACAATTTGCTGTGCCCCTAAGCAAATACCCAAAATCGGTTTTTTCATACTTATCAATTGTTTGATCAGTTGACGTTCCTCTTCTAGCCAGTAAGGCTCTGGATCATTAGCACTCATTGGACCACCTAACATAATTAAGAAATCAATCTCATCACCGTTTGGAACTTGATCACCTCGATATAGTTGATGAAGCACCAGCTGATGACCACGCTCTTTAACCCAATCATTAATAGCTGCTGGTTCCTCAAATGCAACATGTTGTATAAGGTCAATCTTCATTATCCCAACTCCTTTGTCTTATTTTAACATAAATTTCCGCCAAAAATCTGTGGTATCCATCGGAGGCTTTAACTTTTATTAGCCGGAGAGTTTCTAAATGGCATACTCTCAAAACTAATAGAAGTGGAAGACTTTTGTTAAATGGAGTTAAATCAAACAATTGTTTATCTTCTTGGAGCCGCCGAAGCTTGTCATTTCCCGATAAATGAATTTTACAAAAAAAATACTGAAAAAAAACAGCAGCTATGCTATTATTATTTCTTATTACAAATTCGGAGGTATGCTTCATGTTTGAACCCGTTCAAGAGCCTGTGGTAATCTTCGCCATTGCGGTCACTGTCTTTTTAGTCACACCTTTTATTATGGTACGACTCCGTATGCCCGGAATCATTGGACCCATTATTGCTGGTATCATTTTAGGACCGTATGGTTTAAATATATTGGCACGTGATAGCACAATAGAATTACTTGGAACGGTTGGTCTTTTGTTTATCATTTTTATAGCTGGTCTAGAGCTTGATATCGATGGTTTTAAAAAATACCGTCATCGTAGCTTAGTTTTTGGTTTATTATCGTTCAATGTACCCTTAATAATTGGATTCATCCTTGGATTACTATTTAAATTTAGCTTTTCAGCGGCACTTTTATTAGGGTCTATTCTTGGCTCACATACTCTACTTGCCTACCCAATTGCAAGTAAAATGGGGGTAAACAAAAATAAAGCCGTGATTACAGCTATTGGCGGCACACTCGTAACAGACTCCTTTGCAATGGTCTTTTTGGCGATTATTTCCGGAATGGCTGTAGGTCAAGTCAATGCTCAATTTTGGTTTCAACTGATCTTTTCAATCGTGCTTTATGCTACCCTTGTTTTAATTATTGTTCCGTTCTTATCTAAAAGTTTTTTCAAAATTCCTGGTATTGACGGAGCAAATGAGTTTAATTATGTTATGGTCATTTTATTCATATCAGGTTGGATGGCATTTTACGCTGGTTTACAACCGATTATCGGGGCATTCCTTGCTGGCCTGAGCCTAAACCGCTACATTTTCCCACATGGCTCGTTAATGACCGGATTAAGTTTACCGCCAACGCTTTATTTATTCCATTCTTCTTGTTATCAGTTGGAATGCTTATGGATCTATCTGCGCTCTTCTCAAGTTGGCAGGCTTTAATCTTGACGATTAGTATCGTTTTCGCTTTATTAGTAGGTAAATATTTAGCAAGCTTTATTGCATCTTATATTTTCAAGTACAACCAAGATGAATGTCATGTCATGTTTGGTTTGTCTACACCACAAGCCGCAGCAACTCTAGCAGCGACACTTGTCGGTTTCGATCTTAACTTGCTTAATCAAGCGACAGTTAATGCGATTATTATTTTAATTTTAATTTCTTGTATGATCGGACCCTTTATCACTGAAAAGTATGCACGGAAGCTAATCAAACACGAGTCATCATCAGCGGACGACAGTAAAGAGAAACGCCCTGAGCGTATTTTAATCCCTATCGCTAATCCGAATACTATGGAATCGTTAATGGATTTAGCCTTTCTTGTTCGAGTGGCTACAAAATCAGAAGAAGCTATTTATCCATTAAAGGTGATTAACAAAAATGCTAAAGAAGCTGAATCAGATGTTGCCACTGCCGAAAAAATGTTAGGGCATGCCATCTTTTATGCTGCTGGTGCTGAGGTTCCCGTTCGTCCGTTAACACGTGTTGATAACAGTATTGGGTGGGGAATTGAACGTGCTGTAACCGAAGAAAGGATTACCACAATCGTAACCGGATGGAATGGGGCAAAATCTAGTACTGAAAAAGTATTTGGTGGTATTATTGATAATGTGCTTGATCACACTTATATTCGAGCGATGATCGTTAAACAAGTTCAACCGATACAAACGACAGAACGGATGGTTGTCCTACTGCCTAATGGCATTACTGCCAAACCAGGCTTTAAGGATGCTTTACGTGTAGTAAAAAATATTACAAAGCAGCTAAGCTGTAAAGTGATGTTTATCATAATGGATGATGAATTTGAGGAGATCTCGACATATGTTAGTGACGTTAAACCAGCTATCCAAGCCTCGTTTACACATTTACCCGACTGGGAAATGCTCGAACGTTATTGCTCAAAGCTAAGTAAAGACGATCTGGTTATGGCGATTAGCGCCCGCAGAGGAACTGTTGCTTGGCATCCAAATCTAGAGGCATTACCAGATAAGCTCGCTCATAATGTAACACAAAACTTTATCGTTTTTTATCCTTATGAAAATCATGAAGTGGATTTAAGAGGTTCACGAGGGACTGTATTACCGAACATCGCCTCAAGCTGGGAACCCAATCAATAACATTCAGTATCTTGTTCTATAGCAGTTAATTTAAATCCATATGCTAGATTCATGAGTGACCAATTGAAAAGTGATGTTGGCATTTTCTAGTCAAAAAAACGTCGAGATGGATTGACATCGCCATCTCGACGTTCCCTAAATTAGGTTCTCTCTCCGATTATGTGTTCATCTTGTAGCCTCTAAAACCTGTTGTCCCAACCCAAACAGCTCAAACAGAGAATGATTTCCCGTTCCTTTTTCATTTCATCCAAAGATTAATCTTCATCCTTTACATAGATACTCTCTGGAATGGGCTGATTCAATATTTCTTGCATAAGCGCTCTATACTTCTCAAGTTGTTTTAAGTGTGTATCAAATTGAGCTGTATTGACAAGGTATATCTCCCCATCGTGTACAGCTCGAATCCGTTGCTGAAAGATTAACTGTCGTACTTCTTTTTCAGAAATCTTTAAGTACTCTGCTGCTGCTTCAATCGTTACATACATTTAGTTTAAAGCCCCTTTACTTTGAATCGTTTTGGGATAGGTGATTCAAAGCTGAAAAATTCCTTTGTCCACGGGTGCCTAATACGAAGTACTGATGCATGTAGCCCAAGTCGACCGATTGGGTTAGTTGTGGCTTGATACTTCTTGTCACCGACAACAGGGTGACCTATTGATGCGAGCTGAACACGAATTTGGTTTTTACGCCCTGTTTCAAGCGTAACTCTCAGTAGTGAATAATGGCTAGATTGATCCATTACCGTATAGTGTAAGACTGCTTGTTTGGCACCTTGAGCATTTTTACTAATGTACATCTGGTGTGTTTTCGTCTCCTTTAACCAAGATGTGATCGTATCCTGCTGTTTTTTTACCTTACCTTCGACAAGCGCAATATAGGCGCGTTCCTTAACAAGGTGCTTCCAATTCTCTTGAAGCGCATGTTTAGTCCGTTCATTTTTGGCAAATATCATCACTCCTGATGTATCTCGGTCAAGTCGATGGACGATAAAAATTCGTGCTTTCGGATTAGACTGTTGGACATAAGCCATGAGCTGCCGATAAGCCGTTAACTGTTTTTCCCCTTTTTTAGAGGCAATCGTTAGCAGGCCTACTTCCTTGTTAATCACAATGATATCCTCATCCTCAAACATAATGCGCATCCCCGAAAATTTAACAGAGATAGGAGCTTGCTTGAGAACCTCAACACTTTGTCCTGGCGTCAACATTGCGTTATACCTTTTTTCCTGGTTACCGTCTACATACACTTGGCCTCTTGCCAGAACTCCCTTGATATAGTTACGACCACGATCAATCTTAGCTAATAGAAACGATAATAGCTCCGTTTCTTCAGTTACTTTAAATAATTGTTTCTTCATCTTTTATCCATTTTCCTATCTTTAAGTATATGATGAGTCTTTCCATGTTCGTTATTTTTGCCAATCTCGCTTTAATAATCCATACAGTACATGATCAACATAGTGATCATTCACCCATTCTGCTTCACGGATAACGCCTTCCTCGACAAATGCAAGCTTCTCAGCAATGCCCCGACTCGCCTTATTAAAGAAAACCGCTCGCAACTGAATGCGATTGAGTGCTAAATGATTAAAGCCATAGTTAATAATGGCTTTGACAGCTTTCGTCATGATCCCTTTTCTAAGAAAAGGTTCCCCTAACCAATAGCCTAGCTCCGCCTTCCGGTTCGACCAATCAATTTGATTAAAGCCAACAAGACCAGCAATTTGCTCATCAACTAAAATAACAGACACAAACGATTGCTCTTCTGCATTACTATGGACGGTTGATTGGACGAATGACTTGGTATCATTTGGATGAACAGTCCCGTCAACAAACGCTAAGTACTCACGCAAATGAGCTCTAGATTGATTAATCATTTGATAAAGCTTCTCACTATCCTGTAATTCAAGTGGCTTTAATGTCAAACCCGGTTCGATTTGATAACTAAACATGGCATTCCCCTCCAAAGCTTTCTTTTATTATAATGAAGATTATGCGGTTAAGCTATCTTTTTTCACTTTTTTTCTCAGCCTTTATTGAGTAGTTTCGGGGCTGACCATTTAATGCCAATCGCTCCTAAAGGAGCAGTTATCACGATTGCCAAAACAGCAACAGCTAAGATAAGTTGACCTGCTTCAACACCAGCCATTAATGGTAATGAACCGATAGCTGCTTGAACTGTTGCTTTAGGGGTATAAGCAATTAAACAAAACAAGCGCTCTTTCCAGTTTAATGAGGAACCTAAGGTAGCGACAAAAACACCGATCCCTCTGCCTAGCAAGCCAATCACGATAATGACAGCTCCTAATAGCCCTGCTTGGAGCGCAACACTTAAGTTAACTTCAGCCCCTACGAGTGTGAACAGAAGAATTTGAGCAAAAACCCAGAGCTCTGTGAGGCGATGACTTAACCGCTCCGCTTCTGTAGGTTGGTTTTTAAATAACATTAAGCCAACTGTCATAATACCGATTAAACCAGCTATACCAAGCCAGTCACTAACATGGTAATAGAGGATTAGTAATCCAAGTAACAGTAATAATTGATCGATACCATGATTGTTAAATTGAAATTTTTTAAAGAGAAATAGCACGACTATCGCGACAATTAACCCAGTTAAAATACCACCACCAATTGCAAGTGGAATTTTCCCTATTTCAAGCCATAGATTGGTTTGGCTAGCTGTACCTAACCCGAGAAATAAGGTGAATAGGGTAATGGCAAAAACATCATCTAGTGATGCCCCTGCTAATACTAAGGTTGGAACGTGTTTGTCTTTACCATAGTCTAATTGCTTTAATTCGACCATGCTAGGAACAACTACTGCTGGTGAGACAGCAGCAAGAATAAAGCCGAGCATGCCTGCTTCTGCCCACTCCAAACCAAAGATAAATCGTGCAGCAACTAGCACGGTTATTCCCTCAAATAAACAAGGAATGCTTGCAAATAAGAGCGCACGTTTACCAATCTGCTTTATGTGATCAGGAGTGATCCCTAACCCAGCACGTATGAGGATAATGATTAATGCAAGTGCTCGTAAATCTCCAGAGATATGGAGCATATCGGCATCTAACCAATTGAATAAAGCTGGGCCAAGTATGATACCAGCAATAAGCATACCTACTAATTCAGGTAATCGAATCATCCGAGCTAATTTTCCAGCCGCATAACCTAAGACGATTAGCAATCCTAAACTTACTAACATAATCGTTCCCTCCTGTTGATCAGTTTAGACAAAAAATAGCCTCTACAAAAGACAGGATCCACTCCTGAAATTTGTAGAAGCTATCGGCAGTTGCGGTTTGGGGGTTTCCCCTGGTGAGCCTCTCCACCATTTTTCATTTGCTGCCTTAATATAGCACAGCATCATAATAAAGTCAAACGACCTTAATTGATATATTATTAGTCAACTTTGTGGTTTAAGGCTTGTTTTTTTAGAATAATTAAATCACCATCCCATTCGGGAATAAACAAGCGTCCATTATAATAGTCCAAACTGCAAATTAACGGAAGCCGAAGCTGATCGAGCTTTGCCTGATGCAAATCATTTACCTCTGTTTCGAGATTAGGGTCTCCAGCAAGAGTAGTAATAACTTGCTTTCTACTATCAATAAATCTCACCACATGATTTTGCGTATCACCCACATAGATATTTCCTTCCTCATCTAATACAAGTGACCAAGGTCCATCAAATTCGCTCTTGTGATCACCACCAAATCTCGCTTGTAAAGCTGGACCACCATCTCCATGGTAACCCGGTTGACCAGTTCCAGCGATTAATTCTATTTGCTGTTGATCGACATCTATCTTTCTAACTGCATAATTGCGACTATCTAAAACATAAATATGCCCATCAGGTCCACGTCTAAGATCATATATCCAATTAAACCTGACCTCGTTGTAGCCAACAGTATCGGTTTGAAAACCAGCTATACCATCGCCTAAACAATTTAAAAGCTGGCCATCTATATTAAATTGCCATACTCTACATCCCGTTATTTCATTTATCCATAGGTGACCATGTTTATCAAACTCACAATTCCCTATATCCTTTAATCCTATGGTCTTGCCATCAATGATTAAATCAAGTACCATTTTACTTGGCTGGAGTTTATAAACTTTCCTGTTACCACTACTTACCAGAATGATGGTACCGTCCTTCATACCCGTTAAATAAGTTGGCTCACTAATATCAGCTTGATAATGCTTAAGTGAATCCTTGGGCTCACACGCACCAAATGACCATTCTAGATGGTTTTGCTTTACTTTTCCAAACCACCCTTGGTCAAAGTTTAACGCATAGCGATCTCCTTGATAATCATGAAAACCAAATTGAACAAACCCTTTTAGGATAGGCTCATTTTTAAAATGAAGCATATGCTCAATTTCCCACAAAATTATCACCTCTTATTTTCTTTCAAACTTATTAGCTTATTAATCTCATCAACTTCTATATCATATAATGCATTCTAGTCTGAACAAACAAAAATAATTTGGAACCTATTAAAAATCAACTTCTCATTGCCCAATCAAATAAATTATTATTGAATTATTTGAATAAATATGTGCGGAATTTATCCCCTATAAAATAGAGAAATAGCTATTTTACTGCCATTGCAAGTTGAATTGATAACCTGATTGGAAGAGTTGCATTAGCCATCTGATTCAAATCCCCTACAAAAAACAAATCTGCTGTGGGATAGTAAAAAGCAAATGAACCAGTTGATCCAGAATGACCAATTAATTCGCCTTTCCCCATAAAGAGACAGGCCAGTCCATTTAATGGGATTTGCATATATCCGCCACCATAACGAATAGGCATCATAGAAGTCTGAAGCTTATTGTAGTTTGATAGTGTTCTAAAATGACTTTTATTAAATAAATTTCCTGCAAAAAATGCTTTAATGAATATCATTAATTCTTGAACCGTGGTTATACAGCCTCCACTTGCCCCGCTACTTAATACAAAGCTCGGACGATGAATAACTTGATTTTTATAGTAGATGTGAGGTATGTTATCGGTTTTATTAACCGGGAGATAGGTATCCTTTAGCTTGAGTGGTTCAAAGATATACTTTTTAAATGCATTTGACAATGTTAATCCACTTACCTTTTTTATAACTTCACCTAGTATGTCAAAGTTTATATCTGCATAATAAGCTTTTCCTGTCTGTCCCGGTACAAAATGTGCGGGTAGTTTCTTAGTCAAAGCAATCATATCAAAGAGATCATGATCAAAATCTTCTTGAATCACACGTTTTCTTAAATGGTTCTTTCCTTCTACATAAGCATCAGAAAGCCCACTTGTTTGAAACAGGAAATGAGCTAATGTTAATGACATCGTATAGTCTTTTCCTTTATAAACATGAATTCCCTTCAAAAACGTTCCATCTAAATACTTTGAAATGTTATCTTCCAATGACAACTTATTTTGTTCTAAAAATATTAAAATACAGGCCGTAGTAAATAGCTTCGTAATACTTGCCATAAGTAAAGGTGAATTTAATCTCCTCGTTCCGTAATTTTTTATAAATGAGAAATCCCCACTGGAATTTTCTATGAGTAAGATGCCTTCGTGGATACTCTTTGAACGAGTAAATTTATTAAAAATCTTTGCTAGTCTTCCTGTTTCAATAATTGTCATGATACTCTCCCTTATCATTAATTATTAATCATTTTCAATTAGTATGCAGACTATGTATTTAGCGTTCACGAAAAATTACACTTATCTATAAAGTGAAACTTCGTTCAGTGGGGGTTTCGACACATAGGATGTGCTCGTGCAGACGTGCGACGCGAACTTAGTCAGCTTCCTCTCCCCCACTGAACGTTAGTTGACCAATCGGGCGTAACTGGCTGTTGGATCTCCCACTTAGACATGACGTGTTCCCTTATTTCTTGAAGCGGGAGTCTTACAAAAGCGATGGGGCGAGTAATCGCAGCCCCAGCTAGTTACACTGTGATAAAACAAATGTTATATAACGGGTGTTGTATAAATTTTACCGTATAAATACGAAATGTAAAGTACTAACACCTTATTTTGGAAGAATCCAGCTTCCATTTTAGCTGTAAACCAAACAAAAGCACTAAGGTGAACAACTTAACAGTCTTTTTTTTCTTTTGCCAAGCAACACTGTTTCCATTTAAATTCTTGAAAAGTATTTACAAGTACTTGACATATTCTTTTTAAGTTATATACTTATATATATAACTATAATGGTATACAACAAAAAAAAGGGGGGTGATCGCGCTTGAATCACTCATTTACTGACAATCAACCGCTATTCATTCAAATTAAACAACGGATTGAAGATCAAATTGTCAATGGGCAACTTAAGGAGCACGAGCAAATTCCTTCCACAACAAAAATGGTCCAATTTTACAATATTAATCATATCACCATATCAAAAGGGGTTAACTTGCTGGTAGATGAAGGTATTTTATATAAAAAGAGAGGTGTAGGGATGTTTGTTAATGAAGGTGCAAAGCAAGTATTGTTAAAAACTCGACAAGATGCTTTTACAAGTAACTATCTGCTACCTATGTTAAAGGAAGCAAATAAGCTAGGTTTAACTGACCATGACCTGGCCCACATGTTTAAGAAAATAAGAGAGGAGTATCGAGATGAACTATGATATCGAGATTAATAATCTAACACTAAAGTATGGCAATTTAACAGTGTTAGACAAACTAAACCTATCGCTTCAATCAGGGAAAATATATGGTTTGATTGGCAGAAATGGCGCAGGCAAAACGTCTCTCCTAACACTTCTTGCTTCATTTCAACTCCCAACCTCTGGGTCAATTAAAATTGCCGGAGAGGAGCCGTTTGAGAATGCAAGAATCATGGCAGAAGTGACCTTTGCTTATCAAATCGATTTAAGCGAGGAAAGTTATACCGTCAACGATTACTTCTATGATGCTCTACGTTATCGGCCAAATTTTGATCTAGACTATGCTCAAACTTTAGCTAAACGGTTTGATTTTCCTTTAGATAAACCGATAAAAAATCTCTCGAGCGGTAAGCAATCTGCAATAAATGCAACACTAGGCCTAGCCAGTCGATCAGCAGTGACTATTTTTGATGAGATTTATGTTAATATGGACGCTCCGACACGGAAAATTTTTTATCAGGAGATAATTGAAGATCAAGCCAAATATCCTCGGTTGATGATTCTGTCCACTCACCTTGTATCCGAAATGGATTATTTGCTTGATCATGTTCTCATTCTTGATCAAGGGAAATTGATGATCGATGAAGACTTTGAATCAGTGATTAACCGTGGATTCACTGTTACTGGACCGGTAGATGCAGTCGATCAATTTGTATCAAACAAACAACAGCTTAGCAGTCAGCAGTTAGGACAAACGAAAGCAGTTATGATCTATGGTGAGATTGCCGATAGTGAGCGCATTCAAGCTCAACAGGCCGGTCTCGAATTAGGCCCTGTTTCACTACAGGAGTTATTTATCCATTTGACTGAAAAGGAGGCTAATGATGAATAATCAGGTTCGTTCTCGCAAACTAAGGCTCACTACTGATTTATACAAAATTCTGATGACGTGGACACTTTGGTATATTCCAATTGTTACAATTGGGTCTATTATAGCGTCTCGATTTGACTGGTTTGGATTGGAATTTGGAAACTTCAATTTTTTCTTTGTTATTTTTCGAGCTTCTAAGGCTTTTATGGTGCTTACTAGCATTATTATATTTCTCTATTTCTTTAATCATTTTATCAAAAACGGTTTGACCCGACGAGAATTCTTTTGGGCATCGACAATAGCAGCTGTCGGTGTAGCGATTAGCATAACAATTATTGCAAGTGTCCTCGAATGGCTTTTAACGATGTTGAACTGGACCGAGCCGATGCCTGAATTGAGTGTTATTAGTTTACCGACTTGGGCGATTGGTCTTATGATGACGTTAATTCTATTAAGCTCCTACTTTGGGGGCTGGTTAATCGCTGTTGCCTTCTACCGCTTTAAGCTGTTCGGCATTCTTTTTATTCCGGTTGGTCAGTTCCTTTTAATCCTGATCGAATTCTTATGGGAAGGTGAGACATCCTTATTAGACTTAATGACTATTAACAATCCCTCTCCTTCGCTGCCATTTGCGTTAAGCGGGACAGTTGTCTTAATTGGACTTAGTCTATGGATTATTAGACTCTTAACCAAAAGGGTAGCAATCAAGCCTGATTAAGTTTATTTAGAAAATGAGAGGCATTTAGTCTTTTAAAGAATGCCTCTCATTTTCTTATTCATTCTACTAAAAAAGTTACAATTATCTTTGATTCTGCACGTTAAATCATTGCTAACCAAAAAAACACTGCTTCAAGGCAGGCTTGACTCATACTGTCGTTACTATTCTCATTCATTTGTAAAAAGTAAGCCTCAATCACCTTATGTGCAATGAGGTGCTGAGGCTAGACACAAAAATCATTTTTGGGATATGATTTTCTCTCTTTAAATATAGCTTGTTATCCGATTCTTTCAATCAAATTGTTAAGCTATTTGACAGCTTATTTTATCGTGGTATTTAGGTTAAGCTTTAATGATTATATAAATGTATTAAACTTCTTTGAATAATAAAGGTAAAATATAGATTGAATCAGCCAGATGGAGCCGATTAAGATCATAGCCACATTCCCGATACCAAAACGTGATTTAACAAAAATAGCCAAAACAAACACGATAATAAGGCAAACTTCCATATTTCGAAATGTATGATACGCTGCTTTATAAACCTGTAATTGTTCTGCTTCATCAAAACTTTCTAGCAACTGTTTTTTGTACTTAAATGAAGTTGGGTCCCCCTTCACTCTTGGATCATGCGCTTGCATGATTCGCACAATTTTGACATCATTCAAACCACTCAAAAAGCTAAAAATAACAAATAGAATCATTGATCCGATTATCATTGGATTGCGGTCGTCTACTGCAATCCCAAATATAATAAAGCTCAACACCATGTACAGACGATTCAATGTTAAAGCTAGAAATAGCTTTTTATTAAACTGCTTGTCAGCATGATCATCCTCAATATCAACGCTTTTGTCTACTTGAGTCAACAGCTTAGCTGCAGAACGTATAATGACTAGCACTGGCAAAAGTAAGGTGACAATCAAAAACAACTGTAACCAAAAAGTATACCTAATGAGACTCTCCCACAATATAGCGATTTGATCGATGTACTCTATTGACAAGCCAAACCATGCTATCCCACCCCCTACTAGACCGCCTCCTAGCATGAGTAGCAGCATCTTCCAAACATCCCCCTTATTCATGCCCATCCTCCTCAAAAATAAATATATCTTCAACGGTTACGCCACAAACTTTAGCTATTTTTAGCGCCAAGGAAACTGAAGGTGAATAGTCTCCCCGTTCAATTAAACTAATCGTTTGGCGTGATACGCCTACTTTCTTGCCCATTTCAGCTTGATTTAGTCCTAACTCTGCTCGATATACTTTAAGTCTATTATATAAGGACATGTAAATCTCCTCCGTAGCCGACAATAATTATAGTCAGATTGACAACTAAATTTGTCAAATAAATTATAATAAGTTTTATTTATCCAGTCAACTATGATGATGAGAACGGATACAGCAAATCTTTTTTGATCAGCACTGCTTTCAACTCTGTTCGATTTGCTGAAACATAACAAAACTAGGCTTATCAACACACATCCGCTGAGTATGTAATGTTATTATAATGCTGACAAATCACATTCAAAAAAAGACTCGGCAAATAAAATGTTCACAAATGACACACTTTATCTGACCAAGTCTTTTCTATGCTAATACTTCATCAAATAATCAAATTAGTTTTCTGAAGAGCGATTATCTGTTTCATCCTGATCACGTTTAAGCCGACGTACATACCGCACAACTTCTCTTAGCACAATGATTACAAAAACACCAAATAATATTTGATTAACGGTGTCTGTTAAGTCTCCTATAACTAGAAATGCGATTAAACCTAATAAGTAGAAGACTAACATAATACCATGAAAAAATCGCCAATGCTTGTTTTGTAAGTTCATTTATCCTTCCCCTTTATGATTTTGCCTATGTTCACCGAACGACGTTTCCTAACGTAATAAATAAAGTAGATTAAATTTACGATCGCCACTGCGATATAGAGATAAAACAGCTGGGTTAAATCATCAAAGCCTGCCTGATGGATCTTTAGTCGTGGGTGAATGACGAGATAAAGGCTAGCACCGAGTAAAGCTATTGCTACAATTAAATAGCTATAATAAGCATATTTTTTTAATATAGAAAAAAATTTTTTCATAAATTTCAAAACGCCTGCTCCTTTTCAACAAAATAGTGCTCAATCCAAGCCTCCTCCTCTAATTGAAAATATACGAATAACACTTGTCCTGATCTTGAAAGCAACAGAATACTGTTCTAATTCTAGCTACATTTTATCATAACGTCATCTGCATACAAGCTTATTTCAAATTTGTTTGATCGATATGTTGAGTAATCGTTTTATTTTCGTTATACTTTTGCGCTTCCAATGTCGAACAGCATTGGGCTTAACCTGGTACTCCCGACTAATTTGGGTCATGGATTTCCCTTCGAGGATCTGGCCTTTAAACCAACGCCACTCACGTGCTGTTAATAACGCACGAATTTGCTTTAGCATTAAATAATCGTGATCATAGCTGTGTTCGTGATAAATGGATTCATGATGGTACTCCCGTAACATCAAATGCTTTAGCTGTTGTTCTCGCCCTGCTTTGCGGATCAGATCAATAAGACGGTATTGCATTTTATAATAAACAAACGTTGAGAACTTTCCCTTCTCTGGTTGATAGTCAACACTTGCCTGCCATAATGTAATGAGTAGCTCCTGGTAAAATTCTTGATCTTGATCACGCACCTGAAACTTTTTTAACAAATGAAAAATCATTGGCTCATATTGCTGAACCATTTTTTGAAAAGCGTCTTCCATATGACCTAACTCCGATAGTAGGCGCCTACTTGATATTCCGCGGTAAGCCAAGCATAGCTATCGACGTTAGTCCTGTCACCCTATCAAAAAATACAATTGTCCTGTTTATTCGATAGCAAATCGTATCGAACAAACAAAAGATATCGTCGAGTTAGTTACTTTTACATTTATTTTTTTCTAATTTAGTACCATTTATTATTTTGAGCGGTTTTTTTGAAATTAAATGTGTTTCGAACGACAAGCTAGGCAATGCTGAAGAGATGATCAAACTATTAGCAAGAGACAAAGCTTTGGCATAGTTAGGCATAGATAAGCATCTACAAAGGCGGATAAGGAGCAAGCTATCAATTTTAACTAGTATTTAACTGTCTTTTCCGATCTATTTTGTTAATATCAAAAATGTGAGCAAAAGAAAATAAGCGAAAACAAACCGCATCTAACTGCTTTACCTAGTTAAATGCGGTTTCTGATCTGGCATAGATCAACCTATTAGACGGATTCCCTCGAAAATACAGAGGTATTTTCTTTGTGATGTAGCGTTGTCAAAGCCTTCACTAGAAGTGAAATAAAGCTGTTCCTTTGTCCTGCTAAGAACTAGCTGAGGTTTTCGGCATATTCTTTAGCAAGTTGACTCATCTCTTCGGCAAGCTCTTCTGCTAATCCAGTATAACTGCCTGGATCAATAAGCTTGCTTAACTCTTCTTTAGTAAAATGTTCAGTGATATATTGATTTTTTTCAAGATTGGTAAGAAAATCTTCACCATAAGCAGCTGTCCTTATCGCAACTTGATAGACTAATTGATGAGCTTGATCTTTGCCTAATCGCTCAGCAATTCTCATCATCAAATGTTCACTATTGTCAAGGCCTTTGTTAATCCAAGCATTTTCATGCATACGTTCCTCTATAATATTGATGGTTCGTGTTAATTCCTCGAATCGCAGCAATACTTCTGTCGTTAGTTGTAAGGCTTCCTCCATAACAGCATCAAACAAAAGGTAAGTGCTACTGTCTCCCTCAAACATACGTGTAGCAGAGTGAAGGACTGGATTAAGCAGACTATATAGCTTTTGTGAGTTGGCAATAATCCCCTTGGCTAACTTTGGATTAATCTTATGCGGCATTGTGCTGCTACCTACAACTCCCTCCTTATAAGCCTCCGAAACCTCACCTATCTCTTCTAATGATGTATAATAGACTTCTTCAGCCATCCTATGACAAACATTACACAGGAGTGAGAGGCTCATCATATATTCGATCTTAGGTGTGTGGATGGAACGTGACGGGACACGCATCTCTCCCATTCCTAATAATTCGGCTACTCTTGTTTGAACCTTACGTCCATACTCTGGTGCTGTACTAAAAGTACCGACTGCCCCACCCATCATGACAAGAAAAACACGTTTTTCTAATTCAATCAACCGCTCTATTCCATCAATTAATTCACTAATCCAAGTCGATACCTTATAGCCATAGGTAATCGGTGTCGCATGACGACCATGTGTGCGTCCTGGCATAACCGTTGCTTTATGTTTAGATGCTAAGTTCGCCAAGTTCACTAATGACTCAGATAGAACCCCTTTAAACTTGTCATGAATTTGCTTAACCAAATATAATTGGCCCGTTTGTTGAATGTTTTGCGTTGTTACACCATAATGCACATATTTGCCACTTTCCTTAGGACAAGCCTTAACTAAAACTTTGAGAAATGGTACAAATACATGGCCAATCTCCTGATAAATGCGGTTCATTTCATCGAAATCAATCTTATCAACTTTAGCAGCTTTCTTGATGTCTTGAGCAGCTTGAGTAGGTATGATCCCATACTCCGCCTGCGCCTGAGCTAATGCTGCTTCAACATCAAGCCAAGATTGATATTTCATTTCCTTCGTTAGTAATTTTTTAATACCTCGATCATCAATAGATATACTCTTTGAATCGTACAATGCTCGCATGATTGTCCCCCTAATTGTTCTTTATTATTTTTTTAAGTAGTCATCGATCTCATTACGGACAAATTCAACATGTGGTCCAAAAACAACATGGATATGACGCTTTTTAGGAAAGAAAAATCCAGAAGAACCAGATTGCTTAATGATCTTTTCATCAAATTTATCTTGGTCCTTTAAATCAATCCGTAAGCGAGAAACACAGTTATCGACATGAATGATATTTTCTTTCCCACCTAACGCCTGAACCACAATAGCTGCGATCTTATCGTATTGTTTTTCATTTAATAAAGTTACGTCACGATTCTCTTCTTCGCGTCCAGGAGTGGTAATATTAAACTTCTTAATCACATATTTAAAAACAAAATAAAATACAACAAAATTTATAATCCCAACGATGATTAAATTTAACCAGCCAGTGTCTGCGTATAGTAAGCCAAATATACCAAAATCAAAAATTGTACCTCTTATATAGCCAATTGAGATATCTAAAAGACCTAACGGAATCGTCGTAATACCGACAAGTACAATATAAAGCAAATAAAGCAATGGTGAGATAAACATAAACGAGAATTCAAGTGGTTCTGTTATATTTCCTAAAAATGCAGTTAAAACAATGGTTAAAATAACACCCTTAGCAATTTTTTTGTTTTTAGCAAAGGCACTATGGTACATAGCAAGACCAATTGCTGGCACTCTAAATAATGTATTTAGCATTTGACCGCCTGCTAGATAAGGAGATATAACGGGCATAATCCGTCCCCAACTCTCATGAGTAGGACCTAAATCAAATAATACTTGATTCATTGCATTTAGAATTCCGACCTGCTGAATCCCTTCAATCATATATACACCACCTGCTTCAGTAAATCTAACGACTGAAGCTAACACATGGTGCAGACCTAGTGGTATTAAGGCACGATTCAACAGCCAATAGATCCCCGGTCCAAAGGGTTCATTCATTAAAATTGGTGAAATAAAGATTAAAAGATTGGTAAACAGACTCCAGATAAAAGGAATAACAAGCCCAATTGGAATCGTATACAAAAAGGTTAAGATTAACACAGATTTCTTACCGCTAAAAAATGCAAAAGCCAATGGAAGTCTTAATCGATAATATCGATCTGTCACAAAAGCTGCTAATAAACCTGCAATGATACCCCCAGCTACATCTATTCGTATCGTTTGAATACCTAGAACAACGGCCTGACCTACCTCACCCATTACTTCTGGCTCTGCCATTGTACCTGTAACCGTTAGATAAACATTCATCACCATGAGTAACGTTAAATAACTAATCATTGATGAAAATACGGCAATACCCTTTTCATGCTTGGACATGCCATAAGCTACACCCATAGCGAATAGGATTGGAATATTATTAAAAATGACCGATGAAATTTGTTGGGCACTACTTAAAATGGTTTGAAGTGTCTCATTACCAAGCATCGGAAAGGTCTCAATCATATAACTCTGAGTGAATGCACCCATAACTCCCATTATCATTCCGACTGGTGCCATTATCCCAATTGGAAGTAATAAGGACCTACCAAATGTTTGGATTGCTGTCTTAAAATTGCTTCGCATCTTCCCATCTCCTCACTGATGTTCTGTCAATAATTTGTTTAGCGCGCCTACTTAAATTATAGCTCGATTATATAGAAGCGACTTTAATGCAACAAGGTTACATTTTGAAATGAAACGTTTTCAAAATGTAACCTTGCGTTCATGTTATACTTCTAAATAAAGTGAAACTTCGTTCAGTGGGGTTTCGACGCATAGGATGTGCTAGTCCAGACGTTGCGACACGACGTCGCGAACTTAGTCAGCTTGCTCTCTCCCCCACTGAACGTTAGTTGAACCAATCGGGCCGTTACTGGCGGTTGGATCTCCCACTTAAACATGACGTGTTCCCTTACTTCTTAAAGGGGGAGTCTTACAAAAGTCTTTCGATGGGGCAAGTAATCGCAGCCCCAGACAGTTACACTGCGATAAAGGGGTTGTGAGCGATGGTATTAAATACAGCACATATTTTTATTGTTAATCGTCTTCAAGAACTGAAAACACTTCGGCTTGATGAGGCAGAACAATTATTTAAACGTTCTTCATCAAGTATTTACCGTTATGTTCAAGATATTAATGACCATCTTCCTGCTGGAAAGTATATCTTAATCAATGATCTGCATATTGTGTCTAATCTACAATACGATGATTATATTGCGTTTACCCAAAGCCTAACTTTAGAAAACTATGCTCCATCACAGCTTGAACGGTTTCAATATTTACTCGTCACCTGTTTCCTTGAAGGTACAATCAATTTAACCAAAATTTATAATCAGCTAGGTTTAAGTCTATCGACCAAAAAGAAGGATAGAAAAGGTTTTGAGGAATATTTAAGCAACTTAAATCTCGTATTAGAATCTACCCCTGGTATGGGTGTTTCCATTGTTGGAGACGAGTTTCAATTTCGTATCCGTGTGAGTCAGATCGTATCAAGACTTATCGAAGTAAGTAATGATGGCCAACTATACCAAAGAAAAGCGAATAATCCAATTGAACGGGATATTTATAAGGCTTACTTTAGTGCGGTTTTAAGTCAGCAAACAGAGACAATCGGGCGTTTTTTAACATTTTTGAGCGACCACCACTTACAGATTAGTTATCCCTCGAAAAAATATCTTATTGTTTATGTCTGTCTGGCATCCTATCGAATGAGGATAAACAAAATGATTGAAAGGCCTTTAGATTCACCGCTTTTAATCAAAGATTATCAATTTTCAGATCACTTTATTGAAAACGCTTATCTCAATATGGTTATCGGCGCTCAAGACTATAAGAGATTAGAACCAATAAGAGATGACCGACTATTACGAGACGTTGTGTACAAGTTAATCGAAGACGTTGAACAAAATATTATTACATCATTGTACAAAAAGGACGCTCTTTTCTCAGAAGTCTACTCTTTTTTATATAAAATCACGTTAAGAAATCTTTGTCGCTTTGATTTTTTTGATGATAAACTGATCCATGCAAAGGCGGAATACACGAACTTATTTCATGTATTAAAAAGACATATTAAAGGTTTTGAGTCCACTTATTTTCCTTTAAATGATGATCAATTAGCAACCTTGGTGCTGATTTTCAGACACCATATCATGAAAAATAAATTATCGGGAAGAAATACAAAGAAAATTATAATTGTGACCAACTCTGCCAAAGAGATCACCAATTTTTTCATTGAATTATTAAAGCAAGCGGTTGATATAGAAGTCATCGATAGCATTCATATCAATGAACTGGAGTTGCTTCAGGGCACAACATTTGATTATCTGATTACTTTTTCCAACCGCATTTCAGCTATTCTTAACCAGAAAAAATATAATATTCTAAAACTAAACTATTTTATTAAGGATTCAGACATTAATTACTTGCTTAATCACGGTTTTTCGGATAACGCACGACGTAAGCTACTCGCTCAAGACTTTGTCAATAAAATTAATCAAATTGACCCAGACAAACTCAGCGATTATTTAACTTCGTGCTTTCCTGATTATTTTTTATAACCTGATTGGGAAACTTCGTTCAGTGGGGGCGACGCATAGAATTTACTAGTTAGACGTTGCGACACGACATCGCGAACTTAATCAGCTACTTCTCTCCCTTACTGAACGTTAGTAGAATCAATCGGGCCGTTATTGGCTGTTGGATCTCCCAGTTAGACATGACATGTTTATTTATTGCTTGAAGTGGGAGTCTTACAAAAGCCCTTCGATGGGGCGAGTAATCGCAGTCCCAGCCAGTTACACTACGATAAATTAAATCTTTCTTAGTAGTATGCGGAAAAAGCATCCTGACCAAAGTAAGCTAACCATTATCCCACCAGCTAAGATTAGAGTGGGGTTTTGAATCAAGCCATAGCTAGCTTCTACTGCTACAATGGATAAAACGGCTTCTGTCCCCCATGTAAACGGAATCAGATAAGTGAATCCAGTCCATGGTGAATCAATTAAATAACAGGCTATCGGTGCAACCATGAACAAAGCTATTAATTTGGCATAAGCCATCCCTTCCACTTTATTACGGGCAAGCACGGCCAAATACATGGTGACAAGGCTACCAATTAAAGCATTCAAAAAAAGAGCTAGCAAGAAATTGAGCCAATTTATTTGGCTAGGGTTGTAAAAGGTCCAAGCTTGAAAAACTGCAGTCACAAAGGCTAATCCTGCCGGGAGTGAAATACGATAGATTAAATAACCCCATTTTTTAAGTGGGGTTATCCCCATATAATGCAAAATACCATCATCCTTCTCATCGAGCAGTAAAAATCCAACAGCCATCCCCATCATGGCAGGAGTCATAATCAAGACCATTGCAATAATAAAATCACGGTGATCAATCAAGCTAAAAGGGATATATGAAGCTAGTTCAATGTCCAACCAAGGTAAGCCAAAAGTCACCAAACCATACATCAATATGGGTACACACAAAACTAAAATTAACATCGGATCACGACAAATATTTTTCAGGTCTGTCTTTAAAAATGTTAATAATTGATCGTTCATAATGATA
>NZ_BCQW01000027.1 GCF_001552275.1 Amphibacillus sediminis NBRC 103570
TGGGGACAGCCTACCCTCGACAATTTACTATTAAAGTTGACAGGGTTGCAATCTATTTATAAGATATTCTAAATTAACTATAAACTAAACGGTAGGTCGATGATGGGAGAGGACTAGGGTTATCACTCCTCAATTAGCTTTTCCAATGCAGTCTTCCATTGAAATAGATATTGACCCAGAGGACCTGTCCTCTATATTTATCTAGATTCCTCTGCTAACTGGATTTTTAGTTCTATGTTCAGTTATCGTTACTAATAGGTTACCAATTGTACTTGATGTATCAATTAGCTAACCATTACTTTTGATTTACCCAAATCGGTGCTTGCACTCCAGAGATTATCCCCATAATAGACGCATGAAAATGGCTCTGAAGAACTTTTGTTCTCAGAGCCATTCGAGTTAAAATTATTGTAATAATTGAAGTACACCTTGTGGTGTTTGGTTAGCTTGTGCCAACATAGATTGAGAAGCTTGAGTAAGGATGTTATTCTTAGTGAATTCCATCATTTCCTTCGCCATATCTACGTCACGAATACGTGATTCAGCAGCTGTTAAGTTTTCTTGAGAAGCACCAAGGTTATTGATTGTGTGCTCAAGACGGTTTTGGATTGCACCTAAATCAGAACGTTGTGAAGATACAGTTTTGATCGCTGCATCAATAGCATCTAACGCTGAATCAAATGCTTCAGCATTATATTCGCCAGCTTCATTAACGAAACTAGTAGCGTCAATTGCTTCATTTAAAGATAAACCTTCAACACTCATATCACCAATGTTAACAGTTAAAGTTTGCTCAGTGTTAGCACCGATTTGGAAAACTAAGTTAGTTTCAGCATAGTCACCATTTAACAACTTTTTACCGTTAAATTCAGTACGATTAGAGATGCCATCGATTTCTGCTAGTAAGTCTTCAATTTCTTTTTGAATTGCTTCAAGCTCGTCATCGCCTTGAGTACCAACGTTACCAGCTTGTACAACAAGCTCACGCATACGTTGAAGGATCGCATGAGTTTCAGTTAATGCACCTTCAGCAGTTTGGATTAAAGAAATACCATCAAGTGAGTTCTTTTGAGCCATTTCAAGACCGCGGATTTGACCACGCATTTTTTCAGAGATCGCAAGACCTGCTGCGTCATCTCCAGCACGGTTGATACGAAGACCTGAAGATAATTTTTCTAAAGAGCTTTGTACTGCATTCGTGTTACCAGTTAGTTGGCGGTGTGTGTTTAACGCCGCAATGTTGTGATTAATTCTCACGTTAAATTCCTCCTTGAATTGTGTTTAATGTATGCCACATCCTTGTGGCTGGCCAAAGTGAAAGCGGCCGTCTTTCACCTTGCTATGTGCTTACACCCCTATTATCGGATCAAAGCAAAGAATGTTAAATATTTTTTTGATTTTTTTTCAGAAAATCTAGGACATCTATCTCATTGATAATGGCCTGGTTATTCTCTTTTTGGATCTCTAGGTAGATTTCCTTTCGGTAAATATCGACCTCTTTCGGTGCCGATATACCTAGTTTGATTTGATCGCCATCAATGCTGACAACTTTCACTTCAATCTCTTCACCAATTTGAATCGACTGGTTAAGCTTACGTGTAAGAACAAGCATGCTAAACCCCCTGTTCCATGACAGGTTTTAATGGGGCTCGAGTTAAATAACGGCTATCATTCGTTACATACTGCTTAGCCAGCTTTTTGTCTTGATTGATGATAATCGGAGCTTGTAAGTTTATTGTACTTTTTTCAAATTGCTCATTTAAGGTTAAGATACTTAACACCATGACTTGCTCCTCTGAGCTTATAGCTAGTTGCTCCAATATGGTATCATCCAGCTCAATTTCGTAATCCTGATAAAAATGATAGGGGTTCGTGACGATAAAGGCAATATCCTCCTGTTTGATCGATTGCAAAACTTGAAAAATTGGGTTATTAGGCAAGTCGATCAAGATAAATTCTTTTTCATCTTGAAAGCCTGGTAGCCCATTTGAAAAGGTGATCGTATTATTTTGATCGACCATGATTTCACCAAAGTACTTTGTTTGAATCTGCATAGTTCTCCCCTTTTCTAAATTTTCATTTCAAATTGAAAGTTCCGAAAAAATAAATCCTCAAAATCAATCAATAAATCATTTTCCTGTCTAATCCCTGTTTCAACCCGACCTGGTACATAGGTAACTCGAGGTTTATTAGGCGTATTTTGAATGAGTGGTTGATTAACCTGAACACGGATATCAACTTTGGCAGGTTGATAGTCTGTTTTCACTGCGAAAACAGATGGAATCCAGCCAATGTTTATCTGTTTTTGTGGTCTATATGCATTTTGAACGGCTTGGGTAATAAGTGGTTGTCCACCGTTTTCAATTTTCATTTGCTCCATTCCTTCGTTCGTGCGACGCGCAATAGCTTCAAGCACTTTTTGATAGCCTCTTTGGGCAGCATCAGCATGAAGCTGCTTAGCGCTTCTTAACCCAATATCATGCCATGCTTGCGATTGGTCAATCGTAAGCTTAGAAGGCGTTGTCTGAATTGACATTTCAGCCTGGGGCTGATGAATTTCTTGAGTAGCCTTCGGCTGTTCAATGTACTGGCGTGCATTATGGGTTTGAAGAGAAATAAGCGCTTGTTGTGATTCAAGCCGAATCTGTGGAAGACGCATATTCTCACTCCTATTCTGTTCGTTTTATTCAAATAGCTTTGATCGATACTCGTTTTCAATAAAGTGAAACTTCGTTCAGTGGGGTTTCGACGCATAGGATGTGCTCGTGCAGACGTTGCGACACAACGTCGCGAACTTAGTCAGCTTCCTCTCTTTCCCCACTGAACGTTAGTTGAATTAATCGGGCCGTTACTGGCTGTTGAATCTCCCACTTAGACTTGGGACGAGTAATCGCTGCCCCAGCCAGTTGCACTGCGATAAAATGCAACTTTAATTACCTATTTAATCGTAATCGAGCTAGAAGAGAAAGCTCAAGAACAGCTGCAGTTGGATATGAATAGTAAAATGACAACCCATCCATTGAAAATGGTGGTTAAATAACCACTAGAAGTAAAAAAGCTCGGCAGGTTTGGCCAAGCTTTTCTATCTAAGGAAATCTAATAAAGAGGGCTGAAGCACACGGGCACCAGCACTTAATGTCGCACGGTGGATAACTTCCTGCATCGTTAAATTCATAATCACTTCTTCAGCGTCTACGTCTTCATTATCTGACATCATTGACTTCGCACTAATGACCTGGTTGGCAAGCCGATTTTCGATTAAATCAACACGGTTCATGCGTGCACCGATGTTCGCTCTTGCCTTGAGTGCTTGATCATTATGTCCTTGCATTATATCTATGAACCCTGATAAGTCCTCGTCAGCAATTGTTTCATCCTCTAATGCTGTTAGGAAGTCTTGAAGATCATAAAAGAGTTCCTCGCTAAAGACTTCTGTTGGATTTAAGTTTACCTGAACCTTTGTTCCAAGATCAAGGACAAACTCATTTTCATTTTCCGATACCACAAAGGTTCCATCTTCATTACGAAGAAATGGTAGGACTCGGTTACCATCTTCGTCAAATTCACCACTTGTATCTGTACCGTTAAAGATATATTTGTCATTAACCCGTGTATTAGCAACATCCAGTAGTTGGTTAATTAATTGATCCACCTCTTTTGCAATATTGCCTCGATCGTCACCATCATATGTTCCATTGCTTGCTTGAATGGCTAGATCATTTAAGCGGTGCAAAATATTATTGGTTTCGTCTAGAGCTGCATCGGTATTATCGAGCCAATTATGAGCTTCACTTAAATTACGCTCATATTGCTCAATATTTGATAATTGCGAACGATAGCCCATGCCCTTCATCGCGATAAAAGGATCATCAGAGGGGCGGGTAATTTTTTTTCCACTCGAAAACTGGTTCATATATTTATTTAAGTTGCCATAACTACGGCTAATATTACTTAACATATTGTTTGAAATCATACTTTGAGAAACACGCATTTGTCACACCCCTATCTTCCGACTAAGCCCATATTATTAATGATCCGATCAAGCATTTCATCTACAGCTGTCATACTACGTGCTGCAGCATTGTAGGCATGTTGAAATTTAATTAAGTTACTCATTTCTTCATCTAATGATACTGAGCTGACTGACATTCGATTTTCCTCAACCTGCTGGCGAAGAACAGCTGTATTGTTTGTCATCCGATTAACTTCCTGTGTTTTGACACCTAAATTTCCAATTAATGCTTGATAGAAGCTTTTCACCGATGTCCGAGCACCTAAGCCAACATCTTGATTACTATATACTTCGGATAGGTTGATCGCATTTGTTCCATCACCACTATCACCATTTAAGCTAGCAGCAATTAAATCAGGGTCATCCAAAATAGCTTGGTTGACACGTATTGTTCCAAGTGGATCCTCGTCATCAAATTCAAAGAATGCTAAGCCTTGATCACCATTAAGATCAATTCCTTCTTGATGAACCTCATTAAACTTCTCCACGAATGCCCGAAGCATCGTTTCTAGGTCCTCACGTATTTCATTGAAATATCCAGTAACCTCACCATTTTCATCGATGTAACCAAGCATCTCCATATTCGCTTTAATCGCCCCACGACTATCAAAGTTAGCCGCTTCTATCTCAACAGTCTCACCTAATTCTTCATTAGTAAAGGTAAAAGATTCGATATTTTGATCATCATCATAGCTGATTTCAACCTGACTAAATGAACGCGATGCACCATCAACTAGTGTGACCTCTTGACCGACATTTTTTAATTTAACGGTTGCAATTCCCTCTGCGATGGGGCTTGGCATCCCACTGCTTCTCTCATAAGTAACTTCGATATCGACGAGCTCAGATAGACTATCCAGAAGCCGATCACGTTCATCATACAAGTCATTAGGTACGAGACCATGCGGTTCGATACCAGCAATTTCGACATTGATTGCATTTAGTTGGCTAAGGATCGAATTCAAGCTCGCTGCTGATACATCAATTTGACTGCTTAAATCATCGCGTACTTCCTGTAGAGATGTATCAATATACTGATAAGTATCTGCAATAGCTTGTGCGCGCTGTGCTACAATTTCTCGAGTACCTGAATGATCGGCATTACCAATTAGATCTTGAAGACTGTTATAAAAATCTTCAAAAACAAATGCCAAGTTTACTTCTGTTGGCTCATTCAATAGATCTTCCAGTTGCTTTAAGGCTCGACCTTGTGTGAAATAATAATTGTGTTTACTATTTTCAGTCCGATATTGGACATCTAGAAATTGTTCCCTAATTCGTTGGATTGAACCTGCTTGAACACCACTTCCAACATTTCCGCTGACACCACCAGGTTCACGGCTTGACGTTAACGAGCTAATTTGTTCAAAATTGACTCGTTGTCTTGTATAACCAATTGTATTCGCATTTGAAATGTTATGTGAGGTTGTATACAAAGCGAGTTGTTGTGCATTTAGCGCACGTTTTGAAACCTCTAATCCATGAAACGTAGAGACCATTTGTTTCCCTCCTAGGCTTGTGAGTTAAAAATAGATCGTTTATTTTTAGGATCATCCTGATTGTTCTGAGATCCATAATTCAAATTATTTAATGATGGTGTTAATAAATCTAAATTCATTCTAATAAATTGAAGTGATTGGGTGGTAAGCTCTTGATTCAAGGCTTCTTGTGCTTTTAATTCAACTAATATTTCGGCTAATTTGGTAGCTGCTAGCTCAAGCTGATCACGTTCATTTGTGGCATCTAGTCGCTCCAGAATAAAGGTTACTGTTGCTTCACTAGGTTGATACCCTTCGCTATGTGCCCATTCTTCCGCTGCTTTGATCCGTTCTGCTTCAACTGTCTGCACGGCTTGCACATGCTTTTGCTCAATCTTGAGTAGCTTTTGAAGCTCAGTTACGTCACCTTTTTTCAACCGCTCGGTTTTCTCCTTAGATACGTGCAATAAACGCTTATGTAGTTCACCTAATTGGTCTAATGACGTAATGATCGCTGTTATTGACATGCAATAACGTCCTCCTTTTTGACAAAACCCATCCTAATCGTCTAGCAAAATTAGCAGGGTAATAAATTGTCATTATTAAAGTAAACGGATGATCGGCCTGAGTTAAAAGATGAAGGTTATAGCTTCATCTCTATAACCCCAAACCTTTCTTTATGCTTCTATTGAAAAATCACTGCCAAAAACGCAGAATTTTTTGCGCAACCTTTTCAGGATCGACCTTATATTGACCTGTCTCAACCTGTGACTTGATCGCATTGACAAGAGGCTCTCTACTTTCATGAACATTCTGGCTCTCTTGCATTTTTTTTGCTTGGTCTGAAATTTGCAATTGATCGGCTTTAGCAAGATATTTAATGCCTGATTGCGCTTGCTTTTGCAATTGCTTGTGATATGGATTCATATGCGATTGATTCGATCCATGTATTTTCAAGACCATTCACCTACCTTCTCATTCACCATTGCATTGTTATTTCTTTTATCGACCAGTTGGAAAAAATGTTTAATTTTTTTTCTTTACCTTATCAACAGCAAAATAAGTGCGGACTTTTTCCGTTTTTTCTTTAGCACGTTTATCTGCTATCGCCTCCAACTCTATTTCCTTAGCTAAATCCTGTGAAATCTCAGATGAACAACTTGAGCAAAGCTTACCTTCGTCGATCATTGTTCCACATTTTTCACACGGATAAGCTAAATTAGGGAACTGGGTTGTGCGTAATCTTTTTTCCTTGACAAATTTAATGATAAGTTGCTCCTCAACACCAGTTGCCTTAACGATCTCTGGAATCGTTGCCTGACGATTGGATCTCTTCTTTAAAAATTCATAAACAATCTGGTACTGCTGCTCTTCTTCTTTATAGCACTCAGGACAAATTGACCGCGTTGTTTTGACAAATAACTTATCACAGTTCAAACAATTATCTAATTCAGCCATAAGAACCCACCTTTTTTCGTCTTTATTTGCCTTAAGTATAGCATATTATTCTTTTTCTGATCACAGGGTTTTTCATTAAAAGCCAAAATTGAAACCGCTTAAAAATATAACTAGTCGATTCACCTTTCACCTTGATCAGGCTGACTACGAAACTGGCAAACACTTAATCATCCAACGATAGGAGTCTATCGAGCTAATGTAAAACTGTATACCTTCTGATGACCTGCTGCTCTTAAACGTTGGGCAGCATGATGAATCGTTGTTCCTGTAGTATATATATCGTCAATTAAAACAATTGGTTGAGCAAAATCAACATCCTCTTGACTACCTTGATATAAAAATGGGTTCCGCATCGCTAACCGATGTTTGCGTGTTTTCTTGGATTGTTTTTCTCCTTCTAAACGTTTAAGTAACGGGACCGTTGTCCTTGGTAATAAAGAAGCTAGTGCCTCCGCTTGATTAAAGGATCTATGGGCTAAACGTTTTTCACTTAAAGGAATAGGTACAAGCCAAGTGTGCTTGGGTAACTCGGAAAAGTACTGATTAAAGCGAGCTTGAAATGAATGAACGAACAAGGCATAAAGCTGATAATCACCGCGAAATTTCCAACGTGCTATCACTTCTTTTAAAAAGGTATTGTAACGAAAAACAGAACGGTTGTAGCAAAGGAGTTGAGAAGGCCGCCAGCGCTTACAATCTAAACATGAAATATGATCATCCCTACCACAGTAGTCACAGGTAGGTAGATGAATCGGCGCTAATAATTGCGCACAGTTAGGGCAAATCGGGTCAAGCTTAGGAAGAATAGTCTGCCATGATAGTCCATGCTCAATAAGTTGATGACAGAATAAGCAATACACAGTGATCACTCTTTTCCAATCTTAGCTTTCTTGTTCATCTTCTTAATGGAACGAATGGCCTCTCGTATCGCTATCGTTTGACCATCGTGAAAAAATAGAACCTCACCTGTCGGATCAACCTTGCTTCTTCCTGCTCGACCAGCGATTTGAACAAGGGCAGCTTGATCAAAAACGGGGTGTCCAGCATCTAAAACAACGACATCTATGGCAGGAAAGGTAACGCCTCGCTCTAAGATGGTTGTCGTTAATAACACATCTAGCTGTTTTGCTCTGAACAAATCAACTTTAGTGATCCGTTCAGGGTCTTTGGCATGAACAGCTTCGATCCGTGCTTGAGGATAACGTGATTGAATAAGTGGTAAGAGACATTGAGTTCGATTAATTGTAGCTATAAATACAAGGACTTGTCTTTTAATTGGACGTTGCTCATACCATTTCCAGAAAACCTTAGGCCATGTCACATCTGGACATTTAAGCAATAAAACAGACTTTGGAACAGGTAACGGGAATTGATGATAACGTTCTGGAACAAACACAGTGGGGGTTTTCGACTGATTAATCATATCTTGCCGAGGAGTTGCTGTTAAGTATAAAGTTGTCGCCCCTGGTTTAATTGCTTTTTTGGTTGCATAAGGTAGACTCGGATCAGCGTGATAAGGAAACGCATCCATTTCATCAATAATCATTAAATCAAAAGCGTTATCATAACGAAGAAGTTGATGGGTTGTTGATAGAGTTAATTGGGCTGTTTTTTGATTAGCACCACTCCCACCATAGAGCCCTACTATAGATGTTGTCGGAAAGGCTGATTGGAAACGGGGGAGCAATTCTCTGACAACATCGGCGCGTGGAGTAGCCAAACAAACGCGTTTGTTCATATTTAATACTTGAGCAACACCAGCAAAGACAATTTCTGTTTTACCAGATCCACAGACAGCATGGATCAGTAGTTCATTGACCCCGTTAGCAATCGCATGACAAACCCGATCCGATGCTTGGGATTGAGTCTTTGTTAACTCTCCCTTCCAGGCGAATCGCTTGTCAGTAGCTGACCAATCAGGATCTGGTCCTACCCAATAGTATAGTGGGCTGCAGCTCATAACACGCCCCATCTGTATACATTTGCGGCAATAAAGATGAGCGGTTTGGCAATTCGAACAAGAAATTACCCCGAAAAGATGACGTGCTTTATTCCCACAGCGTTGACACTGGTGAGTAAAGTAACGCTTGATCAAAGCTGGTTTTAATTTGAAATAGCCCCGCTTGATTAGAGCTTGTAATTGATAATCTGGCAATTCAATTTCATCACGTAAAAGTAGCCTCCCTGCATATCGTTTAGCATACTCTCTCACTTTTAAATCTCCCTCCCTTTCAGGGTTACCTTTATCCTATCATAAGCAGCTATGCATGGCTTTTAGCTAATTTTTAAAAAGGAGGAGCATATTTCAAACTTCTTTACAATTAAACGAGATAGTTAGAACAAAAAATAAAAAAACTGAACACAAAAATCTAGTTCAAATTTTTGTGTTCAGTATGATCTGTTTCAAGGTTTGTACCAGCCTAGACCAATCGATCCTTCACCTAAATGTGTGCCAATCACAGCTCCAAAGTAGCTAATGCTAAGCTCTAAATTAGGATAAAGGCTTTCAAGCTCTGTTGCAAAGGATTGAGCTAACTCAGGACAATTAGCATGAATAACCACTGCTTTAATAGGTTGACCCGCCTTTGCATCCTCATCTAAAAGTTCAATTAACCTTTTCAATGCTTTTTTTTGAGTCCGTATCTTCTCAAATGGAACAATTTTTGTATCAACAAAATGTAAGATAGGCTTGACTTGGAGCATACTACCGACTATTGCCTGAGCTCCACTTAATCGTCCACCTCTATGCAAATGGGTAAGGTCATCAACGACAAAGTAAGCGCGCATCGATTGCTTTATTTCATTCAAACGTGCAATAATTTCTTCTGGTGTAGCACCTGACTTAGCCATCTTAGCTGCTTCCAAAACATAAAAACCTTGTGCCATACAACTTATTTCCGAATCAAAAACATGGACATCAATTTGATCAACCATTGTACCAGCTGTCTGCATAGAAAGGTATGTCCCACTAATCCCACTTGATAAATGGATGGCCACCACAGCATCATAATCTTGAGCCAATTTCTTTAACTTTTCTGTCATATAACCGATCGATGGCTGAGAGGTTTTTGGGAAAGACTTAGTCTCACGAACGAGTGGATAAAATTGATCTGCTGATAATTCTAGCTCTTCTTGATAGGAGTTTTCTCCAATTGTTACACTTAAAGGGACAATTTCAATTTGGTAGTCTTGCCTAAGCTCTTCTGGAAGATAGGCGGTGCTATCTGTTAATATTGCTACTTTCATATTTATTATCGAACCTTTCTATTATTACAATATTTATAAAAAGAGTATAAGGACATTTGCACCCAAGAATGGATACATCATGTTTATTTTACCTAATTCTATATCAAAAGCATAGCATTATCTCTAAGCAAACGAAAAAACTCTGTCTTGTACCTTAGGTTTCTAGTAAACTCAGGACGAATCGTTACATGTAGTATGAATTACTTTATTATAAGATAATAACATTAACATTTAAAAGGCTAACACGATCACAACCAAAAAACAATCTAGTTAATCATAACTAGATTGTCTTCCCATCTATAATACTTCTACCCAACCGTTTCTAATCGCCATGACAACGGCTTGAGTCCGATCATTCACATTCATTTTTTGTAGAATATTACTAACATGATTTTTAACCGTTTTTTCACTGATAAAAAGTGTTTCTGATATACCGCGGTTACTTTTACCATCAGCAAGTAATTGTAATACTTCACACTCTCTTCTTGTTAATAAATGGAGCGGCTTACGATATTCGACATCTTCAAGACCACCTGTTTCTGCCTTACTTAGACGTTGAAATTCCTTTACAAGATTATGAGTAACCTTCGGATGTAAGTAGGCACCACCATCACCTACAATTTTTATTGCATCAATTAACGCTTCAGAATCCATTTCTTTTAATAGATAGCCTTGTGCGCCTGATTTTAGTGCATGTGTTACATAATTTTCGTCATCATGAATAGATAGAATAATAATTTTAACATCAGGGTATCTACTAAAAAGCTTTTTGGTGGCTTGTACACCATTAATATGTGGCATATTAATATCCATTAATACAACGTCTGGTTTATGCTTTTCGACCAGCGCAAGGGCTTCTTCGCCATCATTTCCCTCAGCGACAACCTCAAAGCTGTCTTCAAAATCTAGTATCCGTTTAACACCTTCACGGAATAACACATGATCATCAATTAATACAATTTTCTTCATGATTCCTTTTCCCTCCATTTACACTAAATCTATTACGCCCCTGTGCATCTAAATTAGTCTATCTGTATCATCGGCTTTTTGTCTAACTTGTGAAGTATTAGACGAAAATTAAGTTATGTTGCATAAAAATTGTAAAAGCGCTACCCTTGCCAATACTTTTTTTTGACAATATTAGATATTACATATTATACATTGAATGAATTGTAAACACATTATAAAATTGTTAACTTAAATAAAATTTAAACAATTTGTACTAATTATTTAATGGAATTTTAATAAAAACAGTGGTACCTTTCCCAATAGTTGAATTAATTTTCAAATCGCCTTCCAGCATTTCCACCCGTTCCCTCATACCGATTAGGCCAAATGACTCATCCTTCGTTTTATTAATATCAAATCCAACCCCATCATCTCGTATACTAACGGTGACATGTTGAGTATTAATATTTATATTAACTTGAATCGTTTTCGGCACAGCATGTTTGATTGCGTTTTGAACAGATTCTTGAATTAGGCGAAATAAAGCCACCTCGTATTTTGATGCTAATCGCTCGAATTTACCTTCCTCATTAAAAATGATCGCGATTTTATTATAATCTTCCATATTAGCAAGGTACTTTCTAATCGTTGGAACTAGACCAAGATCGTCGAGAGCCATTGGGCGTAAATCATAGATAATTCGGCGAACCTCAGATAGTGAAGAACGCACCATCGCTCGCATACTTTTCATTTCATCTAATGCTTCCTCGAAGCTTCGTTCCCGAAAAGTGCGGTCAACAATGTCTGCCCTTAACAAAATATTTGCGAGCATTTGAGCAGGACCATCATGTATCTCTCTTGAAATGCGACGCCGCTCCTCTTCCTGCGCTTCTATTATCTTTAACCCAAAAGTCTGTTTCTGATTGGCATCTTCAATTAAATCACTTACCTGTTGAAAGTCATCTGTTAAATAGTTAAGAATAACGCTAACTTTGCTGACTAATCCGGTTGCTCGCTCAATCATTTTTTCAAGTGACTTTAGTCTCCGCTCAATATAATCACGTCTTTGTCGCAAAGATGCCTCTCGTTCTCGATTCATTTTTAACTCAGTTTGAAGCGCATGAGTTTTTTCATATACCTCACGAATTTCTTCTTCAGTATAGATATTGAAATTTTCGCTAACCTTAGCTAATCGATTTCGAGAAAGTCGTTCTTTTTTTTCTAATTGATCTGTGGCACTAATTAAAGTCGTTACATCATACCGAATTTCCTCTAGCTGCTCTGATAGTGTCTTATATTCAACGCGTGATTCTTCTGTTATTTGGTAGATTTCATCTTTACTATGCTCAACGACTTCCACCATTTCTTTAATAATGAGATCTAAGCTCTTATCGTTTATTCGCTCCATACTTTTTAACTCCTACTCCGCTTATCTCTATTATATACATGATAGCATACTTAGTAAGGCTGTACTAATCTTATTCTTTCCAACTAGAGACAATAGTTCATCGATTCATGTTGTTTTTCCCTCTAAAAAATTCGATATGATTAAAATTTTGATCAAAAGCTATCTAATTCATGGCGACTCGCTTTATTTCTAGATTAATCTTTAACTTCCTCGTCTTGAAACCTTTCTTTCTAAAAAATCTCTCTTAAATGTCTCGATCGGATAGGTAGTCATCTATGAGATAGATTTAATAGTTGCTTGTATCAACGCCAACGCTTTCTCTAATCTCTATTTAAAAAA
This sequence comes from Amphibacillus sediminis NBRC 103570, assembly GCF_001552275.1. Lineage (GTDB taxonomy): Bacteria > Bacillota > Bacilli > Bacillales > Amphibacillaceae > Amphibacillus_B > Amphibacillus_B sediminis. The sequence continues at coordinate 12,890 of NZ_BCQW01000027.1, forward strand.
ATCAATAAATGTAAATACCCTTTATCTTGGACCATTAAACATAAAGTGAAACTTCGTTCAATAGGAGGGGCGACGCATAGGATGTGCTCGTGCAGACGTTGTGACACAACGTCGCGAACTTTGTCAGCTTCCTCTCTCCCCACTGAACGTTAGTTGAACGAATCAGGCCGTTACTGGCTGTTGGATCTCCCATCTAGACATGACGTGTTCCCTATTTCCTGAAGTGGGAGTCTTACAAAAGCCCTTCGATGGGGATAGTAATCGCAGCACCAGCCAGTACACTGCGATAAAAATTACCCAGACATTTATTGTCTGGGTAATAGATTTAACACGTTATCAATATGATTTAGCTCAAATGCTTAATACAACGTTTTGATAATGATTGGCCTATCGATATCGCATCTCTATAAGCGTAAAAGGCTTGTCTGATCTGACTATGATCTCCTCTATCCTTTGACTGATCCTGCGGCAATTCCTTCTACAATCCGATTGCTAAGGAAAATAAATGCAATAAGAATAGGAATGATACTAATCATTAATGTGGCACCAATTGCCCCCCAATCTGTTAAATACTGACCAATAAAATTTTGAATTCCAACTGTTAACGTTTTATATCGATCAGAACTAATAAAGGTGTTAACGAAGACAAATTCATTCCAATTAAAAATCATGTTGATGATAACCGTTGTCGACAAGATCGGTGTGGTCATTGGCAATGTAATCTGAAAGAAAATACGATGAATTGAACAACCATCCATAATGGCTGCTTCTTCAATTTCGCGTGGTAAGGTGTTGTAAAAACCAACTAAAATCATAATGGTCAAGGGTAGATTATAGGCCGTATAGGCTAAAATAATTGAAATTGGATTATCAATTAAGTCTAGCCTTAAAAAGAATTGAAATAATGGTACTAATGTGGAATGGATCGGAATCATATAGCCTATCATAAAAAGCATAAGTACCAATTTGTTCAGTTTCCAATTCATTCTTGTTATAGCAAAGGTTACAAAGCTTGCTAACAAAACGGTTAAAAGAACTGCTGTTACTGTAATAAACACACTATTTAAGAAATATTGATTAATATTACCTTCTGTCCAGACACGCAGATAATTGTCCCAACGCCACTCCTCTGGTAACGCAAAAGGCGACCGACCAAAAATCTCGGCATTACCTTTTAATGAAAAGAAGAATAGCCAAATTAGCGGATAAATTTGGAATAAGGCGATTAGACCAAGAAAAAGATAGAGTAATATAAAGCCTAGTCTCCGTATTCCATTCCGATCATGCTGTTTTTGTTTAGTTCCTATCACTGTTGCCATTGAGGATCCCCCTTTTTAATATTGAAGCTCATCTTTTGAGGCTGTTAGTTTTTGGATTAGCCAAGTCGTCAGTAACGCTAGAACTAATAAGGCAAAACCAATGGCACTTCCATATCCGAAATTATAACGTCCAAATGCTTCTTTATACATATATGAAGCAATAACTTCACTTGCTCCGTTAGGCCCCCCACCTGTCATGACATAGATAAGGTCGAAATACTTTAATGAGCCAACAATCGCTAGTATAATGGTTACTTTTATCACTCCAGTAATTAGGGGGATTTTTATCTTATAGGCAATTTGAAACGGTGTAGCTCCATCTATCCTTGCTGCCTCAATTAGAGAATAAGGAATGCCCTTCAAAGCAGCGCTATAAATAATAATATAGAACCCTGCATACTGCCATATTATCGCAATGAAAATAGCAATTAAAACCGTACTTCTATCGGCTAACCAAGCAGGGGGATTTTCAACACCGAGAAAAGTCAAGAGACTATTGAGCATCCCATTATTAGGATCGTATATTTTAATCCATAGTTGGGCTATCGCCACAGATGATAAAAGCATGGGAATTAAGTATATTTTCCGCAGTAGTTCTGAACCTTTTAATCTTGCAGATAAGATTAATGAGATAGCCAAGTATGCAATTAAACTTAAAGTTGAAAATAGTGCTAATAAAAAAGAATGACGTGCACTTAACCAAAAGGTCGAATCTTGTAACAAGCGTGAATAATTATCAAGACCGATAAAGGTCATTTCACCAATACCGTCCCATGACATCAATCCATAATAGCCTGTAAGAACAATAGGGATATAAACAAGCCCTCCAAGTAATAATAAAGATGGCAAAACATATAAAGCAATGACCCATTTATTAGACATAACTTTATTCAAATCGATCGCTCCCTTCACACATACCCTGAATAGTTGGCACAGATCTTAAGCCAACCTAATCGAGCATTTTAAACGATTAGTATCACTAAGCTAAGAATTTAGTTATTTACTTAATGTGAAAAAGGGGTATATAATCTCGTCACTTATATACCCCAGAATCGGTTTAAGTTTATTCTTCACTCTCGAGTGCTTCTTCATGTCGTGCGGCAAAATCTTCAGGCGTTACTTCTCCACCAAAAATCGCTTGAATTTGATTCAAATGTACATCCGCTGCACTTGCACTCATTTGTACATCGGCATATAAAGTTAAATTGGTCGCTTCATTTAGATCATTTAAAATATCAATATACATTTGCGGTAAATCAATTCCATCTGTATCAACTACTGTTGCCGGGATAACACCAGCATTTATCACAGACATCTCACCCCAGCGCTCCACAAAGTAAGAGACAAAAGCTTTCGCCTCTTCTTTTACATCTGAATCCTCTGCAACAAAGAGGCCAACACCAGGTCCTCCAACATAGCTATCGATATCACCTGCTCCACCTTCAACAGTTGGAAATTTGAAATAGCCAACAGAATCTCGAAACTCCTGAGGATTGTCTTCATTTGTGGTCCATTCCGGTAAATCCCATGTCGCCATCAAGTACATAGCCGCTTGCTCATTAATAAAATAACCTTTTGCTTCATCGTTACCTATTCCATTAAAGCCATTAATAAAAGCCCCCATCTCGACAAGTTCTTGGATCTCGGTAGCTGCCTGAATAAGTGCAGGATCTTCAAAGCTGCCATCCCGGTTAATCGCATCTGTCAATACGCTAGGTCCTCCAATTCGATCGGCTAGGTACATATACCACATAGAACCCGTCCACGCATCTCTATTCCCTAAGGTAATAGGAGTAACGCCATGGTCAACGAGCGTTTGAACAACAGCCTTAAAGTCATCCCACGTTTCTGGTACCTCTAATTGATATTGATCAAAAATGGCTTTGTTATAATAAACAGGGGTGATATTTAACTCCAGTGGTAAACTATAAACGACATCATCAACCGTATAGGCATCAGTCGTACCTGGAATAAAATCATCCGTAACTAAATCATTTAGATTAGCAAACATATTTCCACTGACATACGGATCTAAAAAACCGCCTCCCCATGTCATGCCGACATCAGGTAACTCATTGGAAGCACCGATAACACTCAGTTTTTCTTTATATTGTTCATTACCCAATATCTCCATTTCCACGGTAACACCAGGATGATCATTCTCGAATTCATCAACAATCTCTTGAACGATCATATGGTGCTGGCGTGAACTCCCTTCTGGCCATAAATGCATAAAATTAATCACTTTCTCATCTTGTGAAACGCTTTCATTTTCAACATCGTTACTCGTCTGATTCGTATTTTCATCCTCACGCCCACAAGCCGCAAAAACAACCATTAAACCTAATAACATGATTAAAAAAAAGGATTTCTTTCCTAACATCTTCTTACCCCCTAATTTATCGTGGATTGGACTTACACCGTAAGTTTATCACGGGAGTTACGCCCTAGTAAGGTCATGATCTTTAGTGAAAAGTCCACTATTTTTAGAATGCGCTTTCATTCTCTTTCCTAAATGCATTAGGGGTCATGTTTTCTTGCTCTTTAAACAGTTTGTTAAAGTATTTTGGTGTTTGATAACCAACTTTTTCAGCAATTTCAGAAATATTAAGATCAGATGTCAATAAAAGCTGCTTAGCATGCTGAATCCGCACTCGTGATATATATTCTGTGAAAGAGATGCTTAATTCTTCTCTAAATAATGTACTTAGATAACTGGGGTTTAAATGGACATGGGCTGCGACTTTCTTTAATGACAAATCTTCACTATAATGGTCGTCAATATATGTCATTGCCTGCTTAATCGAACGCGAAAAAGATTCATCAACCTTAATATCGATAAGCTTTTGATCTACAATCTGCCTAATCATACCTGCTTTGGCTTGCTCCTCTTGTTTGCTAAGTGCTTCTTCTACAGCTTCGATTAATTTTGTCTTACCAATTGGCTTAAGCAAGTAATTAATGACACCAAGCCTTAACGCTTCTTGAGCATACTCAAACTCAGAATAGGCTGAAATGACAATCACCATTGGCTGTAAATGTTGCTGCCGTAAAGCTTCAAGTAGCTTTAATCCCGACATTTCTGGCATCCGAATATCGGTAATCAACAAGTGTATTCGTTCATTTTTCAAAAATTGCATGGTTGCATGAGCATTATCAAGACATGTTATTTCTGCCTTCCCCTCTGCCCACTGCTCCAATGTTCGCTTTAGACCCTCACGTGCTCTTGGCTCATCATCAACAATTAGTATCTTCTTCGTCATCATTGATCTCATCCTTTATTATTGGAATGGTAAACGTTACTTCTGTTCCAGTCCCTACCTCACTTTTTATCTTTATACCGTTTGTTTGATCTGGATTAAAATATAGCTGTAACCTGCGTGCAACATTAGCTAATGCAATCCCACGACCTTTTGTTGGCGCATTCGTTTCGTTACGAATGTTGTGATAAATCGTCTTCAATGTTTCCTCAGACATCCCAACGCCATTATCTTTAATCGATATAAAAGCTAAGTTCGATTCTTCAATTTGCCGAATGGTAATATGGACTCGTCCACGATCTGCTTGATTGCCAATTCCATGTAAGATGGCATTCTCTACAAGTGGCTGAATTAATAATTTGGGTAAATGAATAGTGAGCAATTCGGGATCTACTTCTGTTATACAAGTCAATCTGTCGCCAAAGCGGATTTTCATAATCATAATATAATGTTGAATATGATTTAACTCCTCCTTTAATTTAACCCACTCTTCATCTTTAGAGCTGGTAATCGTATAACGAAATAAGTCTGACATTGCTAAAACCATACTAGAAAGCTCTGTCTCACCCTTCTCATCTAATGACCAATAAAGGGAATCAAGTGTATTAAAAAGAAAGTGTGGATTTATTTGTGCCTGTAATGCTTTTAATTCGGTCCTACTTTTAATTAACTCTTTCTCATATACCATTTGGATCAAGTAATTGGTCTGCTCTGCTAACTGATTATACGTGTTGTTTAATTCATTAATTTCATAAGAAGCTACACTCGGTGGAGTTAATGTCAAAATCCCCTCACTTGCCTGGCGCATCGTTTCGGTCAAATTATGAATCGGTCTGGTAATGTAGGTTGATAGAAAATAAGAAAAGATAAAAAAGATAATAAAGCCAACGAATCCTGCAATTAAAATCGCTGTCCTAAGCAATGGGAGACCCTCTGTTAAACGATTCATTGGTGTGAGCATTATGACTGTCCAACCCGTAGCTTTCGAGCTTTCTTTAATTTGGATGTATTCTTGCTCTTCCATTACACGAGCAAGGTCTTCAGCATGCCAATGCATATCCGGTTTTGGCTCAGGATAATTGGAGGAAATAATCTGATCATATTGGTCGGTAACAATTGTGATCGGATCATGCTCATGTCCTTGCGTATGAGTCTGGAAATAATTTCTATTCACTCGAATCAATAGATAACCGCCATTGGTGAAATTTTGATCCATTAAACTGACTCGCCGCATTAGTAAGAAATAATCAGGGTTAAGCTGGTCTTCGCCAATCCATATTAATTGCCCTCTAGCTGCTTCTGCCTTCTCAACCCATTCTCGATCAAGCTGCTCCTCTAGTCCTGGGCCATCTAACGGAATAATCTTTTCATATTGTGTGTTAAATAATTCTGTCATATAGATACCATCTGCGTTTGCCTGTAATCGGCTCGTAATGGTGATTAACTCTTGTTTATCACTAAAACTAGCCGGAATACCCCGCCATTCATCATACATAACAGCCTGTAACGTATCATTAGTCATCACTTGTTTTGTAATCAAATTCAACTGCTCAAAAAGTGAATCATAACGTCCAATTGCCTCAATAGCAGTTTGTTGTATTTGTTCCTCAGCATTTCTTTTTAATAGGTTAGCAACCTGATTAAAAATTAAAGAACTGACCACAACAAGAACAATCAATAAAACAAATAAGTAGACAGCTAGAATTTGATTCCTAAGCGTATTCCATTTCTCCAAAAAACGCATGCCTTCCCCCCTATTCATTACTACCTAACCAGTCTTAGGGATTATCTTTTTTCGCACGACATTTACAAGGCTATCTGATGTCATCATCTTATCAATTTCAATTGCCTTTGTCTATTCAATATACTAAGATTAATTACCATGACTTTACCTTCTCATCGACTTTCTTTTATAATAGCTATGTTGAATCCATTCACTAAATCGTTTCCCGACTATTTCCTTGTTTTTTAAACACTTAATATCTATTAAAATAGTCGCTTGCTCACTGCTTCTGGAAATTTAGAAAATTTTTGAACATACGATTAGATATACTAAAGGGGGAATGATGATGCTTAAAAGCTATTTCACTGTTAAAGCGCAAGGACATGCGGAAATTGAAATACAAAAGTCACGCTTTATCGGTCATGTTAAGAGAGTAGAGTCGGAGGAAGAGGCTCAAGCATTTATCCAAGAAATAAAAAAAGAGCATGATCAAGCTACCCATAATTGTTCAGCCTATATGATAGGGGAACATGATCAAATCCAAAGAGCTAATGATGATGGCGAGCCGTCTGGAACAGCTGGCGTCCCCATCCTAGAAGTATTAAAGAAGAAAGGTTTAAAGGATACCTGTATTGTTGTCACCCGTTATTTTGGTGGTATAAAACTCGGAGCAGGTGGTTTAATTCGGGCATATTCAAATGCAACATCTGAAGTACTCAAACAAACTGGCCTCGTTGAGCGAAAGCTGATGAAGGAAGTCACCATTACAGTTGACTACGGTTTACTCGGAAAGGTCGAAAACGAATTAAGGCAAGCTCACTATCTGATAAACACAATTGATTATCTTGAGCACGTGCATTTCCAGGTACAAATTGAAGTCGATCGCCTCGACCCATTCAAAAGCTGGATTACCGATCTAACTCATGCTCAAGTAAACATAACGATTAATGGTGAAAGCTATCTAGAGCTCCCCGTTGATTCACAATAGCCAGTATATACTAAGGTATAATTTGAAGGTGGTTTAATAAAGTAAAACTTCGTTCAGTTTGGGGTTTCAACGCATAGGATGTGCTCGTGCAGACGTTGCGACACAACGTCGCAAACTTAGTTAGCTTCCTCTCTCCCCGCTGAACGTTAGTTGAACCAATCGGACCGTTACTGGCTATTGGATCTCCCACTTTAAATGACGTGTTTCCTTATTTCTTGAAGTGGAAGTCTTACAAAAGCCCTTCGATGGGGCAAGTAATCGCAGCCCCAGCCATTTACACTACGATAAAAGTGGCGACTTCTGCTGAATAAAGTTAAATAAATAAGCCCTATAGCAACAAAACCCCGAAGCTATCAAGGATAGTAGCATCGACAAGTACTTGTAGTTTTTTATCTAAAGTAATATCTTTAAACAATTAGTGTTAAACTTGTCATGGAGGTGTTAAAGATGAGAAAAGAGAAAGAAAAACCTGAAAGAAAACGGGAACGCTTTAGAAGTGAAGAGTTGAAAAGACAATCAAGTAGTATACATGGTTCTAATTTATCTGATTTGGTGGGAAGTATGAGTTGGAAATCAATGGGTCTATTGGTGCTAATCATAATAGTTTTTTTTGTTGTTTTAAAGCTAATGCTTTAGAAATATATTTTTAAAATCAGGAATTTTCACAATATTTATAATCTCTTTCTCTGTTCGGTAATGTTAATCTATTAACAAATACCATATAATAGAAAAGTGACATTCTTAATGGTGTTAGCTATTTCTGGTATATCTTTTGCTATATCTAAATCACCAACTTCAAATTCTTTTTCATACACTACAGGTTGGGGTCTCAAAAACCGTTCTAGGAGCATATGGCGCACAAGCTTGGTCTAGTGCGACTCTTAAAACAGATGGGATGGGAGGTTCTCACTTTATTGAAGAGGAAATTCCTTCCCTTAAAGACCTTTTTAATTTACTCTGGCTACTATAGACTCACAGAAACAAAGATGCTTCTGAGAAGTACAAGACAATTAATATCTGGCACATTTATTGTTAGCTAAACTCCTCTTTACCTCTACAGCTTTTCTCGGCTGATCTTTAAGCTACTATACCTACTTGCTGGACTCTTTGGCAGTCTTATAATAATATCGTACCTAATATGAGACATTATTTAAAAGTAAGCTTCCGATTTCAAAAATAGCAGCCATATCAACATTTGTTGCATCAGCAACCTTCGATCCAGTAAATTACTTCTTGTTTTCTCTCTAATCAGATAGATTGGTGTACTCTAAATCACAAATAACCCACATGAATACGAGTGAAAACGTACTAGCTATAAAAGATAATTTCAAAGCACCCAAGAACCACTCTTCTCTAGCTATGTCGCCTGATAAAAAAGTACTTGAGAAATAGCTGGATAATTATGAAGCTAAAACCCGAAAACAGACCATAGCTCCCTATAAATCTTGGTATGATACAATATAAATGAAGCTGAATCCGATCACCACAAGGGGTTAGATTACATGAATTAATCGAATCATCTACTTATGGTACACCTGCTAAAGCGAATGAGAATACATCTGGGATACTTAAATGGGCACATTGTTAATGGAAAAATTGATGATAAAAAACTAAAGTATCTACCACAGAAACATGAAGATGTGAAAAAATTAGTTTTGGAAGAAAATGATTTCCTTTTTAATCGTACAAATAGTTATGAGTTAGTTGGAAAGACTGCTATATTAGAAGCAAAATATGCTAATAATGTAACATTTGCATCCTATTTTATTAGAGTACGGCTATTTGATAAGGAGTTCTAGCTTCATATATTTGTGAACACATCAATAACTATATAGGAAGGATTTTATTATTATCAATGGTAACTCAACAAGTTGGTCAAGCTAATATAAATTCACAAAAATTAGCGTCATTACCGGTCCCGCTTCCGCCAAAAGAAGAAATAAATAAACTATCTATTCACCTAAACCCGCTAAAAAAATTTGGATAAAAAAATATTATTATACTAAATATCGAACAATCTATTGCTAGATTAAAACAATCCATCCTAAACAAAGCCCCTCCGAGGTGAACTTGGAACAAATGATCCAACAGAAGAGAGTGCACTAGAACTCTTAAAAGAAGTTCTTAAAGAAAAATGGTATAATATTAGAGACCAAAAGTCATGTGAAAAAAATATAAAACATAACTATAACAAGAACCAATAACCAGAACTTTTTTTGCTTGTTTAAAACTAATATAGTGATAAGGAGACTCTCCTTGTGACTTAATCAGCCTATCTCGTATTCGATATTTTCGAATAATACTTCTAACAATGTAAGGGGGAGAAATATGAAAAAAATCGCACTACTTTTCATTTTAGTTGGACTTGTTTTTCTCTCAATCGGAGGATATCGGTATTTTAAGCTGCAAGCCTCTGAAAAACAAGCCTTTGCCGAAGCAAATGCCTTATTAAACAACCGAGATAACACTGGTCAAGAATACGATATCCGTTTGTTTGATCCCAGTCATGGTGAAACGGTCGGTTTACTTGAAATAGAAAAAATTAACGCTTCCCTACCTATTGTAGAAGGCACCGATCCGGATGACTTAGAACGCGGGGTCGGGCATCATTCTGCAACTGCCTATCCCGGTCAGGATGATCAAATTCTCTTGTCGGGTCATCGTGACACTGTTTTTACCCGTCTTGGTGAAGTGGAGGTTGGGGATATCCTTACCGTTAAACTTCCGTACGGCGATTTTCATTACGAAATGGTTGGAGCAAAAATTGTTGACGCAGATGATCGAACCATTATACAATCGACTGCACCCGATGAAGAGCTAGTGATATCAACTTGTTATCCATTTGGCTATATCGGAAATGCACCAGAACGCTATATCTTGTACGCTAAACCTGTGAATGTTTCAGATTAAAAGGAGGAATTATGAAACAGTTAAGTAAAATCATAACGATTATTCTGCTCTTTCTATTAGCCGCTTGTTCTAAAGAGGAAGCGATTCTTCCAGAAGATCGCTTTGAGGAATACATCGATTTGTGGATCGAACAGGATTTCTCATCAATGTATCAGTATTTATCAGACCAAGCATTGGCCGAATACGATACCGAAGCCTTTATTGAACGATATCAAAAAATTTATGACGATTTAGCTATCACAGACCTAACAATTGATTATTCTATTCCAGAAACCGAGGAGGATCAAGATCCGCCCACCGTCTTCCCAGTTACTGTTACTCAGCAATCGATTGCAGGTGAAATCAGCTTTGAGAGTGAGATCACCATGGTGGAAAAGCTAGATGAAGATGAAAAGAGTGATTGGAAAGTTGATTGGCATCCTGGTTTAATCTTTCCAGAGCTAAAAGAAGGCGGTTCGATCGCTATTGTAAAAACAGAAACAAGTCGTGGAGAGATTTTTGATCAGTATGGGAATGGACTTGCGATCAATGGAACAGCTTACGAAATTGGAGTTGATCCCGGTCAATTTACCGAACAACGCGATCAAGAAATCAAAGCGATTGCCGACATACTCGGAATCAGCGTCTCCTCAATCGAATCAGCTCTTGATCAAGGCTGGGTAACCGATGGTGTATTTGTACCATTGAAAATTATCTCTCCTCATGAAGGAGAGATCATTGATGAGATCATGGCCATACCTGCCGTACTAAGCCGAGAAACAACTGGGCGCGTCTATCCTTATGGAGAAGCTATGGCTCATTTAATCGGGTATACTGGTAACATAACCGCGGAAGAGCTAGAAAAAGCCGAACCAGGTGAATACAGTGAACAAGACCAGATTGGAAAACGAGGACTTGAACAATTATTTGAGCAACGCCTACGTGGTGAACCTGGGATTCGAATCGTTGTTGAACATGATGGACAACGTACCGGCATTGCTGAAAGATCGCCTCAACCAGGTGAAGATATCGGCTTAACTATTGATGCCAATATTCAAACAGCATTGTACGAGAGTTTTGATGGTGCTGCAGGTACTGCCGCTGCCATTGATCCAAAAACAGGTGAAACACTGGCGCTCGTATCAAGCCCATCATTTGACCCACATTTGTTCACTTATGGTATAAGTCAAAAGCAGTATGACCAGCTTAATGAAGCACCCGATCAACCCATGTTAAATCGCTTTGCTGCCACTTATTCTCCAGGCTCATCGTTTAAACCAATTACAAGCATGATTGGTTTAAATAATGGTTCAATTAAACAAGACGAAGCTATCGAAATTGAGGGACTCACTTGGACTAAAGACGGTTGGGGGAACTTCCGTGTTCGAAGGGTTTCTGAGTCGAACGGTCCTGTCGACTTACGTGATGCTTTAATTCGTTCTGATAATATCTTCTTTGCACAAAAAGCATTGGCGATCGGAGAAGATGCCTTTGTTGCTGGACTTGAAGATTTAGGATTTGGTGAAGATGGCTTACCTTACACATATCCGATTCGATCGAGTACGATCTCAAATGATGGGGGATTTAACCGAGAAGCTTTACTAGCCGATTCTGGCTATGGCCAGGGAGAAATATTGATGAGTAGCTTGCATCTTGCTGCTGCTTATTCGGCTATTCTAAATGATGGGGCTATGATTCAACCCATTCTTGAAGCAAGTGAAGAAACAAGCCAAATCTTCCAAGATCAGATCATTTCCGCTGATCAGGCGAGTTACTTACGTGATGCACTTCGACAAGTGGTCGCTAGTCCCAATGGAACGGGTCAACAAGCCAATATTGACCAAGTTGATTTATCAGGAAAAACTGGAACAGCTGAATTGAAGCAAACATTAGATGAGGAAAGCGGTACTGAAAATGGTTGGTTTGTCGCTTATCCTGATAACCAGGAATTGATTATCGCCATGATGGTTGAAAATGTTCAAGAACATGGTGGAAGTGGCTATACAACGAAAAAACTTGCTAGCTTTTTTGCAGAAATGTATCAAAATTAACGGATGCAATTTGAATGAGGTCTAGTGGTATCAAGGCTTTGTTCTTAAAAAGAATATCGTTTTTTGCATTAAATTGGCTGGGATTGAGTTCTAGAGAATTGGACTTAATCCAGCCAATTTTAATTGATCAAACTCGCCTTGGTTTGCGACCAGATGTTATCGAGCGAAGCTCGATAACTTTCCTCTGAAAGTCTGTGACATCCGCTGGAGGCTTTAACTTTATTCAGCCGGGGGTTGAACCCCTACTGAATAGAAAACAAATAAGGATTCACCTTACCACTTTTAGAAGTAGGAGGCTTCTGTTGAGTGAAGTTAAACGTCTTAAAATGTAAGTAAGTAGATTGAGACAGCATCGATTATTCACACGAAAAATTCATCTATTACATTAGTTTCGGTAATAACTTTGTCTCCGCATGCATATCTGATTGACATAATGGACAGCTTGGCTTCTTTTTAAAGGAATAAGCAGCTCGCATCCACCCCTGACAGTCATCATTGGTACAGGTCCAAATTCTTGTTTCTTCTTCTTCAACAGGTTCCCGTCTATTATTATAGTATGCCATTTTAACTAGCCCCCTTTTTGGGATATATTACTATTATACGCTTGTTCAGTGACGAATACAAACGACCCTTATTTCAAGCCGAGGTGATTATTACCTGATTTTTTAAAAACAGGGGCTAAAATAGGTCTTTGGTCCGATGGATTTTACTCAAAAATATTTTATAATGAAAACGGTTACAATTTTGGAATATATATCTCTCCTACTGACTTGAATAACTCGTATTCATGCTCTCAGCAGAGATAGCGTATTTTTTCAAATTAGATTGTCCCCCTTATTGGCATCCAATTTTTATATTGGATGTATTTTTTTGTATACAAAATAGGCTACATAAAAATATATCGTATTGACGTCCCATTAACTAAAGTGAAACTTCGTTTAGTGGGGGGGTTTCGACGGATGTGCTAGTGCAGGCGTTGCAACACGACGTCGCAAACTTAGTCAGCTTCCTCTCTCCCCACTGAACGTTAGTTGAACCAATCGGGCGTTACTGGCTGTTGGAACTCCCACTCAGACATGACGTATTCCCTTATTTCTCGAAGTAGGAGGCTTACAAAAGCCCTTCGATGGGGCGAGTAATCGCAGCCCCAGCCAGTTACACTTATAAATTGGTTTAAAGTGATCCATTTTATCCTTAGCAAGGAAATATGATATGCTAAAAGAAGACGATTAAGACTAATGAGGTGAAGAAATGAAATATCGAAAAATTGGTAATACTGATTTAGATGTATCTGTAATTGGATTGGGCACTTGGCAGTTCGGCGGAGAATGGGGTGTTGATTTCTCACAAAATCAGGTAGATGCCATTTTAGATCGAGCTCAACAAGAAGGAATAAATTTATTAGATACAGCTGAGTGTTATGGTGATCATCTGTCAGAAAAATTTATTGGAAACTATTTAAAACGCCATCACCGCGAGGATTGGATTGTTGCAACAAAGTTTGGTCATCATTTTCACGCCCCATTTGAACGCACTCGAAATGTTGATGCTGAGGACGTACTTAAACAACTAGATCGCTCACTTAAGGCTTTAGAAACAGACTATATTGATTTATACCAATCCCACTCATTTACCGATCAAGAGTTTGAAAATGATGCACTTTGGACGATGTTGGACAAGCAGAAGCAAGCTGGAAAAATTCGTTACCTGGGACTATCTTTGCAAAATCAGCCTAGTGTATTTCAAACGAAAGCGGCCAAATCTGTTGGTGTTGATGCCTTGCAGATCGTCTATAATAGATTGACGAAAGAGCCCGAAAAAGAGATTTTTCCAATTGCTGAGCAACAACAATTAGGTGTTCTGGTACGTGTTCCATTGGCAAGTGGCTATCTAAGTGGAAAATACAAGCCTGATGCTATCTTTAAAGATGAAGATGTTCGTTCAAGACACGATCAAGAAGAAAGAAAAAGAAAGCTAGCGTTAGTTAGTCAAATTGCAGAAACTGAAGTTCCCGAGGACATACCAATGGCAGCATGGGCTCTAGCTTGGTGCCTAAAACATCCTGCTGTTACGACTGTCATTCCTGGCTGCAAATCCCCTGAACAAGTCAGCAAAAATGCAGCCGCAGCTCAGCTTGATGAGGTTAGCCCAGCACACCCACAACACGTCGATAAGTAATCCATTTTTCATGACTAGGGAGACACGGAGTAAACCGAGGTCTCCCTGTTCTGTCAATGAGGACACAGCTCCAGATTCGATCACCTGTTATTCTCACCCTTAACGATCAAATCATCATAATCAAACACGGGAGTAACCTTTCTCCACTCCTTTTCGGTTCATATTATTTAAATACTCGAGTTGCCGCAACTGCCTTTTTCCAGCCTTGGTACAGTTGCTCGCGTTGAGTGGGACTGATTGATGGCTCAAAGGTTTGATCAATACACCAATGACGTGCAATCTCGTCACGATTCTGCCAGAAACCTACAGCCAATCCTGCTAAATAGGCTGCGCCAAGTGCAGTTGTTTCATTGTTTTGTGGTCGCTCAACTGATACACCTAATAAATCACTTTGAAACTGCATTAAAAAATCATTTTTAACTGCTCCTCCATCCACTCTTAGTGTCTTTACCTTAATGTCAGCATCTTGCACCATTGTATCAAGAACATCTTTTGTTTGATAAGCAATCGATTCGAGTGTAGCACGAATAAAATGCTCTTTTGAAGTACCACGTGTAATACCAAAAAAAGCGCCTCTTGCTTCACTATCCCAATAAGGTGTGCCTAGACCAACAAAGGCAGGAACAAAATAAACACCCTCCGTAGATAGAATTCGTTTAGCATATCCCTCACTGTCTGAAGCTTTAGAAATTAATTGTAATCCATCCCTTAACCATTGAACTGCAGATCCAGCGACAAAAACACTTCCTTCTAACGCATACGTGACTTCGCCATCCAAATGCCAGGCGATGGTTGTAAGTAAGCCATGCTCTGACTTAATCGCTTTAGAACCTGTTGGCATTAGCATAAAACAACCTGTCCCATACGTGTTTTTCACCATACCCTGCTGGTGGCAGGCTTGGCCAAATAATGCAGCCTGCTGATCACCAGCAATACCTGCAATCGCAACTTCCTCACCAAAGAAATGATAGCTAATTGTTTTCCCATAAACTTCAGAAGATGAACGAACCTCAGGCATCATACTTTTAGGGATTTGGAATAAGGCTAATAGTTCTTCGTCCCAATCCAAGCTGTGAATATTGAAGAGCATCGTTCGTGAAGCATTTGAATAATCCGTGATATGGGCTTCTCCTCCTGTAAATTTATAAATTAACCATGTATCGATAGTGCCAAACATTAAATCACCTTGCTCAGCCTTCATCCGAGCCCCATCAACATAATCTAATATCCATCTTATTTTGCTAGCTGAAAAGTAAGGATCAATTAATAAACCGGTTTTAGCACGAATCCATTCTGTAAACCCTTCTTCACGTAAGGTTTGGCAAATTTGCTCAGTTTGACGTGATTGCCAAACAATAGCGTGGTAAATGGGTTTACCTGTTTTTCTATCCCAAACCACCGTAGTTTCTCGTTGGTTCGTTATCCCAATACCGACCACATCACGTGCATTGATATCTGCTTTCCTTAATACGTCGGTCACACAAGCTAAAACAGATGTCCAAATTTCATCAGCATCATGTTCAACCCAACCAGGCTGAGGGAAAAACTGTTCAAATTCTCGTTGGGCCATGGCTTTAATTTGCCCTTGATCATTGACTAAAAAAGCTCGTGAACTCGTTGTCCCTTGATCAATCGTTAATATATATTTTTCCTTCATTTTAACTCTCCTATCAATAGTTGATTAAAAAATTTCTTTAATCATAAACGCCAACAAACAGATCCGGTGCTCAAACATTTGGTAGTTGACGTTTTCTATAGAGCAGCCGCTGCTTATTATCAAAAACAACAAGCTACCATTTTTCTTCACAAAAGGCGTGATTTGACCATATAAAGTGGAACTTCGTTCAGAAAGGGTTTCGACGCATAGGATGTGCTCGTACAGACGTTGCGACAAGACGTCACGAACTTAGTCAGCTTCCTCTCTCCCCCATTGAACGTGAGTTAAACCAATCAGGTCATTACTTGCTGTTGGATTTCCCACTTAGAGATGACGTATTCCCTTATTTCTTGTAGTGTGAGTCTTACAAAAGCCCTTCGATGGGGCGAGTAATCGCAGCCCCAGCCGGCTACACTGCGATAAAAAAGAAACGGCTCTTTAGAAAAAACAAAAAAAACACCTGTACCATCATTATTGCGCAAATTAGACATTTGTCCAACAATAACGGTACAGGCAAATACTTGCGAAGGGATGCAGCTCGCTTGCTACTTTTATATCATAACCAATTTTGAAAGCGTTATCAATAGTTTTTTATAAAAAAATTAAACTTTTTTTACTTTGAATCAAAACAATCTCATTTCGCTATAATTTTCGCTATAATATTCTCACATTGTTGCTTTTTCGCAGTATAAATAGCTGTTTTCAACAGAATTTACTATTTTTTCAGTTATTTTCAAGTGTAAATCGTGTTATTATACCAATAAGGCTCAATACTTCATAATCAGTAAATTAGTCCTTTATCTCAATTCTAACTCTCCTCTAAATAAACACTACTCATTTCGCTAATGATTAACTAATCTGGAAAGGAAGTGATTCAATGCATCAACATGAAACACAAACAAGTACGATAACGTTAAATCAAGATGTCAATTATTTAAACCAGATTCTAGATAAGGTGTTACGTCATGAAGGAGGAGAAGAACTCCTTAACACAGTTAAACATCTTCGCTCCTTATCAAGAGCACTTCGTGAAGATGATCAGCCCAATAATTTTGATCAGCTCAAAAAAGAAATTAATAAATTAGAGCCACCCTTACGAGAAAAAGTGATTCGTGCTTTTTCAGTTAATCTGCAATTGTATAATATTGCAGAGCAAAACTTTCGTGGTAGACGCCGACGTGAATATCAAATGCAGGATGACGACGTTATTCAAACCCGTTCCTTACAGGAAGGCGTTAATATCCTTTATGATAACAATATTTCTGTGGAACAGGTCGAACAAGCATTACAAGAGCTTTCACTAGAACTCGTCATTACGGCGCACCCTACAGAAGCAACACGTAGAACCATGTTACGCATCCATCAACGGATTGCTGACTTACTTAAAAAATGGGAGTTTGCTTATTCACGTTATTCAAAAAAAGTTATTCAAGAAATGATTGAAAATGAAATTCTGATATTATGGCAAACTGCTGAGATTCGTGAAAAAAAACCTTCAGTAATGAAAGAAGTCTCAAATGGTTTATATTTCTTTGATCAAGTATTGTTTAATGTTCTACCCTCCTTGCATCAGGATCTTGAAGATATTTTAGAAGATAAATATAATCATCGCTTCCATGTTCCTGCCTTTTTACGTTTCGGATCATGGATTGGTGGTGACCGAGACGGGAATCCTTACGTCACAGCGAAAACAACTTACAAAACACTTCAAGAGCATCGTGCTTTAGCGTTAACTAAATATAAAGAATCGATTGATAAGTTAAAGGAGAAGTTAAGTCAGTCAAATAAGAAGGTGACTGTGAGTGAAGAGCTAACAGAGTCAATTGCTAAAGACCAGCAAGAACTTCAATACAATGGCTGGCATAAACAAGATGAGGTTTATCGTGTTAAGCTTGGTTTAATTTTACGGAGACTACAGCTAACAGAAGCGGATGACCCACTTGGTTATCCTGATGCACATGCTTTGCGTGACGACCTATTACTTATTCAAGATAGCTTAGAAATGCATCATCCATGTCGAAACCCTATTAAACTTCTACGTCATGTCATTCGTCAGGTTCAGATTTTTGGTTTTCATTTAGCCACTCTTGATGTTCGCAATCATAGTGGGGAGCATGAAAATACCATTACTGAAATTTTACGTCAAGTCGGTATTGCTGAAGACTATAAGTCTCTTGATGAAGAAGCTAAACTAGCAACATTAATTAAGGTGCTTGAAGATCCACGACCACTTATTTCGATTTATGATGAGTTCTCGCCTGAATCACAGGAAATGATTGAAACATTCAGAACCATCAAAAATGCTAAGGACACCTTTGGCGAACGTGCGATAGAAGTCTATCTCATTAGTATGACGACCTCTGTTAGCGATATTTTAGAAGTATTAGTCTTAGCTAAGGAAGTTGGTCTTTATCGGGTATACCCAGACGGAAAGGTTCATAGTCGACTTCACGTCGCACCATTATTAGAAACAATTGATGATCTAAAATTTGGACCAAAAATGATCAAACGATTATTTGAAATACCACTATACCGTAAACATCTTGAGGCTCGGGGCGATCTACAAGAGATTATGCTCGGTTACTCAGATAGTAGCAAGGATGGTGGAAATTTAACGGCAAACTGGGAGCTTTACAAAACTCAGGATGAAATTCATTCCATTGCTTCATCCTACGGTGTTAAATTAAAGTATTTTCATGGCCGAGGTGGTTCATTAGGACGTGGCGGAAGTCCACTATATGCCAGTTTATTATCACAGCCACCGATTACTTTGGGCGATGGTGTTAAAATAACAGAACAAGGGGAAGTACTATCTTCAAGATATCTCTTGCCTGACATTGCTTATCGTAGTCTTGAGCAAGCAACAAATGTTTTACTGACATCGATTGCGGGGATAACTCAAACGGAAAAGCAAGCCGAAATGCCAAAAGAACAGGCTAAACAGGCAATGGCACATATATCTGAAGCTGCTTTAAATAAATACCAAGACCTTGTATTTGGGGATAAAGATTTCTTAAAATATTTTAATCAAGGGACACCATTGAACGAATTAGGTGCGTTAAACATCGGTTCACGCCCAATGAAGCGTAAAGGTAGTAACCGTTTTGAAGACTTACGTGCGATACCATGGGTATTTGCTTGGACGCAATCACGTCAACTATTGCCTGCTTGGTATGCTGCAGGTACAGGGCTAAAGGCCTATTTAGATGAAACAAATAATCTGGCATTTTTACAAGAGCTCTATCAACACTGGCCTTTCTTCCAGGTAACCATTAATAATTTACAAATGGCCTTAACTAAAGCTGACTTAGAAATTGCTGATGTCTACACAGATATGATTGAGAATCAAACAATTAGCCAGCGTATCTTTAATCAGATTAAAGAAGAGCATGCACTTACCAAAGAGATTGTGCTGCAAATTGTCCAACAGCAGGAGCTTATGGATCACCAACCTAATATTAAAGAGTCGGTTAAACTTCGTAACCCGTTAGTTGATCCACTTAATTTGATTCAAGTTCATTTAATTAAGCAGCTTAGAGAGCTTGAAAAATATGAAGAATCACCTGCCTTACTAGAAGAAGTATTGCAGACGATAAATGGTATTGCTGCTGGTCTACGAAATACCGGTTGATTTAAAAGACGATCTAGAGCTATAAATCGAGGCTCTTTGTCAACTGGCGTTGGTGAAATGATAATACCACATTTTATTAACTTATTTTTTCATGCGCTCAAGCAGCTAAGCTGCTTGAGCGTGTATTTGATTTGAAATGTTACTTTTTTGCTTTGTCTCGATGGTTTGAATCGAAAATGCAACAGATTCGGTTCTTATAATTTTGGAAATTGCCATATCCATAGCGACGCGATTAAGGACTTTTATCTTATTGTTAATCCTGTAACTGCTAAACTAAAGTGGACAATTGGGGGTGAATTAGAGCTTATTGTGCAAGTACATCACTATTTAAAAAACAGGGTTTCAAAGTCACAGCAATCGCAAGAAAATATAACTTATCTAGAACTACTGTCTATAATTATTTGGAAAAAGTTTTTGAAGGAAGCTTGCAGGTGGCTGAATGAATTGAGGACAAGAAAGAAAAAACTGGATCCTTACAAAGAACACATTTTAGCTTGGTTAAAGGAGCATCCGGATTTGTCAGCTTCTCAGGTTTCAGATTGGTTATGTGGACCTGCGCTGTAGCCAATGATTCCACCGTTATACAAGCGATAAAGAGACAGATATAATGTACTGTTGTACTCTGACATAGGTTATATTGCTAACCACAACTTCAAAGCTTGGTCCTGTTTGAAAGTACGATTCAGCGTATTCCCTCCCCCCATACTTTCCATTAACTGTGGATTTGCGTGGCTTAAAGTGGGCAACCGTACATTTTGAGACTAAGCCTTGTTCTTTCGTGATACAACCGATACGGCGGCATGAGACTTGCCAGTTCCGCTTTTCGAGTTCTTTTTTTGATTTGGGGTTGCTAATAAATATCACAGCTATTCTTGAAGATCTCCGTTATCGATTATGCTAAGGCTTCATCTTGAGACTCGCGTACTTTCGCTCCATGCGTGGTTTGCCATAAGCATGAAGTTGGACGATTTGATCCTTAAACTCTTTTGTAAAGATTTAACGTACTCTTTTGGTCATTTTATCCGATTCTCCTTAGTTGGTTGTTGTCTTTAATCTACATGACCTTAAAGTATTTGCCCAACTAAGTATAACCTATCCATTTTACCGTTCACTTTACATTTACACTTATACATTAACTCCTGATTTACAGCTATGACTTTGTAAAAATAGTACTGAAGACAAATAACAAGCTACTTATAGCTACACCAATAATAAGAAAAACATAATTCCTTGTAAAAACATAAGCAATACACCCAATAGCTAACATAAGCATTGTAAGTATAACAAAAGAATTTTTCCCTTTTTTTCTCATATAGATTAAGCTCCTTTTAAATAAATATTATTATACACTATTTGTAAAGTTCATTGTCTTTTATCCATGATTAAATTTTTATATTAGATCTTAATATAGATAGATACTGTTAACACTCTAATTCATGGTTATCTTTTAAGTACTGCACCGAAACAAACTTACAATTACATATTTTGTAAAAATAGTAATTCAGTCATCCTATTCTAATATATCGATCAAAATAAGTAAAATTAACAATATTAGACATTATCATACAATTTACACCTATTTACATCCAATTACTCAGTCGTTAAACTATAAGAGACGTTTTAAAAGAGGAGGTGTGAGCGATTAAAGGTAATAGTATAAGTAAGGCTTTTTTTAAAACAACGCCTGAAATAGAAAAACTGAGACATGAAATGTATCACAAATACCAAGAAACGCAGGATACCCAAGCAATTGTCGATTTATCACAAAGACTCGATCGATTAATTAATCAGTTTTATTTCTCCAAACCTCAAAATCAGACACATTAAAACATCAGTTTTATTTCTCTCCTAGTACTTCTCTATTCAATCATCGCTTACCCTACTTCAATCAAGTAGGTTTTTTTATTATTCAAATAGATTTCAGTCATTATTTTTAGATTCATTAGTATTGCACAAAAAATAATCGGTAAATGTTAAATGAAAAATGGACACGGAGTTATTTTTTATAAGCAAACCATGTCCAGTAATAACTTTTGATTGTAAGTGACTATTTTTGATTATATATGATCGAAAATGATTGATTTTTGAAAACGGTTCATTTATCATAGAATTATAATCATTAATGTTTGTTTGATGCTATTATCAAGAATCCTATTAATTTATAACCAATAAAGGAGGAGTAACACGACATGAAAATTACCGATCTAATTAGTAAAGATACCATTAATCTTGAACTAAGCGCTCATTCAAAAGCTGATGTGATCAATAGCTTAGTCCAAACACTTGCGTCAGCAAATAAGCTTACAGACGAAAACGCCTTTAAATCAGCCATTTGGGAACGTGAAAACCATACATCGACAGGCATTGGTGATGGTATTGCGATCCCCCATGCCAAAGCAAAAACAGTTAAGCAACCAGCTATCGCATTTGGTCGATCATTAGCAGGGGTTGATTATCAATCGCTTGATAACAAGCCTGCTCACTTGTTTTTTATGATTGCTGCCTCAGAATCTGCCGATAATGATCATTTGGATACATTAGCTCGCTTGTCGAGCATGTTAATGGATTCGTCTTTCCGCGACGACTTGTTAGCAGCGCAAAGTGATGATGAAATATTGACAATCATTGATCAAAAGGAGCAACAAAAACAAGAAGAGCAAGGAGCAGCTCAAAAATCAGCCAGCAAATACTTGTTAGCTGTAACCGCATGCCCAACTGGTATCGCTCATACTTATATGGCAGCCGATGCTCTCAAAGCACAAGCCGATCAGCTTGGTTACCAAATCAAGGTTGAAACACGCGGCTCTGGCGGTGCTAAAAATGTTTTGACCGATCAAGACATAGCAAGGGCAGATGCCGTTATTATTGCAGCAGATACTAAGATTGATCTAAATCGCTTTGATGGCAAAGTCGTAATTGAAGCGGGGGTGACAGATGGGATACGTCGTCCTGAAGCTTTGATTAATCGCGCCCTAGCGAATGATGCACCACGCTACCGTAGTCATGATCAGACCGCAAAATCGGAAAGTGGCAAACAAGGTAATGCCATTTATCGTCATCTAATGAATGGGGTCTCTCATATGCTGCCTTTTGTTGTTGGGGGAGGTATTCTCATTGCCTTGGGCTTTATTTTTGGTATCGAAGCACATATACCTGGCGATCCGAACTATCATCGATTTGCAGAAGCATTAAACACCATTGGTGGAGGAAATGCTTTTGGATTAATGGTCCCAGTTTTAGCTGGTTTTATTGCCATGAGTATTGCTGATCGTCCAGGCCTTGCTCCAGGCATGGTCGGTGGCTTTATGGCAACACAAGGAGATTCTGGTTTCTTAGGTGGGCTAATTGCAGGTTTTCTAGCAGGCTATACTGTTGTTGCTTTGAAGCACCTTTTGGCTAGACTGCCTGATTCCCTAGATGGAATTAAAACTATCCTTATCTATCCATTGCTTAGTATTTTCATTACTGGGATGCTGATGTTCTTTGTAGTTGAAATACCTGTAGGAATGTTTAATCATGCTTTAGGTAGTTGGCTACAAAGTATGGGGACGACCAATGCCGTTTTACTCGGGCTCATTTTGGGAGGAATGATGGCTGTTGACATGGGCGGACCAATAAATAAAGCAGCTTACACATTTGGACTCGCGATGATTGCCGAGGGATTCTTCACCCCACATGCAGCGATTATGGCAGGAGGAATGGTGCCTCCATTAGGGATTGCCCTAGCAACCCTATTATTTAAAAATAAGTTTACTCAAGAAGAACGCGATGCAGGTAAAACCAATATTGTAATGGGGATTAGTTTTATAACAGAAGGAGCCATTCCTTTTGCAGCAGCTGATCCCGGACGCGTTATTCCATCATTGGTTGTTGGCTCAGCTGTCACAGGTGCTTTATCTATGCTTTTTAACATTGGTATCCGCGCACCACATGGTGGTTTGTTTGTCATCGGATTAGTAGAGGGTAACGCGATGTTATATCTATTAGCCATAGTCATTGGTTCAATCATAACAGCTATCATGTTAGGCACTTTAAAAAAAGCTATCGATTAATGGGAGTAGCTTTAGAAAGCATAACCATTAATGACCACTATCAATGGTGCTAAACCAAATCAAAGATAGCAGAGCATAATTTTTAATAAAGTCTCCAGTCAGTTGAAAAAGCCACGTTCATGTTTCACTGACTGGAATTTGTTATAAAGTGAAACTTCGTTCAGTGGGGGGTTCGACCGATAGGATGTGCTTGTACAGACGTTGCGACACGACATCGCGAACTAAGTCAGCTTCCTCTCCCCCCTCTGAGCGTTAGTTGAACCATCGAGACGTTAATGGCTGTTGGATCTCGCACTTAGACATGACGTGGTTACTTATTTCTTGAATTGGGAGTCTTATAGACAGTTACACTGCGATATATGCTTACCTAACCATGTGAGCCCAGCCCTTATCTAACCTATTTCACTGTTTGTATCAGGTGGATTGATTTTAAGGGTAATCGGAAAATAGTGTGGAAAGAGGGTTAAAAGGAACCCTCCTCCATTGCCTTAGTCAGTGTGGAAAAATCAGCACCATAAATTTCTTCATACACCCATTCATAGCCAGTTTGTGCCCAATTCGGGAATTGATCAGATAACATTTTTCCAAAAAAAATAAGTCATCAATTCTTTAGGAACATTTGTAAGCCATTTTTGGTACAGTTTATATGCTTCGTTGATTGATTCAGCTTCATAGATGTCAAAAAATTGCTCTTTAAGTTCGTATGCTTGACCAAGTAACGGGAACTTGTCAGTCCATACTTGCAATTTTATTTGATCATCGAAGTCGTTAAGGTCTCTTCGTCTTGTAAGAAGTACATAACGATCTCCCATAAGTTGTCTACGTTCTTTGAATGACACATTTTGCCGGTTAGCTTTTCGGATTTTCTCTAAGGCTTCATTGGCTAATTTTACAACATGAAACTTGTCAATTACGATTTTGGCATGTAGTATTACTGTATTAACAGCACTTTTATAAAGATTCCACATATCCATTGCCACAAGTTCAATTTTATCAATGTCTTGGAGCTTTGATAGGTAACTGATAACCGTATCTTTATTACGTTTACGTAAGATATCTATTACCGACTTGTTTTCAGCATCTGTGAGGACGCACCGATAGTTTTTAAGCAAATGGACTTCATCAATACCAAGCCA
>NZ_BCQW01000028.1 GCF_001552275.1 Amphibacillus sediminis NBRC 103570
CAAAATCTGGTATCCTAATTTTTATCATCATGCTTGTACTGAAAGTTAGTACAATAACAATTGCCAAAATTGAAAATCCCCATCTTTTATTTTTGGCATCCATAATGGAGAAAACTCTATGCTTCATCCCTTTCTTCCCACTATAAAAGTTTGTAGAGAATTTGCTTTTCACCATTGGTTGTTTTCTAATAACCCCAATGATTGCTTCAACGTATTTTTGTCGACCATTCATGTCTGTACTTTTCACTACTTCTTCATCACAAGAAATCTCGCATTGAATAGCGATTTCTCTTGCTACCAGATAAACGAATGGATTGAACCAATGCAGTGCTGTAGCTAAAAATACTAATGCTTTATACCAAATGTCTCTGCGTTTATAATGGATCAATTCATGCTTTAAAATAAGCGGAAGCTCATCTGGAGGAATGTTGTTTACTGGAAGCAAAATAGTTGGTCGGAAAAAACCAAGCAACATAGGACTAGAAATACCAGGACAGGTTTGCAATTCTATCTGTTTCCTAATACGCAACTCCGTTTGAACCCCATGCAACATATTCAGTACTTGTTCATCATCCACTTTAATGCTCCAACGTTTCACCATTTTCAAGAAACGTCTGTGTCGAATTATATGAATTGTGATAAAAACAGCCACACCGACAAGCCATAGCACACTAAATAGAACAGGCCATGAAAAAGTTGATAACGTGGTTATCTGATAGGGTTTTACGAAATAATTATTTGTTGCAGGCATGAATGTATCAATAGCAATTACTGAACCTTGCCAGGAAAATCTGAATGGAATAATCATCCCTAAAATAATCACCAGCCATGCATAATAACGTCCTTTTGCTGTAAAAATTTTGCTTAATAATGGCGTGACCGCAATGTACACAATCGCGATTATTGACATAGCAATAGAAACTTCAAGTAACGAAATCATAAATTGCTGCAAAGTTATTTCCTCCGTTCTTTAGCCCATTTCAATAATTCATCTAATTCTTTCTCGGAAGGCTCTTTTGTGTTGTACAAAGTGTTGACTAGGCTTAAAAATGAGTTTTTATGATACTGTTTCATAAACTTTTCTGTTTCTAATTCGAGATAATCTTCTTTACTTATTAAAGGATAATACGTACGCTCTTTTCCTTTTTTTTCTGTTCGTAAAAACCCTCTTTCGACTAAACGTCTCATAAGGGTAAGTACAGTAGGTGCTTTCCATTTGCGTTTATCCCCTATTTCTTCCATAATCATCGCTGTTGTGATAGGTGATTCTTTCTCCCATACAACCTTCATAATTTCAAATTCTGCGTCTGGCAGCCTCTTCATATTTTCCATACAAATAACTCCTTTTCTACAATTGTCTTTCTGATATTCTACACTTGTAAAATATGATAGTCAATAGCTTTAATAAATATTTTTACAATTGTCTAAAATATATGACTGTCTTGCCATTAATGGCAAGGTCAATTCGTTTAAATACACCACCACACAGCTTTTAACCTTTAGTTGACATCTTTTTAAGTTTGGAGGAATGCACATGAATCAAGTACCTTGGTATCAACAATTAAAAGATAAACGCTTGGAATACGGTGTATCACAAAATAAACTAGTTGTTCATATGGGAATTTCACTACTGAAAGAACAAGGATTAGATTCCGTAGGAATGCGTCCAATTAGAAGTGCAAAAGGAACGATGAGTGTGTTAGCCAAAAGGCTCGGAAATGGTCGTAGTTGGATAGAAAAGGACTTATAGGAATGAGTACTGGATTGGTTACCTTCCTTGATCATTTGGCATTAAAAACATTATTCGGAGGAGTCGAAAGACGGACAGAAAACAAGAAAGAAAAAACTTCCGAGACATTACGAGAGAAAGTAACAAGTGCCATTGGTGAAGCGACGAGAGACAATCTGAGATATCTCAAGGGAAAGGCAAATATCCCTGTATATTAGACGTTAAAAGCGTTGACAGGCTTTTAAAATAAAATGGTCAGTAGTATTCTAAATGAATGAATTCGCTTATATTAATTAAGGGAAAAAGTGAGCCTTCGTTCAGTGGGGGTTCGACGCATAGGATGTACTCGTGCAGACGTTGCGACACGACGTCGCGAACTTAGTCAATTTCCTCTTTCCCCCACTGAACGTTAGTTGAACCAATCGGGACGTTCTAGCAGTTGGATCTACCACTTAGACATGACGTATTCCCTTATTTCTTGAACGGGGATGCTTACAAAAGCCCTTCGATGGGGCGAGTAATCGCAGTCCCAGCCAGTTACACTGTGATAAAAAAGATACCTACAAATACTTAACTTAATCAAGGTTCCTTGAATCGTAAAATACACATAGGAGGAAGATGACAGAATGGACTGCCATCTTCCTTTTCAATCTTTACTGCTTTTCCATCCTGTGTAAGCGATTGTACAAACGGAGGCAACCAGAAACACTAACCACCCAGGATGCCAGGCATTCCAAATAAAACCGATTGCAAGAAAAACAACAGTTGCCAAGGGCCAAACTACCGCATGAATCCAGCCATGTTTGCTCAATTCCTCATCTTTCTCATACTCCTTTACATATTCTTCATTGTTAGCAACCAATCGTTCGCCCTCCATTGCCGATCCTGCAATAATGAACAAGTACACAGCAAATGCCCATGTCAGCGGCATTAGTGCTAAGAGGGGATCTCTGTCTGCATGACCTGTGTCGTTAGTCAAAAAAGGTATCCCAAAACTTAATATAATGATCACAATTCCGGTGACGATTAATATTCCATACCTTTTACGATTGGCCAAGCTTTTCTGTCTAAAGTCTTGAATAAACGAATCATCAAAAACTAATGGTTGTGTTTCAAGTTCCTCGTACGCTTTTACGCTAAAGCCTTGCCACACCAAGATAGCCACTCCAACAGCAACAACCATCATAAACAACACATAACTAAACGCTTCTTGAAAATACATAGGCAATAAGATCGAGGCTATAAGAATAGCCACGCCAGCTGCGATTTTTTTTGCGCCCTGCTTCTTATTTAAAAGATAGGCTTCCACAACTTCCTGACTGGCATAGTAGCCCTCGTCAATCGTTCCTTGTTCTCCGAAGGGCTGATCTTCATCCTTTAATAGGTAATCGATCGAAACCTGGAATAGCCTGCTCATTTTCACCAGTTTCTCTGTTTCCGGAAAGCCTTGACCGTTCTCCCACTTACTTACCGCTTGTCTGGAGACTTGAAGCTTTTCGGCAAATTCCTCTTGGGACCATCCTTTTTGTGCTCTCAGTTTTTTTAGTTTTTGATAAAATTCCATTCTCTTCACCTCACCCTTATCGTAAACCAACAGCCACTATTTATCTACCTACCAGAGGTTGCAACCTTGCCATTTTACAGTTGCACCTTCGCTTTTTTTGCGTAGCATCGCGATTTTTCTCGTTGCAACACTCGTTAAGAGAGTTTTCCAGGTGAGATAGCCAGATTATAATTCTATAATCAAACCTATGAAGATATTAATCCGGGTTGTTGCCTTGTCATTCGAATTATTCCACCTTTTTCCGGTCAGCTGCGTCCTACAAAAGACAGAGCTCGCCTGCCAGACGGTCGAATAGCCAGACAAAAACAGTCCCTCTTTTTAACCGCAGTTGCTCCATTCAATTTTGAAGCAAAGCTTTTGTCAGATTCGAAATTTCTTCGATAATAATTCCAGGTTCATGATGATGCACATAATGGCCCGCACTGTCTAATATCATTTGTTTGTTGTTTGTTGACCATTCCGCCAGCGCTTCCTGAGACTCCGCCCACCCCTTGATCGCTTGCTGATTGATCCCCGATGTGAACCAGATAAGCGGCAGATCCCCAAGATCACCGGCATCGATCACTTTTTTAGCATTAGACTGCAGAAGCAGCATTTCGTCAATGACTGTGTCATTCGAAAAATTTTTCAAGAACATCGCAAGCTGCAATTTCTTGAGCGACTCAGGAATATGTTGCCCATATCCTTCTTCTGGCTGAAGCAAGGTATCGGCAACGGATTCAATATTGGATAGCATACGCAGCACGCCGGTGTTTTTCAACGTTTGCATGCTCTTCTGAACTGCTTTCGAAGGTGTCTCATAGGTCTCGTAAAATGTCGGATTGCCAGCATCAAGAAGAACAATACCTGCAACTTCATCCGGATGTGTCTGGGCAAAGCGAATAGCTTCCAGAGAAGCGATGGAATGTGCAACGAAAAGATAAGGGCCCTTCTCCCCGCTCTCGTGCAATAAGGTGTGCAATTCTTGCGTAATGGTATCAATATCCCTTGAAACCGATGTTTGATCACTCCAGCCATAACCAAAGCGATCATAAACGACCACCCTAGC
The DNA here is from genome assembly GCF_001552275.1 of Amphibacillus sediminis NBRC 103570. Lineage (GTDB taxonomy): Bacteria > Bacillota > Bacilli > Bacillales > Amphibacillaceae > Amphibacillus_B > Amphibacillus_B sediminis. Next base: position 4,342 of record NZ_BCQW01000028.1, read on the forward strand.
CTGCTCGGAGAGTTTCTCATGCAGCGGGTAGAAATCCACATATGGATTTTCCGTACCATGCCCCGAAGCCAACACAATGGTCATATCTCCTTCACCTTGTGCGTATACATGCATTTGTTGCCCTTCAACCTCAACTATTGTGCCCAATGGCGGATATTGAATGGCTTCCGCCTGCTTGCTTCGATCTTGGTAAATGGAACCCGCGATTACTGACACTACGAGCACCAACAGGATAATTAGCACTGCTTTGGGCCATCGCCTCTTCAACATCTTTGTTTTTTGTTCTAATGTCATTCTCAACCCTACTTTCATTTGTTGTTCGTTCATCCCATACCAACGAGCTTTATTTGCAATCATAAACCAATCATGCTATTATCATTATATAAAATAGTAACAGTAAGTCAAGCAATCCTTATCGTTGCTGTTACGACAATCCTATACAAATTCGAGGTGAGGACTGTGAAAAAAACCGATTTACTGCTTCATCCCGTACGGATGCGAATCATTCAACAGTTGCTTGCGGGAGAGCCTCAAACCATTTTGCAATTGGTGGAAGCGCTTGGTGATGTGCCGCAAGCCACTCTATACCGCCATATGAAGCTGATGCTGGAATCCAACTTGATTGAAGTCGTCCAAGTCAACAAAATACACGGACAAGAAGAACGCGTCTATGCTGTCATGCAAGAAAATTTGTCCATTTCGGAGAGTGAAGCATACTCCGCTTCTCAAGAGGACCATCTGCGGTACTTCTCCGTCTTCCATGCCAATCTGCTCCAACAAGCAACCGCTTATCTGAGCAAAACACCGCCAGAGCAGTACGCGGCAGATGGATTCGGTTATTGGAACGCACCGCTCCATATGACGGATGAAGAGTTTTCAGCTTTTGTTGCAACCATCAATGAATTGCTGGACAAGGTTGCGGCGAATAAGCCAGCTCCTGGGCGAAAAACACGTCTTTTTGCTTCGATGATGATTCCACAATCTCAAAAAAAAACAAGTAAAGGAGAGTAACAATGAATACTCAGTTTCTTTTTGACTCTACTGAAGTCGTCTTAACGTTTTCCGGGTTAACAGCCATTACAGGTTTCAAGCGCAAATTGACAATTCCTTATTCCGCGATTATGTCCGTGCAGACAGGGCCATTCCAAGAGCGCGTCACGGCATTGCCAACTGGAGGGGTATCTCTGCCCTTTTATCGAACAGGACGCTTTCTCCATAACGGAAAACGAACTTTCATGGCCTACTCGAAGCGACATTCGGTCGTGATTCTCGAATTGGCTTCCTCGTCTTTGTACCAGCGTATCGTTGTGGAAACCGAACAGCCTGAACAAATCAAGCAGGAGTTAATGGCCCGCTGTCAGCATTTATGATCTGCCTATTCTGAAACATAACTTAACGATTTTCAATAATATGACACGTATGAAAGTCCGTCGATGACCCATTTGCATCCGTCTATCTGAAGTATATGAATGAAGAAGAATTTATGGACTGATCCGTACTTTGACAAAAGACTATAGCTACTCTACTTTTTCTCGTTGAAATTGCAAGTAGAGGGGATTTTTGAACAAGGCTGGAAGATGGCTATTCTTTCTCGTAGGTATAATCGTTTTAGTGACATGTGCATCTTATTTGAAGTCGAACCTGAATAAAAAAAATTTGACGGAACTACATTAAACGTGATTCAGAATAATATTCAACCGATCTTTTTGTCAAGAACGCGAAAATGTGAAGGTAGTGAGAAAACTAGACTGGAACTTGGTCGACAATACGTTGAACCTGAAAGCCACTTGTTTTGGTCTAGCTAATTGTGATGCACGATTCGAGGTCTACGTTCCTCTTGATGTGGTGGTTCTCCGCAATGGTAAGTCGACTCAGCTTACCGGAAAAGCTGATTGATCTGCAATATTAATATCAGCCCTACTAGAGACTCACCGTCTCTTGGAACGGTTGTTAGATTCTAGGTTTCAAGTCTTGGTTCACGAGGGTGCATATATTTTCTTGTCTCTTATCTGACAGGGCGCTTCTTCTATCAAAGTTTACTCGAAGCATCATTCGGTCATCATACTCGAATTGTTCCTTCGAGTTCGTACAAACGTATTAATATGGGGACCGAGACTCCTACATCACATCGTTGCCAATTTCATGAGTTCACCCGTCCTAAAACCTCATGAACAAAACCGACTTTCAAATTTGAAAGTCGGTTTTCAGTTCCCCATTCGCAAAAGCTTGTTAATACCCCTTAACATCTAATTTAAAATTTTCGTTTTTTTAATTCGTGGTGTTTGCTAATAATCAGATTCAATAAACTAATTTTCTAGAACCTTTAAATTAAATCGTATTATTTGTTGCCCCATAACGACGGAATCTTCATCTATCCATTGAAAAATAACCATTGCTTTCGTTATACCCGCACCAGGATCAGGAGGAGAAAATCCATATATACCGTTATCAGGAATATCGCCTTGCCAGTACCCTCCTTCTTCACCTTCAAATCCAACAACTGCAATATAATAATTTGGCTTATCTTTAGCTTGTGAGAAATCAAAGTTTACAAGGTACTTATCTAATACTACTTCGTATGGTTTAAGATCATTATTTTCTTCTTGCAAATTCAAGTAAAAAGAGAGGATTTCATCATCAGAAAGTTTTTCATTCTCCTCGTCCCAGAAAGACGTTTCAATTATTAATCCGTCTTTTTTTTGAGTATCACCTTCGTATAAGTCTTGTCCAGACCTGACTATTAATAACTCGAATTCCGGAGCTTCACTTTCTATTAAGGTATTATTACTACAGGATACTAAAACTAAAAGAAGAGAAATACATATTAATACTTTTTTAACATAACTATACATTATCTTTTAACCCATTCTACTGATGGACCTGCTGGTTCATATACATATCCAGTTTTTTTCTTTCCAGTTGGCGAATCTTTTCCAGTAGCATAAACTCTATGATATTCTGCTTGATTTATTCTATGTTTCTTTTTACCCTCACGATAGTAAACCGCCCAAGTTTCTCCTTTTTTGGTGTGGGGTGATGTACTTGTATATGATACTGGATATTTACTCCCTGGTGTAACACCAATAGAAACACCTACAGCTTTAAAACTAACTGAAAATGAACCGGACCATGTTGCCGACTGATTATACTTTATTGTTATACCATGTTGTTGTCCATTCGTATTCGATTTGAATTCATCCCAAAATTTACGGGTGGAACTATACTCCTTATTAAGATATTTAGTACTTGTAATTCTCCAATATTTGTAGTCGCATGTAGCACAACTAGGTGTAAATAAATCATCTTGTTCTAAATCAGATGCAGCTAAAGTATTTTCTGGTATAAGTAAAAATAGCATAAATAAAAATAGAATAATAAATTTTGTGCATCTCTTCACAATATATACTCCTTTTTTTGTATTTTTATAACATTATATTCCTTATCCGTAATATTACACCACTATCATTTGTAATTCAATAAATCAATTCACATCTTAGATATTTATAATTATTATATTATTCTACAAAATTCGTTACTTATAGTTCATCAAATTCAACTTCTAATAAGATTAAGTCTAATTTTTCCCTACAATTAAAGAGACATTGTCAGTGTGCTTTTCATTTGAAAAGGTCACCAAGGAAATACAGAAAAATTAACTGCATACTTACACCTAACAAAACCGACTTTCAAATTGAAAGTCGGTTTTGCCTAGAGCTTCAGTTCCCCCATGCGCAAAAGCTCTACCACAGCTTGTGAACGCCCCTTAACACCTAATTTTTGAATTGTGTTTGATATATGGTTCCGTACGGTTTTCTGCGAGATAAATAGTTCCTCCGCTATATCTTTGGTTGTTTTATCTTGCACCAGTAGTTCGAACACTTCTTTTTCACGTTTTGTCAATAATTGCTTCGGCTTGTAGTCGTGATCTTTCAAATTTAGACCCCTCCTTGCTGTCCTTAAAGCTGCGTATTGAAGGGTATTAATTGATTTAGTCATGGTATTTTATGAAAATGGCTGGTTTCTGTGCTTTTACAAATGAGATTATTTAAAAACCAACACCTGTCATAATTATTTGGGGAAGGATTCACCATGTTTTTCCTGCTTATTCTGATCAAATTCAAGTCTACTCATCTAATTTCCAAGAAATGCTTTATAAGAGCAAACGATCTAAGCAGATGTTGGTAATGAACTCAATAAACCCGCAACACTTAAAATACCAAGCAAAATCTAACCTAACTGTTCTATCTCACTTATGATTTATGATTAAAAATTGATCAGTGTGACAAATACGATAACCTAATTGCACGTAGGAATCTGTCTCATATAGCAAATAATCTAAAGATTTCTGATTTTAACCAAAGCTAATTCAACATTTCAAAAGCAACAACTATGTTAAATCAGTACCGAGCTAAAATGCCTCTTTCGTAGCTGAGCAACGTATGTTTCTTCCTTCCCTATTCATACTGTCGAATCATATTAGTCCTCCATCAATAAAAGGATTGCATTCGATCAATTTAGAGGTGATAATAGAATTTAGGTTATATGTTTAAGGGGGACTTGGATTTATGCATGACAACATCACTAAAATAGAGGCGATTGTGGAAAAGATGGAGACAACGGGATCAGGCTATGATTTACTACGCTATGTTGCTTTGCCTGATTTACTTGGCAAGGATGCGCCGACTATTTTATATGTGTTAGGAAAGAATTTAGCAAGACAGATTAAATGGAGTTCGATTGATCAAGTCATTATCTTTTTTAAAAATACTGGTTGGGGTGCACTTGAGCTTGTCAAGGAAAAGCGTTCAGAACATATTTTTAAACTACAAACCAAAGCGATTTCAAATCGTTATGCACTAGGAATTGAGACCGATTATCGTATTGAAGCTGGTTTCTTAGCTGCTGCTATGGAGCAAATCAAACAATACAGCTGTGAGTGTATAGAAGAAGAAAAGCCGAAAAAAAATTATGTCGAGCTTCGAGTTCAACGCTATATTTAACTCACTGCTTAGCGATAGATTTAACATCATTTATTTTTGTATCTCAACATTAAAACAGCCTATAAACACGTGATCGGCTCTTACGTGTTTATAGGCTATTTTTAGCTTAAGTCTTTTTCTTGGTTTAAATGGTCTAAGATAGTTTGTGCAGTCGGCTCTGGTATACCAAGTCGCTTCAAGGTTTCAATTGAAGCTTGCTTAATTTCTGCTATCGATTTAAAGTGTGTTAACAAAAGCTTACGACGTTTTTCTCCAACACCTGGAATAGCATCAAGCTCTGATTTAAAGGCACTTTTCCCACGTAGTTGGCGGTGGAAAGTAATCGCAAAGCGGTGTACTTCGTCCTGAATCCGTTGAATTAAATAAAATTCTTGTGATTTACGGTCTAATTGTATCGGCTCTGGGGGTTCGCCATAGAGTAATTCACTTGTTTTATGCTTATCATCTTTAGCTAAGCCACATAATGGGATGTCTAGACCAAGTTCATCTTCTAAGACTTCAATCGCTGCAGACATTTGTCCTTTACTTCCATCGACTAAAATTAAATCTGGTAGAGGTAGATTTTCTTTAAGTACACGGGTATAACGACGTCGAATGACTTCACGCATTGTTTCATAATCATCAGGGCCCTTAACTCCCCTTACCTTATATTTTCGATATTCCTTTTTTTCCGCCTTCCCATCAATAAACACGACCATTGCTGAGACAGGATCGGTACCTTGAATATTAGAGTTATCAAAAGCTTCGATTCGATGTGGTGTTTCGATATTTAATTGTTCACCAAGACGCTCCACTGCCTTAATTGTACGTTCCTCATTACGTTCGATTAGTGAGAATTTCTCAGCTAAAGCAATTTCAGCATTTTTACCAGCCAAATCAATTAAATCCTTCTTACGACCGCGATAAGGGATCGTGACATCAATCTCCAATAATTCACTTAATAGCTCATAATTGATTGGAGCAGGTACTAAAACTTGCTTTGGCTTTGGATGATTATGATGCAAATAAAAGCGCCCAATAAACGTGGTAAAGGTTTCCTCTGCATCATCGAAGAATGGAAAAATCGACACGTCTCGTTCAATTAGTTTTCCTTGACGAATAAAAAACACTTGTACACACATCCAGCCCTTATCATAAGCATAATGAAATACATCACGATTGACTTGGTCCTTTAAGGTCATTTTTTGTTGTTCCATGACTGCATCAATATGTTGAATTTGATCACGAAGCTCCATCGCTCGTTCAAAATTTAGATCTTCACTGGCTGCTTCCATTTTAGCTTTTAACTCTTTTTTTATCGCTAGATGCCCACCGTTTAGAAATGAAACAACGTCCTGTACAATGGTTTGATACTCCTCCTTAGTTGGCGGTGAGTCAGCACAGGCTAAGCACTGACCTAAATGATAGTATAAACAATGCTTGCCCGGTGGATTATTGCATTTCCGTAATGGATAGATTCGATCTAACAGCTTCTTAGTCTCTCTTGCGGCTAATACATTCGGATAGGGACCAAAGTATTTTCCTTTATCCTTTAATACCTTCCTTGTCACAATTAACCGTGGATGTCTTTCGTTGGTCACCTTTAAGTACGGATAGCTTTTGTCATCCTTTAATAAAACATTATATTTAGGATCATATTTCTTAATTAAATTCATTTCTAGAATAAGTGCTTCAATCTCTGATGAGGTCACGATATATTCAAAGTCAGCAATTTCCTGAACAAGTCGTTGCGTTTTTTGATCATTAGCGCCTGCAAAATAAGAACGAACACGATTTTTGAGTTTTTTTGACTTCCCAACATAAATAACCGTGCCATGCTTATCCTTCATTAAATAACAGCCTGGCTGAACAGGTAAAACAGCCAGTTTTTCTTGAATCAAACTAGACATAGACGTACACTCCATCTTTACAAAAATGATCTGTCACTAGTATAGCATACGTGAGATAAGCATTGAATAAATTAATACTCTAGTACATCCCTTCATCACATCAATAAAATGAAACCTCGTTTAGTGGAGTTTCGACGCAGAGGATATGCTAGTGCAGACATTGCGACACGAGGTCGCGAACTTAGTCAGCTTCCTCTCCCCTACTCAACGTTAGTTGAACCAATCCTGAAGTTACTGGCTGTTGGATCTCTTACTTAGACATGACGTGTTCCCTTATTTCTTGAAGGTGTAGGCTTACAAAAGCCCTTCGATTGGGCGAGTAATCGTAACCCCAGCCAGTTACACTGCGTTAAAATTGAATGGAGGGCAGTAGTAACTCTGTTTCACCTGATTCTTTCTTTAACGCTGACTATCCTTCACTTTTTAACCTTCAATTGTCCAATTCTTTAATCACAAAAACTACACCTCAAATGACTGAAGACACTTGAGGTGTAGTTTTAGCTCAATAGATAATTCAATTAATTATACGTGTTGATTAATCCGCTCTTCTAACGCTTCTTTCGGCTGGAAACCAACGATTTGGTCTACAATTTCACCGTCTTTGAATAATAAAAGTGTTGGAATACTCATCACACCATATTGGCTAGAGGTGGCTTGGTTATCGTCAACATTTAACTTAACAATTTTGACTTTATCGCCCATCTCCTCTGATATTTCTTCTAAAACAGGACCAATCATTTTACAAGGGCCACACCATGGAGCCCAGAAATCAGCTAAGACAAGGCCAGATCCAGTTTCTGTTGCGAAATTAGCATCTGTTACATTTGTAATTGCCATTATCTAATCCCTCCTAATACTATAGCTATTTAATTCAAATGCTAGTATAACACCCAAGCTAATCATTTGGCTAGCTGTCTGCTCATAGCTAGCTTTCCCAGTCAGTGTCTACTAATACCGATTATTTAAATTCAAAGATGGTTACACCACTGCCACCTTCATTCATACCACCTGGCCTTGCTGATTCAATCTGGCGATGTTTCTTCGCAAATTCCTGAACACCCTTACGCAAAGCCCCTGTCCCTTTTCCATGAATAATGGATACACGGGCATAACCAGCTAGCAAAGCGTCATCGACATATTTTTCAAGCTCTTGTATGGCGTCCTCATAACGCTCCCCGCGTAAATCAAGCTCGGTTTTAACATGATAGTTAGAGCCTTTAATAGTCGCAAGTGGTCTCTCGACAACAGGGTTATCTCTTTTTAGTAGTTGGAGATCTTGTCTTTTCACTTTCATTTTCATCATCCCAACCTGAACCTGAAATTCATTGTTACTCACATGCTCAAGGATCGTACCGTTTTGATTCAAGGTTAATAATTTTACTTCATCTCCAACTTCAAGGGTTTGCTCTTGCTTTGGTCGCTTCGAGATAGTCTGTTCTTGTGTTTTTTGGCTTAACTCAGGTTTGGCTTGATCAAGTAATTTACGCGCTTCAATCCATTCATGCTCTTTAAGGGCCGATTGATGCTTCATCGCACGAATCGTATCAACAATTTCTTCTGCTTCTTTACGGGCCTTTTCAATCGCTTGCTCTGCCTTTTGTTCGGCCTTCTTATATAATGTTTCCCGTTCTTGTTCAAACTGATGCCATTGCTTTTCCAAATGACGTTTAAGTTGTTCTGCCTCCTGTAACGTTCGCTCAGCATCGTCATAATCTTGCTCAGCCTTTCGTCGAGCTGTATCAAGGGACTCAATCATTTTTTCTACACTGGTCGAATCTGTACCAATCAACTGTTTGGCAGATTGAATCAATTCACTATTCAAGCCTAAGCGACGAGAAATTTCAAAGGCATTACTTCGGCCTGGTACCCCAATTAATAAGCGGTAGGTTGGCTTCAATGTTTGAACATCAAATTCAACTGAGGCGTTAATGACACCATCACGGTTATAGCCATAGGCCTTTAATTCCGGATAATGTGTGGTTGCGATAATACGTGCCTTTCGTTTAACAACCTCGTCTAAAATCGCCATCGCTAAGGCTGCCCCCTCTTGTGGGTCCGTCCCTGCACCGAGCTCATCAAATAATACAAGTGTACGGTCAGTAACCTGTCCTAAAATCTCAACAATATTGGTCATATGTGATGAGAATGTACTTAAACTTTGCTCAATGGACTGCTCGTCACCAATATCAGCAAATACCTCATCAAAAACAGCCAATTGACAACCATCAAGTGCGGGTATTTGTAAACCGGATTGCCCCATCAGTGTACAAAGACCAATGAGCTTTAAGGTGACAGTTTTTCCCCCTGTATTCGGACCGGTAATTACAATAGCATGATAGTCTTTTCCTAATACGATATCATTGGCAACGACTTGATCCTGATCCAATAAGGGATGTCGTGCTTGCTTCATCTCAATGTAACCTTGGTCATTCATAGTAGGCATGGCGGCACGCATGGATTGGCCCAGTTTGGCACGGGCAAAAATAAAATCTAATGCGGCTAATGCTTCAACATTTACCTTTAATGGAACAAGGTCAGATGCGATGCTCACAGTAAGCTCTCTTAAGATACGTTCGATTTCTGCCTTTTCCTGCACCTTTGCTTCAGAAAGGGTGTTATTAATGTCCACTACGGCTTGCGGCTCCATGAATAGAGTCTGTCCAGAAGAAGATTGGTCATGGACGATCCCGCCGATTGCTGCGCGATATTCTTGTTTAACCGGTAGGACATAACGGTCATTACGTATGGTTACAATCGCATCTGACAGCATCTTGCTTTTGCTACGAATATAACTATCTAATCGTTCTCTAATTCTACTTTCGCTTGTTCTAATTTTCGCCCGGATCGCACGAAGCTTATCTGAAGCTCCATCCATCACGTGGGCATGATCATCAATACAGCTTCTAATTTCTTGCTCTAATTCACTTAACGGTTGAATATTAGCGACTTGCTCTCTTATTAAAGGCACCTCTAGTTCTTCTAAACTATCGACAAAACGTCGAAGCTGTTTGCCACCATAAATCAAACCAGCGATTTGCAGGCATTCTTGCGCGTTTAAAACGCCGCCTACCTCAGCCCGCTTTAAGCTTGGTCGAATATCGCTAATCCCTCCAAAAGGAACATCGCCATGAAGGCGAAGGATTTGGACAGCTTGGTCGGTTTCTGCTTGGAGCTGCTTGACGACAGCTAACTCGGTAGCTGGCTTGAGCCGTCGTGCCGAATCCTTTCCTAGTGAAGAGGCGGCATGATCAGCGAGCTGTTCAATAATTTTATTAAATTCTAAAACGCGAAAAATGCGTTCATTCATTATTATCACCTATTCTTCTTTTCTTTTCCAAAATGCTTTTAAGTCTTTGAGTGACCAGGTATTGACCACCATCTCCGGCTTAAGCCACCCTCTTCGGGCAACACGAACCCCTTCAGACATATAATGAAGCGATGCTTCATGATGCGCATCGGTATTAATAGCAATGTGAACACCTTGGTCTTGCGCCATTCGAACCCATTCCGCTGACAAATCAAACCGCTTTGGATTAGCATTCAATTCAAGAATGGTTCCTGTCTGTTTAGCTTTTTCAATCAGTTGCTCAACATTTGCACGATACCCTGCACGTCTTCCAATAATCCGTCCAGTCGGATGGGCAATCACCTTTACATAAGGATTTTCCATAGCATTAAACAAGCGTTTCATTATTTTTGCTTCCGTCTGATTAAAGCTCGAGTGAATTGCCCCGATCACAAAATCCATCTCCTTGAGGAAATCTTGCTCAAAATCAAGCGAGCCATCTGGTAATATGTCCATTTCTACCCCACAAAGGACGTCAATGTCTGGGTACTTGTTCCGGATACGTTCAATCTCAAGGCGTTGCTCACGTAAACGATCCTCATTCAGTCCGTTCGCGACACGTAAAAATTTCGAATGATCCGTAATGGCTAGATAGCGATAGCCCTTCTTTCTTGCAAACTGCACCATTTCTTCAATCGTTTGAGCCCCGTCACTCCATGTCGTGTGCATATGCAGATCACCTTGAATATCTTTCTCATCAATTAGCGAAACGGGATGTTCAAATGCCTCAAGCTCACCGGAAGACTCTCTTAGTTCAGGTGGAATATAATGTAAACCAAAGTGACCAAAGAAATCTGCTTCACTAGCAAATGTATGAATCTCACCTGATTCAATTACCTCAACACCATATTCACTTATTTTTTCGCCCTGTGCTTTCGCCTTTTGACGCATCGCCACATTGTGATCCTTCGAGCCAGTAAAATGATGTAAGGTCGTAGCAAATTGCTGATTTTCAACAATCCGAAAATCAACAGCAATATCATAACGATCAGCTAAAATAATTGATACTTTTGTGTCTCCTGAGGCGACAACTTCCTTTACCCCGTCCATCTTCAATAAAGCTGCTTTTACCTCGTCCGGTCGATCAGTTGAAATAATGAAATCTAGGTCTTTAATTGTTTCACGCATTCTGCGCATACTACCTGCCAATGAAAAGCGCTGAATCGAACGGATCGTCGCTAAGTAAGTCTCTATATACTTGGCAACAGGGAGCATATCTGCAATTGGCAGGCGTTCAGGACGTTGATTCACCTCTGAAATCGCCTTTAGAATTTTTTCCTCCGTTTTCTGACCAAACCCTTTTAATGCGGCTACTTTCCCAGTCTGACAGGCAGATTTTAATGTTTCAATATCGACTACATCTAATTCTTGATAGAGTCGGGCAAGTTTTTTCCCACCTAACCCGGGCAAGTCCAATAGCGGAATTAATCCACTTGGAACCCCTTTTTTTAACTGTTCTAACGTATCAGATTTACCTGTTGAAATATACTCATCAATAACAGCTGCCGTTCCTTTTCCAATGCCATTTAACTGGGTGAAATCATCAATCTCGGTAAGTGAACGCTGATCGGTCTCAATCGCTTGGGCTGCTCTTCGATAGGCAGCAATTTTAAAGGGGTTTTCCCCCTTGAGTTCAAGGTATACAGCAATTTCCTCTAATAAATGAATGATATCCTTTTTGTTCATGGCTAACACTAATATTTCCTCCATCTATTTTATTGACAAAACCCTTGCTGTTTGTCGGCAAGGGTTAGAAGGTCAATGACTATCCATTAATAACATACTCAAACCAGAGCGTTCTAATCTGCTGTGAAAAAACAGGGGTTTGCTCGATTATAAAAGCGGCAATACTTGAACGATCCAAAGCTGATTGTACCTGTGCGATAGGCAATAGTGATGCTACGTATAGAATAACAAATAGGACAAGATATTGCTCTAAAAAGCCAAATACTGCACCTAGCACGCGATTAACTGTACTCAACAATGGTAATTCGGCGACAAAATCAAGCATTGAACTGATAATACTTAGGATCACTTTCGTACCAAAAAACAATACCGCAAATGAAATCATATTATAATAAGCATTCTCTAATGGTAAAGCATCAGTAAAGAACGCCCATTGGTCACTTGCTATTCGTGGATAAGGCACGAAAACCTCCAGATGTCCAGCTAAACGATCGTAAAAATTCACCGCCACTAAAAAGGCAACAAAAAAGCTAATGAAATGGAAAATCTGTAAAATCAATCCTCGTTTTAATCCTCGGAAAACTCCTAATACAAGTAAAATCAATAAAATAATATCAATCATAGTCTTGTTGGTCCTCTTTCTCTTTATGTTTTTTTAATAGGGCATTATATTTCTCTTCAAGCTTCATATAATCATTTACTGCGTTAACAGCCGTTAATACCGCTAACTTTGTAGTATCCAAACTTTTATTCATTTGGTAGATCTCGCGCATCTTTTCATCGACAATACTTGCCACCATTCGGAGCTGATGGATATTTTCTTCACCGATTATCGTATAAGATCTTCCATATATGTTAACGGTTGAACGTGTTTTTTTTGATTGGGTCACACAAATTCCCCCCTCTATCAAATCTCTAATAATTATCTTAACATGAACAAGTTGATTTAGGAACTATTCTATTAACAAGATATTCATTTTTGTTCGATTTCGTTCGCTTAATCTTTGGTGATTATAAATAGACGTTGCTAAATGACATTATACCGCTCTTTTCGCAATTTTTGATTAAGGTTGTTATAGGTGTTTTGCTTTGATTAGGCAGTGACAAAACAACACATTACCAAGGTGTTTTATAATAGCTAGCTTTACTTATGAGCAACCCAGTGAATGGATACCATAACCGTCTACTTAATTAATTGAAGAAGGAATTTGTTATTTGATGCAGAAATATAAAGTGAAACTTCGTTCAGTGGGGGGGCAACGAATAGGATGTGCTCGTGCAGACGTTGCGACACGATGTCGCAAACTTAGTCCTCTCTCCCTAACTGAACGTTAGTTGAACCAATCGGGCCGTTACTGGCTGTTGAATCTCCCACCTAGACATGACATGTTCCCTTATTTCTTGAAGGGGGAGGCTTACAAAAGCCCTTCGATGGGGCGAGTAATCGCAGCCCCAGCCAGTTACATTGCGATAAACCAGCTTGGTCATTATGAGGATTTATCTGCTAATGACTTGGATCATCTTATCGTTTTACTCAAGAATCTCAAAAATAAAAAACAAATCATTCATCACGCTTTTAAACGATAACCCTTTAAAGGTTATAGCAACTATTCTGTGCTATACTAATATTATTATTTTATCTATAAAGGAGTGCCTATGGGTCAAATTGTATTGAACGTACCAGATCAAATTGTTAAGGAAATGAAGCAAGCCTACCAGTCCTATTTAAAACCCTCACCTCCTGGGGCGATTTTTTCGGCAAAGGTAAATGCGATTACGATTACAGGTTATAAATCAGGAAAAGTCCTGTTTCAAGGCGGTAATCCTGAGTTTGAAGCAACTAAATGGGAGAAACATATGGTTGAACCTGGAGATGGCACTGGAACCAAAAACGCCTCTAAGCTGACACACAATTATTATCCTGATCAAGCATTGCTCAGTCAGTCGATTATTGGTTCCGATGAAGCTGGAACTGGCGATTACTTCGGTCCGATTACAGTAGCAGCTGTATATGCTGAAGCAAAGCAAATCGACTTATTGAAGGAGCTTGGTGTAAGGGACTCGAAGAACTTAACGGATCAATCGATTCAACAAATAGCCAAGCAAATGCTCTTGCTCAATTTACCTTATTCGCTTGTCGTATTACATAATCCTAAATACAACCAGCTCCAACAACAAGGCTGGACACAAGGTAAAATGAAAGCCTTGCTCCATCATACAGCGATTAGCCATGTGTTAGATAAGCTTGGAACAACTAAGCCAGCCGGCATAGTCATTGACCAGTTTTGTCAACCAGAAGTCTATCTTAGACACTTAAAATCAGAAAATAAACAACTCCCAGAGCAAACCTATTTTATGACAAAGGCTGAGAGTCATAGTATTGCAGTAGCAGCAGCCTCTATTCTTGCCCGTGCTCGATTTGTGCAAGAGATGGCTCGTTTATCTAAGCAGGTTGGTTTTGAACTACCAAAGGGGGCCTCAGCAAAGGTAGATCAGGTCGCTGCTCGGCTGATTAAGCAGCATGGGATGGTCAAACTCAAGGAATTTGCTAAGCTACACTTTGCTAACACAACTAAAGCTAGAAATTATTTAAACTAATGAAATTTAGTTAATCAAATACGCCTTGACGTATTTGTGTCCAGATTGATACATTTCCGCTGATATTGAACTCATTCAGCCGGAGTACTTGAACACCACTGATTGGAAGTTAGATAGTCTTTTATCTCATTACTTATAGAAGTGGAAAACTTCTAGTGAATCAAGTTAAAATAGGGCAATCCTGATAGTCAAAACATCGCTTTATTTCCCTGCAAGCTGTCATTATAAACAGAAAAGAAGCATATTCGTCTGATATGCTTCTTTTGCTTGATAACAGGTTCTATCCTCTTAGCTCTGCCTGATGTGTTTTTTCCACAGCAGTTAAAATAGCTTGATAAGATGCTTCTACCTCTTCATCTTTCAAGGTCCGATCTGGATCAAAATAAACCAAATTAAACGCAAGTGATTTTTTCCCTTCTGGTAAGTGCTCCCCTTGATAAAGGTCAAAGACTTGAACCGATTTAAGTAACGCTCCTGCTGATTGCTTGATAGTTGTTTCAATTTCAGCAGCTGGGATCTGTTGGTCAACGACTAAGGCAATATCCCGGGTCATCGTTGGATAGCGAGGTATCTTATTAAAGCTCGGCTCGACATGACAACAAGTAAAGAGATAGTCTAAGTCAAGGTCAAAAACATAGGTTTCCTTTAAATCAAACGCTTTTTGCAGCTGTGGATGAATTTGACCAATAAAACCAACAGGCAGCTTATTCAAATATAATTGAGCGGTTCGACCTGGATGCATATGCGCTATTTCAGTTTGTTGATAGCTAACGTTAAAACCTAATCGGGCAAATAAACCTTCAAGAATACCTTTAACTAAGAAAAAGTCAACATCCTTTGCTTCTTGTTGCCAAGGATGAAGCAACCATTTTCCTGTTATCGCACCGGAAACACGAAGCTTCTCTTCTGGTTGTACACTAATTTGTTCCTCATTTGAAACAAATACACTGCCCATTTCATAGTAGCCAAGATGGCTTTGCTTTCGAGCATGATTATAGGATAAGGTTGCCAATAATTCTGGCAGGATACTTAATCGTAATGTGCTATGTTCTTCACTCATTGGCATGGACAAGCGAATAGGTACTTTTGCTTTTTCGGAAATTTCAGGGCTAACCAGCATCTCCGCTCTTTCCGCCGTAGTTAATGAATAAGTCAAAGCTTCTGATAATCCTGCACCCTCCAAGTATTGCTTGACATAACGTTTTAAAGCTTGACGCTTCGTTAAATGTCCTGCTTGCTGAGCGCCTTCAGGAAGCGTGTACGCTAACTTGTCATAGCCATAAATCCGCGCCACCTCTTCAAGGATATCTTCAAAAATAGCAATATCTTGACGACGTGTTGGAACTGTTATGGTAAAGAATTCACCTGATTGCTGATACTCAAAAGCCAATTTAGCTAAAATATTCGCAATCTCATCATTGCTTATTTTTGTCCCTAACCGGGCATTAATTCGACTAGTGGTAATCTCTACTTTACGCTCAGTGCGATCAAGCTGATCAAATTCAACCACACCTTCAAGAACGGTACCGTTCGCATATTGAGCAAGTAATTGTGCTGCTCTGAATCCAGCCCGCTTTACACGGTTAGGATCGACACCTTTTTCAAACCGAGTACTCGATTCACTACGCAGATTGTGATCCTTGATTGCCTTACGCACTCTCTTACCATCAAAATAAGCCGTTTCAAGCAATACGGTTTTGGTAGTTTCTGTGACCTCTGAATCTGCCCCTCCCATAACACCTGCAATAGCAGTTGGTACAGAGCCGTTCGTAATGATGAGGTGCTCAGGGGTTAATGCTCTTGTTTCATCATCCAATGTCACGATTGTTTCGTTAGCTCGAGCCCGACGAACAACGACTTCCTTCGAACCGAATTTATCATAATCAAAGGCATGTAAAGGCTGGCCATATTCTAATAAGACATAATTCGTGATATCGACAACATTATTAATCGGTCTTATCCCGGCAGCGATAAGATAATTACGTATCCATAATGGAGCAGGCCCTACTTCAATATCTTTAATAATCAATGCCCCATAGTAAGGATTGGATTCACGATCTTCTACCTTGACGCTAATATAGTCAGCAGCTTTTTCTGAACTTGTCTCTACTACTTCACTCGGCCACTTAACTTTTTGATTTAAGATCGCCCCAACTTCATAGGCCACACCGAGCATACTTAATGCATCTGAACGGTTCGGTGTTAAACCAAGCTCAAGAACTCGATCATCTAGATTGAGGTAGCCTGTCACTGGCTGACCGACCTCAACTTCCTCAGGAAAGACAAAGATGCCATCAGCTACTTCTTTAGGAATGTATGGTTCACTTAAACCTAGCTCCTGTAATGAGCAAATCATCCCATTTGATTCAACATCACGGAGCTTAACTGGTTTAATTTTAAAATTACCCGGCAATATAGCTCCAGGCTTGGCAACAGCAACCTTTTGACCTGCTGCTACATTAGGTGCTCCACAGACAATTTGCAATGTTTCTGAGCCAACATCAACCTTGCATAAATTAAGCTTATCTGCATTCGGATGCTTTTCACAAGATTCCACATAACCGACTACAACATTAGAGCTCGGCTCTGCTATGTTCGTCACACCTTCGACTTCAATCCCTGTTTTTGTTATTTTATCTGCTAATTGTTCAGCTGTCTGATCAGCTAAATCGACATATTGTTTTAACCAATTTAAAGATACCAGCATGTTCTTTCCCCCTTTTTATGCTTGATGGTATTGCTTTAAGAAACGGATATCATTTGTATAAAAATGACGAATATCATCGACACCATATTTCAACATAGCGATTCGTTCTGGCCCCATACCAAAGGCAAAACCACTGTAGACCTCTGGATCATAGCCACCCATTCTTAATACTTCTGGGTGAACCATGCCACCACCTAAAATCTCGATCCAACCAGTTTGCTTACAAACGGAACAACCTTTTCCATGACATAATTTACATGAGATATCGATCTCAACCGATGGTTCAGTAAATGGGAAAAAGCTAGGGCGAAAACGAATTTCACGTTCTTCACCAAAAAAGTGTTTAACAAATTGGTTTAGTACACCTTTGAGGTCACTCATGCGCACATTCTTATCAACATAAAGACCCTCTACCTGTGTAAATTGATGGGAATGTGTTGCATCATCCGTATCGCGGCGATATACCTTTCCTGGACAGATCATTTTAATTGATTGGTTTCCTTTATATTCGTTCATCGTTCGAGCTTGAACAGGTGACGTTTGGGTTCGTAGTAATAACTCTTCTGTGATATAAAAGGAATCTTGGGTATCACGTGCCGGATGATCCTTAGGTAAATTTAGTGCCTCAAAATTATAATAATCTGTCTCTACCTCTGGACCTTCGCGTACTTCAAACCCCATTCCAATAAACAAGTCCTCGATTTCTCTTACCACTGATGTTAATAGATGTGGGCCACCGACTGGAACTGGACGGCCAGGTAATGTTACATCAATGGTTTCAGCCTTTAGCTGTTGATCTAATACGGCTAATTCTAGCTTTGCTTTCTTTTGCTCAAGTTCAGTTGTAATCGCTGATCTAACTTTGTTTGCCAATTCCCCAATAACAGGGCGCTCTTCCGCAGAAAGCTTTCCCATTCCTCGTAATACTTCTGTTATCGGACCTTTTTTACCAAGAAAAGCAACACGGACCTTGTCCAGATCAGCTAATGTTTTCGCTTGTTCTACCTGATTTAGTGCCTCTTGCTCTAGTTCCTGTAATCTTTCTTTCATTTTTCTTCAACCTCCTTAAATCAAATCTGCATTGGCGTATTTGCGCCCGAATTGTATCAAGCGAAGCTCGATAAAGTAAAACTTCATTCAGTGGGGTTCCGACGCATAGAATGTGCTTGGGCAGACGTTGCGAACTTAGTCAGCTTCCTCCATCCCTCACTGAACGTTAGTTGAACCAATCGGGCCGTTACTGGCTGTTGGATCTCCCACTTAGACACGACGTGTTCCCTTGTTTCTTGAAGGTGGAGTCTTATAGCCAGTTACACTGCGGTAAATTTCCACTGAAAATCTGTCTGAACCCCCACTGAATGAATACAAACAGACATTCATCTCTCCACTTATAGAAGCGGGAGACTAGTGCTGAATGTTAAAACAATTAACTTGTGATGTGACCATAAGAACAAAAGCGCAGAGCGCCCGCTTAAAAACGTAGCGACTGGAGCGAATCAACTGAGATAAAGGAATCACGATGAGCTTGCGAACCGATGATGACTTATCGTGAGGCGATTCGTGATGTCGCCTAGTTTTTGGCGCTCGAAACTGGTCGCTAAACAGGTTGCCTACATGTTATCCACTTCGAAAAATTTATCATTTCCTAGACAGTAAAAAAGCCTCTATCCCAGAAAAGGGACGAGACTTTTGATTCGCGCGGTACCACCCTTGTTGACAAAATCTGTTAACTTTGCCCACTTCATTTCATAACGGACTGTTGATCCGGAACGTTCTTACTTGCTTATCGGCAAGGTCCCAAACGCCTGCTCCAGAGTGAAGGTTCAGCTTTTTTACAATGCGCCTGCTTTCAGTCCATGACAGTGCGTCCCTGTAACATTGTCTTTTGAAACACGGCCAAACAAATGGCTATGTTTTAGGATGAGGTATCGATCAAGATCATCCTAGAAAAAGCTTACTGACTCTTTCTTAGCTTTTCAATATTCTTTGTTCTATTATAGAAAAATTCAATTAAAGTTGCAACTCTTTCCCGCAATAATGCGATTTTTTTAGGCTGTAATCGAATGATTGTGTCCATTCGAGCACAAGGTAACGTTGTAGCTTTGGCGACATGCACGCTTTAGCGGCTAAAAAGCAACTAACTTAATCAAAAAATGGCATGCTGTGGTGCTATTTAGCCTTAGAACTTACTTCTCAATTAAACGATAGATCAGAATACCGGTAGCAACACTGACATTGAGCGATTCAGCCTGGCCATAGATAGGAATATGAACGCGATTATCCGCTTTACTTAATAAAGCTGGATCAACGCCACTCCCTTCATTACCGACAATAAGCGCCATTTTTTCACGATGCTCGACTGTATGGATGGGGATAGCTTCATCTAAGGTTGAGGCTAGAACGGCCACGCCCTGCTGTTGGAGCACTGAAATTTGTTCAATAAGGTTAGCACTCATAATAGGTAGGTGAAAAAGTGAGCCCTGTGAGGAACGAATCACTTTATCGTTATAAAGATCTACTGTTCCCTCACCGAGGATAACTCCATCAAAACCTGCTGCATCAGCTGTTCGAATCATTGTTCCGACATTACCGGGATCTTGAATCGCATCTAGTAATAATAAACGATTATGCTTTTCAAATGGCATTTGCTTCATTTTTACAACTGCCATAATCCCTTGTGGTGATTTAGTATAAGCAAGATGCTGAAGGACATTTTCTGCCACATAAGTGACCGGAACACGCTCCCACCTTTGTGGAAGTTGAAAGTGCTCGCTAACAATTAAATCTGTTAGCTCCCAATCACTATTGAGCGCTTCTTCAACTAAGTGCTCCCCTTCAATCAAAAAAAGTTGCAGCTGGTCACGGTATTTTTTTATTTTAAGCTTTGCCCATGTTTTGATTGTTTCATTTTTTACTGATGTAATCATGTTTTCCATCCTTTATAAACTATTCCTTCTTATCATACATATTTAAGCTAATTTAGGTCAAACTATTTTTCAGTTAATATGATGAAATGAGGTGAAAAGATGGATTTAAATTTAAGGAAAGCCATTTTAGCCAATGTGGCCAACAATAATCAATCTGAGCTAGAGGACACCATTGTTGACGCTATTCAAAGTGGAGAAGAAAAAATGCTACCAGGGCTTGGGGTATTGTTTGAATTGATTTGGCAGCAATCTGATGAATCAGAGAAACATGATATGCTATCCTTACTAGAACAAGGGGTTCAACAAGGCGTATAAGCAAAAAGAACTAGATGCTTTCGGTAAAATCGGAGCATCTTTTTCATATTGCTATTTAATCCCCTTTTCTTTACAATAGAATTAATAGAATTTGTACGGTGAGGGGGAATCGCATGAACATTCGTTTATTGCAATCAATGATGCAAACTGATGCTATCAATCAGTTTAGAGCAACAGATTCAAATCGAACAGGGGCTACGGATTTATTTCAGAATGTTTTTCTATCTAATATGCAAGATCCATCTGCTTCTGCCCAATGGGATACAATGCAATCGATTCGTGACTTTCTAATGGACAAGCCTTCCATTTTGTCACAAACAAGCTCAGTCATCTCACCAATACAAGCTAATCTATCACAGGATGTTGAGCAAATTATTCAAGAAGCAGCTCGTACCTATCAAGTTGATGAAAAATTAATCCGTGCCGTGATTAAAACAGAATCGAATTTTAATCAATACGCTGTTAGCCGAGCTGGTGCTCAAGGTTATATGCAATTAATGCCCCAAACTGCACGTGGGTTAGGTGTGACAGATTCATTTGATGCAAGACAAAATATTATGGGCGGTACCAAATACTTAAGACAAATGCTTGATCGTTATAATGGCAATACACGATTAGCTCTTGCTGCATATAATGCAGGCCCAGGTAATGTGGATAAGTACAAAGGAGTTCCCCCATTTAGCGAAACACAAAACTATGTCAAAAAAATATCTAGCCTACTATCATAAGTTCATTCAACATTGTTGATTGGATTTACTAAAGTCAACATTAGATCGACAGTTCTTTGTAGAAATAGACCTCTCTACTCGATTAAGGGGGTCTATTTTTTGTCTTGGCTCTGTTAAACTTAGTTGTTGATATTAACCTAAAATAAAAGTGCTCTGATTAAGAGCACTTTTATTTTCTACTGTTGAAAAAAATGATTAACTGATTCCTCAGACTTCAGGCGTTCCTGTATCAGTATCTTTAAGTCCTGTTCATCTTCAAATCCATCCAACTTATTGTTATACCAATCTTGTAATTTCTCTTTTGTTACAGAGAATTCATTGTCTGGAAATTTGAATGTAATCCAATCTACATTTTTGATTAAAGCAAAAAGAAATGTAGAGTTTGATATTACAGTTTCTTTCATTTCTTTATCTACTTTTTCCGCATCAATATCATTGTATTCCAAAGTAATTCCATAGGGTTCTTTCTTGGTTTCAAGTGAAATTTGATTCAACTCTTTGTTATGTGCCAATTCTTTTACGATATGCCCAACTGCACTGTTGTCACCAACATATGAATTCTTATATTGAAATAAATCAGTTTTTGAATCAGCATTTAGACTGCATCCACTCAATAATATCATTAGGGATAACAATGAAATAAAAAAAATGGTAATCCGCTTCACTATATCCTCTCCTATTTTAACAAGTTGCTAAACGCTTTGCTCACCTTGATAACCTCTCGAATGTCTGTTCTTATACTAATTATAGCAGGATTTCGGACAAGCATCAAATATCAACATTTACCTCTAACAGAGCCTTTGTCTTAAACGAATTGAGTGGCAGATAACCAACACGCGTTTAGTGTCAAGTCAAGTCTGATACTAAAACTTCGTTCAGCTGGGGTTTCGACGCATAGGATGTGCTCGTGCAGGCGTTGCGACACGACGTCGCGAACTTATTCAGCTTCCTCTATCCCCCACTGAATGTTAGTTGAACCAATCGCTCCCTTACTAGCTGTTGAATCTCCCCGTTAGACATGAGGTGTGCCTTTATTTCTTGAAGTGGGAGGCTTACAAAAGCCCTTCGATGGGGCGAGTAATCGTAGCCCCATCCAGTTAAACTGCGATAAAAGCATCGAAAATAATCAAACAGGACACAACTTCATATTAAAAGTTGTGTCCACATGCTGCTTAGACCATAGGGTTAACTAAATGTAATTTGGTTAACAGTTTCCTGATTCAATCCTTTAATCACTTCCACTAGTAATTGAACGGTATAATCAAAATCATCACGATGAATAATACCTGCATGGGAATGAATATAACGTGTGGCTATACCGATTGATAGTGATGGCACGCCTTTTGCCGTTAAATGGATTGAACCACTATCCGTTCCACCTGCTGGAATAGCTGTATATTGATAAGGAATATGATGTTGTTCAGCAACCTTTAAAACATAGTCTCGTAAATCATGATGACCAATCATTGAACGGTCATAAATAACAATTTGAGGACCTTGACCGATTTTACTGTCAGAATCCTTCGCTGAAATACCGGGAGTATCGCCTGCAATACCTGTATCCACTGCAAAGGCAAGATCAGGTTGAATAGCATGGGCTGCAGTTTTAGCTCCACGTAAACTAACTTCTTCTTGAACTGTCCCTACTCCGTAAACAACATTTGGATGCTCAACATCTTTGAGTTGTTTTAGCACTTCAATAGCAATCGCACAACCAATTCGATTATCCCATGCTTTTGCTAATAAAAGCTTTTCATTCTTCATTGGCTGAAATTCGAAATAGGGAACAATTGAATCACCTGGTCTAACACCAAAAGCCTCAGCTTCTTCTTTACTTGATGCCCCAATATCAATGAACATATCCTTAATTTCATATGACTTCTTGCGAGCTTCGGCAGGCATAATATGTGGTGGCTTAGAGCCTACTATACCGACAAGATCTCCTTTTGAGGTCATAACCGTAACACGCTGAGCTAGCATGACCTGACTCCACCATCCACCAATGGTTTGAAAGCTCAGGTAGCCTCTTTCATCAATCCGTGTTACCATCATTCCAATTTCATCAAGATGGCCTGCTACCATAATTTTCGGACCGTCAACTTGCCCAATCTTCTTGGCAATCAGACTTCCTAGATGATCTGTGTAAACTTCATTTGCATAGGGCTTTATGTACTGTCGCATCACTTCTCTAACTTCACGTTCATTTCCTGAAATGCCTTTTGCTTCTGTTAAATCCTTAAACATTGTTAATTGATCATTCATATCTGCTCGTCTCCTTTTTATCCTATCTTATTATAGCGTAGTATTAAATAAAGACAAAATTTTTAACTTTATTTAGCAGAAATCTCCTACTTCAATAGGTGATAAGATCAATGATTAATTGATTTCATTCATCGGGGATTCAAACCTCGGCTGAATAAAGTTAAAGCCTCCGGTGGATGCCAGACAGATTTTCAGAGGAAATTTATTAGCTTCGCTCGATAAAAACTGGGCGCCAATCCGCCAAGACATATTTGATTATTTAGGAGCTTGCTCTTGAGAATGGATCTTAATTAATAAAAGACTCTATCCAATTGCTACCACTCTATATTCATTAAGCAAATGAGCATTATTTGGTTTTACCTAAACTGAGGATTAAAGTTGGTCAATAATTACACTAAATACAATTGCGATAGACCCAAATTTGATCAAGATCGTGGTGTCACCGCTACCGAGTATACTTTTATACAAGCCAACCATAGAAATGCAATGTTATCACTTGGTCACTTATCGGTAGTATACGATGATAATAAAAAACGAACACAATATTAATAGTGCTCGTCTTGGCGTTGAAAATTAACTTTATTTTTTTCTAAATATGCAGCTTGAATCTCATGATCTGAGAAACCTAATTGGTCTGCCAATGTTAGAAACAAGCCGAAAACAGTTAAATAGCTTGCCTGTGAGCGATCATCACGAAAATAATCGATAGCACGATAGAGCTGATTAAACAAGTCTGTTAGATCACCATTAAATGGCATATGATCAACGTGCTCCACTTTAAAACGACTGTCTAGACCAAGAGATATGATAAAATGAAGTCCATCAACATACTCTTCTAAAATCGTCTCTTTGGGACTGGGTTCTTTAACACTCCAATATTTGAAACAACGTGTTTCATTAGCTAATTCTCCTAATTCAACAAAGAGGGCAAGAATTTTATGATCAAACAGTTGATCGGAACTGACCTGATGATTTGTTTGAATATAATGATCTAAATCTGCCTGCATTGAATATAATTCGGTCCATTTCATTTTAAAAAATCGCTCCTTTTATTAGCGTAAAAATTCACGCACACTGACACCTGTTTCTTTTTTTCTAAACACAAACAATAATGGGATTAAACATATAATAAATATACCGATCATAACTGGGGAAAAACTGATAATTGCCTGACCAATAAAAGTATAAGCAATTGTCATCGGAATAGCTGTGTAAAATGACGATTCCAAATAGGCATAAAAGTTATCAGATGCTTCGTAGAGTAAAAATGATAATAAATGATAATGTATAAACGGAATTAACCGAAGAGCAGCCACTTGCCCAGTTGTAACATGCCTATCCTCGCCAATTACCTTATTCTTCATTTTTCTTAAGCGATTGGTAAATCTCGGTAAACATTGGGTGATAAGATAAAACAAAACACTTGATAGGACTGCTCCTATAATGGAGAGAATCATACCAGGAACAAGGCCAAAAATAAGACCACCTGCAATAAAAACTAAGATAACAGGGATAAACAACAACGGGCGAATAGCGTGTAATAGAATAAATAACAGTGGTGCCAACAAGCCGTGGGTATTTCTAATCACTTCTATATACTGTTCAATTTGCTCCATTACCGATCTGCCTCCCTTCGATATCTCTTCAAATCTATGATGAGAGCTCATGCTTTATGCTTTACCTAAAATGGAAAAACCAGACGAGTAAACTAACCTGAATCAAAGCAAGTACAGGTAAGCCAAAGCGAAAAGTTGTATGCTTCGTTTTATGGCGGTAAGTTTTCATTCCTAATAATACACCTATCGCCCCTCCAATTAAAGCGATAAGCCAAATCGTTCGTTCGGAGATACGCCAATGATGCTGTTTAGCTCTTTTTTTATCTATTTTCATTATCATTAATCCTACTATGTTTATGAGTAATAGATAGAACGTGATCACTTCCATTGCCTACCCGCCTTTTTAAAAATTGATTCTCGGCTTCACCTTATCGTGTACTCTATTACATGATCAAGGAATTCTATAATAAAACATTCAACAAACTAATGACAAAATTGCATTGCCATAATTTATAGAGGTAAGAGTCAATGAGTCTATAACTATCCTAACAGGTTGTTAGCTTAGCCGAATACAGAAAAGAGTTGTTCCCTTATAAGAAAACAACCCTTTGTTTTTGTCAATTATTTGCTTAAGGCAGCTTTGGCTTGGTCAGCTAGCTGTGAAAATGCTGCTTGATCAGAAACAGCTAATTCTGATAGCATCTTACGGTTAACTTCAATCCCAGCTAATTTCAATCCGTGCATTAAACGGCTATATGATAAGTCGTTCATACGAGCTGCTGCATTAATACGTGCAATCCATAATTTACGGAAATCACGTTTTTTCTGTTTACGGTCACGATATGCATATTGACCTGATTTCCATACTTGTTGTTTTGCTACTTTAAAAAGCGCATGCTTTGAACCATAATAACCTTTTGCTAATTTTAATATGCGTTTACGACGCTTACGTGTAACTGTTCCACCTTTAACACGTGCCATAATATTTCCCTCCTATATATCTAAACCAAATCTGGTTAATCGTCTTATCTTGGTAACATTTGATCAATACGTTTTTGGTCGCCTGCAGAGACAACTGCACTTTTACGTAATTTACGTTTTTGCTTCTGTGTTTTATTTGCAAACATGTGGCTTGTGTAAGCATGGGAACGTTTAAGCTTCCCAGAACCTGTTCTTTTGAAACGTTTTTGTGTGCCTTTATGTGTTTTCATTTTTGGCATTAGTTGTTCCTCCTTAAAAGCATATGAATTAAAGCTTATTTTTCGTTTGATGGTGCTAGCATTAAGAACATGCTACGACCTTCCATTTTAGGCTTTTGCTCAACTGAAGAAAGGTCTTTACATTCCTCTGCCATGCGTTCCAGTACTCTTTGCCCTAACTCTTTGTGGGTAATGGCACGTCCTCTAAAGCGAATCGATACTTTTACTTTATCGCCTTTTTCTAAGAACTTACGTGCATTACGAAGCTTGGTATTAAAGTCATGTTCTTCAATACCTGGGCTTAAACGTACCTCTTTAATATTGATGATTTTTTGCTTTTTACGTGCTTCTTTATCTTTCTTTTGTTGCTCAAAGCGATACTTACCGTAGTCCATAATCCGACAAACTGGCGGCTTGGCATTTGGAGCCACGAGAACGAGATCTAAATTACGATTTGCTGCAATATCCAACGCCTCTTGGCGAGATTTAACACCAAGTTGATCTCCATTAGAATCAATGAGACGCACCTCACGCGCTCGAATACTCTCATTGACATTCATATCTTTGCTAATAATCATCCACCTCCGTGATTTTTTAACAGTGGCATGAATTATGACCGGATTACTTTACGTAACGTGACCATCCCACTGGTCATTGACAAGCTTGTTGTTCGCTAGATAACCTCGCTTTTATTCACACCTTATCAGAATGATCTTTAAGGCAAATAAAAAAGTGTCGGCACATTTGCACCCACACGTATCCTGTCGTCTCATTGAGAATCTGTAAACCTGGCAACAACATAACATGTGTCGATCAGGCGAGAAGCGGGTGCCTCTACTTGTCGATTGATCATATTCAATTTCACTCAAAATATCATAACATGTGCTGTTCTAACTGTCAACTAGTTTTCAAACGGATTCACAAAAGATAGGCAGGAACGATCTCCAAATGAAGCATTCGATCACTAACCTTGGGCCACGTTAGAGCTGAAAAATCACCCTCATTTTCTAATAAAAGTTAAGGCCTAATCAGCTTTTAACCGATTAGACCGATAAATCATCTTATTGACGCAGTGAGCGCTGATCTATTTCAGCTTTTATTAATTTGATATAGTCAGCTAGATCAAGGGTTTCAGATTTTTGCTCACCATAGCGCCGAACGTTAACCGCCTTGTCTTCTACCTCTTTATCACCAACCACTAACGCAAACGGAATTTTTTCTGTTTGAGCTTCTCTTATCTTATAGCCAATCTTCTCATCTCTTAAGTCCAGCTCAACTCGAACACCAGCAGCCCGAAGCTCGTCTTCAACCTCTTTAGCATAATTGGCATGGATGTCATTTGAAACAGGAATAATTCGAGCCTGGACAGGTGCTAGCCAGGTTGGGAATGCGCCTTTGTACTCCTCAATTAAGAAGGCAACAAAGCGCTCCATTGTTGAGACTACGCCACGATGAATAACAACTGGGCGGTGCTCTTTACCATCTTCGCCGATGTAGGTTAGATCAAACTTCTCAGCTGAATTAAAATCAAGTTGAACAGTTGACAGCGTTTCATGCTTTCCTAAAGCTGTCTTGACTTGAACATCAAGCTTAGGTCCATAAAACGCAGCTTCACCTTCTGCTTCAACATAGTCGAGCTTCATTTCTTCCATTGTTTCTTTTAATAAAGATTGGGCTGTTTCCCACATTTGATCATTGTCAATATATTTCTCTTTATCTTCAGGGTCACGATAGGAAAGTCGGAAATAGTAATCATGAATACCAAAATCACGATATACATTCTGGATCAGATCAACGACACGGATAAACTCATCTTTAAGCTGATCTGGTCTGGCAAAAATATGTGCATCATTTAAGGTCATGGCACGAACACGTTGTAACCCAGCCAGTGCTCCTGACATTTCATGTCGATGCATCATGCCTAGTTCAGCAATACGTACTGGAAGATGACGATAGCTATATAGTTCATTTTTATAGACCATCATGTGATGCGGACAATTCATTGGACGAAGCACTAGATCCTCATTGTCCATCTCTAATATTGGGAACATGTCGTCATTATAGTGATCCCAGTGACCACTTGTTTTGTATAACTCTAAGCTCCCTAACACGGGTGTATAGACATGGTTATAGCCAAGACGTTCCTCAATATCCACGATATAACGTTCAATTGTACGACGAATGGTAGCCCCTTTAGGTAGCCATAACGGCAAGCCTTGCCCGACTTTTTGTGAAATCATAAATAGACCAAGCTCTTTACCTAGTTTACGATGATCCCGCTCTTTTGCTTCTTCTCGTAATCGTAAATATTCATCCAAATCTGCTTTTTTAGCAAAGGCTGTTCCATAAATTCGCTGTAGCATTTTATTGTTACTATCACCACGCCAATACGCTCCAGAAATACTTAATAACTTAAACACCTTAATTTTACTAGTTGATGGAACATGGACCCCACGACATAAATCAAAAAATTCACCTTGCTCATAAATGGTGACTTGTTCATCAGCTGGTATTGCTTCAAGTAGCTCAAGCTTAAGCTGATCACCGATTTCCTGATAACGCGCCTCTGCCTCAGCACGTGTCACTTCGATCCGCTTAATGGGTAAGTTCTCATCAACAATTCGTTTCATTTCCTTTTCAATTTTGGGTAGATCCTCTGGTGTTAAGGCATGCTCCATATCAATGTCGTAATAAAAACCATCTTCAATGGTTGGTCCAATGCCTAATTTGACATCAGATCCATATAATCTTTTGATCGCTTGTGCCATAACATGAGCAGTTGAATGGCGCATAATATCAAGGCCTTCCGGTTGTTTCTCGGTAATGATATTAATCGCTCCATCTTCTGGTAGAGGTGTTTTTAAATCATAAGCTACCCCGTCCAATGTAACAGCTAATGCTTGTTTTCTTAATCCTGGTGAAATAGATTGTGCAATATCTTCACCCGTTGTACCCTGAGGAAATTCCTTTTTCGCTCCATCTGGAAATGTAATAACTAACTGCTCCTTCACGTTGATTCTCTCCTTTGTCATTCGTTTGATACGGTCATTTCAAGTAGCCAGCAATAGTCGATTGATTTAACCTATTCAAAGATCTGGCTAGGGATAGCAAATGGTTAAAAATCCAATTTTATATAATTTTCATTGCACTAAAAAACGCCTATCCCTTGCGTTTATCGCAAAGGGACAAGCGTTAGCTCGTGGTTCCACCCTTTTTCCCAAATAAAAACTTATCAAAGATAAATAATATTTGGCTTCATTCACTCAGTAACGTTGAGCTACGCCACTTCCTAATGCAGTGTTCAGAAGTAGAGTTCAGAGGTGGTAACAAATTAGCCACGAACAGGAAGATTTCAGCTCCACTTCCCTCTCTAACGAACGTAACTAAATGTCATGTCCTCATCGATACTTTTTCATCTATAATATTGACTAGTATTATATAACCTGATCATCTAAAAATCAAGCCCCTTTTATGAATCAAACGGAAAGTCTGATTTAGGTAATAGCACCATACGTTCATCAAAAATAGTTTGTAAGGTATGAATCATTGGATCCACCTCATCTTGATAATAAAGATAAATGGTCAGTGGGTTTAAAGCAAGTAACGGACTGAGCTGATATTCATTTTGCGCAAATTGATAAATATGGAGCGGGGTCTCTTCAATCAGCTCATCTAGTTCATCTCGGCGATACTTTTGTCCATTCAACCGAAAGAAAGTACAACTTTGACCGTCAATGACTACATGGCAAGGCGAACCAACCGGGCGCTTTTGGATAAAATCTCTCAGTGATTGTACAAAAATTTGATACTGCTCATCCTGTTTTTTTTCATCAATAGCACGTGCCAGTACTTCATCAATGACCCAATCTGCCCGACTATAAAATAGATGCTTCTGCTCACTGAAGCTGTAATGTTTTTGGTTCGGTTTAATGTAAAAACATGTTGTCATTTCTTCTCGTAAGTCATTCAGAAAACTAACATTGGCATAGTGATCTGTTAGTAACATTTGAGCAGCAATCGTCAAAATAGCTTCCATTTCATGAAAATCATCATAGTAAAAATCTTTTCTCAGCTTGTCCAATAAAATGGGTTTTAGTTCCAATACATAGAATAATTCCAGTAAACATGGATTAATTAAATCAATATGCTGCTCAAACACATCCAATTCATAATGATCAACAACCTGACAGATCAACTGGCGATCAGTTAATTTACTACGGAAAGCCTGCTGTTCTAATCTTTCACCAAATCGTATTTTTACCATATTTCCATCACCCATCTCTTATACACTGTTATATTGTATGGGTGGATGGATAAAAAAATGATTAGTTCGTTAGTGAAATTATAGTGACAAACTAGGATCTAATGGAGTGATCGCGAGTTGGAAAAATAGCGGCAAACAGGTTAATGCTGGACAAATACGCTCCTATCCTAAATTATATCCTGTCGACATTTTGTCGACTATAGATCATTTCTTCGATTATCGCCCTTTATCTCAACAGGTTTACTGACTTGCCGTATCCGCTCAATAATTCTACCCGCTTTAAGCTCTTCGACATCGCCTCTTGATGTCATTGCTAAGTGCTTTTCTAGTTGTGGTAAAGTAAAATTAGAAGTAAAAAAGACCGGTAGCTCGTTCATCATCCGATATTGCAGAATTGAGCCTAACACCTCATCCCTAAACCAAGCTGATAGGGTTTCTGCACCTAAATCATCTAACATCAGAACTGGAATATGTTTAAATTGATCAATCTTCTCATCTACTGAATCATCTTTAAATGATGACTTGATTTCACGAACAAATTCAGGCATGTAAATCAGCATTGAGGCAATGCCCTTCTCTGCCAACTGATTAGCAACAGCCCCAAGAAAATATGTCTTTCCAACGCCAAAGGGACCATGGAAATAGAGCCCTTTTTTAGGTAGGGCATTGTCAACTTGATTAACAAAGTGAATCAGTTCGCGAATGGCTTGATGACGAGCAGGGTTATGATCATCTATATCAGCTAAAGAAGCCTTGAGAATTTCCTTTGGCATGTACAAACTTTTGATTAATGATGCGCGCTTTTGTTGCTCCTCACGTAATAGGGTATACTTACATTTCTCATAACTTAAATGAATCTCTGATCCGACCACGTCAATTCTTGGTTTATAACCAGGTAGGATATTATGCTGACACCCCTGCTCTGGGCAATTCCTACAGTCTTTATTTTGGGAATAGTACTCGTAAAGCTTAATTAATTGACGATCAATTGCATGGTCTGTGAGCTCTGGATGATCCATGATTAACTGTTTAATCTCTGGATCATTAAGAACGTCAAATTTCATTTGCTTATACACGTTTTGAAAAGATTGCTTGTCCTGCATCCATTTTTTTAAAGATGCTTGTATCGATTCCATTCCGTAAATCACCTCTGCTCTCCAACTCGATCTTGTTTAAATGCCTTAAGTAACTCACTGACATCCTGACCTGTATTAGTGGCTTCAGTTACTTTCTTGGCTTGAGCCTTTTTCTGTTCTTTGAACCAATCTGGAACAACTTCCTTACGACTAGCTGGTTTCGTATAGTTTGGCTTAGGCGATTGACGCCATTGTTGATATTTATTGTGTTCTGATTTCGCTAATGTCATCGCTTGCTGAACGGTCTTCACATTTTTACGAGCCCAGTGACTCGCGATTTTTTCCAAATAAGATTTGGTTAGCTTCATATCCGTTTTAAGCATCACATAATGAATTAAGACGTTCATGACACCTGGGGTTAGCCCCTGTGCTTCCATTACGGATGCAATCATTTTTAAATCTTGACGAGATGCTCGATTACCATTTGATAAATCTTCAAGGAGTTCTTTAGGTGAAATAGTTTCCATCCGCTCAATAAATTGTGACTGCTTGGAAGTCACTTTTTCAGTTTTGGCTTGCTGTATTTTATCTTTTTGACCAGTGACCATTGTGTTGACTGGTAAGATCTCTGTTAAATCTAAACAAGCAGCCATAAACTCGTTTTTATCTAATTGATGATCACTGGTCAGTGACCATTGGATCGCTTTTTCTAATTGCGTAGTAGAAAGCCCGTATAACCCTGTCATCTGTTTAATTAAATGTTTATTCGTTTCAGAAAAGATCACCTGAACAGGCAACATACGTGCTTCGAATACTTGTTTTAACCAAGCCCAATCTACGTCGACATCATCCAGATTTGGGACCGCAGTCGGAATTTGCTCGGGCTGTTGCTTTAAATTCTGATCTTGCGATTTTATCGAGCTGAAGATATCCGTGAACCCTACCGTTATGTCCTTAGCATCTTGCGGATTTTGCAACGATTTGTCATCTAGCAGTTGCTGAGTTAAACGTTGATATTGTTGGTCCCCTAGCTGATGGTATAAAAGCTGATTCAAAACATCGTCAGCAAAAAATTGATGGGCTAAGCAAGGTAGGTTTAATTGATAGCAATACACCGTATGCTGGGGATCATCAACATGGAACGTACGTATCAAACCAATGGCTTCACACTTAAGACGAGCTTGATAAATGTCAGTTAAAGGTTGATTCATCGTTTGCATAAGGTGATGATGTGTTTCAAGTTTCTCTGATTCAATTTCTGTTAACAATGTCATATATAATGATGTCGCCACCCCACCTATCAGTGGTTGATATAGCTGATAGATCACTTGGTAATGTTCAGCTAATAGCCGAGCATGTAGTTGAACATAATAGCCATCAGAAGGAAGTAGCTTCCCAATCGTTTGATGCATCGTCATCCCCCTTACCTATCCTTTATATAAAATGAAACTTCGTTCAGTGGGGGTTTCGACGGATAGGATGTGCTCGTGCAGACGTTGCGACACGATGTCGCAAACTTAGTCAGCTTCCTCTCTCCCTCACTGAACGTTAGTTGAACCAATCGGGCCGTTACTGGCTGTTGGATC
>NZ_BCQW01000029.1 GCF_001552275.1 Amphibacillus sediminis NBRC 103570
CTATACTCTCAATAAAGTTAGACACTAGAAAAAACAAAAACCTTCTAGACTACTTTATTGGGAGTATAGCATTTAAGAGTAGTTTTCTTTGGATTTATCAGGCAAGCAAACTAGACCGCTTTCGCTCAGTATACTCATGATGAGCGATTTCCGAACATCTGCAACCTGCTTGCTTGCTAAGTTTATCTGTTTAACGCCAATTTAATTAAACAAGCGAATGCCTCTGTCTCGTAAGAAATCAGTTTAAGAGACATTTCTTTTCAATTGCGAATTAGTCATTTCAAAGAATTTGAGAGAAAGCTTTAAGAAGCTTAGACCATCTAAGATCGAACAAATTTCTCACATTCTATCATACAGGAGTGCATTTCAAGTATTTTCATATATCTGATTATCCAAAGCGATGATAGCCAACTTAATAGCCATACTAGTCATTTACCCCACAGTAGTAACTACACATTTTTCCTAGCGATGATCATGTAAATACTATCTTTGGGATGTAAAATTTGCGTAATACTTAGTCCTGCATTCTTGATTTCTTGCTCCATAATCGTTGAAGCAATTCTCGGATGAGTATGATTGGGTTCATCTTCCTTTTCAAATTCTACACATACCAGATAACCACCAGGTTTAAGCACTTGATTAATACGTTCAAGCGAATGAGCTAAAGGTTCAATCTCATGTAGCACTAGTGAAGCTAGTGCCAAGTCAATTGAATGATCAGGTAAAGGAATATTCTCGATACTGCCTCTAACTATTTGGATATTTGTGATGTTTTCCTTTCTTGCTTTTTCATTGATAACGGCTAACATTTTTGCATCTATGTCCAGTGCATAAACAGGGCCCTCTACCATTTTTGCAGTTGGGATTGTCAAATACCCTGTACCTGCCCCAAGATCTATGACTTTAATATTTTTGTTAATAGGAAGCAAATTTAGTAGCTGTTCTGGCGGAATATCTCCTCGTTTTTCAGGATTTTCAAGGAATTCAACCTTTTTAGTGAACATCTCATCAGAACTATATTTTATTTTCTTCATACAATTCAACCACCTTCATTAAAGTTGACTTTTTATCATAACTTAGCACTCCATGCCTCGTTATTAAGTTCATTGTTAATCGCTGCTGCTGTAAAGGCACCCATAGAAGCAGCCGCAATCGTCTGATAAAGTTTTGATGCTGCATCTCCGGCACTATATACTCCTGGAATAGTCGTTCTTCCAAAATCATCGGTAACAATCATTCCTGTTTCTGTGATGTCACAGCCCAGCACTTGGGGCAAATTCGACCCTGTCATTAGTTCAGGCTTAAAAAAGATTCCTCGACAGGGGATAGTCGTTCCATCTTCGAGCACAACTTGCTGGACGATTCCGTCATTTGAGTCGATGTGTTTAATTACCGAATTAAACAGAGGTACTTGATGTTGCTGGAGCTCCTTGCGTTGGTCATCAGTCAGTTGATCAGGACCATTTGTACAAATCGTAAAATGGTTCGTCCATCCAGATATGAGTGGAGCAAAATGCATCAGCTCTGCTCCCTTATTAATAATAACGAGTGGTTTATCTCGCAATTCCCACCCATCGCAATATGGGCAAACGAAGGCGCTTTTACCATAGACCTCGGTCAGCCCTGGTATAGCGAGTGGCTGATCCTTCATTCCGACTGCAAACAGTATTTTTTTACTTGTAAAGTTTCTTCCTTGCTTAGTTACAATTTGAAACTGACCGTCGCTTCCTTCAATTGATATCACGCTATCCTCGATCAGGGATACTGATGGATATACGCTTATCTCATCCTTGGCCAACGATCGAAATTCACTAGGAGTTATCCCGTCTCGAGTAAGAAATCCATGCGACGCTCGAGTGACCGCATTACGAGGACGACCTTCATCAATCACTGCAATATTCTTCCTTGCTCTCCCTAAAACTAAAGCTGCATTTAATCCTGCTGGACCTCCGCCAATAATTGCTACATCGAGAATCTGTTTTTCCATTATTAATCTCACCCTTCGTAGATCTTTTATATCCATAATTAGAATACAAGAAGTGCATTACTTCTTGTTAGTCGAATGGCCACAATGCTTAATAGCCTGGTCCAAGACGGACTGAATCGTATGCTCTCGTAAGTATTGATGCAAGTGCTGTTCAGCACCATCCATCACTTTTTTAACCAAACATTCACCGCGATCAGTCGTCTTCGTCTTTGTACTTCGCTCAGTACGATTCAGTTCCGCTAATAACTGATGCTGTTTTGAGTTCAAATTAGAGCATTCGAACATCTGCTGTCTACCTTCGATAGCCTGAATAACCTCAAGAAAGGTTATATTCTCAGCTGATTTGGCGAGCTCATAGCCACCTTTTACCCCAGGTACAGCACGTACAATGCCATCCTTCCTCATCTTAGCCATAATTTTGGACAAGTAGCTTTCTGAAACACTAAGGATTGTAGATAACTCCCTGACCCCAATGTTTTTATGGCTCTCTGCCTGAGCCAGATGTATTAAGGCGTGTAAAGCATAATCAGTGCTTTTAGAAAACTGCATAGTTGTCCCCTCCTTTATCAGAAGCGACCCCTATTACGGACCCGCAATATCCATAATAAGTGATTTAAAGCCATATTGCAAATAAGATGACTCAGGTACATAATAGTGATCTTCAATCAGTCAAACCAAATTTAATCAAACAAAAATGGAGGTTCATCGGTTACCTCTCTTGATCAGAACCAGCCTTTTCCGTTTCTTGAACATCACTGATCAAATGCGTCTTGACGTATTTGCGCCCAGATTTTATCGAGCTTCACCGATAAATTTCAGCTGAGAATCTCTGGCATCCGCCAAGGCTTTAATTTGTTTCAGTCGAGGTTTGAACCCCAATTGAATGGAATACAAATAGGCCTTCCTCTCACCACCTATCGGAGTTCTACTGAATGAAGTTAAATTAGTACTTTCTAAATTAAAAGGATAAGGAAACACTGGCATTACAGCACAGCATCTCCTCTTCTGTAAATATTTAATCGACTGGACGTTTACTCGACAGCAAATTCCGGTAATGGGTCGTTAAAAGTGTTAGTGGGCCTTTTTGCTTCTTCGTCCGTTAATAAACATTGATTTAATGAGTCTATGATCTGCTGCTTATCCATGCCACTTCCAATGAAAACTAGCTCTGTCATTCTATCTCCAGTCTGTGGATCCCATTCTTCAAACAAGACTGGATCTTGTACCTTTAACTCTTCTTGTTCCTCTTGGGAATAGCTAGCTAGCCATCTACCAGCCCCTTCTAATGTTATCATCGATCCAGCCTGTGACAACAAACCTGCTAGCTCATTTCTCGTAACTAACCAGAAAAAGCCTTTTGAACGAATAATTTCTTTTGGCCAGTTTTCCAGCCATTGATAAAATCGTTCTGGATGAAATGGTCGCCTGCTTCTATAAACGAATGAGCTTATCCCATATTCTTCTGTTTCCGGTATATGCTCTTCATTTAATTCCTTAATCCAGCCTGCCCCTTGACTTGCCTTGTCAAAATCAAATTGATTCGTGTTCAATACTTGTAATGGGTCAATTTGGCCAAAGCTAGTTGGGACAATTTCCGCTTCTGGATTTAGCTTCTGAAGCAGACTCTTCAACTCTGTGACTTCTTCACTTGAAAGCTGGTCTATTTTATTTAAGACGATGACATTAGCAAATTCAATTTGATCAATCAGTAGATCAACAATTCCTCTTTCATCATTATCAGAAACCTGCATTTGTCGGTCAATTAATAAATCCTCTGATTGATAATCCAACCAAAATTGTTGACCATTGACGACCGTTACCAAGGTATCAAGCTGGAACAAGGTATTTAAGTCTATTCCTAGTTGTTCATCATAATAGACAAAACTTTGAGCTACTGGAATCGGTTCAGAAACACCGCTTGATTCAATTAAAACATAGTCAATATCTAGCTTGGCCAATTTCTCTAACTCGACGACTAAATCCTCTCGTAATGTACAGCAAATACAGCCATTGGTCATCTCAACGATATTTTCTTCTGTTCTGACAAAACCGCCCTCTTTGACTAGTTTTGCATCCACATTAATCTCACTCATGTCATTAACAATGATAGCTATCTTTAAGCCATGCTGATTGCTAAGAAGATGATTAAGCAAAGTTGTTTTACCAGCACCTAAAAAAACCACTTAATACGGTAACAGGGATTTTTTTACTCATTCCTTTTCCGCCTCTCTGTCCATATAAACCCGACTCGATGTCGCTCCGATTTGATATAAATATTTACCACGATAACCCTCTGTTGCTTGATCGACCTCTGCAATGACTAATTGACACACCCGCATGCCAACCTTTAATTGAACAGGAACACGATTGGCATTAAATAATTCCAATGTGATCTGTCCGGAGAAGCCTGGGTCAATCCAACCTGCATTTTGAATAAAAACACCAAGTCTGCCTATCGAACTTCTGCCCTCGACAAATGCTGTTAAATCGTTAGGTAAGCGAATTTGCTCTAATGTCGTTCCTAACATAAACGTTTTAGGTGGTATTGTAATGACTTCTCCTTCCGGAACGAGCATTTCATGATAGCTTGCCGACTTGTCAACAGATAATAAAGGGCTAGACAGGTCATCTACTACTAAAAAATGATCACCTAGACAAAGGTCAATGGAAGCTGGTTGTATGCTTTTTTCTTTAAAAGGTGTAACTAAAATCCGCTCATCATCAATACATTGCTTAATTGTTTGTCCTGATAAAATCACCGCTCTTCACCCCGATTATGAAATTCTCCAATTAAATGGATCTCTATATTGTGACCAGTCATCAGCCATTTCTGACTCAGTTAAAAGACACCGATCTAACTCACTTGTTATCTCCTCAACATCTAAGTCCATTCCAATGAAAACTAGCTTCGTATGGCGATCACCAAATATAGGGTCCCATAAATCCTTAACCTCAGGGTTAGCTCTCAACAATTGTTGTTGTCGTTCTTTCGGTAATGAAGCGACCCAATAGGCTAATGGCTCAACATTTACTGAAGGACCTGCTTGTGATAACAATAATGCCATGTCATTATGTGTCGCACACCACATCACACCTTTTAGTCGAACAATCTCTTTCGGTAAATTGTTGTACCAGCTAACTAATCGTTCCGTATGGAAAGGAAGTCTTGATTGATAGACAAATGAACCAATCCCGTATTCTTCTGTCTCCGGTGTATGATTTTCTACTCCTGCATTAAGCTCCTTCAACCATCCTGCTGATTGACTAGCTTGTTCAAAGTCAAATGAACGTGTATTTAAGATTTTGTTCGGATCTATCTTACTATGTTGGGTACGAATAATTTTTGCTTCCGGCTGTAAGGTACGTATGACACGCTCTAGCTTTTGTAAATCTTCCTCTTGGACTAAATCTGTTTTATTTAAGAGCAGAACATTACAAAATTCAATTTGATCGAGTAATAAATCAGCGATATTGCGATCATCTTCCTCTGCAGTTGCTTGCTGTCTCTCAAGAAGACTATCTCCTGAACCAAAATCATGCCAGAAACGGTTAGCATCAACAACGGTAACCATCGTATCTAAGCGACAATATTTCGTTAAATCAATACCCATTGTCTCATCAATATAAGAGAAGGTTTGTGCTACTGGGATGGGCTCACTAATTCCGGATGACTCAATCAAAATATAATCAATATCACCTTTTTTGACGAGCTTCTCCACTTCAACTAATAAATCCTCACGTAATGTACAGCAAATACACCCATTAGACATTTCGACTAATTTTTCTTCTGTACGGGAAAAGCCACCTTGCGATTGAACTAATTCACTGTCAATATTCACTTCACTCATATCATTGACAATTACCGCTACCTTCAATCCTTCACGATTATGTAAAACATGATTCAATAACGTTGTTTTACCTGCACCTAAATAACCACTTAATACAGTAACAGGGATCTTTTTCATATGTTTTCCTCCTCGATCATGATAAATTTTCAAAAAACCGAATTTAGAAGCAGCAGATTAAGGTGCAACGGGGTGATTAACGAAGCCGTAACCTTAGACACCAAGTAGTGCAAAAATCAGATCATAGCTCTTATTCACAGTTATCGCCCCTTAAATCATAATAATTACGATTTATATATTAAAAAAATTTAAGCTAGACAATATTGAAAGCCTGTTTCTAGTTCCTGATAGTCCAACTGCTTTCCAATAAATACAAGCTCGCTTTGACGCTTTTCATTATTACCCCAACGAGAGCCCTCTGTACCAGCAAAAAGCATATGTACACCTTGAAAAACAACTCTATTCTCAAGTTGCTTAATGTTGAGCACACCTTTATAGCGAAATAATTTTTCTCCTTTAATCCGGACTAAATAGGCGAACCATTTATTTACTTTGTCTAGGTCAAGTGGACGTTCATCTTTAAAAACAAACGAGGTCACTTCACTATTGTGATGGTGGTGATGTGTATTAGCCAACAAATTTGGGTCGACCTTTAATACACTAGTTAAATCAAAGGATTTTTTTCCAATTAAATCTTGAACATCTGCATTGGCATACGTTGTGTAAATCCGCTTCGCATGTGGATTCATCTTAGTCAGTTCTTGTTCCAATACTTGTTTTTCCTCATCTGAAATTAAGTCGATCTTATTTAAAAGTAAAACATCTGCAAAAGCGATTTGTTGTCCAGGCTCTTCTTCCTTTAAATGCTGCCAAATATGCTTAGCATCCACCATGGTGATGACGCTATCGATTTCAAATGCCTCTGCTGTTTTTTCATCCATTAAAAAGGTTTGGATGACCGGCGCAGGATTTGCCATCCCTGTGGTTTCAATGATAATGCGATCGATTTGCTCTTCTTGCCGGATAAGGTTTTTCAGTATCCGGATTAAATCGCCCCGTACATTACAGCAAATGCAACCACTGTTAATCTCAATCATTTCTTCTTTGGTCGATACCACTAAGTGACTATCAATCGATGTATCACCAAATTCATTAATGATCACTGCAACGTTTTGCTCAGGGATATCCTTTAATAAGTTGTTCAGCAATGTTGTTTTACCCGCACCTAAAAAGCCTGTTAGAATCGTTACGGGAATCGTTTGTTCTATCGGCAACGTGGTTTTCCTCCTAAATCATTGTTTGCTTTTTACTAGTTGGGTTACGCGTTAATACCGGTAAAATTTTGTTTAGATTATTTCGTGTTCAAAAATATCAAATTTGATGCCAGTAGATCGTGGTAACACTGGTTGAGCAAGATAGCGTCTGCCTTTAAATACGCGAATAGCGCAAACACGCCCCAACAAGGGGAACTGCCGTTGTTAG
Source organism: Amphibacillus sediminis NBRC 103570 (assembly GCF_001552275.1). Classification (GTDB taxonomy): domain Bacteria; phylum Bacillota; class Bacilli; order Bacillales; family Amphibacillaceae; genus Amphibacillus_B; species Amphibacillus_B sediminis. The sequence goes on from NZ_BCQW01000029.1 coordinate 7,315, forward strand.
CTTTTGAACAGTCTTTATAAAGTGAAACTTCGTTCAGTGGGGTCGACGCATAGGATGTGCTCGTGCAGACGTTGCGACACGACGTCGGCGAACTTAGTTCCTCTCTCACCACTGAACGTTAGTTGAACCAATCGGGCCGTTACTGGCTGTTGGATCTCCCACTTAGACATGACGTGTTCACTTATTTCTTCAAGTGAGAGTCTTACAAAAGCCCTTCGATGGGGCGAGTAATCGCAGCCCCAGCCAGTTATACTGCGATAAAAATAAGACAGGGAACATGATGCCATGTCCCCATACAATCTATTACCAACTGGACTTTTTCACGCCTGGTATTTGTCCTTTATGAGCATATTCTCTAAATGCAATACGAGACATGTTAAATTTACGCATATACCCACGTGGTCTACCGGTTACTTCGCAGCGATTTGTTACACGGGTTGGAGAAGAGTCTCGTGGTAATTTACGAAGCGCTTCGTAATCTCCCTTAGCTTTTAGCTCTCTTCTTAAAGCTGCATATTGTTCAACCATTTTCTGACGCTTTTTCTCTTTTGCAATTTTGGACTTTTTAGCCATTTTGATCTTACTCCTTTAAATAATAATATTTATCTGCCTTTCTGAAATCAAATGCCTTGGCCTATTTGCGCCTATATTTTATTGAGCTTTCGGTCAATACATTTCCGCTGATCTGTGGCATCCGTCGGAGAATTTAATTTTATTCCGCTAGGGTTTGAAGCCCCATAGGAAACAAAGGCATTTCCCTCACCACTTATAGAAGGGAGAAAATTTTCTGAATGAAATTAAATCGTAATCATTACGTATTATAGTTTATTTTTCGTTAAATGTAAATAGTAACGATTACGATTTAAATAATATACTTCATTTCTTTTTTGCTGATATGTATGTAGGATAATAAAGTGAAACTTCGTTCAGTGGGGGTTTCGACACATAGGATGTGCTCGTGCAGACGTTTCAACACAACGTCGCGAACTTAGTCAGCTTCCTCTCTCCCCCACTGAACATTAGTTGAACCAATCGGGCCGTTACTTGCTGTTGGATCTCCCACTAGACATGACCTGTTCCCTTATTTCTTGATGTGGGAGTCTTACTGAAAGCTACACTGCGATAAATGTTTCTTTTATTAAGTAGGTCATGGTATGCTACCTTATATGCATGTGCTTAGATACTACCAAAGCAAAATGAAAATCATTGCCAATTTCGATCTTGGAGAAATAGTGATGCTTTTCGGCTATATGTTTCAAGGTATGATTTTGTTGTAAAGGAATTTAGAGTGATTTTTGCTAGAGGATGAAACAAAACATTAACGATTAAATAAAGAAAAGGGACGGATGAAGTTGGGATCAAATTTATTGCATGACATCAAATTAAAAGCAAATGAAATGAATTTCTCTGGAAGTATATTGGTCAAAAATAAGGATAAGGAAATTAACTTTTCGTTAGGTTATGCTAACCGTTCTGAACAGTTACCCAATCAAGCAACAACAAGGTTTGGTATCGCTTCAGGCTGTAAGCTAATAACAGCAATAGCTATTTGCCAGCTAGTGGATCGTGGGCAGTTAACATTTAATACGACATTAAGGGATTGTTTAAAGCTTAACTTTGAACAGATTGATTCTTCGGTATCAGTCCATCAGCTACTGACTCATTGTTCAGGTGTACCCGACTATTTCGATGAAGAAATGATGGATGATTTTGAACAATTATGGGTCAAGCAGCCGATGTATTTACTAAGGAAGCTAACAGATTTTCTACCGTTGTTCGAGAACCAACCTATGAAATTTTCTCCAGGAGAGCGGTTTCACTACAATAACGGTGGCTATATATTATTAGGATTAATTGTTGAACAAGTATCAGGTATGTCTTTTGCTGATTATGTAGTAAAACATATTTTCTCATCACTTAACATGGATCAATCTGGCTATTTCGCTTTCGATCATCTACCCCAAAATACGGCATTAGGGTATATTGAAAATCCTGATGGATCATGGCGGACAAATATTTATGCCCTACCTGTAGTGGGGGGTTCTGATGGCGGCGCCTATCTGACCACTAGGGATGTTGATCGATTATTGATAGGGCTTATTGAAGAAAAACTATTGACAGCATCAATGACAAGAACAATACTCACACCACATGTTCATGTCGATGGCCAGACTTATTACGGTTACGGATTGTGGATCGATAAGGACGTGAATGGAGAAATACTTAAGTATCATATTATGGGCTATGATCCTGGAGTAAGCTTTCATGCTAGCTATTATCCAACCTTAGCTAAGCGTGTCGTAGTCTGTTCAAACCAATCAGTCGGTGCCGGCAAGATTAATGAAGTGATAGAAAAAAATTTGTTAAATCATTTAAATTAACTTCTGTAAATGGTATCAGTACCTATCTGGCACCATCGCTAGGACTTGAATCTTATTCAGAAGTAAAAAGGGCAGTGGCATAATTTTTCAATATTTTTCAGCACAAATGATGAACAATTTGCAAAACCATTCTTCATCTTTATATTCTTCTAGAGAATCTAAATCTACTTAGATTGATTTCATTTGGCAGTTGGGCAAATGGCTGTTATTGATCTATCATTGAGAGACGCCTCTTCTGTGTGGTAGTGATTGTTCGCACGATACTTTACCAAACGAAGCGGTGTTTTTCTATGTTCGTCAAGTCAATTAGCTAATCGCTTCAAAGCTATACTACATATAACATTCTGCCAAAAGCATAATCGGGCCGGTCGGACTTTCTTTTACCTCTCACTATATCCTAAAAGGAAAACAGTGGACAATGTCATTCCATTGCCCACTATTATCGTATGTTTTCCAAACTTGACTAGTAGAGCAGACTAAACCGCAGATGTCACAGCAAACAGCTAAAAAGGCGTAACAATTAGATTTTTTTAATTTGCTGCACCGTTTGTATCTAAACTGGTTGTTTTGCTTCCTACTATCGTCATATTGTTGTTACCTATTGCAGAAAAAACAAGGCCGTGTTTTTGCAGTGTCTCATTCCATTGTCTAAGAGCAACACCTTCATAAAAGCCATCTGTTAAATTAAGTGTAATATAATAATCACCTGACAACCACCAATAACCAGTAGCCGCACCAGATACCGCCCCGTTCGCATGAAGTTCAATTAAACTCGAGTGTTGAACATCGGCAGATATGGCTAGACCATGGTTAATAAATTTATAAGTTCCTACAACGTCCCCCCATCCTACTGATTCGATGCTTTCACCTGCATAACGATAAGGTGCAATGATAGGCCAACCTGCTCTATTCATAATTAGACGGTGTACTCTGACTTCATGAGCTTCACCACGACCAGGAAAGCGGGTATGGAAGAAAATAAAACTCTCTCCATTTTCTTCTGTATACACCGAATTATGCCCTGGAGAAATATAACCTGTACCCCGACCAGTCCCAGGTTCCCCTGGATACCGTTCAAAAAAGAAATTACCCATTAGTTTTACACCATAAGGCTCTATAGCTCTATCGTCAAAGAATGAGCCATTAGGGCCTCTTACTTGATCCATACGATTACCTACAGCATCTACGAATGGCCCATCGGGGTTTCTTGATCTCATTACACGCATATTATACCCACCGGCAGCATCTAATCCACCATAGGTAAGATGTAAATAATAATAACCTGTACTTGCATCATACTGCATGTATGGTCCTTCAATTCGAACATGGTTGCCACCAATTAAGTGCTTACCGTAACCCTGTCCTTCAAAGGGTATCCCTTCGACTGGATCGAGTTCTAGAATAAAAATGCCGCCTGAGTACGAGCCATATAAAAGCCAAAATCTCCCGTCAGCATCAAAAAAAGCATGCGGATCAATGGCATTAGGATGTATCGTCGGGTCATAAATGGTTCCATCAGGACTTAGCTCACCCCACATACCTGATTTCAAAAAGATACCTTGGTTAACATAAGGTCCCTCTATATGGTCAGCTACCGCTAGCCCCATTGCAGACCGTGGCGAACTTCCCTCGCATGCATTATAATACATGTAGTATTTATCACCCACCTGAGTGACGTCTGCAGCCCACAATGTATTCGTATTAGCCCATGTAAATGCTTCTTCTAACTCTGCAAAAACATCCTCAAATAATGGGTTTGCTCTAGAAACACTTGTGCTAATTTGCTGCCACTGCATTAGATTAGTCGATTTAGCAGCAGCTAAGTGTGAGCCAAAGACATAAAACGTATCATCAACCTTTATAACAGAAGGATCATGCACACTAACATTTTGGAAGTGAGGTATGTTCAGACTAGCAGCATTCTCAATTTTAGGAAATAAAAAAATGCCGAACATAACAATCATGGTAAATACACCCAGTTCGACTTGTCTTTTCATCGTTATTCTCCTCTCATTTTGGTTAGTGTTTGAAACACTATCTTATTTTTTGTACAAAAAATAACTCAATCACCCCCTATCTCTTTTATACGTATACGTAGCATGGCTCCATATATTCCATTAATGTAAGCGTTTTAATTAAGATCAATAAAAAAATTACAACTCGAGTTAAAACAAACCATACTAGGACATTTTGGTTAACTACTATAGCTGTTGATACTACATTATAAAAAGGTCCATAGGAATTTTAATTCCCAGAACCTTTTTGTGATTCAACAGATATAATCAGGACCAATGTAGCAAAATAGCTCTAGCTGAATTAGTCATTTCTCACCTTCACCTTATTCACCAATTTATTCATCTAAGAAAACCAGCTCGTTAGCTGAGACTGATCTCCTTGAAAGCACATTATATCCTGTTGTTTGAAAGGCACAGCTAGCCAGAAAAATAAGGGGTGAAGTAGATGCCTAGCAAACAAAATGTTACCAAAAGCGATCTACCTAACACTTTTTTCATGGTTAAAGGATCATGATCACTTTCATAATAATCGTCTTTTGATTTATATATACATATGCCTAACAGTCTTAATAAGTTAAAGAGACCAAAAGATAGGGTAAAAAAGATAGGGACAATAATTACCAATTGAAGCCATAAAGGATATTGCATTGTATCGATTAGAAAATTCACTATCTTTTTTTTCATTGTTTTACCCTTATTTCATTTTTTATCGCAGTGTAACTCGCTGGAGCCTGCGATTACTCCCCCATCGAAGGGCTTTTGTAAGACTCCTAGTTCAAGAAATAAGGGAACATCATGTCTAAGTGGGAGATTCAATAGCCAGTAACGGTCCAATTGGTTCAAGTAACGTTCAGTGGGGCGAGAGGAAGCTGACTAAGTTCACGACGTCGTGTCGCAACGTCTGACCTAGCACATCCTATGCGAAACCCCCACTGAACGAAGTTTCACTTTATCAGCTTGCTTTGAAAAATTATATTTATCATTAGAAACTGTTATACCATCAATTTCTTATAGTATACTTAACTCTTGTTCCTCACCTTCATACCCTAAACAGAAAGCATATCATCGTCATTTTATCTCCTTTAAACCCCCCTATTCTAGTTAAACTTATCAAGTGAATAGATACCACTCCTTTAAACAATTCAATGATTGATTTTTTCAATTTTTACACATATACAATACCAAATAATTGAATTAAGTTAAATATAAAGTTCCAGTTAATATAACTTATTTAATTAAAACAAAAAGCAAGCTGTAAGCGTCAAGTGACCATCATTGCTTTCACTTGATGCTTACAGCTAGGTTTGAAGCCATGTATATAGCTAAGCTACCTTTGCCATAATGTTGCCTGTTTGAGGAATTAACACATGAAACATTCTTTCAGGAATTAAATTGATTGTGATGGAAAGTGTAAAATTTGCATTATTAACAGTTACCTTTTCACCATCATCCTTGTTAGTGCTAGACTGATCTCTGGCTATGTTAAACAAAATACGGTGAGAACGGTAGGATGTTCTCTGCAAGTTTAGCCATATCTAAACCATTGACCTCTTCAATTAATGCTAGGTCATTCTCATCGAAAAATGGATTGATCCCTCCACAAATACTGGTTGAGATAGCACCGATCGTGTCTGTGTCTGCTCCTAAGCTCGCACTCATTTTCGCAGCTTTGCCCGGATCTCCATTAGCAAGTTGCACAATCGCCAAAACAGCTGGGATCGTTTCAATCGTTTCAACACCTGTGCCCAATTCATTAACAATGCGTCTAATCGCCTCTGTTTTAGAACAATGATTGACAATATCACGTGCATATTGAATGCGGAAGGATAGATCCGGACTCGGAAACTCTGCCCCAACCCCTTTTGATTCATTTGCTACGTTAGCAGCAAGTTCCCAAATCTCATCAATATCCTTCCCGCCAGCAGCAACATAACTAATACAGGCTGCCACAACAGACGCTCCCGACACAGCTATACTCGTATTATGCGTCGGTAAACAAATTTCATAAACATTCTTGACTAGCTCATCTAAATGTCTGTAATCAGAAATAAGCCCGATCGGTGAAATTTTCATTGCCGCACCATTGGTTGTATTGCCAAAGCCTGCCTTTGTAATAGAAGCTCCTTCTTTTATCGCTTGAATTGCGCGTAATGTTGAAGGACCAGAGACTAACTTAGCATCCTCTGCATTTGAAATCCATTCTGACAAATGCTTAATGTAATCCATCGCATTTAATTTTCCTTGGTTTTTAACAATTGATTCTAGAAGCATCACCGTATTAATGGTGTCGTCAGTAATAGAACCAGCTGGTAAACTTCTTGGAATTAGTTGATTTTCTAAGGATGGTAATAAAGTTTGAATACCATCTGGGAACTTTCTTTTTATTTGATTATAGGTCCAGAACTCTGTTGGCATCCCATAAGCATCGCCAAGCGCTCCTCCTAGCAAAATTCCTTTTATTCGCTTTAATAATTGATTATTTGTCGTCATACTAAACTCCCCCGCTCCTCGGTTAAATCACCGATACTAACATTTTCTCTTTCGCTCTTTAATTGAACGGACATCAATTCTCCTGAATAGTCAATAAAATCAGCATCAGTCATTAAAATATCAGTGTATTGATCTGAATTAGTCATCACTACTGGTGTTTCAATAGTAACGTTAGCTTCCTTCAATGCCTTTAAGTCAAACTCAATGATCGGTTCACCTTTTTTGACAAAATCTCCTTGTGCTTTTAGCTTCTTGAAATATTCTCCTTCTAATCTTACTGTGTCTTTGCCAACATGAATAAGAAGCTCAAGCCCATCCGTACTTGTCATACCTACAGCATGGCCAGTCGGGAAAATCGTGGTAATCTCCCCATCAAAAGGGGCTACAACTTGGTTTCCTTCTGGATAAAATAAAATACCTTTCCCTAGTAGTCCATTTGCAAAGGCAGAATCGGTCGCATTTTCTAGCTTTGTCACTTTTCCTTTTAACGGAGAAGCAATCACTACTTCTCCCAATCCAGAATTATCACGTCTCACCGTTTCCTCGGATCCTGATTCAATTTTTTCGTCAAAAGTGAAGTAAGTCAACAAGAACGAAATAATCATTGAAATCGCTACACCAATTATCGAAATGATCAGACCTGAATAACTGCCATCAGGATTTAGGAATGAAACAAAACCAAAAATCCCCACAACACCTGCATACATATTAGCGCCAAGCACGGAAATAAACGTCCCGCCAATAGCTCCACCAATCATTGAAAATGCAAAACGTTTTTTTACTGGTAGCGTCACGCCATAAATTGCAGGTTCAATGATACAAAATAATGCAGAAATCAGTGCTGGAATGGCAATTTCCTTCTGCGCTCTTGACTTAGTTTTAAAGTATACGGCTGCAACTACAGCTGTTTGAGCAAATGATGCGGTAAATAATGTTGGTAAAATATAATCAAAACCATGGATACCAAAATTCTGCAAGCCAAGTGTAATCAATGGCCAATGTAACCCAAGAATAACTAAAGGTTGATAAACAAGTGCTACAATAAAAGATGTAAAAATTGATGAAATCCCATAAAGAGTGGACACACTATTTGAAATTAACTCACTTAGCAAGTTTGTAATTGGTCCAATTATTAATAAAGAAATTGGTAGAGTAATTAAAATAGTTAAAAACGGAACTAACGTAAAAGCCATCACTGATGGAATCTTCTTTTTCAAAAACTGATTAATTTTTGACGCGATAAACACAATAAAGATAATTGGAATAACAGTTGAACCATAGCCCATCTCAGGAAACATAATCGGAATTCCAAAGAATGTTTGGTAAACAGGGGTAGCAATAAATGAGCCTTCGAAAAGAGTCATCATGACCTCACCACCAGCCAAACTTTCTGTTAAGCCAGGGAAAATGGTTATTGCTCCAATAATGATCCCTATTGCTGGATCCAGTTTAAAAGCCTTTGCACTTGTATAACCTAGAATGACAGGGAAAAAGCTAAAAATAGCTTGCCCCATAGCGTTGAGAATAATATGAGCACCATCTGTTTCTTGCACTAAACCAGTAAATGTGAGGATCATAAGCAGCCCTTGAATTAACCCACTAGCCAGTAATACTCCCAAGATTGGTGTAATAACTTTAGTGATTATCTGGATAATCGAATTAAGAACACCTTTTTTTTCATCGGCCTCCATTGTCTTTCCTGAACCTATTTTGTCCAGAATTTCATTGTAGACATCTCCCACATGGGTACCGATCACAACTTGATACTGCCCGCCTGCCTTTTGAGCTGTTGCAATCTCATTGTTCTCCTTTAATTTTGTTGCGTTTACAAGACTGTAATCATTTAAAGTAAAGCGTAATCTTGTCATACAATGTGTTACACCGATAATGTTATCCTTTCCACCCACATTTTCGATGATAAAATGTGAAAGTTGATCATATCTCCCCATCATTATGCCTCCTCAATTTTTGATTTTTTATATATAAAAAGGCAATACTTAATAAGCGATCGATCACTTATTAAGTATTGCCTGATTTAACAGTTACAACCCTAATTTATTCAGTTTTGCGCTGAAACATCTGAACAAAATGCTTGTCCATCACTGCTAGTGCTTATAGCACCGAGTAGATTAATTAAGTATTCGATTAATATGAAGAATGAGATAAAACTTTTCTTCATCATGGACTGTAATGTTCAGTTTTTTCTCTAGATACAATGCAATCTTATCCACACAAGCTGCTACTTCCGGTAGTTTCGTAATAATATCTTTAAGTAAATTGAAGTTCTTTGAAGAAATGTGCTCATTAGCAAAAACTCTTCGCAAAAAAAACTTCAAATGTGAGACAAAGCGAGCGTAATTTAATGAATTCTCGTCGAGCTCTACTTTAAATTGATAACGGATCATTGTTATAATCTCATGAATAATTTCAGTGCTTAATACGGTCTGCTGCATCTCAACACCATTTTGTTGGGCGTTGACAAAGTGAAGGGTAATAAAGGCTGCTTCATCTTCAGATAACATCACATTTTCATAATAATGAATAATTTTTAAAGATTCCAGAGCTGCCTCATATTCTTTTTTATAAAATTGCTTAATCTCCCATAGTAAGGCATTTTTTATATCGGTATGATTTTTGTTTCTTTCCAATGCATAAGTAATATGGTCTGCCAAACCGATATAAACACTTTCATCAAATTTAACATTTAGCTTCTTTTCTGCAGCTTCGATCAGTTTATTAGTTAGCTCTAAGTGATTCACAGGGATTTCATCTAATAGTTTCAAAAAATTATTCATCGTTTGGGCAGATTGTAGGACAAATACCTTCTCAATTCTAGCGTCTTCTAATCGATCCCCTATCTTTTTGTTAAAAGCAATGCCTCGACCAATAATAATATGCTCTAAGTGACGATCATTCTCAGCAAGTACAACATTATTATTATAGACTTTTTTTAGTTTCAAAACGAATTCACCCCCATGACCATACTTTAGCAAAACAAAAAAAGATCAACTAATGTAGACACAATGAAATAAAGTGTTATACATCAACTTGATCTTGCCTGCGAAATACAGTTACAACTCAAAGTAGTTATTTAGTTATAGTTTAAGTTTAAATGTAAAACGCTTACTTGTCAATATAAAAAGAACAAATAGGTTTTAAATGTGCCTTGGCGTATTTGCGCATAGATTTTATTGAGCTCTGCTCGTTAAGTTTTCGTTGAAATCTCTCAGACTTCCACCTGAGGCTTTCTTTATTCAACTGAGGTTAAACCCCAGTGAAAGGTATACAAATAGACATTCATCTCTCTCCTTATAGAGTGGGAGACTTCTGCCGTATGAGGTTAAATCTATCCATCTTATTACAATACCTCGAGTATACTAGCTTCTTTGCTGACCTCTTCAAGCTTTTTCTTTGATAGTTTTTTCAAGAAAAGTAAAAGCCAATAAAAAAACTGATATTTCAATTTTTTATCGGCTCCTACTTTTTCATTCTCTTAATATCAAAAAACTTCCAATTGCGTCCAAGACGGGACTTCACTCAGTTCTCTTCTCTTCAATCATCTAATAAAATTTATCTTTTTTTATACTTAGCTATCCTTCTTTGGTATGAAAATAATAAGTTAACGTCCGTCTTAGCCGTTACCTTAAAATCAACAGTTGAGGGAATGGAGCAAGTGTGATTAACTTTTAAGACATTTAATTTCGCTTCTTCTCCAACTGCTTTGCTCCTGCTACTCTGCGATTTTGACTAATTTCCAATCATCTGTTGTTCCCCAACCGTTAGCATCAGCTTTTACGCTAAGCCCAACACTCACTTCCCTAGCTTCTTTCAAGGTAAATTCAGCGATTCCTTCCTGCCATTTTTCATGACCTTGTAAATGAATGTTTTGGCTTCTTGCTATTATTTCTCCTCCAGTTTTAACCATTGCAATAATATCTTCAGAAGCACCTGTTTCATCCCCCTGTATGACTAGGGAGAATCGGTACGTTCCGGGTTGTAAGTTCACCTTTTGATCAACTGTAAATTCAATAGCACGGTTACTCCAGAAGTGTAATGCATAAGCTCCTGTTTTTGGTGTATCTGCTTTTCTTGTCACATAGTTTTGAGTAATTGTATAATCACTTAAATTTGCCTGCTCAAAACTGCCATTTTTAAGCAGGTTTTCTTCTTCCTTGGGTACATGACCATAACCTTGATCCGCATATTTGAAAACCTTTAATGAATCCAATGCTTTACCGTTAAAATCAAATAAAGCTTGATTATCCCATTCAGACCCGCCATAGTTTGATTCGTTAACATGTGGATCATAACTAATAGCTGCCGTTGTCGCCCAACCCGAACCAAATTGCTCCCAAATCGCCATGTTAGCATCACGGTCAGCTGGCCCTACAGGTATCCAAGCAGGTTCCCAATAAAATACACCTAAGGCATCCTCACCCCCTTTAACCGTAGCATCCATGACATCACGAAGCGAGTTGGCTTGGCCTTGTACGGTAGCTGGGTATCCACCCGTTGTAATTTGACTTATTGAATGGACCACATTCTTTTGGCCATCACCATCTGCCAATGTGTATGCATAACTCGTTTCTGCTACAAGTGTTTTCTTACCATATGTGTTAGCCACCGTATTTAATACATAAGTAAGATTCTCTAAGCTTCCATGCCAGAACGCATAGTAACTGGTCGCAAAGACATCATAGTCAATATTATGATCATGCAATCCTTTAGCATAATTCAAAATCGTTGAAGTCCGCTCTGGATTGGTAAAGTGAAAGGCAATTAAAATATTCGGATCCACTTCACGAACGGCCTCTGATCCTGCTCGAAACAATTCATAACGACCATTACCGGCTTCACCAGCCATACCGCTTCCTGTCGTTTCATTACCAACTTGAACCATGCCCACATCAACACCGGCAGCAAGCATTTGTTGCAAACTATCTTTAGTAAAGTGGTAAAGCGCATCTGCCTTCTCTGAAACACTCATGCCCGTCCAAGCCTTTGGCGCAATTTGACGTCCCGGATCTGCCCAAAAGTCGGAATAATGGTAATTGATCAGCACTTTCATTCCTGCGTCAGTTGCTCGTCTCCCTATTTCAATGGCTTTTCCAACATCAACATTTCCTGCACCATACCCTTGACCCTTATCGTTATAGGGATCATTCCAAACGCGGATACGAACATAATTTACACCATTTTCAGCTAAAAGTGTGAATAAATCTTTTTCCACACCATTCTCATCATAGTATTTCACACCACTTTGCTCCTGTGCAATAATAGATGAAATATCTGCTCCTTTGATAAAGTCTTCAGGCATCCCCTCAACTTTTTCAATATAAAAATCTTCTTCTGCATGAACTGGAATAGCAGTAACGTTTCCAGCAATTACAGTAATGATCATGACTAAAACAACTAACCATTTCCATTTTTTCATGTTCTTCACCCTTATTATTTATTGGTCACACGTAAAACAACAAACCCCAATTAGTGAAGCGCGATCAATTTTAGTAGGAAATAGTTCCTCCTTTCTGTTAACGAGCGACTCATACCGATCGTTTTATGATTGTAATAGAAAACACTAGCTAAACGTAAAATAACTAGTGTTCTATTCATGTGATTAGATTTGTGCTAATACAAAATCAATGGCACCTTTAGGATCACGAGTCAAGTTGATGTATTCTGCACCTTTTGTTGCAACAACTTTTACGCCAACTTTTTCTGCATCTTTCTTAATATCTTCAAGATATGAATTGACTTGTGGTGCTAAAACGACTAAGTCGAAGTTTTTCATTATATCATAGTGAGAACCATATGCCCCAGCTTGAGCAGTAATATCAATACCGGTTTCTTTTGCCCCTTCTTCAAGAGCATTAGCTAACATGGCACTCGTTCCAGCTCCTGCACATAAGACGAGAACACGTTTGCCGCTGCCAACCTTATCTTTATCAGCCTCGCTAACCGCTTCCACGGTCGCACCTACTTTTTCAGCTGCTTCAGCAATCTCCTCTTTCGCCTCTTCAAGTGCAACATTTTTCGCCTCTTGTTCCACTAGCTCCGCATCATAAGCTTTGATAAATGGGAGATAAATAATGGAATCCACAACGATTAACACAAGTGCTAAGACGATCGCTAACACTGCAAACCCAGTTCCCATGACTAAACCAATTGGTCCAGGAGTTGCCCACGGTAGGACCGTGATGAAACTATTCATTTGTAAAACATCAACAAAAAATTTGAATAACCATACGTTTACAATTGGTGCTAATAAGAATGGGATAAAGAAATACGGGTTCAGTATCATCGGTGTTGCAAATAACAGTGGTTCATTTACTGCAAACGATACTGGGACAAATGAAGCTTTCCCCACTGCCTTTAACTGTTTGGATTTGGCAAATAACAGGAATAAGAACGGAACGACTAAAGTTGCACCCGTACCACCCATGGTACCAACAAAGTTCCCTAAACCTACGGTCAAGACTTTAGAGGCTTGCTCCCCACTTTGGAATAATTCAAAGTTTGTATCAACATTTGCATAGATGATAGCCGCGATTGCGGGTTCAACAATTGAAGGTCCGTGAACCCCAACAAACCAGAATAAGGCCATCGCTCCCCAAATAATGGCGATGCCCAGATAACCATCAGCAGCACCGAATAGAGGCTGTAGTACCTCGATAACTAGCTCAGCAAACGTACCATCACTAAAGTAACGTACTACCGTATCAATAATGACTGCGCCGAATACCGCAATTGAAAACGGAATGATGTCACGGAACATTTGCGTAATCGTTCCAGGAACTTCTTTCGGCATTTTGATTGTCAAGTCACGTTTTACACAGAATTTATAAACATTAACTGTAATAAATGCAGCGATAAATGCAGCGATTAGTCCCTTAGTTCCCATATAATCTGTCGAAATTCCACCATCTACTTGACTAGCTCCAAGCATTAAAAATCCGCAAATAGAGGCTAACATGACCGAAACTTCATTAATTTGTTTACCAGAGTCAGACAATTGACGGTTCATCGAGTTCGCTAAACAGCGAGCCGTTGTAGCAGCCACTAATAGACCGACAATCCCCATCGAGTATCCGTAGACCTTCCATAACCAGTTTGAAAATGCTTCTGGCAGCGTGATGTTAAAAATTTCTGGAACTGCTGCGATCATAATGAAAATACTAGAAAACAATATCGCAGGCATGGCTGTTAAAAAGCCGTCACGAATCGCTCCTAAATAAATGTTTCTTGAGATTTTTTCGAAAAATGGTTTTGCTTTTTCAATTTGTTTGATAATAGCATTCATTGCTTGTTCCTCCTTTTTATTTATTGTATTTTTCTTTATACAGCTCCACAAAATCTTGAATAATTTCCTGCAATAGAATGGTTGTCATTAAATGATCTTGTCCATGTACAAAGATAAAACCGATATCCAGGTTGTTGCCACTAGCTTCTTCTGATAATGCCTTTGTTTGTGCATTATGAGCTCGTTTCAAGTTTTCATCTGCTTCTTTTAAATAGTCCTCTACATGATCGAAGTTACCATGACGTACTTCGTGTAAAAGCTTCATTAATGAACTGCGAGCATCCCCTGCATAAGCGACAATTTCAAACCCTAACATTTGTAATTCTTCTCTATTCATTGCGATTTCCTCCAAGTGTTGTAATCCTTTTCATTTCTCTCAACAAATACTAGGTTGATGTTGGCACGACCAACCTAGAGTATCCGCTTAAATAATTGTTTTTGTTTCACTTACGCATTTATACCAGTAAGCCGATTCCTTTGGAAATCGTTTCTGTGTTTCAAAATCAATATAGAATAAACCATAACGTTTGCTGTAACCATTAACCCAAGAGAAAACATCCATTAATGACCAAATAAAATAACCTTTAACATTTACCCCTTCACTAATTGCATCAGATAAAGCATTAAAGTGTTGGCGTAAATAATCGATCCGCGGTTCATCCATAATGACACCGTCTTCAAAATGATCTTTATAGCCTAATCCATTTTCGGTAATGTAGATTTTGTTGTAGTTAGGATACTGTTCTTTAACCATGAGTAATAAATCATAGAGACCTTTCGGGTAAATGATCCAATCCCAGTCCGTTTTAGGTAAGTCTTCACGAATCACACGTTCCCCTATGCCTTTAATCCGGTAAACTTGACTGCCTTTTTCACCCGTTGTGTTATAATGTAGCGTACTTTCACCTTTATATTCTTTCACCCAGTGACTTCCATAGTTATTAATACCTAAGAAGTCATTGCGGTTAGCGGCTTTCTTCATTTCAACAAAGTCATCTTCATCAATGTCAATCGTTTGCTCGTTAGCAACCAAGATTTCATTAACGAGAGCCATCGTTTCATCCGAGTAATAACCAAGATAAGTTGCATCTAGTAAAAATTTGATTGATAATGCTTCATCTAATTTTGCCGCATGGACATCCTCCGGCTTATTTGTTGCAGGGTACTTGTATTCCAAAGAATGAACGACACCAATTTCCCCCTCAAAATCACCTTCTTTAAAGATATTAACTGCACGAGCATGGGCATACATCATATTGTGTAAACACGTTACCGTTTTACTGATGTCAAATTGAATTTCTGGTGGGAAAGAACCAAGCAGGTATTGATTCGATGCAACTGGATAAATCTCATTAAACGTACTCCAGTAGTAAACTTCAGAAAACTCATTAAAGCAAAACTCGGCGTAATTAACAAAATGGTCAACATTTTCACGATTCAGAAAGTCACCGTTATCAAATAAGGCCTTCGGTGTATCAAAATGATGTAACGTTACAAACGGGATCACACCATGTTTTTTACATTCAGCGAAAACGTTGTGGTAGTACTCTACTCCCTTTTGATTGACCTCCCCATAGCCATTGGGGAAAATACGGCTCCAGGCAATTGACATCCGAATACTATCAATCTTGAATTTCTTACAAAGTTCAAGATCAACCGGATACTGATGATAAAAATCACTGGCTGGTTCTGCGGTATAACGTCCCTTTTCTACTAAAAAGGTATCCCATGCAACCAGACCTTTGCCATCGGCCGTTGTAGAACCTTCACATTGATAGGCAGCCGTTGCACCTCCCATTAAAAAATCTTGAGGAAGCTTTTTAAATTCAGTCATTTTACTCGCTCCTTATGGTTGTGTTCATTTTTTTATAAAAGACGTTGAATATGAATCGTAAAATAGACACGCTCACTTTCACTAAGCTCACGGTCAATTTGCTTACTGATGAGGTGATAAATGTTATCACCAATTTCGTAAGCCTTTGGATAGTCCTTTTTCAATGTTTGCTCAAAATCAGTCGAGAACTGATTTTTATCCTCGTTCTGATCACTGATTCGTTCTAAGAAGTAGTTGAGATGGACCATTAATCGATCATAGTAATTCTGATTTGCTTCATTTCTCGTTATTCCGTAATTTCTCAGTTCATTTTGTACTAGAATAATAATATTCTTGGCGAAAAGATTGTTATCATCACGGCCAACTGTCGAACCTTTAGCATTGATAAAATGTAAGGCAATACGACCTATTTCATCATCTGGCAAGGTAATCCCCAAGCGTTGATTGATCATTTCGAGCGCATCTTCTGCGATCCGAAATTCTACCGGATAGTCCTTGCGCATATCAGGCAGACGCGAAAGCTCATATTGTCCCTTAAGAATGTGCTGATAAACAAGATGGATGTGATCAGTTAATGTGACATAAATATATTCTTGAACGGGATAATGATAATGATCGATCGCATTTTCAATAATTTCATAAGTTGTTGTAATGAAATCCAAGGGGATATCTTTGAGCAAAGTTGAGAAATTATGTTTGGATTCCTTATTTTTCAATGTGAAAACTTTTTCAATATGATCTGGCGAAATCAAATCACCTTTTTTCTTTTGAAAGGCAATACCGGAGCCCATTACTACAGCTTGTTCACCAGATTCAGTCCGTACAATAGCCACACTATTATTTAACGGTTTAATGACTCGATACATCGATACACCCACTTTCACTCAAAAAAAAGACTGCAAATAGGTAGAATCATTCATTAAAAGATTCCAACTACTATTCGCAGTCTCGCCTAATCGAATTAGTAACGATCCACTAACTATTAACATTTCCTTGGTTAAATGGTATCATAAAAACAAACAATTGTAAACGTTTCTATTTTAAAGAATGTTTGATTTTTTTTATTTTTGTTTATATAGTTATATCGATGCCTTGTTTTAAGAGCGCATTGCAGTTTGAGTACTACCGTTATTTTTTATGAGAAAGATTATTTCATCATAGCTTTGCTCGTTTTTGAGTTTAATAGGTTCTTTCAGTCACTACAATTTTATCGGTGTTGCGGTTTCCTTCAACACGACATTCAACGCCTCAATATTTTTTTTACCTTCCGATTGCATCCATTCTTTTGCCGCTTCTTCTCCTTTAACAATGAATGGTTCTACGCCACTTGCCCAGGTAGCACGACCACATAGCACACCATTAAATGTTGAACCCGACTTTTTGGCAAAACGTAACGTTTCCTGAAACATTTCTGCAGAAACGCCAGCACTCAAGAAAATAAAAGGTAAATGGGTGGCTTCAGATTGTTCTTTGAAGTATTTTGCTGCTTCTTCTTTAGAGTATACGATTTCATTGTCGGTATAACCTTCAACAAATTTCATATTTACTGGAACTTCCACCTTCAATACGTCTACACCATAACGGGGATGGGAAAATTCTCGCATCATCTCAATCACTTTATAAGGTTTTTTTACGGCATATTCCTTACTACTCGTATCCTGATGATGAGCATCATAAGAGACTAATTCAAGGAAAAATGGTAAATCTTCAGCCGTACACTCAGAACCGATTCGCTCGATAAAGGCCTTTTTTTGCTCATTAATTTGATCAGGCTCATCCACATCATAGTAAAGTAAAAATTTACAAGCATCTGCTCCTGCTTCTTTCAACCGTTTTACAGACCAAACGGACAAGATATCCGGTAACCGCCCAGGAGTTGATGCATCATAGCCCGTTTTTTCATAAGCGAGTAATAATCCCGCATTTTCATCCCGAATATTGGCTGCTGGTAAACCATATTCCGGGTCTAACAAGATAGATGACGCATATTGAGTGAGTTCAGACGAAACAATTTTCTTAAAATCTTCAATTTGTTTTGTTGCTACTTCACCCTCTTGATATGTCTTAATCATTTTTTTTAGAGCACCTCGCTGATCGATAGCTAGTGCACTGATCACATTGTTTTCATCACTTAATTTTTGGATATACATTCTCTTTTGCTCTGTACGCACCATTTTGTTCCCCCTCCTAAATATCAAATCCGCCTTATCGTATTTGTGCCTAGATTTTATTGAGCTTGCTTGATAAATGTTCACTGAAAATCTGTGCCATCCGCCAGAGGCTTTAGCTTGATTCAGCCGGGGTTTGCCCCCCACTGAATGGAATATAACGAGGCATGGATCTCACCACTTTTAGAAGTGTGAGACTTCTGTTGCATGAAGTTAAACTTTCGTTACTTTAATTTGTGCAAACAATTGTTGGTAATGGCTTAAATCCACATGACCCGTTAAAGACTCTCGGGCATTTAGCATGCCTAAAACATTCGCTCTTTTCAAAACTTCTTCGTCACTTTCACTTTTATCAATCGCATAGGCTAGGCCAGCTACAGTCGAATCCCCTGAGCCAACCGGATTGACCACATTGATATTTGGAATTTCCACTCGATAGAAGATGTCGTTATGTTTTGCGAATGCCCCTTCCGAACCCATAGACACAACAATCCATTCGATTCCAGCAAATAGTGGTTTTGATAGAGCTAGCTTTAGTCCTTTAATATCGTTAGAGAACTGTTTGCCGAGCAACTCAGACAGTTCATCTGTATTCGGTTTAATTAACAATGGTTTATGCTCTTGATTCAAAACCATGGCCAGTGATTCTCCAGAACAGTCCAAAATCACAGGTCTGTTTTTTTGATTAGAGATCGCAATCATTTCAACATAAAAATCCTTTGGTAAGCCAGCTGGCAAACTGCCAGAAAAGGTGAGCATACTTGCTTGATCTACTAATCCTCTAAATTGTTCTAAGAAGCTTTGGGCTTCTGCCTTAGAAATCACCGGTCCATTCTCTAAAATTTCGGTCTGGAGCCCATCATGTAAAAGCGCAATACAGTTCCGTGTTTCTCCTTTAATTTGGGAGAAGGCATGCTTTATTTCGAGTCGTGCTAGCTCTTTTTTGATCGCCTCTCCCAAGGTGCCACCGATGAGACCTGACGCTGTAACATCAGCCTTTAGCTGTTTCAGCACACGGGTTACATTTAAACCTTTACCTCCAGCCGTTTTCCTTACCTCAGGTGCTCGGTTGACTGTATTAAGACTGAACGCTTCAATTGGATAGGAAATATCAATTGAAGGATTCATCGTTATTGTTACAATCATAGTTTGTACTCCTCAAAGGTTAATCGTGGTATTCGCCACGATCCCATTTCGCTAAAAATTCATCAAAAAGATGAGGATCTGCTTGTTGGGGACTGTTTGTTTCAATATGTTCAATCTTTGCAATAAGCTTTTGGTTTGCTTCGGTTGGTTGATAGTCAGCTTTAATGAAAGCTTCAATAATATCACAGATTAAAAACGCTCCCGTGATCTTCCCGCCAAAGCCAATCACATTCGCATTCAATTGTTCCTTGGCATATATGGCTGTAGTCATGTCGCGAACTAGGGCCCCCCGAACGCCAGCTACTTTATTGACGGCGTTATTAATACCGACACCCGTTCCACAAATACACACACCTAAGTCTGCATCTCCCTTCACAACAGCTTCTCCAACTTTCTTTCCATAAATCGGATAATGGGTACGTGTAAAATCATAGGTTCCAACATCTAACACCTGATAACCTTTTGATTTTAAAAAGTCTGAGACAGCAATTTTTGTATCCGTAACGATATGGTCACATCCGATTGCAATTTTCATCGTTTATTCTCCCCTTTCATTAATAAAGTGAAACTTCGTTCAGTGGGGGTTTTAACGCATAGGATGTGCTCGTATAGACGTTGCGACACGACGTCGCGAACTTAGTCAGCTTCCTCCCTCCCCCACTGAACGTTACTTGAACCAATTGGGCCGTTACTGGCTGTTGGATTCCCCTCTTAGAAATATGTGTGTTCCCTTATTTCTTGAAGTGGTAGTCTTACAAAAGCCCTTCGATGGGGCGAGTAATCGCAGCCCCAGCCAATTACACTGCGATAAAAGCTATATTTGGTATCATCAGCACATTTTATTTAACATATCTACACGGATTTGGTGCCGGCCTCCGTCATAGTTGGCTGCTAAAAACTGCTTAACAATATTTCTAGCTAACTCAGGTCCAACGATTTTTGCACCTAGCGTAATCATTTTGGCGTTATTATGCTCGCGCGTCATATAAGCAGAACGTTCATCAGAAACTTCCGCAACGATCATTCCTTTAACCTTTGAGGCTGCCATAAAGCTTCCAGCACCATAACCGTCAAAGGCAATGCCTAAACTCCCTTCATTCGCTAGTAAATCTTGAGCAATAGCTAATGAAGATTCTACAAAGTCTACCGAAGCTGTTTCGCTTTTATCAGCGATTTCAAACCCTTCTTTTTCTAAATAATCTTTAATAAGTTCTTTTAAACTCATCCCCTCTGGATCTGCCCCAATTACAACACGCATACTAGTCCCTCCTCTTAAATTAGACAAAAAATTTTTTTGATTGTTGCTCATCATGAACTTTATTTCTCTGACAACGTATCAAACTAATCCCCCAACCTTATACAAACATATTAAAACATTATCGAACATTAATCAACTTAATTTTAATATTTTTAAACTTTTTCAAACAAATCAACAAACATAAGTAAACGAGCGGATTAAAAAACTCATATTCGCTGATCTTATTTAGTGAATGTGATCGTTTTTCTATCATCCGATAGAAAGGATAGGCACGCTTAGCCTATAAAAAAAGACAGCTCAAACGATTTAAGTTTGAACTGTCTCTGTTTATTTAATCATATAATGCATGCAGAATGAGGTGTCAAAGGGATGACACTCGACACGAGCCAACGATTAGATCCGGTATTTATATTTGCTAGTTTTTGAACATCTTCTAAGCTAAAATAATGCCATCTGTTTCTATCTTACTATAGTTTTCGTTCTCATCTTTGTTGACAATCACTTTAGTTATATCTTTTAAATGATAATAAACCGAAAAATCCGTTTTACCGATCTTTGAAGTATCTATTAACAAGTACCGTTTGATTGAATTACTTAGGGCAATGCTTTGAGTTTGACCTTCTTCTATAGTAGAGGTCATAATATCCTGCTTAGTTAAGGCATTACAACTGAAAAAGGCTTTATGAAAGTGCATATCCTGCAAATTCTTATTAGTTATCTCACCAACAAAAGCTTGCGTCCGTTCCCGCATTTCTCCACCCAACAAGTAAATCATTCTATTTTGCTTGTTTTTCATTAAGCGTTGAAAGACTGGCCAGCAATTCGTAACGATCCGAATATTGTCAATTTGAATCTTTTCAGCTAATAGCTCGCATGTTGTACCTGGTCCAATAAAAATCGTGTCCCCCTCTTGGATAAAATCCGCTGCTCTTTCTGCAATTTTTTCTTTTTCTTCTATATGAATTATCTTCTTCTCTACATGAGTTAGCTCCTTCTGGGGGTAGAAATCATGCAGTCTAGCTCCACCATGAACCCTTTGTAATTTGCCTTGACTTTCTAATTCTCCTAAGTCACGCCTAGCCGTCATATCCGAAACCGCTAATTTATCCATAATATCTGTTACTTTAATCGTCCCTGTCTTAGACATCAATTCCATAATTTTATTTAAACGCTCTTCCTTTAGCATAGAAACACCTTCCTGATATCAAGTTATCTATCTGATCTTCCATTTATTCAATGCTCTGTTCTTGTATTAATATAATAGCAAATTTTGTTCATTTAGCAAAAGGTAGATGAGATTATTCTAACAAAAGGCATGAAAATCAAACAAAAATAAACGGCGGGAAGCTCGGATTGAATGATGTTACCAGCCCAAATTCAACAGGTAGATTATGCCTAACTCTAACAATCTACAGTCTTTTGCAATCAGCTCATAATTATACATCCCATCTATCCGATCCAATTTTTTCAGTGTGTAATGAAATTGTTTATTGACAAACACTGATTGATCGATTATAGTGATCATAGTGTTTATAGTGTTTATAGTGTTTATAGTGATTATGAACAGTATAATGTGAGAGGGTGTTAATTTGAAAATCATTATACAAAATTCATCTGATGTCCCTATTTATCAACAGATATATGAACAGATTAGAGAAGCAATTTTGTCCAAAGCTATTTCAGAAGGAGAACTCTTACCATCAATTCGGCAATTATCCAGAGAACTAAAGGTAAGTGTGATTACAACGACAAGAGCCTATACAGAATTAGAAAAAGACGGTTATATCATGATTGTTCAAGGTAAGGGCTGTTATGTCAAATCCATAAATCAGCATGTACTTGAAGAAAGCCTATTAAAAGGCATTGAGGAACATTTCTCTGAAATTTTGAAATCTGCTAAATTACTAAAAAAGTCAGATGAGGAATTACTTCAACTTTTAAAATTCTTAATGGAGGAGATCAATTATGACGAGTAATGCATTAGAAGTTCGTAATTTAAGGAAAACTTTTAAAGATTTTTGTTTAGATGATATTTCATTTTCTTTGCCAAATGGTTTTATCATGGGATTAGTAGGCAAAAACGGAGCCGGTAAAACAACTACGATCAAACTTATTTTAGAACTCTTGCAAAAAGAAGCGGGAATGATAAAAATATTCGGCAAAGAGATCAATCGTGATTTTGATATTAAACAAGATATAGCCGTTGTTTTCGATGACTTATTTTTTGTTGATGACTGGAAAATATCAGATGTAGAATCAGCACTTGCCCCATTTTATAGTAGGTGGGATACTCATACCTTCCACAGCTATTTAAAAAAATTTAATTTGACAACAAATAAAAAAGTAAAAGAACTATCCAAGGGCATGAAGATGAAATTAATGTTATCAGTAGCTTTATCACATAAGGCACGCTTACTGATTTTAGATGAACCTACCAGTGGTATTGACCCAGTTGCCCGTGATGAATTATTAGATATCCTTTTACACTACATCGAAGATGAAAATAACAGTATATTATTTTCAACACACATTACCTCCGACCTGGATAAAATAGCTGATTATTTAACGATTATTAATAACGGGACTATTTTTTATACAGGTACCAAAGATGGCTTATTTGAAAAATACTGTATTGTAAAAGGCGGTCTGGAGCTATTGACCACTGAAACTGAAAAATACTTGTTAGGTATCCAAAAAGGCTCAACAGGGTTTTCTGCGTTGTTAGATATTGACAATATCAAATATATTACACCAGATATGGTTACGGAAAAGGCTACGATTGATGATGTTCTCATTCATGTTAATTTAGAAAAATAAAAGGAGCTGATGTTATGACGACAATTAAGAATCTAATAAAGCTTGATTTTTATGCGATGAAGCCTCTTGCTAAGACGATGGTGGCTTTCCTAATCATACCCATTATCTTAGGTCTTGTTGCCGATCAAGGAATGAGCATCATGGTCACATTAACTTTTATGGTATTTATGCTCAATTCTGTTTTTTCAATAACTGAACAAAGCAATTTCAATAAACTGTACGGTGTCTTACCCATTAAAAAATCATTAAATATAATAAGTAGATACTTATTTTCATTGTTGGTTTTAATATGTACGGCTGCCCTATCATTTTTAATTTTTATGGCTCTATCGATTATTTCAAATGGCAGTATTAACTGGACAAATGGAATCATATATTTGACGGTATCCATTGTGATTGCCTTATTCTTTATCAGTATTCAATACCCAATCTATTTTAAATTCGAATTTTCAAAAGCAAACCTTATGGCAATACTACCCTACATTGTCTTCTTTGCTATCGGTGCCCCTCTTATTCAATATCTGATGAAAAACGTTACTTTCTATACCAATGTTATGAAGGTCATTAATTATTTTTATCAGG
>NZ_BCQW01000030.1 GCF_001552275.1 Amphibacillus sediminis NBRC 103570
AAAAGGATGTTCAAAAAGTCACCAAATGATAAGCGTCACATCTCATTGTTGGCTTGTTTTTGCGCGACTCACGTATCTAAAAGGCATACGTTCCGTTGCTCAAAACTTCGCCGCCTCGACCTGCTTGCTTCTAATTTGGCAACCTTTTGAACACGGATTAAAAAGGATGTTCAAAAAGTCACCAAATGATAAGCGTCACATCTCATTGTTGGCTTGTTTTAGCGCGACTCACGTATCTAAAGGCATACGTTCCGTTGCTCAAAACTTCGCAAACACCGTATGCTCCTTACTGCTCTTTTGACTTTTTTGAACATGTCTGACATCGTGTTGATTTCTTATAAAGAAAATTGATTTTTTATATAGAAATTATAGTTCACATTATATATAATAATGTAAGGGTTTTCAATATTTCTTTTAAGTTTATCTGATATATGGGGAGGCATTTATGGTGAGAAAAGCGTTTAAAATGAAAGTTTATCCAGACCAACATGGTGAATATTATCAGCGACATCAAAAATTGTGGCCAGAAATGGAACATTTACTTCGAGAACATGGTGTTCTTAAATATGGCATTTTTTTAGATGAACAATCGAGTGAGTTATTTGCTTATTTGGAGGTTGAAGATCAAAGCAAATGGGATCAAGTCGCATCAACCGAAATGAATCAAAAGTGGTGGGATTATATGGCGCCAATCATGGAAACAAATCCAGATAATAGTCCGATTACGCAGGAACTGTCGGAAATGTTCTATATTGAAAAATAAGGAGGTTACTCATGAATTTAGGTATTCGAGCACATGATATTGAAAACGAAACGATCACGGATCTGGCACAAAAGCTTGCTGAAAGAGACATTCACACGATTCAATTTGCTTTGAAAAAATCGATTAAAGAGTGGAATATCTCAACAGCAAGTTTAAATACTGGCTTAGCTAAAACAGTGGCCAACACTTTAAAAAATAGTCAAGTAGATATAGCTGTATTAGGCTGCTATATTAACATGATTCATCCCGACCCAACCGAAAGAGAACAGGCACTCGATTATTTTAAGGCCCATATTCGTTTGGCACGTGACTTTAACTGCAGTATTGTCGGTTCGGAAACGGGAAATGTCCATGCTGAAATGGGCTATACAACCGATAACTTTACCGAAGAAGCATTTGAAAAAGTTGTGGAGAGTGTCAAGCTGTTAGTAGAAGAAGCAGAACGTTTTGGTGTCATAGTAGGGATTGAAGGCGGGGTTAACCACCCAATATACTCACCAAAAATGATGAAACGTCTCATAGATAAAGTCAAATCAAATCATTTACAAGTGATTCTCGATCCAGTTAATTACTTGACGATCGAAAACCATCAAGATCAGACTAGCATAATTGACGAAGCGTTTGACTTATTTGAGGAGCGCATCATGATTATTCATGCCAAGGATTTTGTTAAACAAGACAATCAGATAAAAGTAGTGCCGGTAGGACATGGGGAGCTAGACTATCATTACTTGTTAAAGAAGATAAAGTCTACTAAACCAATGATCCCGATTCTATTAGAAGAAACAAAAGAACCCCATCTTTCAAAAAGTATGCAGTATCTATTTGACATCGATCAAACTATTTAACTTTACTGGAGGTAACTATAATGAAAAGCTTAAAAAGAGAACTGGTCATTGAAAAAATTGAACAGCTATCCAAGAACCTTTCACAAATTAAAGATGAGACAGGTGAATTTTTATTAGACTTTGATGGCCTCATTGTAGATGATAAAAGTTGGCATGTTTGGAATTGGCCACAGGGTGTTGGCTTATACGGACTTTATCAGTATTGGAAAATGACGAAAAGTGAGACAGCCATTCAAATTCTAAGAGAGTGGTTTGATCAGCGTTTATTAGAAGGCTCACCACCAAAGAATGTTAATACCATGTCACCATTACTAACGATGGCTTATCTTTACGAGGAGGAAAATATAACTGAATATTTACCTTATTTAGAGCAGTGGGCTGATTGGGTCATGCATGAGATGCCGCGAACAGATGAAGACGGTCTGCAACATATGACATACGGACCAGAGAATAAAAACCAGCTTTGGGCAGATACATTAATGATGACGGTGTTACCACTAGCTAAAATAGGTAAGCTCATTAACCGACCAGATTATATCGAAGAAGCCAAAAAACAATTTTTACTCCATATTAAGTACTTGTCCGACAAGAAGACAGGGTTATGGTTTCATGGCTGGACCTTTGAAGGTCATCACAATTTCGCCTCGGCGCTATGGGGACGTGGAAACTGCTGGGCAACCATTTCAATTCCAGAGATTATTGAAATGCTGGAACTAAAAGCAGGTGATTTCCTTTACGATTATTTAGTAGCAACACTTGAACGACAAGTAGAAGCACTAGCAGAATATCAAGATGAGAGCGGTTTATGGCATACGTTAGTCAATGATCCGACATCCTATTTAGAGGCTTCAGCCTCAGCGGGTTTTGCTTACGGTATTTTAAAAGCCATTCGGAAACGCTATCTATCCAAACAATACTTACCAGTAGCTGAACGAGCTATTCAGGGTATAGTAGGAGAAATCAATGAACAAGGTGCATTAGAGAAGGTCTCTATTGGAACCGGAATGGGTGATGATCTCGACTTTTATCGAAATATCGATCAGACAACCATGCCATATGGTCAATCGTTAGCTATCCTCTGTTTAACAGAATACTTATATATCTATGTTTAAAAATATAAGATTAGACAAGTAAGAAATAGTAAGCTTTATGATGCAATTTGTCGGATCGAATAGCGAGTATGGCTTAGCTGATTACTAAGTCAAACAAATGGACACGTAGCCAATAAAAGCTACGTGTCCATATGTATTTAGATTAGAAACGAGCGATAATGGCTCGATCCAAAAATGTGGGGGTGGTTATTACATTATCAAGTCTTCAAAAGAAGTCAAAAAATACACGGATTTCTTTTTTTATTGCCGATGCGTTCAAAGTAAAATCGCTACATTATCAAAGTCCTTTCACTAATAGAGTGGCATTCCTACCACCATATTTGACAGAGAACCTCAACAATTAGCTCTTAGCGGAAAAGCCTATTATACCTTCTGAAATCTTGTTAACAAGCGTCAGCTCTAATCACAATCTATCCCTAATCACTTTGATTAACCCATCCAAAAAACATAACATGATTTCAAGATCAATAGAGTATAAATAAACCAACATATTTATTTTTTTGTTTTTGTTGTTTTATCTTTAATTCTATTGACTAAGAAAGAAAATAAGCATATATTAAACATTAGAAGTTGAAAACGCTTTCTGATCATAGGAGGGATTATGGTGATTGAAAATAAAAAAATGGAGATACATAATAACTTTTATTTGGATGGTCAACCATTAAAGATTATATCGGGTGCAATACATTATTTTAGAATTGATCCAGAATATTGGCAAGATCGATTAGCAAAAGTCAAAGCAATGGGGTGTAATACCATTGAAACGTATGTCCCATGGAATGTTCATGAGCCGAGTAAAGGTGTATTTCAATTTTCAGGTCAATATGATCTGATTCGGTTTATCGAGCTGGCGCAACAGCTTGGGTTATACGTTATTTTGAGGGCTTCACCTTATATTTGTGCCGAATGGGAATTTGGAGGTTTACCTGCTTGGTTGCTAAAAGATCCCGATATGAAAGTGAGAAGTTTATATCAGCCTTTTATCGAACATGTATCCCAATACTTTGAAACACTTATTCCGAAAATAGCCCCTTATCAATGCGATCAGGGCGGACCAATTATTTTAATGCAGGTTGAAAATGAATATGGTTATTACAGTAATGAGAAAGGCTATTTGAATCGAGTGGCAGAACTGATGAAAGCATGTGGTGTTACCGTTCCTTTAGTTACATCTGATAGTACACGAGAAAGTATTCTTCACGCAGGTTCATTACCTGAAAAAGCACTACCGACCGTTAATTGTGGTGCGAATTTAAAAGAAAGACTTGATTCATTAAAAGCAATAATCCCTGATCGTCCGCTTATGTGTATGGAATTTTGGATAGGTTGGTTTAACATCTGGGGTGGTCAACATCAAGTTCGTGATATAACAGCAATAAATAAAGATTTAAAGGATATGCTTGAGCTTGGTCATATCAATATTTATATGGCGCATGGCGGGACTAACTTTGGCTTTATGAATGGTGCTAACTATTATGAGAAGGTTGTGGATGGTTACATAAAAGAAGAATATGCCCCCGCCACAACATCTTATGATTATGGGGCACCGATTGATGAATCAGGTGAATTAACGGAGAAGTTCTATCAATTTAGAGAAACAATTGCTTCTGTCACGGGGCAGTCAGCGACGAATGCTAAAGGTTTAGATCCAGTGCAGAAAAGAGCCTATGGGAAATGGCGAGTCTCAAAAAAAGTGAGTTTATTTAGTGTACTTGATGATCTATCTTCACCACATTATCACGCCTACCCTGTAACAATGGAGCAGCTTGATCAATCCTATGGTTATATTTTATATCGAAGTGAATTAGCGAAAAAGTCACTTAGCCAATCGATTAAACTGCTCGGGACAAATGACCGTGCCCATGTTTTTTTAAATGAAAAGCATCAATTCACTGCCTATCGTGAAACATTTAAGACCAAACAAACACTTGAATTAACTGCGGATTCAACCAATCAGTTGGATATTCTTGTTGAGAATATGGGACGATCCAATTTTGGTCCGTATCTAAATGAACAAAGAAAAGGTATTAAAACAGGGGTAATGCTTGACGAATACCTTCATACAGGCTGGTACCATTATCCTTTACCCTTATCAAATTTAAATCAACTCGATTTTGCCAAGGGTTATCAAGAGGGTCAGCCCGCTTTTTACCAAATTGACTTTATAGTTGATCAGCCTGAAGATACTTATTTAACATTGCCAGGCTGGGGGAAAGGCTGTGTCTTCTTAAATGATTTTAATTTAGGCCGATTCTGGGAAGTGGGGCCACAGCTAAGTTTGTATATTCCTGCACCTAAGTTAAAGCAAGGTAAGAATAAATTAATAATCTTTGAAACAGAAGGAAAAACTTCCGAAACGGTCGAGTTTGTTGAAAAATCAATCATTAAAGCTAATTAAATGGAGGAAATGTTCAAATGAGTGATCAGAAAAAAGTTAGATGCTTAGAAGATTTAGATCGAGGACTTGTGGCTGTAAAGACAGAGTTAGGTGTATTTCTCAGCTGGAGGATTGCCATAACTGAATTTGAAGATGCTGAATATGAAATCTACCGGGACGATCAGTTGATTAGCAAAGTCGATCGTAGCCAGAACAGTAACTACTTAGACAAAGATGGTCAAGTAACGAGTAGTTATATGATCAAAACCATTACCTCGGATGGGGTGTTTGAATCAGCTAAAGTATCTGTTTTAGAACAGGGCTATTTTGATATTCCATTAGATAAGCCGGCCGATGGTATGACACCAGCTGGTGAGTACTATACCTACTCGGCAAATGATTTATCGGTTGGCGATGTGACGGGAGACGGGCGTTATGAAATTTTTGTGAAGTGGTACCCGAGTAATGCTAAAGATAATGCCCATTCTGGCTACACTGGCAATACTTATTTAGACTGTTACACACTAGAAGGAAAGAAATTATGGCGAATTGATCTTGGTGTTAATATTCGCTCTGGTGCACACTATACCCAGTTTTTAGTTTATGATTTTGATGGTGATGGCATTGCAGAGCTCATTTGTAAAACAGCTGATGGAACAATTGATGGAGAGGGAAAGGTGATAGGTGATCAAACAAAAGATTACCGTAACGAGAAAGGCTTTATTCACGAAGGTGCAGAATATTTAACGCTATTCGATGGAGCAACTGGCCGAGCGTTAGATACCATTGATTATAAACCAGATCGAGGCTTGCCAGGAAGCTGGGGCGATTTTGAAGGGAATCGAATTGACCGTTATTTAGGAGGTGTAGCTTATTTAGATGGTGAAAAAGCTAGTGCGATTGTCTGTAGAGGTTACTATACTAGAGCCGTAATCGTTGCTTATGATGTCATCGATAAGAAGCTTGTCGAACGCTGGTGTGCAGATTCTGATCAAAACATTCCAGAACTGGCTGGTCAAGGTGCCCATTCGTTAAGCGTAGCTGATGTGGATCAGGATGGCTTTGATGAAATTATTTATGGTTCAGCCGTCGTTGATCATGATGGCTCCCTACTCTATTCAACTGGCTTTGGTCATGGTGATGCGTTACATGTTGGTGATTTTGATTTAGATAATCCTGGCTTAGAGATTTTTATGACCCATGAGGTGAGTCCACACGAGCATGGCTTTGAATTACATGACGCCAAAACCGGTAAAGTGTTATTTAGTATTCCGTCTGAGTCTGAGGATATAGGTAGAGGAGTAGCTGCTGATATTGACCCAAGATTTAAGGGGGCACAATTATGGGGCTATGCGCCTGATGGCGGGAATCGTGTCGATGGTACAGAGAGCTTCTATACGTGTAAAGGTGAACCGATTGATGGTCCTGTATTGCCTGCAAATTTTGTTATTTGGTGGGATGGTGATTTAGGAAGAGAAATCCTTGATCATGAATTTGATCCTAACATTGAAGCTGGTGTGGGTACGATTACAAAATGGAATTGGGAAACCCAGCAAGCAGATTTACTTTTGCGGGCAGACGGCACATTATCAAATAACGGTACAAAAGGTAATCCTAACCTACAGGCCGATTTATTCGGTGATTGGCGTGAAGAGGTCATTTGGCGTCTGGAAGATTCCAGTGCGTTAAGGGTTTTTACTACGACTGAAATAAGTGAGCATCGTCTTTATACATTAATGCATGATAGTCAATATCGGGTGGCAATAGCTTGGCAAAATGTCGCTTATAATCAGCCGCCACATCCAAGCTTTTATATTGGTTTTGACGAAGCATCAATGGATATTCCTGTCCCCCCTGTCAAACTGATTAGAAAAAAATAATCAAACAGAAGGTGGGTTTATGAAAAAAGTATTAAACCAAATCAGAGCCAAACTGTTGAGAACGCCTTCATATATTAAAGACTATTATAAAAAAAACATTGTTATTCTTTTGCTAATCCTTTGTGTGCCAAGTTTACTGATTGGTACGGCCATTTACTTTTTTGGAGCTAGGCATTTAAAAGATGAAATGATCGCAACACATAAGGAACAAATCAATAATCAAGTTGCTTACATTGATTCACAAATGCGAAGCCTAGAGGTCAACTTAAGTTACTGGTCACATGAAAAATTATTTAGAACTGATTTAGATCAGATCAATTTTCAAGATCAATATCAGCTTGCTGAAGAAATAACGGGGTCGTTATTCTCTAAACAAAATGGCAATAGTTTAATTGAGAGAATTAGTCTATTTATTAATAGTGAGGCCCCGGCTGTATTTAACCCACAATTCCGCTGGATCGATCAGCAGGATTTGACGGATTATCAACGTTATATTTGGCAGGAAGACGCATTTTATTGGGAACGTAATTATTTAAAGACAGACGCGGATGATCATTTATTTCCATTGGCATTGGTAAAGAATATCCCATCTTTTTATCGTTTAGATGACGGGAATCGTGCCTCTTTTATCATTGAGTTGAATCATCAGGCGGTACTCCAAATGATTGATGGCTTAAGTTTATCAAGTGAGGGTTTTTCATTTATTATCGATAAGCATAGTGGCATGATTATCTCGTCAGATGAGAAAAGTTCACAATTCTTTGATGAAGTTTTAATTCATCAAGGATTAGTCAACGGCTCATTCACTACTGATTGGGATGGGACGAACTATTCTGTTACATCAGGTACGATTAGCCGGGTAAATGCCGATTGGCTCTATATGTCTGTTGTCCCCATTTCGTTTATAACGGAGCCAATTAATCGTTTATCGAAAACAATTGTGATTATTAGTTTGGTTGGATTATGCCTTTCATTTGGTATTGCAACGATGACCTTTAGATCGATCTATCGGCCAATTGAGAAGATCCTTGAGTTATTTAAAGGAAGCTCCTCAAGTAAAAGAAAGGATGATGCATTTAATGTTGTTGAATCGAATTGGAATAAATTAAATACTGAAAAAGAAGTATTAGAAGATCATGTTCATGCTCTTAATGAAAAGTTAATCAGTAATTTCTTCTTCCAATTGATAGAGGGGTTTTTGGAAGATCAAAGTGAACTAGAGCTTCGGTTAAGATTAAAGCAATATCAGATTGAGTTAGACCAACATTATATCGTTTATTTAGATATTGAAACGATCAATAAGAAACAGCAAAACTCTATCATTAAATGTATGGAGGAGATCTTTAGTTCGAGTTACCATGTTATCTATTTTAATGACCATTTTGCTGGTGTCGTCTTCATTTTTTCTGATCAAACGAAACATGAAGAACAATTAAATCGACTCTATTCAATTATAAAAGAGGACAGTAAGTATGAAACGACGGTTATGTATTTAAGTCAATCTGTTCAAAAACTTACGGATTTAACTGATGTTGTGGAACAGATTCGGCAGAAGAAATACAAAAAACATGTCTATACCGAAACGGTTTTAATTACAATGCCAGCTACCATTAAAACAATGGAAAAGAGTGGCGATATCTATCCTTTTGAAAAAGAACAACAAATTCTAGTCTCAATTGAATCAGCCGATATTGATCAAACAATTATGCTAGTAAACGAATTTATCACGATTTTATGTGAATATGATGACCGTGCCATTCAATATAGTTTTATTCAATTATATGGCTCGATTCAGTCACGCATTTTGAAAGAGGGTTTTTACCCGTTTGAATTATTTGAAAGTAAAAATGTATTAAAAGAATTTATGCATACATATGATATGGATTGCTTAAAGGAAATATTGATCGACACTGTGATTAAGCCATTTATTAAAGCTATGCAGAATAAGTCAATCAGTAAACAAGATTATCTAGTAAGGAAAGTGATCGACTATATCCATGATCATTATATGTATGATATTTCATTAGAAGAATGTGCAGATGAACTGGGGTTAAACTCATATACTTTGAGCAAATTGTTTAAACACGAAAAAGGAATTAACTTTATTGATTATTTAACAACTTATCGTCTTGATAAAGCTAAGCAACTACTCGTTGAGACCTCAATGAAAATACAAGAAATCTCTGTTGCGGTTGGATACCGGCATAGTTACTTTAACCGTATTTTTAAAAAGCAAACAAACATGACACCTGGACAATATCGAAATACCCATCAATCGTTGCATTGGGGAGAAATGTCTAATTTATAGCAAAGAGGGGATCCGTTATGCTTAATATTTATTTAATCGGCGATTCTACCGTTGCAAACTGTCCTGCATATGAATATCCAATGGCAGGATGGGGACAGTATTTTGATCAGTATTTTGATCAAACGAAAGTAAGCGTTATCAATAGAGCAAAAGGTGGAGCCAGCTCGAATAGTTTCATCGAGGAAGGGCGTTTAAAGCAAATTTTAAATGAATTAAAACCAAATGATTATGCATTGATTCAATTTGGTCATAACGACCAAAAAGAGTATGGTTCCCAAACACCAGAACGCTACCGAAAATATTTAACCTATTATCTTGATCAAATCAGTAAGTGGCAAGCACACCCTATCTTAGTTTCACCTGTGCATCGACGCTTCTTTACGAGTGAAGGCAAGGTGAACAATACATTAGGTGAGTTCCCTGATGTAGTAAGAGAGCTGGCGCAACAGCAATCCATTCCTTTCGTGGACTTGTCGAAGCGGACCAAAGAATTATATGAAGCTTATGGGGTTGAACAGTCTAAACAGCTGTTTACTTGGCTAGCGCCCAATGAACATGCGAATTATCCAGAGGGAATAAAAGATAATACTCATTTTTCGGAGAAGGGGGCAAGGCTAGTTGGAGAATTAGTTTGTCAGGAAATTAAACGGCTAAATCTGCCATTGAAAGCATATATTCGATCTAATTAGAGGTGAGAACATGCAACAGTTTCAATTTGAAAAAGGTGAATTAATCTATCATAACCCATTAGGCTCTGCTGCTGATTTAACCGATTTTAAGATGGAAGGGTCGGTAAAGACAAGCTTTGAATCAGGGCAATTAGTACTGGAAAATGGTATGGATCCAGAGGAGCATGGCGATTATGCCCATTGGGTTTTATGGTGCAAGCATCATTTTCCTGATCAAATTATGATTGAGTGGAAATTTAAACCAATAAAGGAACCTGGTCTATGTATGCTCTTTTTTGCGGCAACAGGTAAGGATGGGGCAGATATCTTTGCACCAGAACTACCAGAGCGCTATGGACATTATCCACAGTATCATTCTGGATCGATAAATACATTCCATCTCTCTTACTTCAGGAGAAAGTGGGAAGATGAACGGGCCTTTTGTACATGTAATTTAAGAAAAAGCGCTGGCTTCCATTTAGTTGCCCAAGGCGCTGATCCGATTCCAACAGTAGCCGATGTTAAATCAGCCTTCCAGCTTAGACTGATTAAATATGGTCCGATCATTCAATTCTCAATTAATGATTTGGTTGTCCTTGAATGGGAAGATGATGGGCAAAGCTATGGTCCCTTGTATTCGGATGGGAAGATTGGCTTTAGACAAATGGCCCCAATGAAGGCTTCTTATCGTCAACTAAATGTTTTTAAAGCCATTAAAGTGAATGAACAAAAAATGGAGTGATCAATATGATTCAAAATGGGGTACTGGGTCGAGTATACGCAGCGTTTGAGTTTGTTTATCGTTTAATTTATTTAAATCTATTATGGTTCAGTTTTACATTGCTTGGAGCAGTTATATTTGGAATTGGACCGAGTACCATTGCTCTCTATCATCTCATTCGTAAATGGTTAAAGAAAGAGTTAGGGAATGACCGTCATATCTTTGTACAGTACTTTCAAGCCTATAAAGCTAACTTTAAATCAGGTAATATCATTGGCTTATCTGTCATGCTATTATTTTTTATGTTCTTAGTAAACTATCGTTATTCAAGTATGCACAGCACATTTATTTTTCAATATATTCAAATTTCAACGCTTATTTTAGCATGTCTAACGACGGTAATCTTAACATATTTAATACCACTCTATGTTCATTATGATCTTAAGTTAAAGGATTATTTTAGTAGGTCAGTCGTTATCGCACTTGCACATCCATTACCAACATTATTAAATATAGGCTGGCTAGTCATGATTGGCTATTTATTTTATCAATTTTTCCCCTTTTCATTATTAGTTGGGGTAAGTAGTTTGGCATATGGTATTATGGGAATTTCGTATTCATCCTTTGTCCGTAATGAACAAATTCGTGAGGAGAAGAAAGCAAAATCTGCTAGTTAATGCTGCATTTAAAACGGTCTTAGCGTTATATGAAAATAATGGTAGAAGTGAACAAAGTAGGACAGAAAAACATCCGTTTTTTGCCGTGGACTTCCTCCAATAGGAATAAGCAACCAGACAAGTACTTAATTTTGAAACAAGACTTTTTTCCATGCTTGCTAGGAAAAGTGCAATGGCTGTCCCCTTTTTACTGGCGAAAGTTGGGTTAGTCATAACATTCATTCTACCAAAATATCAATTGAAAGGAATGCTAAAATGAAACTAAAGTGGCTTGAAGATGCACCTAAAGTGAAAAGTGGTGTAACATTTGGCTTACCGTGGAAAAAGGGTGAATTACCTAAATTAAGATCATTTAGCCTAAATCAGTATAAAGTACAAAGCTGGCCAACTGCTTATTGGCCAGATGGTAGTATTAAATGGACGGCTCATTCAGCGGTAGTCAATCCTAATGAAGTACAAGTATTACAGCTTAAGGAAGAGCACGATACCTCTCTTGTCGAAAACTCAGGACTTACTATCACAGAATTAGCGGATCAAATTGTGATCAACACAGGTTGTTTAAGCTACTATCTATCAAAGTCAGGGCCATATTTAATCAATAAAGTAGTCGATCAAAAACAGGAAACTGTTGCACACAAAGGTAAGTTAATAGTAATTATGCAAGAAAAGCAAATCGTTAGTAACCGTCCTATTACGATTGATAAAGAAATTGATTGTGAGATTCAGCATGTAGTGATTGAGAGGGAAGGACCCCTTCAAGCGACAGTTAAAATAACAGGGACTTGCGGTCAGCAAAATCAATTACCTTTTTCTGTTCGATTCGTCTTTTATCATCAATTATCACGGATTAAAGTTCTGCATACAGTGTTCTACAATGGATGTCCAGAAAAGGATATCGTTAAAGGATTAGGCTTTCAGCTCTCAACTAAGTTAATCGGACAACCCTATAATCGACAGATTCGTTTAGCGACACAATCTGGACTATATAATGAACCGGCCCAACTACTTACATCTAGGCGCTTTCGACAATCTGAACTATATCAAAAACAAATCAAAGGCGACATCATTCATCCTTCTAATTCGGAAAATGATCGATTGACTCAAGCGAAAGGAAATGCGATTTGGCAAGATTTTAAATTTACGCAAATCTCTGCTCAACAAGGTATATTTAGAAAACGAACCGATCGGTCTAATGCTTGGCTTAATATACCAACCATTAGTCAAACGCAAGGTTTACTGTATGCTGGCGGAGAAGATGGTGGTATGGCGATCGCATTAAAAGATTTTAATGAAAAATTTCCGAGTCAGTTAGCAGTCGAACACTTAAATGGAGCTGAAACGACATTATCGATCTGGTTCTGGTCTCCTGATCAAGAGCCGATGGATTTAAGGCACTATTCTAGCTCAACTCATGTCCAAAGTGCTTACGAAGGCTTCGACGAAATGCGAGCAACTCCTTTAGGTATCGCTAATACTAGTGAAGCCTATGTTAGCTTCTTTGATTCACCGCCGTCTAATGAAGTGTTAGCTAGTTTAGCAGATTATTGCCAGAAACCAAGTTTACTTATTTCAGACCCGCATTACTATTATCAGTCAGGGGCGACAGGGGTTTGGCCATTAAAAGATGACGGCAATGATAGCAAAAGGTATTTAGAAGAACAATTAGATCGGCTCATTGCCTTTTATAAAAAAGAAATTAAGCAGCGCCAATGGTTTGGTTACTGGAATTATGGTGATATAATGCACTCTTATGATGCTGTGAGAAAGCAGTGGTTTTATGATATGGGTGGCTATGCTTGGCAAAATACTGAATTAGTGCCGAACCTATGGCTCTGGTATAGCTTTTTTAGAAGTGGAGATGCAGAGATCTTTAGAATAGTAGAAGCCATGACCCGCCATAATAGCGAGGTTGATCGCTATCACTTTGGTGAATATAAAGGCTTAGGCTCACGCCATAATGTTAGCCATTGGGGCTGTGGCTGTAAAGAGGCACGAATTAGCATGGCCTGTTTATATAAATATTATTATTATTTAACAGCGGATGAAAGAATGCTAGAATTGCTAGAAGAAGCTAAGGATGCCGACCATACGCTTGAACATTTAGATCCAATGCGTGAATTTTATCCAAAAGAAAATGAGTTAACTCATGCCAGGATCGGTCCAGATTGGGCCGCGTTTTGTTCAAATTGGATGTCAAAGTGGGAGAGAACGCAGGATTCCACATACTTAGCCAAAATATTAACAGGCTTAGATACAATAAAAGAAACACCTTATCGTCTCCTATCAGGACCTACCTTCCAATATGATCCCAAAACGGCCGAATTAAGCTATATGGGGGTGGGAAATGAGGGTGGCTACCATATGATTATTGCCTTTGGTGCCCCACAAGTTTGGTTAGAATTAGCCGACTTATTAGAGGATGAAGTGTTTAAGGATATGATTGCAGAGTTTGGTCAAGTTTATGCTATGTCAGACCAAGAAAAACACAATTTTTCAAACGGTAGCTTAACTAATCATCATTTTAATTGGCCTATGTTTGCTAGTGGCTTAATCGGTTATGCTGCATCAAGATTCAATGATGCGAAATTAGCAGAAAAGGCATGGGAACTGCTACTAAATCCAAGCTTAAGTGGTGTACAGCTCCCTATTGAACGGCAAATTTCTAATAACTGGGCAGTATTAACAGAAATTCCTTGGGTTACAACAAATGTTGCCTCGCAATGGAGTTTGAATCTGATGTTATGCTTAAGGTTTATTGGTGACTATTTAGATGAAATTACTGATTAACTTCATTTACAGAAGTCTCCCCACTTGTAGAAGTGGGGAGATAAATGCAAATATGTATTCACATTCAGTGGGAGTACAAACCCCGGCTGAATAAAGTTAAAGCCTCCGGCGGATGTCACAGATTTTCAGCGGGAATTTACCGCAGTGTAACTGGCTGGGGCTGCGATTACTTGCCCCATCGAAGGGCTTTTGTAAGCCCCCCAGTTCAGGAAATAAGGGAACACGTCATGTCTAAGTCGACGATCCAACAACCAGTAACGGCCCGATTGGTTCAACTAATGTTCAGTGGGGGGAAAACCCCACTGAACGAAGTTTCACTTATCGGGTTAGCCTGATAAAATCTGGTGACAATCCGCCAAGGCAGATTTAATTA
This sequence comes from Amphibacillus sediminis NBRC 103570, assembly GCF_001552275.1. Taxonomy (GTDB): domain Bacteria; phylum Bacillota; class Bacilli; order Bacillales; family Amphibacillaceae; genus Amphibacillus_B; species Amphibacillus_B sediminis. The sequence continues at coordinate 14,515 of NZ_BCQW01000030.1, forward strand.
GTACTAATCCTCTCTATGACTGACAAGGAGTGAATTAACATGCAAACCATTCATATCTGCTTTCCAGAAGGCAAGCACAAAGTTCTAACTTTTAGTTATGATGATGGACGAGGAGCAGATAAAAAGCTCGTTGAAATATTTAATAAATATGGCATGAAAGGAACATTTCATTTAAATTCTGGTTTTATCAATCCAAACAATAAAACCCGAACCTTTCATCATGATTATATTCAAGCATACGAAGTAGCGAAGCTGTATCACGGCCACGAGATAGCCTGTCATACGGTAACACATCCAACTATTGCACGAACACCTATTGAACATGTCACGCTACAAGTAATGGAAGACCGGCGCTTTCTCGAAAAGATAACAGGCTATCCGGTTCAAGGCTTTTCCTATCCTAATGGCTCTTATAATGAGGAAATCAAACAAATGCTTCCACATACAGGGATCGAATATGCCCGAATAGTGGGAAGCTCAGCACAGTTCGCTATGCCCAATGATTACTATCAATGGCAAGCGACCTGCCATCATAATCATCGGCTATTAGAATTAGGTGAAGCATTTAAGTCACTGAACAAAGCACAATATTTATACATGATGAGTGTATGGGGACATAGTTATGAGTTTGATCATGATGATAACTGGCATCTAATTGAGCAGTTTTGTGCAAATATGTCGAGTCAATCTGATATTTGGTATGCGACGAATATTGAAATGGTACGTTACATGAAAGCGGCTAATCAGCTTGTGCTGGGAATTGATGCAAACGTTGCCTATAATCCAACGGCAATTCCGCTTTGGATCAGTATTAATGGCGAAATAAAACGAATTCCTCCTGGTGAAACGATCGCAATAAAGCCTAGTAAGCAAATTGTCCTTATTGGAGACTCCACTGTTCAATCCTATCATGATCAAGCAGAACCGAAAGCAGGTTGGGGACAATATATAGATGATTATTTCTCTGCACAGCTTCAGTTTGCGAATTACGCGATCGGTGGAAGAAGTGCTAAGTCTTTTATTGAAGAGGGGCGTTTAGCTCAATTAGATGAGGCGATCAGCAAGGCTGATTATGTTTTTATCCAAATGGGTCATAATGATGCAAATAGAGCCAAGCCTGAACGTTATTCTAATCCAAACACTGAATTTAAAGGGTATTTAAAGAAATATATCGCGTTTGCGAGAGAAAGAGAAGCGGTGCCGTTTTTAATCACACCAGTCCCTACCTTTACAAAAGAAAATGGGCACTATAAAAATAATTTTCAGGCATATTGTCAAGCGATCAAAGCAGTAGCGGAAGAAGAAAAGGTTCACTGTATTGATTTAATGAATGCGGCGATTCATTATTATCAACAGCTCGATGATGACCAAGTGAAACGGTTTTACCTTTTAGCATTGGGCTATGATGATCGTACCCATTTCACGAAAGAAGGCGCACGTGTGATTGCTTCGCTATTAGCACAAGAACTAAAACAACGCGATCCAATCTTTTTAAATGAATCACTTATTTAACTTCATTCAGTAGAAGGCTCTTACTTCTAAAAGTGGTGAGATGTATGACTATTTAAGTTCCATTCAGTGGTTCAACCCCCACTGAACGAAGTTTCACTTTATTGAGCTTTGCGCGATAAAATATCAGCGCATTTGATGTAAATTTGATTATTCGAAATACAGAGCGGAACAATGTACTTAGAAACAGCTTCATATGTTGAATAATCAATCAAAGAACAGCATCGCTAAGGCGAGAACGATGAAAGAAAAGCCTTAAATCTCCGACTTCATGTCTATTCTGCCGAAATTTGAACTAGATGCTTCCTGTTAACACAAGTGTAACCGTTAACTTTAGCTCACATTAAATCAGGCATTGAATTTATTTCCTGGGAAATGCAAAAATTGGCTAGCCAAAAAAGTATAAGTTAAGCAAGGAAGTGGAAACCCACGTATTATCTGTGTTTTTCACTTCTTTATTTTGTGCAAAAATCTATTATTGCAGGAAAAATGTAAGCGTTTTAATCTATAAGGGTGAGATGGTTAAGCCATTTCAAAATTATAATGATTGAAGGAGTGAAAGGTAAATGCGTTCACTTAAAAAAAGGGGAGTTTGGTTAGTTGCTATTTTATTTAGTTTATTTTTCATCGTAGGATGCGGTAATGATGACGATGATACAGCATCGAATGATGGCGGAGGTAGCGATGGCGAAGAAAAGGAGTTTTTTGAAGAAATAAAGATAATGGCACCAACTTTTGAAACGACAGCACCACCAGCTGATAATGATTGGGAATTAGCGGTTGAAGAATTAACAGGGAAAAAGATTAATATGAACTGGGTGCCGAATGTTTCCTATGAGGATCGTATGAATGTTACGTTAGCCTCAACTGACATTCCACATATTATGGTCATTCAAGGAAAAACACCGGGCTTTTTAAATTCAGCAGAAGCAGGTGCATTTTGGGAATTATCGGATTATCTAGATGACTATGAACATCTAAGTCAATACAATGAAGACATTCTGCGTAACTCATCGGTAAATGGAGAGGTCTATGGTATTTATCGTCACCGTGACATCATGCGTTCTACAGCTATTATTAGAAAAGACTGGTTAGATAATTTAGGGCTTGATGTACCAGAAACAATTGATGATTTATATGATGTCTTACAAGCTTTTACCTACAATGATCCAAATGAAACAGGTGCCGATGACACATTTGGTTTAATTATTCCAACTTGGTATGGAACATTGGATACACTCTCTATTTGGTTCGGAGCGCCAAACGGGTGGGGAATTGAAAATGGTAAGCTCGTTCCAGCCTTCACTACAGATGCGTATGCAGAAGCACTTGAATGGACAAAGGATCTTGTTGATCAAGGGCTAGTTAATCCAGACTTTACCACGTTAAGTCCAGATGATTGGAACAGTGTGATGTTTAATGGTAAAGGCGGCGTGATTATTGATACTTATTCTCGTGCGATGCAAATTAATAATTTATTTGTCGATGAAACAGGAAGTACAGATCCTGACGAGTATTTTGTAGAAATTACCGGAACACTTCTATCGCCAGACGGAGAGGAATATGGTCAGCCTACTGATGGCTATTCAGGATTTTTGGCTATCTCTAAAACGAGTGTTCAAACAGAAGAAGAATTACATGAAATACTAGCTTTCTTGGATACCTTGTGTTCAACCGATGGAATAAATATACTTAGCCATGGTATCGAAGGAGTTAGCTATGAATTAGATGAAGATGGCTACCTTGTACCAATTGAGTCGGAGGAAGCGGCCGCTCTTAAATCATATGAAATGGGTCAGATTTCTATGTATGGTGAAGGAATGCATCAAATGAGAGGCGATAGTGCATTAGCTCAAAAAAGATATCGATTAATGGAAGAGAATGAAGAAAAAGCTGTCTTTAATGAAGCAGCCCCACTTGTTTCCGAGGTCTATACGACTAGAGGAACACAACTAGACGATATTATTGAAGATGCACGAATTCAATATATTGCCGGACAAATTGACCAAGATGGTTGGAATGATGCAATTGATCTATGGTATAACAGTGGTGGTCAAGAATTAATTGATGAATTAAATGAATTGTATCAAAACATGAATTAAGCCATCATATCAAAAAGGGTGACGAATTTCAGTCACCCTTTTCTAAGAAAGAAAGGTGAAATGATGAAAGCCTTAATGATAGGTAAACCAAAAGATAAAGCAAACAAAAAATCATTTACCGAAATATTAAAGGTGATGTGGATTAGAGATAAATGGTTATATGTTTTGCTTATCCCTGGTGTTTTATATTTTTTAACGTTCAGATATGCGCCTATGTATGGTGTTATTATTGCATTTAAAAATTATGTCCCATTTTTAGGCATTCAAGATAGTCAATGGGTAGGACTCGAACATTTTACTTCATTTTTTGGTAGTCCAGATTTCCTTAGGTTATTAGGCAATACCCTGTGGATTTCATTCCTAAGTATTGCCATTGCATTTCCTGCCCCGATTTTCTTAGCTGTTCTTCTAAATGAAGTCAGATTTTCCATATACAAAAAGCTAGTCCAAACGTGTATATATATCCCACACTTTTTATCATGGACGATTGTTGTTGGATTAACACACCTTTTGTTCTCAATCAATGGTGGGGTTATTGTCGAAATGGTTGAAGCACTGTTTGGAACAAGGATTAATTTTTTAGCAGACCCTGAGTGGTTTAGGCCAATGATTATCCTCCAAGGGGTATGGAAAGGAACCGGTTGGGGAACGATTATTTTCTTAGCGGCGCTAGCCAATGTCTCGCCTGAACAATATGAAGCAGCCATTGTCGATGGTGCCGGAAGATTTAGACGAATTTGGCATATAACATTACCGGCAATTAGAGGGACGGTTGTTATTATGTTAATTTTAACAATGGGGTCTGTCCTAAATACAGGATTCGATCAGATCTTCTTGATGACGAACTCCCTAAACAGAACGGTAGCTGATGTATTTGATACCTACGTTTATAATGTCGGGATTACCAGAGGATCGTACTCATACAGTACTGCTGTAGGATTGTTTAAGTCAGTTGTCGGGATCATCTTAATTTTAACAACAGATTTTATCGCAAAACGCGTAGATAAAGAAAGTGGTCTTTTTTAAAGAAAGGAGTTTGAACAACAATGAGTGACCTCCATAAACTGCACAATACCAAGCCAGGGCGTGTTTTTGATGTCATCAATCTCATTTTTCTAGGATTGGCAGCGATTATTACCTTATTACCGTTTGTCTATGTGGTGGCTGGTTCGTTTGCAACAGAATCGGAATTGGCTAGACGTGCCTTTTTCATTATTCCAGAAACGTTTACGTTAGAAGCCTATCGATATATTTTTACTTCAGAAGCGTTTATCCGAAGTATTATCGTTACAGTAGGTGTAACAGCGGTAGGGACACTGGTCCAATTATTCTTTACCTTTACAATGGCATACCCACTTGCCAAAAGAAAATTGCATGGAAGAAAATTGTTAATTAATATGGTTGTTTTTGCCATGCTATTTAGTGGTGGAATGATCCCAACCTTTTTAGTTGTACAAGGTTTGGGCTTAATTGATTCTTATTGGGCTCTAGTTCTACCAGGTGCGATTAATCCATTTAACCTTATTATCATCAAGAACTTTTTCCAAAATTTCTCTGTTGAGTTAGAGGAATCAGCCAAAATAGATGGGGCTTCAGAAATAGGGATTTTTTGGAGAATTGTTTTACCACTATCGAAACCTATTATTGCGACCTTTGCTTTATTTTATGCTGTTGGGATTTGGAATGATTTTATGAGTCCATTACTCTACTTAAATGATAGTTCAAAGTGGACATTGCAACTATTATTAAGACAAGTCACGATTTCATCTGACCCCAATGCGTTAGGATCCTTAGATCCAGACTATATTCCTCCGGCAGAAGGGATGAAACTAGCTATTATTGTTATTGCAACATTACCAATTATGGCTGTCTATCCGTTTCTACAAAAGCATTTTGCTAAAGGTCTACTCATAGGCTCAGTAAAAGGGTAAAGTGAAAGTGCAACAAAGACAGACTTGTGTATCATAAGCTGAACGTCATCCAAGTAACGAGATTAGATGTAGTGACCGTTCCAGTCAGGGGAACGAGCGCATGGCTATGTATGGCCACGAGCTCGTTTTCCTGACTATTTAGGTTAGTGTTAGTTATCTTTTTTCGCAGTGTAAATGGATGGGGCTGCGATTACTCGCCCCATCGAAGGGCTTTTGTAAGACTCTCACTTCAAGAAAGAAGGGAACATGGTGGGAGAGCCAACAGCCAGTAAGTGCCCGATTGGTTCAACTAACGTTCAGTGTGGGAGAGAGGAAGCTGATTAAGTTTCGCGACGTCGTGTCGTAACGTCTGCACGAGCACATCCTATTCCGTCGAACCCCCACTGAACGAAGTTTTACTTTATGATGCAAAGGATCACTTATAAAAAAGTGGATTACTTTTTAATAGTTTTTTAACTTTTTTCTGCTATTAACAATGGATAAACTTCTTTATAATCGTTATGTAAGCGATTTCTAAGAAAATGGAGGCAATAGTATGAAAAAGAAAAGTCTTTTATTTCTATTCATGTCAGTACTACTTTTAATGGTAGCCTGTAGCGAAGCTGATCAAGGCTCAGGTGATGATGTGGAGCAAGATGATAGTGCAAGTAATGGTGAGACAACAATTCGGGTTGCATGGTGGGGGAACCAAGAACGTCATGATATGACATTAGAGGCAATCGAATTATTTGAAAGCATAAATCCAGATATAAAAGTTCAACCTGAATATACAGGTTGGGATGGCTATTGGGAACGATTAAATACACAAGCCGCAGGTAATAATTTACCTGATGTTATTGCAATGGACAATTCCTATTTAAATGAATACAACAGCAATGATTTATTAGTCGACCTTGCTCCATTAATCAATGATGGTTCAATCAATTTAGCTGATGTTGATGATGTCTATCAGGAAATTAATCATGATGGAGATCGCGTGTTGGCTGTGGCATCAGGTGCTAACGCACTAGCACTTGTCTATAATGTGGAAATGCTTGAGGAGTATGGGGTGAATCTTGGGCCTGGCTACACGTATGAGGACCTCTATCAAATAAACTTGAAGATCAAGCAAGCTAAAGAAGAGGCAGGCGAGGAGTATTTAGGCTACGATTTTGCCAACGCTGAATATGAGTTATTTAATAATTATGCTAGACAAAATGGTATGTCGTTTTATAATGCTGAAGGAAATGGTTTAGGTTTTGAAGAGAGCACTTTAGTTGAATATTTTGAATGGGTACAAAGCATGGTGGTCGATGGAGCGGCTCCTTCACATGATATCATGATGTCATATATAGAAGGTGGAAATTCGATGGTCCAAGAAGGGACTTCAGCGATGCAAACAGCTGCAAGCAACCAAATTATTGGGATCGCACAAGGAACTGAATATGAGTTAGACCTAGCTATTTTGCCATCATTAGATGGACAACATGCTAATTTTATTAGACCGAGTATGTCATTCTCTATTACTCAACATTCACAACACCAAGAAGCTGCTGCTAAATTCATTGATTTTATGACAAATAATTTAGAAGCTAATGAAATTCTTCAAGCTGAACGAGGTGTACCAATCTCAGCGGCTGTCCGTGAGCATTTAAGTGATAAGGTACCTGAATCTGTTCAAAAAACCTTTGACTTTCTGGAACTAGTTGCAGACTATACAACCGAAGCTGATCCAATTGCCCCACCAGGGGAAACGGAAGTGCGTGGTGCCTTTAGTCGGATTATTGAATCATTAAAATATGATCAAATCACACCAGAAGAGGCAGCGAGTCAATTTATCCAGCAAGCAGAAGCTGTATTGAATTAATGAATAGCTGGCGGCTAGTTAGCTTTAGCTAGCCGCTATAAAAACCTTAAGTAAAATTTAGAGCTCGTTTAGCTACGAAGAAAATCGGTGGTGAATAATATGACAAAAAGAAAGAACGTAACAGCTAGCTTAACATTAGAGTCAGCGCGTACTAAGCACGATAACTGGTCTGGCTTTTTAAGCATATCACCCTGGTTAATTGGATTTATTCTATTAATACTAGGGCCGATGATTGCCTCGCTATATTTATCTTTTACCGATTATAATCTCTTGTCCTCACCTAATTGGGTTGGACTGGAGAATTATCGAAATCTATTTAGTGATGCACGTTTTCTCAAATCACTAGAGGTAACCTTTAAATTTGTTTTTATTTCAGTTCCATTAAAGTTAATTTTTGCATTGGCTTTAGCAATGCTATTTAATACAGGGCGGAAGGGAAGCTCATTTTTCTCAGCTGTTTATTACATTCCTTCTATTATTGGTGGGAGTGTTGCTATTGCGGTAGTATGGAAGCAATTATTTGGTCGTCAAGGCGCGATCACACAGATTTTATCTGCTTTAAATATAACCGATACCAACCTAATCGGTAATCCTAATACAGCCTTATTTGTGTTAATTCTGCTCGTTATTTGGCAATTTGGCTCACCGATGATTATCTTTTTAGCGGGTTTGCGTCAAGTACCAGCTGAATTATATGAAGCTGCCAGTGTGGATGGAGCAAGTAAAATAAGACAATTCTTCAGCATTACTTTGCCGATGCTGACACCCGTTATCTTCTTCAATTTAGTTATGCAAACCATCTCAGGCTTCATGACTTTTACCCAGTCTTATCTCATTACAGGTGGTGGGCCATTAGATGAAACATTATTTTATGCGGTTTATCTGTATGAAACGGCCTTTGAATATTTAAGAATGGGCTACGCCTCAGCAATGGCATGGGTATTGCTTATCGTTATTGCTGCCATTACATTTTTATTTTTCTTGACATCTAAGTATTGGGTGTTTTACCAATCAGAAGGAGGTCGTTAAGATGGCGAAAAATAGGCGACTTCTTGGTGACATTGTTTTTTACGCTTTTGTGATCGGGATCGGTATTGTGATGATTTATCCGATTTTATGGATGATTGCTAGTTCTTTAAAACCTGCAGCCGAGGTTTTTAATAATGCGATTTCTTTATGGCCAAGTGAATTTGTTTGGGAAAATTACCCGAGCGGTTGGGCTGGCTTTGGTGGAATCGGTTTTGCAACATACTTTAAAAATTCAATTATCATTACAACCATTGTGGTAATTGGTACACTTTTAACGGGTAGTATCGTGGCGTATGGTTTTGCCAGATTAGAATTTAAAATGCGCAACATTTTATTTGCCTGTTTAATGGCAACGATTATGCTTCCCGTTCAGATTACCCTTATTCCACAATATATCATTTTTAATAATATTGGTTGGGTCAATACGTTCTATCCACTTCTATTACCAGGTTTAATGGGTGGGCAACCGTTCTTCATCTTTTTACTGATTCAATTTATCCGCGGTATACCACGGGAACTCGATGAAGCTGCTATTGTTGATGGTTGTTCTAAACTAGGTATTTATTGGCGTATCATTCTACCTTTATTAAAACCTGCACTCGTAACGGTTGCATTGTTTTGTTTTATGTGGACATGGGATGATTTCTTAGCACCATTGATTTATTTAAACGATGCAAGTCTTCATACCGTAACGATTGCCTTACGCAATTTTATGGATACACAAGGCAGTACATCTTGGGGACCGTTATTAGCGATGTCCTCGTTATCCTTATTCCCACAGCTGTTGATCTTTGCCTTTTTCCAAAAATATTTAGTCGAAGGGATTGCAACAACTGGGCTAAAATAGCAGATAATATTTTTCTTATTTAGGCTGCTTATGTTAAGAGCATTCAAATCTAAGTGCAGGTACGTGTGCCTTTTTATCGTTCGGCTTGTAATGGCTATCGATATAGTAAAGATCACGCTAAAAGCGTGAGCGGGTAAGTGTAGGCTTGCCCGCTACAAGCTTTTACGCCGATTTTAATAGTTAGGTCCAAAATTTGAATGTTTTAGAATAGATTAAGATAGAAGAAGGTGACAAGATTGAGCCATTTAGGAATTCGAACACGTATGAATCATATTTTTGAATGGATAATGGTACTTGCGTGGCTTAACACATTGTGGTTAGCGTTTACTTTGTTGGGGTTAGGATTATTTGGGTGGGCACCGGCCACGGTAGCCATGCTGAATATTTTCCGCCGAATTTATCAAGAACAATCTTTAGATCTGGCAATCTTTAAAACATTTGTCCATGAGTACAAGGTTAATTTTTTCAAAGCGAATGCGCTAGGGTGGATGATGCTTGTGTTGCTTCTCATACTAGGCTTTAGCTTTTTAACCTTACCATCGCTAACTAATCTATCATTCTATCTTATGTCAGGGCTGTATTTGGTCATAGTTAGTTTATTTTTGCTGATGGCACTCTATGTCTTGCCAGCTTTTACACATTATCAGACGAGCTTGGTTAATTATTTCAAGTATGCTTTACTAATAGGCCTTTCACATTTTCATTATAGTTTAATTATTTTAATAGCTTTAGTGATTATTTATTTTATATTCACTATTTTTCCTAGCTTATTATTATTCTTCGCTGTTAGTATGCCAAGTGCACTTACGATGTACTTAGCTATGAAGGTCTTTAATCATATTCAACGCATTGGTGCTACACAAAGCAATATCTAGGAATCAAGTGGAAAAACAAGAGAGTGAGAATCTACTTTAACTTTTGGATTTTCCCTTTTTTGTATCAAATCAACAGATTACTCCGAATGACGAGAATAGAGATGGGGTCATGTTATCAAATTTTTATCGCAGTGTAACTGTCTAGGGCTGCAATTACTCGCCCCATCGAAGGTCTTTTGTAAGCCTCCTACTTCAAAAAATATGGGAACAGGTCATGTCTAAGTGGGAGATCCAACAGCCAGTAACGGCCCGATTGGTTCAATAATTAACGTTCAGTGGGGATGGAAAACACTCCCACTAAACGAAGTTTCACTTTATGCAGGGCTGATGCATTTAAGGCCGTTCCAGCTAGAAAAGATAATCGAATAGAAAGGACGAACAATGATGGACAAAATTTATTATGGCGCTGCTTTATACCCTGAATTATGGGATATGGAAACAAATAAAACGGACATCGCTCATATGAAACGGCTGGGTATGAACCTTGCTCGTATTGGTGAATTTGCGTGGTCAACCTATGAACCTGAGCAGGACCAATTTGATTTTACTAAATTGACTGAAGCACTAGATTTGTTAGCTGAATATCAGATTGATGTCATTGTTTGTACGCCGACACCGACACCACCAATTTGGCTGACAGATGGCCACCCAGAACGCTTACATCAAAATAAAGATGGTCAGTGCATGTATCATGGTTCTAGACAGCATATTTGTACAAACCATCCCTTTTTTAGGGAACGGGCTGCAATCATAACCGAAAAGCTGGCCCAAATTGTTGCACGTTATGATCATGTTATTGCTATTCAACTAGATAACGAGTTTAAGTGTCATATTGGCCCATGCTATTGTGATAATTGCAAGCGCTTATGGTCAGATTGGCTAAAAAACAAGTATCAAACAATTGATAATTTAAACACGGCTTGGGGAACAGCCATTTGGAGTCAGACATACTTGGATTTTTCACAAGTTGTTCAGCCATTGCCTACTCCATTTCTACATAATAGTGCCTTAGTTCAAAATTATCACGAATTTACCCATGATAAAATAGCCGAATTTGCTAAGGAACAAGCTGATACGATTCGAACACATACGACTATCCCTATTACGCATAATACCAGTATGTTTTTTGATTTAGACAATGAAAAACTAGCTGAAGCACTTGATTATGTCAGCTTTGATACATATACCCCGCTTGAGAAGCACCCTGGTTTTATCATGAATCAGGATCGCTGGAAGTACTTGAAAAATGAGACACGTGACTATATGTTGCTCGAAACAAGTACATCATATAACGGTCACCTTGAACAATATGGCAAGCTCCACGAGCCTGGTTATGTCAAAGCAGAGAGCTTTGCTACATTTGCTTCGGGAGGTTCAGCCTTCTGTTATTGGTTATTTAGAGGACAGAGGTCCGGCTGTGAGCAACCACATGGCTCTGTTGTTAGCTCTTGGGGAGATCCAACAATCGGCTATCAAAATGTAGTCGAAGTGAGTGAGCTGATTAAGCAAATTGAGCCTTACCTCCACAAGACAAAGGTGCTAGAACCACGTGTGGCCATTACATATTCCGATCGTGCGCGTTCCTTTATCGATGTTGAGCATGGTAGTGAATATGTCTATAAAGATAAGATCACGGATTTTTATAAATTATTTCTAGAGCTAAATCTTGAACGAAAATTAGTGCCAGAAGGACATGATTTGAGCGGATGTCATGTATTATTTACACCATATGCTCATCATCTATCCGACTCATTTTTATCGCGTGTTTTATCATTTATCGAACATGGTGGTGTATGGATTGCTGGACCGATGACGGGCGATCGAACAGGGGAACATACTTGGCCTACTGAAGGTGGATTAGGCTCATTAACATCTATATTAGGAATAAAAGAGATGATTCAATTCCCTGCCACGAACAGCCATCATTATGGAGAAGCATTTGGTTTAGAATCAGAATTGCTGGGACTTAGTAGTTTTTTTGAGGTTGATGACGAAACAAAAGTACTTGGTAAAGTAACGAAAGGACAAGGTCAAGGCAAAGCCTTTTTGATTGAAAAGAAAATCGGAAAAGGAAAATTGGTCATGTTAGGTTCTCAACCTGATGATCAGTTGTTAAAGACGATCATTCATCAATATACTGCACCTCTGATCCATGATCATGCAATTAAGGTGGCTGATCAAATTATGGTCTTTCCACGCCAGACCGAGGACAAAAAAGTACAGTTTTGGTTAGTGAATTTTTCTGATCAGGTAAACCCATTCATTCTAGTTCAACCTTTTAATGATTTAATTAACCAAAGGGAAATGCCGGTTGGTCAATACCAATTGTCTCCTTTTGAGCATTTAATTTTAGAGCAGCGATAAATATGGTCTAGAGGTGAGCGTGTATGCTAAATACAGACGAGATCAGAATAAGAGATCCCTTTGTTTTTGTAGAAACAGAGACAAGCACCTATTATTTATTCGGGACTACAGATGAAAATGTCTGGAATGGAAAAGCGAGCGGGTTTGATTTTTATACAAGTAAGGATTTAACCAATTGGAACGGGCCCTTTCCAGCGTTTCGCCCAGAACAAACCTTCTGGGCTGATCGACACTTTTGGGCGCCAGAGGTCCATTATTATCGGGGATCATATTATATGCTTGCGAGTTTTAAAGCGGCCCAAGCGTGTCGTGGGACTCAAATATTAAAAGCAGATCAGCCTGCTGGTCCTTATTATCCTATAAGTGATCAACCCGTTACACCTCGTGATTGGGAATGCCTTGATGGCACATTATATGTCGATCAAGATCAACAGCCATGGCTTGTTTTTTGTTGGGAATGGCTCCAGGTCGGGGATGGTAAAATGTGCGCATTACGCCTGTCAGAGGATTTACGTACATCGATTGGAAAACCGATCTGCTTATTTAGTGCAAGTGAAGCCGATTGGCCAAGGCCAGTGAATAAGAAAACTGATCAATTTGTCACAGATGGGCCCTTTCTTTATTATGAAAATGGTCAACTATCTATGCTTTGGTCCAGTATTGCAGAACATGGCTATGCGATTGGTGTATCTCGTTCGGTTTCCGGTGAGATTCAAGGACCTTGGCAGCATGAAAGGCAAGTTTTAATTGAGAAAGACGGCGGACATGGGATGCTCTTTCAAACACTCGAAAAAGAGTGGATGCTTGCTATTCATGCCCCTAATCAATCGCCAAATGAAAGGCCAACCTTTATTAACGTAGGGAGGCAGTTACCGCTACAAGGAACGATAAAGGTATAAGTGTGTGTTCAAATAGGTGCCGAATCAGAGGGGAGCAGATCAGGTTTAGGTAACGGAGCAAGCTTTTAGATTGGTAATCGTGGAAAATAACTTAGGTTCAATTGGTTGGAAGGTAAATAATGATCATTAAGCAAAATAAACACCTTTGCACAGATGAGTTCATCTAAGAGATGTCACTCGTTCGATTGCAAAGGTGTTTTGAATTTCCATAGCACAGAAAAACTTTAGCCTTTCACGGTTACCGCTAGGCTAAAAGGTAAAATTAATTTAATTAAAGGTAAAAATAATTGCTATTTATCGAAGTGATTACAAAATAAACTATGTTTATAGGTGGAAAGTGAGGTGAGTGAGTGACCGTTCATCGAATAACGGATAGGATGATTAAAGTGTGCGACACAGTATATTTGTTAGCATATCTCAATATATTGTGGTTTATTTTTACCCTGCTAGGTTTAGTCATATTAGGAATAGCACCTTCAACAGTGGCTATGATCTCCATCCTTAAGGAGAGGCTAGATAAAAATGAAGCAACAAAGATATTTTCGACCTTTTTCCACAATTACAAGCTGGCCTTTAAAAAATCAAATCAAATAGGAATCATTTTTTGGGTAAGTCTATTGCTGTTAAGCTGCGACATAATGATCGTTAGCAAGCTTGATGGAATGATCCAGTATGTTATTTTAACAAGTGTGATTGTCCTGTTCACTTTAATTAGTTTTATGCTTGTGTATATTTTTCCCCTTATCGTATGGACTGAAATGACAATTGTTAAATATTTGCAAACAGCCTTGTTGATGGCAATTGGGTTTCCGCGTCAATCTATCCTAGCACTATCCAGCTGTTTCACCATTTTGACTATTTCACTATTAATACCGGCAATCGGAATATTTTTCTTAGGGAGTGGGATGAGCTATCTTTGTTTAATTTTCTCAGCAAAGGTATTTGATAAAGTGCAGGAGCAAAATGGACTTACTGCTTAATTGGAGGAATAAGTTTACCTAAGTGAGAGGTGAAAAGATGAAAGAACTCTATCTTATCAAGGAAAAAGATATTGCAAAGAAAAGAGTAAAAAGGAGGGCTGCTAAAATTGAGAAAAGAGAAAATGTAGCAGGACTACTTTTTGTCTCACCTATGTTATTGGGGGTTAGTTTTATCGTTCTTCTTCCGATGCTCGCTACGTTTGTTTTAAGTTTTGCAGATTGGAAGTTTATATCAGGCTTTGAACAATTGGAATGGGTCGGTTTTCAAAACTTTATCGATCTATTTAGTGATCACGTTTTTATAAGATCAATGATTAATAATGGCTTTTTTATCTTAACGGTTCCAATCACGATGGCAATTTCACTTTTACTGGCTATTGTAATTGATAAACATGTTTTTATCAAAGATTACTTTAAGGTAGCATTTTTTATGCCATATATATCAAGTGTAGTAGCTGTGGCTACCGTATGGCAGGTCCTATTTCATCCGTCAGCAGGTCCAATCAATCAAACCTTAATCAGTTGGGGCATCGAAAACCCTCCTGCTTGGATTTCTGACCCGAATTTTGCGCTAATATCATTAATGCTCATTCATACATGGACATCGATTGGTTTTAATCTCATTGTCTATCTAGCAGGGCTGCAATCGATTCCTAAAGAACTTTACGAGGCTGCTGAAATGGATGGGGCAAACCTATGGTGCAGATTCAGAAATATTACATTACCCTTGATTTCACCTACTTCATTCTTTCTGCTAATAACAGGTATTATTGCTACATTTAAAGTATTCGACCTTATTGCCGTGCTAACTGCTGGTGGTCCACTTAACTCAACAACCATGCTTGTTTGGCACTTGTATCAAACTGCATTTATAAATTTAGAGATTGGCTATGCATCAGCCATTGCCGTTGTTTTATTCTTATTTGTTATTACGATAACCATCCTACAATGGATTGGACAGAAAAAATGGGTCAATTACTAGATAAAAGGAGGTTAAATTAATGGGTCAACATATTAAACCACTCATGATCAAGACGATCATAACCTTGATCATGTTGATTTGTAGTATAGTCTTTTTGCTACCATTTATCTGGATGATCACAACCTCTTTTAAAATAGAAGCGGATGTGTTTAAATATCCGATTGAATGGATTCCTAATACATGGAATGCAATCAATAACTATACGGAAGTTTGGTTTGGCGATTATCCTTTTTACACATATTATTGGAATTCGATAAAGGTTGCCGTATTAACAACCGTTCTATCCGTTATCGTATCAGCACTAGCCGGTTATGGTTTTTCTAAAGTTAGGTTCCCTGCGGGCAAATGGTTGTTCTTAATTGTTCTTGCTACCTATATGATCCCCCCACAAGCGAGCTTAGTGCCACAATTTCTAATGTTTAGACAAGCAGGCTTATTTGATAGCCATATAGGGTTAATTCTGTTAGGGAGCTTTAGTGTACTTGGTACATTTATGCTTAGACAATTTTTTATGGGCATTCATACTGATCTGATCGAAGCAGCGAAGATTGATGGCGCAGGTCATTGGATTATTTTCTGGCGCATTGCAATGCCCATCGTCAGACCCGCAATCGCGACTTATGCGATATTAAGATTTATTTGGACCTGGAATGACTATCAAAATCCATTGATTTTTTTAAGAACCGACCAATTATATACCATTCAATTAGCGATGCAGAAATTCACTACAATTAATGGAGAATTTTATTCGTTAATGATGGCTGCTGCTGTGTCAGCTATTTTGCCACTTTTACTTGTTTTTATCATTGGGCAGAAGCAGGTGATTGAGGGGATTGCGTTGGGTGGTGTTAAGGGTTAACTTAAATGGGTAGTTCACTATGTCACCAAATGATAAGCGGCGCATCTCGTTGTTGGCTCGATTTTGCGCGACTCACGTATCTAAGGGCATACGCTACGTTGCTCAAATCATCGCCGCCTCGACCTGCTTGCTTCTAATTCGGCAACCTATTGAACATTTATCTAAATGGGTAGTTCACTATGTCACCAAATGATAAGCGGCGCATCTCGTTGTTGGCTCGATTTTGCGCGACTCACGTATCTAAGGGCATACGCTCCGTTGCTCAAATCATCGCCGCCTCGACCTGCTTGCTTCTAATTCGGCAACCTATTGAACATTTATCTAAATGGGTAGTTCACTA
>NZ_BCQW01000031.1 GCF_001552275.1 Amphibacillus sediminis NBRC 103570
CAATTCTGACTTTTGTTCAATCAAATGCGCCTTGGCGTATTTGCGCCCAGATTTTATTGAGCTACGCTCAATAAAGTGAAACTTCGTTCAGTGGGGGTTTCGCCGCATAGGACTTTAATCAGTAGGAATTAGAGCCCCGAGCGAATGGAAGACAAATAGGCATTCATCCCACCACTGATAGAAATAGTAGACTTCTGCTGAATGAAGTTAAACGTTATATCATTACCATACCCTGATCTCGTCTTAACAACTCTTATGTAAACTAATTCGGACCAGCCCAACGCAGATCATTTAAAAAAGGAGTTTGCCCAGTTAATTGTCCAGTTATCTTACGAACTCGAACACGCTCCCCCTTAAGAAGTTTATCCAAATCAAAAATAACGGGTCGTTGATTCGCTCCATGACTGAACCATGCTTGTAAGGCATTAGGTTGATACAGACTTGTGTGTAGCGTACCTGACCAAACCTGATATTTATTTGAGAATACGCCATCTTGCCAATGGTTAAATGCTTGATAAGCAAATTGAGGTTTTAGTTTAGGATGCCAGTGCTGCTTAATCTGAGCCAATCGTTCCAAAGATTCATCATTACGGAAACGATTCTCTTCTTTTAAGAGTTCAAAATGGTTTGTACACATATTGGCAGGTCGAACGGCAACAGAACGTGGTGATGCCTCAACCACAACGGAAGAGCCTGTTTGGTCTATTAAAACATACGAGAAAGAAGTCCGATGCGGTATATCTCGCAGTAAATCAACCGCCTCAGTGACAGTCGCACAGCTCTCTAATATGATACGCCCAATCATGTTGCAAATAAACCCGTCTCCAGAGCCAATCCGATTCGTAAAATTATAGCCCATCGCTAAGCCACGTTCATTTAACCCATCAATCCGTCCTGTTATTTGCATCGATGCACCAATCGTAGCATAACCACCATCACTTGGGTAATAAAACAAATACCGTCCCTCATACCCGCTTGGGTGACTATCATAATTGCGAACTAAATAATCATCACCGGTCATGATCGAGCAGCCACTTTTACCAATCTCAAGATAATATCCTGCAAATTCACGGACCGCTTGGTCAAAGGACCATTCCAATGCTTCCGCAAGTCCTTCTATTTCATCACACATTCTAGGAAGATAATGTTTAAGTAGATCGATAGCACGATCAGTCTGTGTGACAAAATGATGCTTCCTTCGTGTCTGCCACTGCTTAGCCCGATTGACTAGAATTGGAGATTGTTTGAGTTTTTTTCCTTGGAATAAACCATATTGATAATGCGAGCCATAAAACTGATCAAATTCAGAAAACACACGAACCATCTCATCATCTCCTTTGCTATCCTTTAACTTTATTAGACAATGTTAGAAAACGCAATAATTTGCCCTTCCTGCTATTAAGAAAAATTTCTATCTTTTCGTTATTTTTTCCAGTATAGTTATTGACGTCTGAAAATTTTGCATATATAATAATTGAACATTGATTAAAAACGGAAGGGAGGTTACGAATATGTTGACCATTAAAATGTTACGCAAACGTAAAATTGCACAACAATTAAAGGGAATATTTGTCGTGACCTCCATACATAGTGATATAATCAAGTATTAATCACTATCCCTAATCGCCAGCTTGCTTTACTAGGAAACAAACAGGTCACGAATGCATTCGTGGCTTTTTTTTCATTTTTAAATGAAAATAGTGTCTAGGTTAACTTATAAGCTCGTAGTATGGACACTTTTAGCGTATACGTCACGGATGATGTATACGTTTTTTTATTGTCCGAAAAGAGGCTGTTCAAATGACATTGAAAGATAATTAGCGATCTCTTTGACAGCCCGTTTTCACTGCTCACATATTTAAAGGTGTGCTCAAATGATAGCTTTCTCTACCTACACACTTAGGATAAGCCAATTTAAGGTTACAAGCATGGCGATTGCTTCAGTTTTAATCAACCATTCCAAAAAGGAGGACAGTAAGATGATCGCATTAAACATGAACCCAAAACAATTGATCCATTATCAAGAAAGGATTGATGGTGGTTAGCACGTTACGAGGGAGACGATTATATGTATTCTGTTTTACGTAATCTATCATGTTCCTTTACTAAGCAACAAAAACAAGATACGACATCGTATGTATTGGTTATTTACAAAGGTAATCAAGAACAAAGATGGTGGTGCGTATACCTTAGTATTGATATTTAGTCGATACGTTCATGGAAGGAGTACGAGTAATGTTTTCAGTATTTAATAAATTATCATGGTTTTTCAAACAGCATTGGGGTCGCTATACCATCGCCATTATTGCGTTAATGATTGTTAGTTTTATCGACTTGGTTCCGCCAAAGCTAGTGGGGATGACCATTGATTTAATACAATTTGGTCAACTTACGGCTACAAAGCTCTATCAGATTATCTTTATTTTTGTCGGTTTAATTGTAGTCAGCTATGGCGTGATGTTTCTATGGGACTACAATCTATTTGGTGGCTCACTTTTACTCGAACGGAAGATGCGTTCAAGGTTAATGGGACACTTTCTCAAGATGAGTCCACGATTTTACGGAAAAAATCGAACCGGGGATTTAATGGCACGCTCGACTAATGATTTAAGGGCAATCAGTATGACTGCAGGATTCGGTATCTTAACATTAGTCGATTCTACCGTGTTAATGTCATTTATTATCCTTATGATGGGTTTTACAATAAGCTGGAAGCTCACATTGGTATCTCTCATTCCCATGCCGATCATGGCGATCATTGTTCACAAATATGGAAAGATCATTCATAACCGATTTACAGCAGCACAATCAGCCTTTAGTGAGCTCAATAATTATACGCTTGAATCTATTCGTGGTGTCCGTGTTATTCGTGCTTTTGTTCAAGAAAAGCAGGATTTGAAACAGTTTGCCGAACTGACCGAAGATGTCTATCAAAAGAATAAAGCTGTCGCTCAGATGGAAGCTTTCTTTGAACCGACCATTAAGATTCTCGTTGGGATCTCTTATACGATTGGATTAGGCTTCGGTACACTGATGGTGTTTGAAAATCAAATCACCATTGGTGATTTAGTTACCTTTAATGTCTATTTAGGTATGCTGATCTGGCCGATGTTTGCCATTGGTGAATTAATCAATGTCATGCAGCGTGGGAATGCCTCAATCGATCGAGTCAATAAGGTTTTAGTTCAACAACCCGATATTCAGGATCCACCACATCCAAAAACGATTAACGTACCAGAGCAAATCGTATTTAAAAACGTTAGCTTCACCTATCCTAGCGCCTCTGGACAACAGTTAGCTCATATTAATTTAACGATTGACCGCGGTCAAACCGTTGGGATCGTTGGCAAAACTGGATCAGGCAAAACAACTCTGTTTAAACAATTATTAAGAGAGTATGTTCCACCAGAAGGCGAGCTAACCGTTAATGGCATTCCAATTCAGGATTTTCGCTTAGATGAAACAAGAAGCTGGATTGGCTATGTGCCTCAGGAGCATGTCCTCTTTTCGAAAACTGTTAAAGAGAACCTTTTGTTTGGTAGTGGGGATAAATCGATCGAAGAAATTAATACCATCCTCACCTCCGCTTCATTGAAGGCAGATATTGAAGCATTACCAAAAGGCTTGGATACCATTGTTGGAGAGAGTGGTGTGACCTTATCTGGTGGTCAAAAACAACGTGTTTCGCTAGCCCGTGCCCTATTAATGGATCCAGAAATTCTAATCCTCGATGATTCATTATCTGCGGTTGATGGGAAAACAGAAGCCAATATTCTAGCTCACCTGATAAAAGAACGTCAAGGGAAAACAACCTTAATTGCTGCTCACCGATTATCAGCGGTCAAACATGCCGACCAAATTATTGTTTTAAAAGACGGAGTCATTACTGAGCATGGCACACATGATGAACTAATGCAGCAAGGTGGCTGGTATCAAGAACAATTTAATATTCAGCAGATGGAAAGGAAGGTGGATGAATGAAACCTTCAACAGAAAAACGATTACTACAATATGCGCTAACAAGTAAGAAATACTTTTTAATTGGGCTAATCTGTCTTGTTCTTGCAGTAGGCTTAGAATTAACGGGGCCATTTATCGCCAAGACAGTCATTGATAATCACATTGTAGGTGTTCAAACAACTTGGGTTGCAGTAGAGGCTGAAGGTCAAGATACAGTGATATTTGAAGACTTAGTGCTAAAGCGAGCTGATCGTTTAAGTGAATCTGATCAGGTCAGAGCCGAATACACGCTCATGCAATCCGGCACACACTATTTTCTGTTAGCAGGAGATATTCCTCAAAATAGTACGATTGAAGCTCTCTCTGATCATTCTTTTGCGATAAGTGTAAATGGTGAATCTGAGTTAGTCGAAGGTTACCAGTTAACCGTCTCAGACCTATATGGCTTTTTCCAGCCAGAAATACCTGCAATTGTTTGGTTGTTGGGCCTTTATTTAGCTCTTATTCTAGTAGCATCTGGCTTTCAGTACTTTAAAACATACCTACTTCAGGTTTATGCAAATAAAGTTATTCAGCGCATGCGAAATGATGTCTTTCAGCATGTCGAGGAATTGCCTATGTCCTATTTTGTCAAACGACCTGCTGGGAAAATTCTCGCTCGTGTCACAAATGACACTGAAGCGATAAAGGAATTGTATGTAAAAGTTCTCGAAACGTTTATCAATGGCTTTATTTATATGACCGGTATTATGGTAGCCTTATTTCTTCTGAACAAACAGCTTGCCGTTATTTGTTTAATCTTAATACCAATTTTATTTGTTTGGATGAAGTTTTATAAAAAATACGCTGGGAAATATAATCGAGTCATTCGCTCTGTTAATAGTGATATCAATGCCTCGATTAACGAATCCATTCAGGGGATGCCTGTGATTCAAGCCTTTCGTCAGACAGATCAAGTCAAGGCAGAATTTGAACAGCTCAATACAAAGCATTATCATTACCAAAAAAAGATGGTTGTCCTATCAGCCCTCACTTCTTTTAACTTAGTAAATGCATTACGAGGATTGGCCTTTGTCGCATTTATTTGGTTCTTTGGCTCTAGCTCGCTATCAATTGATGGATTTATTTCAACAGGTATGCTTTATGCCTTTGCTGATTATCTTACTCGTTTATTTGAACCCGTTACCCAAATCGTCAATCAGCTGCCCCAGCTCGAGCAAGCAAGAGCTTCTGGCGCACGGGTTTTTGAATTACTCGATGAAACTGGTGAACCAGTAAGCGAAGCTAGCGTCAATCATATTAATGGAGACGTGGCATTTAATCAGGTTAGCTTTGCCTATGAAGATGATAACTACATCTTAAATCAGGTTAGCTTTGATGTGAAGGCGGGTCAAACAGCTGCCCTTGTTGGCCATACTGGATCAGGAAAAAGCTCAATAATGAATTTGCTTTTTCGTTTTTATGATCCCCAGCATGGACAAATTACAATAGATGACGTGGATATTGCCACGATGACTAGACAGCAGGTAAGACAACATATTGGGATTGTGCTTCAGGATTCATTTATTTTTAGTGGTACGATCTTATCAAATATTACATTGAATGACCCAAGCATTACACGTGAACAAGCCATTGCGGCACTGAAAGCAGTTGGAGCTGACCAGTTTATTGAAAAATTACCAAAGCAATATGATGAGCCAGTCGGGGAAAATGGTAGTCAATTCTCAACCGGGCAACGCCAGCTTATTTCATTTGCACGAGCACTTGCATTTGATCCCGCTATTCTTATCTTAGATGAAGCAACCGCCAATATTGACACCGAAACAGAGGGATTAATCCAATCCGCTATCAAAGTGTTAGCCAAAGGGCGCACCATGCTAGTGATTGCCCATCGCTTATCAACGATTCAGCATGCAGAACAAATTATCGTGTTAGATAAAGGGCGCATTATTGAACAAGGCACCCATGAGCAGCTCATTCAAGAAAACGGTAGCTATTATCAAATGTACAAAATGCAACAAGGGGCAAATCACCCTCAAGCGATATAATTAAAAAACTTAGAAGGAAATAGTTTAAAAGATAAAGGAGATCATGCAGAAAGCTCGCATGTCTCCTTTTTCCAAGGTTCACCTTATCTTGATAAGAGCTAAGGGTGAACCATCTATTGGTTTGTCCAATTCCGCTTCATGTTTGTTAGCTTTTCTAATAACTTATTTTTTAACGATTCAGGCTCAACTTTTAACAATAGATCACCAAAAGAGAGCAAATAGCTTACGACCCAGTCACTTTCAGGAAACTGTGTTTTAACCGAGAATGTTCCATCTGAATTGAGCGTAATCGATTCTGGTTCACATTCATCATAAACTCGATAAGCCCCCTGAGCCGCCACTACCATTTTCAGCTCAACCATCTTAGGAACTCCTTGTTCAGGACTTGAATCAGTTATAATGGACATAGGTCGAGCACCAAAGTCTTGATCCGTCAGGCTCATATTCTTGGTCCGGGTAATTTTAAACAAACGATGACCATGCTTGGTTAGGCAATAAGCAAACAAATACCACGACTTCTCCTTAAAGATAAGTTTTGCTGGTTCTACAGATCGGATGCTGCACTCTCCTTTACTATTATAATAGGTAAAGGTGATTACTTTAGTGTTAAGGATACCTTGTCTTAATATGTTAAATCGGTTATCTTGGTCTGGAGTGCTTCCCCATGTCGAAAAATCAACATCAATCCAATTGGTCACTTCTTTTTTAAATAGGTTAGCCAATCGTTTAAGAACATCCGCTGTGTCGGTTAATCCTGTTGCAGCAATGGTTTGTAGGCCTACTAAGATATCGTCCTGCTCACGACTGGTTAAAAGGGATGAATTAAAACGGTAGCCCTCCATTAATGTAATGCCACCACCACGACCTCTGTTACAATATATCGGTATACCTGCTCCACTTAAAACATCAACATCACGATAAATCGTACGTGTCGAGACACCAAAATGCTTAGCTAACTCAGTAGCAGTAATTAACTGGCGATCAAGAAGCATATATATCATCTCGAAATGTCTACTAATTGACATATCCTTAACCTCCAAATAGCCAAATGTATCGACTACACCTATCTTAACTGAAACAGATTTGTCGGTAAAGCAAATACTGAGGCTATTTGTGTTGAGATACTATACTAATAGAATGTTATTACAATCCTGACTTTGTGGTTTAATCACAAGAAATAACTAAAAATATTGTATTTATATCTACAACCTTATAAAGGGTTATAGACAAAGCCATTAGTATTAGGGATGGAACTAAATTATTGGCTTTAACTCTAATATACATTATCTCTTATATTTTAATCTAATCGCTATTTAATAACGGTTGTACTTTATCTCTTAAATGTATAGACAAATCATCTACTGTAATTTTTCCTAATTTAATTTGAGTTACTAGGAATCTTATCATCTTCTAAGATCACCTCCAACAAAGCTTCTTCCAATGCTTCAATACGTTCTCTATCTGTCGGGAGTTTTGCTCTCGCCTCATATTCCGCCTTTTCCCTATTAATCTCATCTTGCGATTTCCATCTAATCTTAGCCATTATACACACCTACCTTTAAATCATTTGAATCAGTCCATTCAGGAAAACGTTCTTCCTCAGTTGCATTTTGTTTATAAAAATATCTAATTTTCACATGTAAAATTCCGTTTTCTTTATAAGCTAATTCAATTGGGTTAAAAGGTAAACTTGTCTCAATTAAACTATTATCATCCTCATCCGTTAAAACTAACTGACCATCAGGAACACCTGAAAAGTCAAATGTGTCTACTATACCATTGTAGTACACTGTAATAACGTCATCATTAAAGCTGTATAAAATTTCATCGTCTGACCTTTGAGGACTTAATAATACTTTCATCATTTCCACCTCCCGATTGCTATAGGTCTTATACTGATTGCTCCTGAGGGGTTTCTACCAAAATAGTATCCTCTAAGATTAACAAATCCACCAGACGTAGTACCTGCTGCTCCTGCGAGTCTATTAATACCATTATGACCAGCAACCACTACAATATCATGATTATCATTAAAGGTAGCCGGATAAGTCCAAGGCATTGTATCGCTTCTCCACAAGTTAGGATCATTAGTATTTACAAGCGTGTAATTACCTACTGTGAAGGGGATTCCCCAACATATTTGAAAGCCACTCTCATATCTAATGTAGTTACCATTAGTATTATTCCCTTGATCTACAATCGCATCTACTATATGTCCTCTTGAAGTCAATCCATCAACGAAGTCAAAAGGTTCTAAAGAACTAATCGATCCATCTGAATGAATCGTTGCACGAACTAGCCCTCCTCCTTGCTGTGGTCTAAACTGCAAAGATCCGGTAAGGCTTCCACCGCTTGTAGGAATTGCGCCTACTTGACCAGCAGTCGTACCATGTGGATTATTTGTGTCATCAATATGAGAGTCGAACTCCTGCTTTGACACCTGTTTAACATTATCGACATTAGCTAACCCCACCTGAGCCTTTGTTACCTTATGTGGATTGCCTCGATCACTGGTGTGATTATTTAAATCTTTTTGTTTAGCTAAAAGTTCATTATCAACTGTTAAACTATTTGCACCTAATATTGCGATATCTTGTGCATTACCACCATCATATGATTCTTGGTCTGTTACACTATCTGCCTCTACAACTCTCATTTCATCTAGATGAGTTGACATGCCTTGAAAGAGAGTCATATCGAAGCGAGTAAATTGATCCCTGATCATTTTTAATGCAATGTATCTTTTATTATCGTAAGTGAGCTTTACTAGTTCAGTTGATGCTTCATCACGTGTTCGTGATTCCATCGTTATAATCGATGCACCGTCTGAGCTTGCTCCTGTTGATATCTGTACTAAATATAGACCAGCATCATAATTAGATGATGCAGTTCCTCTCGCCCCAGACAAAATGCCTAAGGTTCTACTTTGTGTGTCATTACGAGCTAAAAGAATATAAAAGGGCACACCTGCTTCAAATTCAGTACTTGCGCTACCTAAATTTTTTGTTACTGCCCCTTTAAAAAGGCCACGTTCATCATCTAACTGAATATCATCTAAGCTATAATTTTGAACATTCCCTAAGCCTACCTGCTCTTTCGTGACATGATGAGGATTTGCTTGATCTTGAACATGATCATCAATATGCTTATGTGCATCATCTATTCCTTTTTCCCAGCGATTGGCATCTTTTTCTGTGACTACGTCGTCAAACTGCCAATCTGTTTTTTTCTCATAAGTCATGCTTTATCCTCCTTTACCTCAAATGATTGTAAGATCACTGTATCAGATGTGATTGGTACAGTAACACTATTGGTACTGATCACTTGATTTTCCTGATCAATGAGGTCAATTTTGTCAATGACTTCAACACTACCAAACGGAACCAAAAATTCCATTGTAACAGTTGATTGTTGTACCTGTTTGACAACAAACTGGTCAATCAGGTACGAGTCATTCAAGCGAATTTTTTTAATTCGTGTGTTAATATAGTTTGCGACATCATCTAAAAATGCTTGTTTAATCAAATAGGATCACCTCTTCTTCTCTAGTAGCAAATGGCGTTTGACCTAATCGCCACCTCCCTAGTTTAGTAGCCCGGGTTAAGCTTTGTTTTTTCCCGATCTCTTTCACCACAATTCGATCAACCAGTGATGTCTCTTGTTGATATAGAAGATTGGCAGGCTTTATCGTACTAATGGTATATTCCATCTCTTTAAATAAAAAAGCATCATCAATACTAGTTGTAACTGTAAGTAGATATTGATCTGAATCAACAGCCACCATTGAACGATTGGCCCCTAATAAAAAGTCAAGCTGTTGTTGCAAATACCTAATGGTGAAAGGGGGCTTTGTTTGATAGCGATTTAAAATCCTTAATTTACGTTCATCCAATGTCTCTTGTTCACGATTCGGGCGTATAGCCAACATGCGTTCCCGACGACTAATTGACCGCTCATCGGCTGTTGTAACAAATTGATTATCAAGTAACCGATCACATTCCTCAGTTAAACGATCGAGTTCAGCAGTTTGTGCCTTTGACAGTTGAATAAATTCAGCAAAATTACGGTAATAACCGGGTAAATAATTCATCACTCTATTCATAAATGCTCACCGTTCCTAGTACTGGTATCTCTTCTTCTGCCAGCATAAGATTATCGGCAAGCCCGTTAACAGTGGTTGCTTCAACATCAACTACGCCGGTAATTGATAGTAAATGGGCATCAATTTGAGCAACTCGAATGATAAGCTGTTCCTGCTCAGCCCAGCTTTGTCTTTGTTCGTTCAAATATTGCTCGATGACTTCCTCTACCTCTTGTTGTATTTGAGACAAGGTTAGCCCAGCTTCTAGCGTCAATTTCGTTTCAATATTTACCGTTATACTTTCAACAGCCGCAATGGTGACACGATGTCCAATTGGAGCAAGTCCAGTGCCTTGACCTTGGTTGGTCTCCGGATCAATCTGTGCTTGAATTTCATTAATAAATGGTGGCGTTGGCGTTGTCCAATTGGAGCTAATAACCGTACACTTGACGGTTCCTCCTCCCTGCCATGTTGGAAAAACTTTAACCGCGCCAACACCGTTTAAAGCCTTTAATTTATGTTTGTAATCGGCAACATTACCACCAAATGCTGGTTCATTAACTACTTCATAGTAACGTTGTCTTAGTGCCTCATCAGTTTCTTCGTCCTGTCCTGGCACTAAGACATCTGCTAATTCTGCCCGAACCAAGCCAGGAACATGATCAATCGGAAGCAGGTCACCAAACAGCTGATTACCTATTTCCCCTGCTATTTCACACTCTAGCGTATACACACCTGTTGTCAGCTGATTAATCACACGGTAAGTTAATTCACCTATACTGAATCGACTTTCCAATGGCAGGTCTAGTGGTTGCTGATTTGCACCGAAAAACAATCCTTGACGACGAGCTGGGGTAGCGATCATTCGATTGACACCGAATTCTGCCGTTCGTCTGCTAAGAAATTCACCATCAGCAGTATCGGCAAAGGCTAAGTCGTAACCCGCTGCTAACTCAATGTACATTTGAGCTAGCTCAGCTGCAGCTGGAGCTAGTGCGTCATAAATAATACTGCCTTCTCGTTTATCAATCGTATCTGGAATACGATCAAGCATTCGATCTAAAATATTCTGATAGCTTTCTGTTTCAAACATCTAATTCCACCTCCTGTTGATAAGCTAAATTCCCAAAAATTGTGACAGCCGTGAAGCTTACATGAACCAAATCCCTAGCTAACTCTACTTCAATATCCTCGATTGCCGTAATCCGTTGATCCTGTAACAGTGCCTCTTCCAGGCAACGAGTCAGCTCTGATTGGACAAATAATGGAGGTAAACCAATTAATTGATTAAGCTCATGACCGTAATTAAAACTGTAAATAAGAAATTGGTAGCGGCTAGTTTGGAGGATTTTAAAAATTGCCTGCTTAACAGCTGCTAAACCATCAATTTTTCGGCCAATACGACCTTTTTCAAAGTCTAATTGCCAGGTTAGAGATGGTTCTAGTTCTGTCTCAACGGTTAGATCGCTTAAAGCTGATTGTGGTATCATTTACTCACCACCTTATCTAATACGACAAATTGCTGTCCTCCCTGAATACGCAATAAAATAACACGATCATTAAGCATTAAACCGTGTTTTATCGTAATATTTAATTCTCCTAAAGCTGATTCAGTTTGTTTTAATTGATTTTCTTCTTCTGATTCTTGGTAGTCATGCCGGTGGGTCAAATCAAACCGCTCAATTCGACGTTGAATACCCTCGGTTAGAATCAAAAAAGGCTCGGTTAAAGTAAAGCGTTCCTCAACATTGATTTCTAATGGTTCCACTCTGATCACCGTACCAAAAAAAATTGCTACTGGATTGGCCGCGTCTATCGCATCTAAACCAGCCATTTTAATGGTCTCTAATAGGCTCACTTCTTCCACACCACCTTTAATTCGAGTGACATTGTATGCTCCCTTCCATTGAAGCTGTGTGTACAATCATCAATAAGAAACGGCTGATTAATGCCATAGTCTTTAATAATGACCGGCAAATAACAGCCAGCACGAACACGAATATCCCCGATCGCTTCTAGTTTGATCTTCTCTGTTTCTTTGTTGCGTAATGTCATTAGTGTATTTAATAGCTCTTTAATTTGGGCTGGATTCTGATTTTCATCTAGTTTTTCATAGAGCTGCAATTGGCCCCACTTGGCAATGTTGGCACTATCTTGTGAAATGTATACATCCCGCTTTCCGGTATCCTTGTTATCCCTGACTAATTTAATTCTGTTATAAGTTTCATCATTAATAGAGCGCTCAAAGCTATAATCATATAATAAGCTCTCATCCCCAATCATAAACGGTAGTATCATATCAGCGGTATTACGAACAGTAAGGGCACCAAAATTGTCAAACATGATATAATGTCGATTAGCATTTATTAAGGTTAAATCTAGAGCTTTACAAATAATATCCAGTAATTTTTCGGCATCGCCTACTAATGATGGGATGCGATATCCCGTATCATCGATTTGTCCCAAATTCAAGCCAAAATCACCTGCGATTCGACGAATCACTTGCGAAGCGGTTATATTGGAAAAAACATACGTATCGGCTGCTTGTAAATAACGGATTTGATCGTAGGCTTTTACTTGAATGTCTTCACTTTTCCCCCCATTTACTGAAAAAATAAATCCATAGAAAACGTGATGCCCCTGATATTTGAATCGCACAATATTACCATTTTCGATCTTAAAGGCTTGATCTTGATTCAGACCATTTTTAATTAAAGTAAAGTCAAATTCACTAGGTGAACCATTTCTCCCTGTCTTCCACGTCGCATCTGTGACAATTTCGGAGATATCCCATACCTTTCCATTCCTGTTATCTAAAAGTATTTCCATATCTACACCTACTTTGGTGGAATCTTAATGGCTAATCCAATTGGAAGCCTTCGGTAATCTGAACTTTTGATCTGATTAAGCTTCGCAATCTCTGGATACCGTGATCCTGATCCTAAAAATTTCTGGGCAACCTTCCAGAGACTGTCCCCCTTTACCAGCTTATACACTTTCGGAGTGCCTTTAGTATCTGCACGCTTAGCTGATTGGGCCCGTGCCCTCGGAGGTTGCCCAACTTGCATTTTTACTTTCACCGGCTTAGCCGCATAAAAAAGATATTTTTTCAAAGAAATGCTATACTCAATCTCTCCACCCGTACCAGCGAGCTCTTGCCAATCAAAGCTCTCTATGCTGACATATGTGTTGATATCAAAACCATCACCCGTAAAAATAAATCGAACTGGCTTGCCTGAACTCATCCATTTCTCAATCAAACTAAGGTAACGTTTAGGGGGTAGCAGTTGATCAGAGACTACCATTGGTAATCTCTGAATCGGAAAGATACTGGTAAAGCTATAATCGGTTAAGGCTCGATCCTTAATCACGTTAATTTCACCTAGCTTACTAATTTGATAGGATTGACCATCAACTGAATCAGCGACCTCAAGCATCTCTGGATTAATTGGAAGCTGAAAACCTTCAGCCTGATCATTAAAGCTTAACCAAATCCCATAACTCATAGTGCATACACTCCTTTCGCTGATGAAGCAATTTCATCTTGTAACGATTGCTCGATGGCATCAATCAGTTTACGCACATCTGCTTCTTCTTTAATATCGCCTGTCTTAACTTGAACGGTAGGTGTGAGGCTAACAAAGTTCTGAATCGTTCTTAATTCAGCTAGCTCTCGCATTAATTTTAGATCCTCACTGGCAATATCAACTTCATCATTTATTTTGCCAACTTCATCTACCTTATTGACTTGATCAACGGTTGGCGATTTACTTGCTCTTGATATAGGTTGATTTGGCTGAGCTGCTTGGGCTGCCCCACCTGGATTTAAACCTTGATTCATATTAAAGGCACCATCAATCCCTAAATCATTAGGATCAAGCTGTTCATCAGGAACTTTAGTCTTATCGAGTGCCCCACTTATTGCACTGTCAATTCCGTTCCCCCAGCTCTCACCCATACTGTAGCCTTTATTATAAGCATCGCCATAGTCCCACCGATCTAGCTTGGCCGAGCTAAAATCAAGTGTTTGCCTAACAGGCTCTTGGAGATTATCCTTTAAGCGTCCAACGGCCTCGGACAAGGCATTGACATTGCTCGAATCAAACTTACCAATCTCCGATATATTAAAGCCAGGAATTCTGTTCAATGCTCTTATCAACCAATTTATTCCACCTAAGACTTGATTAATGGCATCAAGAACCATCGTCATAAATCCACCAGCAAAGTCTTCAACGCCTTTAAGCATTCGTTCCATTAAATCTAGAAAGTTATAAGCTAAATCATAAGCAATTTTCTGGACAAAATAAAAGGAATCCATAAAGGCTTGTGCGATAAATTCAGCAAAAGACACAATGGCATTCCATAAACCAGCGATAATATTATAAATAAAGGCGCCAACAGTAAAGAACAAGCCCATAATAAAGCCGAGTACTTCACCTGTAGATAAGCCTAAATACATAATAACGGCAATTAATGCACCGACTACAGCCATAAAAATCAATACTGGCATATTCAATAGCATCCAGACACCCACTTTCATTAATAAAGCTGAGAGGGCCTGCCATAATCCTGAGATAAGTGTTGGCAAGTAAAAGGCCACTAATGCCATAAGCATCCCGGCAATAATCGGCCAGTTATCAATTAAGACGTCTATGCCCCAAAGGACGATATCAAATACACTTGACAATAAAGTCGCTAATGCGAATAAACTGACTGTTACAAAATCGAAGAACCCATAAAAACGTTCGATATTAAATAATTCAGCCAAAGATTCTGTTAAAGGTAAGAAAGCCTCCAACGCAGGTGCGAGTATTGCTGGAATCATCTCTACAAAGCCAGTTAAGCCTTGAACGACATCAACAATTCCTGTCATAAATGGCTCGATAAGCTTAGCACCAGCATCTGTTTTCGCCTGGTTGAGGCTGTTTATCGCACCGGTGAGGCTATTTTCTACCTCAAGCATCGCACCACCAAATTGCTCTTGCATGCCTGCTGCTAAACCGGAGACAGCCTGTTCAGCTCCGACCGCTCCACTTTCAATCGCTTGCCTCATTTGTTCACCACTTACACCCGCTTGGTTGGCTAATAGATCTAGAGCATTAACCCCAGCCATACTTAAGCTTTCAAGATCACTCATTGTTACCTTACCCGCTGCTTGAATCGTACCTAATGTACGTGTTATTGTGTTTATCTCCTCGGCGCCACCCCCTAATGCAGCAACCGTATCGCCGATGCCTTGCATAATCGGTAACACTTGATCAGCACTAACTCCCATCTTCATTAAGTTCTGCGCTCCATTATTGATTTCATTAAAATCAAAGGGAGTGGTCTGGACAAATTGAGCAAGCTGCTCAATAAAAGCTGTTCCTTGTTCCTCACCGAGTAAAAATTTATAACCAATCTCTGCTGTTTGAATGTTAGCCAACTGATTTACTCCGTCATTTAGCATTTCTTTTAGAT
The DNA here is from genome assembly GCF_001552275.1 of Amphibacillus sediminis NBRC 103570. GTDB lineage: Bacteria > Bacillota > Bacilli > Bacillales > Amphibacillaceae > Amphibacillus_B > Amphibacillus_B sediminis. Next base: position 15,550 of record NZ_BCQW01000031.1, read on the forward strand.
AGGTCCCTGTCCATTCTGCAGCCTTTTTTATTACACCAGCAAATTGGTTAACCTTCTTCGCACTATCACTTACTTGATTGTTTAATGCCGTAAAATGGTTTGAGGTGATCTGGATGCTGCGGTCAACGTGGCTAAAACTCTGTGTTAAATAATCGACATTTAACGCAGCTTCAATTGTTGCCATGCTAATCCCTCCTTTCGATATATCCATTTACATAGGCAAAGATGTACGAGTTGAAGCTGAACACCAACTATCACCTTGCCACTTATGTTCATTTAAAGAGCTCTACCTTCCGGAATGAGCAACTAGATAGCTAAATGTGCTTGACTAACACTTCAGGGAAAGTCGTTGACAATTACCTATAAATATAAAACGAAGATAATTAAATTAAACTAAGCTATCTTCGTTTTTTATCGCGGTGTAACTGGCTGGAGCTGCGATTACTCGCCCCATCGAAGGGCTTTTGTAAGACTGCCACTTCAAGAAGTAAAGAAACACTTCATTTCTAATGAGAGATCCAACAGCCAGTAACGGCCGATTAGTTCAACTAACGTTCTGTGGGGGATGGAGGAAGCTGATAAGTTCGCGACGTCAATGTCGCAACGTCTGCACGAGCACATTCTATGCGTTGAACCCCCCCACTGAACGAAGTTTTATCTGCATACTTTTCCCATCGTTGCTTACTCGTTATTATATTTATCTGCTCACATGTCTTAGTCAATCCATGATTAGGTAAAGCTGCTTTGTCACGAACTTCTTAAACCGATCTAACCAAACGGTTATCTTTTTCTTGGCATTTTTCGTTTCATTTTCTTTTCTTCTTTTACACGTTCATCAATAAATGCATAAACGGCTGCTTTTTCATATCGACTGAGATTTTGAATTTCATGTGGGAATCGATTGAATTGGTGGAGGGCGTAATAGGCGTACATGGTCTCGCCATCACCCTCCTGCATTAGTTTTTTACTTCTTCTTTTAACGTATCAAAATCTGTATCAAAACCAGAGAATTGTTGAATCTGCTTAGAAAGCTCAGCAATTTCACCAGCTAGTAACACTTTACTTAAATATTGCTGAGGTGTTGTGCATCCATGTGCTTTAATACTTTCCGCATCTTTGAAGTTAGGATCAAGTGTATTACCAATAATGATTTTGCTGTTGAATTGCTGTAAATCTAATTCGAATTTTCCATTTTTACGTGTCGTCATTGATGCTTTACGATACGCTTCAAATTCTGCGTCTGTCATCGCCTTAATTTTGGCTGTAAAATATTGTCCATCTTGATCTTTCAGACGCTCAGAAAAAACGACATTGGTTGTCAAATTATCTACTGTATTCTGGTTGAGAAAATCTTGAAATTTACTCATTGGTCTCCCCCTATTCTTATCCTAATGTCGGTTCAGAAAATGTATTTAAGATATCAACATCATCGAAAGTAAAGTCAATATCTTCTTCTAAAATTTCACTCTCTGTATCAAGTTTTGCCATCACAACACTATCCAAGTTAACGTTTTTAATAACGACTGACTGATTGCCAATGCTCGAACTTGGGTCTTCATTCACAATCATGATATCAAAATAGACATCACGTCCAGTCTTCATATATTGATACATCAACTCACGAAAACGTGATGTCGCATAATAGATCGTCATGCTCCCCGTACCATTCCAGCCTGTCGCTTTGTTCTGTGTACCGCGTTTCCCTAGTGTACGCATTTCTGTTTTTTGCTTCTCTGCCGTTGCTTCTAATGTTTTGACATAAAACATTTCTTCTACTTGTCCATCAATCGTCGCATATGCACGGCCTTCCTGACCTGAAATTGCATCGCCTGCTTTAAAAAATCCCATATGTTTAGCCTCCTTAATTTGCAAATACTTTCAAATAGATTTTCTCTACTGAATCTACTGGTTGGACATAAAGTTCTACATAAACACTGTCGATATCCTGACCAGCATGGATCGTAATATCAGATTGTGGATCAAAGTTCTGAATCGCATTGATTCCTTCTAGTCCTTCCAAGTAAGTAATTAATGCACTTTTTAACAAGTTACGTCCATCATCATTGTTATTGACCTTACCAATAAAGGTGCGTTCGAATGTACGTTTCGTATCATTCGCAATACTATCTAAAACGCGTACTACTCGGTTTTTAGCAAACATTTTTCCTTTTGTTGGTGTAAAGGTTGTTAATGTATTAATATCTTGTTCAATGAAGACACGATCGTCTTCTGCTGTGATCACAAGCTCGCCATTTTGCAAGGCTTGTTCAATTTCTGTATGGGTTAAACGTGGTAAAGCATCAACTGCATTAGGTATAGTCATATGCGTCAATGATTGGTTGTTAGCAGCAGAAGCCATCATGCCAGTAATCCGACATAAGAAATAGCGGCGTTCAACTTCCAGTCCATCCTCTGTTACAATACTATTTTTCAAAGAGATAACCCCTTCATAGTCTGCATTAGCATAGTCTGTCACCACGACAGCTACCTTCTTCCCATTGTCATCACGCAATCGCTTAACATAAGCCACAGCCAATGCTTTAATCTCTTGCTCTTCTGTTGGAATACCTAAGGTATCGAATGAAATGGCTTCAAAGGCTGATAATGCTTTAGCATAATCTCCTAATGAAACCTCACCATCTTCACCACCTGTTAGATTAATACCTGCTGTTGGTTCTAACCCTTCACCTGAGAGTTCAATAAAACCATTTGTAGTAAAATCTGCTACCGATGCAATCTGTTGGCGATCAACCTCATCGTAATCAAAATAAGTAATCACATCAAAAAGCTTGGCATCGTCAATATTTTCTTGCACCACAACTCGAATTTCATTTCCTCTTACTCCACCATGTGCTGCTGTAATCGTAAATTGTTCTAAAGCTGCACTGGCCTTTTTGGCTTGTTCACCATTTAAACGATAAATAAAGAGTTGACGAGCATGTTCCATACATGCGCTAATATGCTGAATACGTGGATCGGTAGCATGGAAACCGATTTTTGCTAATGCTTCTGTTTGAAAGCTTTCTTGATCTAATTGAATCATGCCTGTTTCTCCCCATGGTAATGGAAGCGGCAATGCTGCAATACCTCGATCACCCGCTATATTTGGGGCTTGAGGTGTTGATTGGGTATTGATATAAACACCAGGTCTTACTTTATTTTGAGTTGTCCATTGTCCTCCAGCCATTTACTTCACCTTCTTTTCCTTCAATTTTTGAATAATTTGATTGGCTTCTGATTCGGTATAGCTAACCTTTTCATCAAGTTTAACGGCCAAAATATCTTGATCGACTCCTGACCATTTGTTTGAAGCTAAAAATTGAGTCTTAGTAAATTTTCGTTCTTGTGTCTTTGGTTCACTCATTTAAAAACTCCTCCTGTTTTAAATTTTGCATCTGTGGTTCTAATTCCAGTTGTTCTACCAATCGAAAATTGTAGTTGACATAAACATGCACAACTCCGTCCTCCAGCTCTTGGTTCATCCTTGTTCCACGAACGACTCCACCTCCATAAGGAAGATAGCTCAGGCATTGATAGAGCTGCTCTAGCACTTCGGTGATTTGTTGATCAGTCGAAAACTGAATATCAAAGCGATGCTCACGGTAATACCGTTTATTCAGCTGTTTGGTCTGAGACATTGATTTTAGATCAACTAAGAAATAGCGCTGACTATTTGTTTGCGGCTGTCCCTCACCGTATACAGCATAATCTGGGAACTGATCTTTTAATAGATCGACAACTGCCTGCTTTAGCTTAGTTATCGTGATCATCAAAGCCGATCATGAATGCGTTTCATCCCGCAATCTAACCTTGATATATTTTCTGTCATTATCAAGCCCCTTTCCCTGTATTTGTGGAGCTATAGCCCATGGCTCACACAGTCGGTTAACTCCATTCATCTTCATCAATAGGTCGTATTCTTCGCGTTGATCAGCAAATTTGATAAGCGATCGCTAAGTGTAAGTTTGTTTAACTTAAACGTTAGCTGCTTGATCGCTAGATTAGAAAATCTCCCATTCGCTGATCTCTTAGTGAATGTTAGTTTTTCTTACTTAGCACTTCTAAATTTTCACAAGATCGTGTGACCTGCTAAAATTTGATATCCTCTTAACGGATGAATAGGTTGGTTGATAACCAAACCTCAACTGCTATCCCCCTCTCCCTTTAGTTCGTTCAATAATTGGTTTTAGCGTGATAACTGATTATTTATAGCCATAATAAAAAGCCACCGACTTGGTGACTTTTTGTTGGATCTTGCTTATCTAGCATAGCTATAAACCGGTCAGCCTTAGCTTGATCATTCTCAAATGAACGGTTTAACGTGATGAGCTATTTTTTCCACACTATCATATTAGCACGGTTTAGCTGATCAAAAGTGCAAGGAAAGTGACAACCCTTTTGATAGACTAGCGCCAGCCTAATATTTCGATGGTGGCATGAATAATATCATTGCGCCAATACAAGGCTTGTCTCCGGCTAATATTACAAGCCATTGCGACTGCATCCCATGTCAAGCTACGGTTAGTCCAATAACGAATTTGAACCAATTTCTTTTGATCACTCGATAATTGATCATAGACACGTTCAATTGCTTGTGTTATTTCTTTTAAATAATTAAGCTGTTTATGTTGGGTCAAGTACATGGTTGTGACAGCTGTTGGATCATGAATCACATTAGCTTTTCCCCCTGTTCGGATCGGTGAGCTTCCCTCCTGATACGGATAGATGATTGCTTCTTCTAATATTTTTATTTCATCTAAAGTATGGTGATAGATCGCCCATTCATTTTCTACCTTTTTAAACGTACTTTTGGTAATGGCTAGCTCTCCCATTTTTCAATCTGCTCCTTTCTACTAAATCATTGTTTGGTGTATTGCATCAAAAGCGACTTCCGTTAAAGATCAGTTATGATGAAAGATAATTCTCGCTCTACTAATCTCCAAAAGTCGCGTTATATGCGATTAATATAATAGTATGAGCTTAGGTAATCATTGTCAATAAAAAAATCGCAAATAACGAGACTACAACTTCAAAATCGTTGCATATTTGCGACTTATTAGCTAAACTAAACTTATAAAGTGAAACTGGCTGTAGGCAAATTAAAGTGTCTGGCGGATGCCACAGATTTTCAGCGGGAATTTATCGACCGAAGCTCGCTAAACTCTGGGCGTAAATACGCCAAGGTGCATGTGATGATAATATAAGATTATTTATGATAAGGAGTAGGATGATGAAGATTGGAGAACGTATCAAAATTTGTAGAAAAGCCTTAAACATATCTGTTGATCAGCTCGCACAAAGGTTAAATAAAAACAGGGCAACAATCTACCGCTATGAAAATAGTGATATAGAGAATATACCCATCGATATTATTGAGCCGCTTGCTCATGTATTAAAGGTTTCACCAGCGTATTTAATGGGGTGGAAGGATAACCCTTCATCTCATACAGCTGGCCATAACTCATACATTTATTATCCCCGTTCCATTTCAGCGGGACTTCCAATTGAAGTAGAGCCGGTTACACAGGAAGATACGATTGATTTGTCTGACTCTGTTATGGGAAAATGGGCTGGAGATCGTAGCTTAGTAATGATGAGAGTGAATGGCGATTCAATGAATAAAACAATCCCGGACGGCTCACTTATCGCTGTCAAAAAATACCCTCTTGAACAATTGCATGATGGGGATATCGTCGTTTATAGTCATAACAATGACTATTCGGTTAAAAAGTACTTTCAATCAGGTCAGTCCGTTATTTTCAGACCTCACTCCTCTGATAATAGCTATGTTGATTATGTCGTATCGGCTAATGATGCAAACTTGATGATCCATGGGAAAGTCGTGCTTTATATTGTTGAGTTGGACTAATTGGTTTTATGAGGCAGTTTGACTAAGTAAAGCCATTGCAAATCATTATTAATCACTCTAAAATCAGCAGATCTGTTCATAATTTCTATCGCCCTTTCCAACACTTTTTCTAATGTGTTGTTTATCCGATATTTTTTCAACTTTATCGGTTGTCTCGAATCAAAAATATATTTATACTATAAAACTATACAGTATGCTTTTTTATTTATAAGATTTGGTATTAAAAAAGAACTGTAAAAAAACAGAGATATTTGGGGGACGAATTCAATGAATTTATTAGTTGTTAAAGCAAATAATCGCCCAGCTGATCAGGCGGTTAGTTCAAAAATGTATGATGCATTTATTGAAGAAGTAACACAAAACCAAAACGTAAACGTCACAATCTATGATGTTTACAAAGAAGACACACCGTATATCGGACAAGAGCTTTTTAGCGGTTCCGTGAAGCTTGAAGCCCACGAGCAACTAACAGAAGATGAGCAGCGTCTATTTGATGCTCTGCAAAAAGCACGTGAGTTATTTTCCAAAGCAGACGCCATTGCCTTTGTATTTCCTCTTTGGAATTTAACGATCCCGGCTAAATTGCAATCTTTTATTGATTATATCTTTTCAGCAGGTTTCACATTTAAATATGATGCTGAGGGCAACATGGTTCATCTTATGCCTGAAAAGAAAATTATCTTATTAAATGCACGTGGTGGCGTTTATTCAGCACCAGAATTAGCACCAATGGAAATGGCTGTTAACTATATGCGTGCATCCTTTGGTGGTGTGCTTGGTATGGACATTATTGAAGAAGTTATTATCGAAGGGCATAATGCTCAGCCTGATCAAGCAGCAAATATTATTGCTGAAGGAATAGAAAAGGTTAAAGAGGTTGCTAGAAAATTAGGTTCTTAATAAAGGGAAACTTCGTTCAGTGGGGTTTCGACACGCATAGCGTCGCGAACTTAGTCATTGCTCTCTCCCACTGAACGTCAGTTGAACCAAGCGGGCCGTTACTGGCTGTTGGATCTCTCACCTAGACATGACGTGTTCCCTTATTTCTTGAAGTGGAAGCCTTACAAAAGCCCTTCGATAAGGCGAGTAATCACAGCCCCAGCCAGCTACACTGCGATAAAAGTAGTGCGGTAGGCTTCTGCTTAATAATCATGATTTATAAGCAATCTGGTTCTATTTTTTAGACCAGACTGCTTTATTTTGTTGCTAAACGATGCTATCCTCTGATTTTTAACATCAACTCTACAAACTTCCCCAATCCACTCTACAATGCAGCTGTTTTTAATACTGTCTGATAAAGCGAATAAAAGGATGATCGTCATCATGCTCTTTTTGAGTTAGTTTTCGAAACAAGATGATAAACGATCTAAACACAAAATAACCGATCAATATACCAATAAAGTTAGCGATAATATCGTTAATATCCACTGCCCTTAATGGGATGCCTGTTAAGAGTAAAATAAACAACTGTAATCCCTCAATTATTATCGGCAACATTACTGCCCAAAATAATTTTTTTGAAAATTCTACTTTATAAATAAAAGGAAGTAAAAAACCGAACGGAATAGTTAAGACAATATTTAGTAAAAAATGCTTAAAATATAATCCTGAGAATGGTATGTAATTTATACTATTTACTATTAAAGAGTAATCAGCGAGCTCAGGCTGATACATTATGGGAAATTGTGTATGGTTTAATAAGAGACAGAGATATAGATAAAAGATAGCAAAAATTAAAATATAACTGTTACTATATCTCTTCTTCTTTTTCAAAAAAAATAATAGTGCCAGTCCAATAATCATAGCGAAAATGGCAACAAGACCATCAAAATGAAATATCATGGCAAACACCCTTTCTATGTTATTTGAAGAGGAGGTTTAGTACCTTGTTATTTGAAGAGGAGGTTTAGTACCTTAATTCTTAACTAATTATTGAGTCAGTCGTCCAGATCCTGCTTTTTCTAATCCGTTATCGCTCATTAACGTCACTAAATAATATTTACTATCATCAGAGGGAGCATCTCCTATTACTTTATTAATACGGCTAGGATTTCTATCATTATTTTCCGAACTCAAATAATGACTTACAGAACCCACAAATGTATCAGGGAGAAAACGCCTTTCCCTGTACAAGCTATATTTCACATCCTCTCGTCGACCTCCTCCACCTCAAGAATTGCCAGTATAGTAAGCATTGCCACTTATCCTGACAAAGCCTCCCGATAATGAATGAAATTTACCTTGAGATTTACCATCTACCCGGTAATAACCTCGAAAACTATAGCTAGAAGATTTCGAATAACAACAATCGGGGTACAACAATAGCTAAAAGGAGTAACGCAGTCATTAAAAGAATCACTTTATTTTTCAACTTAATATCTCTCCTTTTTTAGGGGCTACATCCCCTTACCTATTATAAACAATAAATTACCAATTGTGAGTATGTTGTAATTAAATTTTCTTAGTTTATAACTATATTTATTAGCTTTAAATCCATAAAAAAAAGCAATTTACGTATTAGCAAATTGCTTTTTTCTAACAAAACCTAATCATTTATATTGAAGTGATAGCTGCTTCAATCGGTGTTGATCCAGAAACTATTTGAAATGCCTTACCTATTGTCCGATCATGTCTTAAACTAGCTAAAATAACTTGTGCGACATCCTCTCTTGGAATTTCACTAGGTTCGACTTTTCCAGCCGTTATCTTACCTGTTCCTGAGTCATTCGTTAAAATACCAGGATGAACAATAGTATAGTCCAAATCAGTTTGACGTAACCACTCGTCAGCATAATGCTTTGCCACTACATATGGAGCAAACGAGGATGGGGCGGTTTGAATGGCTTTTCGACTTGTATCAAACGAACTGACCATGATAAACCGTTTTACACCTGCTTTTTTTGCCGCCTCAATTGTCTTTACTGCACCATCTAAATCAATTAAAATGGTTTTATCTTTCCCAGTATGGGCACCCGATCCAGCTGTGAAAACAATAGCATCAATACCTTCAGCCGCATTCGCAATTGCGTCAATATCCTGTTCCAAATCTACCACAACAGTCTCTGCACCTAGTCGCTCAAAATAATCGGCTTGCTCAGATTTTCGTATCATTGCTCTTGCTCGCATGTTGTCCTGGGATTGAATCAATGAAACAAGGTGCTTACCAATTTGTCCATTTGCACCAACTACTAATACGTTCAAAAAGACCATCCTTTCATAATCCTGTTATTTACCCTGTCTTTATATTACCATTATGCGCGCAAGTTAAACATGAATAAAATTATATAAAATGGAAAAAGGCACATAATATCATCAAGATTTTTTGAAAATAGTATATATCGGAGTGCTATACGATTAGTTATAATATCTAATCTAAAACTGCCAAGTCAACAGCTGGGGCTTGAACACCCCATCGAATGGTATAAAATAGACACTCATCCCACCACTTCTAGAAGTGGAAGTCTTCTGCTGAATCAAGTGAGAATTTTACTAATCCTGTCTATATTCCCTATTCTCTTCTTTAAACCATTTACGAAGTTGGTTAATATGGGCCTGATGATATCTACTATGGTCTGCTATATGCCAAATTCCCCAGCGAATGGTCGCTGCTGTTCCATTCTCATAATCAACGGTTTGATTTAATTGAATTTCCGTTAACTGGTAACAAATGGATTTAAACATATTAAATACGTGATCATAATCAGAAAGGATTTTCTCCAATGAAACTCCTGATACTAAAGGGATTTCATTGTTTTTATCCAGCATTGGTCCATATTTCTCTTCAAGTTTCTTTGGTATCGGCTCATCCTTAATCCTATAAACCCAGTTAAGATCTACATAGGCTAAGTGTCTTATTAATTGAGCTGTACTGTTATATTTTTGGTTTGGCCCCTTGAAATCTAACTCCTCCTGGGACATACCCGTAACAATTGATTTTAATCATTTATAATTACCTTCAACATTCGAATAAAGCATGCCTACAGTTGGGGCCATCTCAGTTTCCCCTTTTAAATCTAAAACCACCAAAAACCACCTCTGTTCAATATTCTGTTAGCTTTCACTAAGCAATAGTATAATTCATTACAGCTTAATTCAACAAAACTGCCTAAGTCGGTTAAAGACAAAACCCTTTTAAAAAAATGATCGATAAACAAATTGTGCTAATTAGACGCGTTTTTACATCTATAAATAACCATCAGCATTAAAGATAATCCAAAAAGCCAACAACCCGTTAACAATGGTTGTTGGCTTTTCAATACTTATGAAACATTCATGGCCAGTTACTTAAATGTTCAGATACCTTCCCCAAGATGATCGTCCTATCTTATAGCACTGATCTTTTTACCTGTTTGACATAGAAGAAGCGAACAATCAAGAAGTAAATGATTTGAATCAATGCAAAACTACCTAATACAATCGATGATTCTACTATTAAATTGAAATCAAACAAACGTGATAAAGCAGTGAGTGCAACAGCACCGTGAATCAATGCGACAACAATCGGTAAGAAGAATAGTAGAGCAACCTGACGGCTTACGACTTTCTTTAGCTCAGATTGTGTCAATCCGATTTTTGCAATAGAACGGAACTTACGCTTTTCTTCATCTAAATCCGTAAACAATCGGAAATAAAGAAAGCTTCCTGCTGAAACAAAAAACACAATTCCAATAAATAAACCAATGAATAAAATCGGTCCAAATGCTTTATTGATTTCATAAATCGTATAGTCGATCGATGTCACTTTAAACTCTAATTGTTCGGCTAGCTTTCTTCCTGCCTCAACGGTTTGGTTATGTCCTGCACCGATGGCTTCCCATGCGATACTCAGCTGAGTTCTTGTCGGCGCTCCAAGCAACTCATAAACCTTATCATTCACTACATAATAGCCTTCAATTTCTGATAGTACTTCTGACTCGATCACATCACCAGGTTGAATGACTTGACCGTTATCTAGCTGAATAGTAGATTCTTTCAACTTCTCACTTGCTTTTGTACCCATCATTAACATGGCATCACTCTGTTCTACTACAATTGCCTCATTTTCCTCTGGATGCAGTTCTTCTTCCTCAATTAATGCTGCGAAACGATTATAATCTGAAGCTCTAGCTATTAACACACCATTAGATCGTAAAGGTTCATCACCATATCGTATTGGTGTATCAAAATAGTTTAACTCTAGTTGCTCCATTTTTGCCTCAATTTGTTCTTCCTGAAAAATAGCATTAATTTTACTGATGTCATTTGCAATCACTTCTTCAGTGTCATCGCTCCATGGCTTATACATGAAGGTATATGGATTAACCGCCTTAATTTCTTTGGTAAGATAAGATTGAAGTCCATATAATGTCCCAATTGCACTAAAAGCAACTGTAGAGATGATCGCTACCATAAAAAATGTTCTAGCATTATCCTTCATACGAAAGGATAGATCAGAAAATAGCAGCATGTTGGTTTTTCGCCAGAAAACAGATTGATTATTTTTCAGCTTGCGTATGAAATACACACTTAATTGAGTGAATAAAAGATACGTTCCTAGCGTGACAACGAGAATAACTGGAATCATCACATAAATAACATAAATACCTTTAACGTATAGAGCAATACCATACCCAGCTATAAGGAGGAACGCAGCAAAAACAGATAGGATTACCGAAGCTTTCGGTTCGCCTTTCGATTGTTTGTCTCCCTTAATTAAATCAATCAGCTTCTTCGTACGAAGAATAAACGAAACAAACACAGATATACAGAAAAACAATATGATAAAGCTAATAAACGTAAGCACAATCGCCATTGTTGGAAAATAAAAATTAAGCGACTCACTGATGATGAGTACGTTTTCGGCAATTAAGAGAATACCTTTGGCAAATATTAGACCAGCTAAAATTCCACTTATTGTAGCAAAAAAGCCAATTAAGACATTCTCCAAAAAAACTAAGAGTCGAATTTGTCCATTGGATGCTCCTAGCATCATTAACAAACCAAACTCTTTCTTTCTTGACTGTAAGAACGAACTCATCGAATATAAGATGAAAAAGAAAGAAAAGACATAAATGATCCCACCAGCAACAGTCATACCAAATAGTACATTGTTATTAATCGATTCACTTGAGAATGATGGATGAAAGGCAAAGATGGCAAAGGTGAAGAATACCATCACCGTGAACATGCTACTTAGGAAATAAGCAATATACAGTCGTTTGTTGCGCAGGACATTATTAAACGCGAACTGACGAAAAGTCATTGCCGTCGCCTCCCATCAACGAAAGCATATCAATAATTTTCTGGAAAAAGGCTTGTCTATTTTCTCCACGGTAGATTTCGGAATGAAGTCTACCATCACGGATAAAAATAACGCGATCTGAATAGCTTGCTGCTTGTGGGTCATGCGTCACCATTAACAGACTTGTTTTTTCCTTCTGATTAATCGACACGAGCATTTCCATGACATCTTTTGAAGCTTTCGAATCGAGGTTTCCAGTTGGCTCATCAGCTAACAATAGCTTAGGTTCATGGATCATCGCCCTAGCAATTGCAACCCGCTGCGCTTGTCCTCCAGATATCTCGTAGGTCCGTTTACTCATAATTTGGGTAATACCAAGACTCTCAGCTATGTGATGCGCTTTTCTCTTCATTTCTTTCACACGGGTACCTTCTAATGTAAGAGGTAGGACGATATTTTCTTCAACAGTTAAAGTGTGCAGTAAGTTGAAATCTTGAAAAATAAAGCCTAATTCATTTCGACGAAATTTAGCTAAAGCATTTTTCTTTAGCCGATGAGGATTCTTCCCTTCAATTTCGACTTGTCCAGTCGTCGGTATATCATTCGTTGAAATTATATTTAATAATGTGGTTTTCCCACTTCCAGATGGACCCATGATTGCTACAAACTCACCTTTGTCAACTTCTAAATCGATCTCGGTAAGGGCACGGTGAGCTACTTTACCTTCGTAAACCTTACTTACTTTTGAAATTTTAAGCATAATTATTCTCCTCTCAGGCGCTTCTAACCAAAGTATAGCCTAAGTAACTAAATTTTAACTATCGATTATGCTTTCAGAAACCTTACAATCATGTAAGATTTCTATAACTCAAACAATCGCACATAAAACCAGTAGACACCATGGTATTAGTATTTGTTGATTATTGTATATATTACTGCAATGAAAGTAAAGGAAAGATACTGAACTGATTTGGGGCTTTTTGCGGGACTAAGAACATTTGAGGGTAGACGCTTTTTAAAAGAACTATAGCCCCGAATCAACGGGGCTGTCCTTTTTAAAAATTAAAAATCGATAAACTGTTCAGGGTTGATACCTCCTCTAGATGACCACTCGCCTCTATGAATCTCAAAATGCAGATGTTGGCCACTAGAATTACCGGTATTACCCATATAACCTAATAATTGACCTTGTTTAACTGTTTGTCCGACAGCCACATTAGGTGTATTCCTCATATGTGCATATACTGTAGTAAACGTACTTCCTTTTATATTATGTCGGACGTAAACTACAAAACCATAGCTATCTGACCAACCTGATCGTGTCACAACACCATCTGCAGCAGAAATAATTCTTACTGTTCCACTCTGAGCTAAATCAATTCCATAATGAAATCCACTACTTCTTTGTCCATACCTAGATGTTATACGATATTTATTGCTATCTAAAGGAACAATAAAAGATTGAGTATTAGGAATAGTTCCATCATAATACGTCCATAGGTTCCCGAATTTTGAGGTTTCAAACTGATACCAATTACCGTGTTTAGCTATTACATTAATTGTTTGAGAAGAAAAACTAGAGACTCTTGGAGATGAGGAAGAAGGACTTTCATGTCCATCGAAACGATATGGAATACTAAGTGTTTCTAAATCAGGGTTATAGTAAACCCATTTATTCCCATATTTACTAGTTACAATCTCATGCCAATACTTCCCTTGTTTGCTCACTATTCGAACACGTTGACCAGAAAATTGAGCAACTTCATTTGAACTAAAAGATGGGGAATCATATGCACTAAAACGATGGGGAATAGTTAATCGCCCATCATAAACCCAAATATTACCATTATTTGCTGTTTCAAATTGGTACCAATTTTTATCTTGGGCAATCACCTTTACTGTCTGAGGACTAAAGCTCGAAACACGTTCTGACTGAAAACTCGGTTGTTTATATCCGTTAAAACGATAATCAAAAGACTTTGTATCTACTAAATTTGGATTATAGTAGACCCATTTTTGCCCATATCTACTTGTTTCAATAAGGTGCCAATAATCCCCCTGTTTTCTTACAACAGTTACCGTTTGGGCTGCAAACGTTGCAACTTCTGTTGATGTAAAGCTTGGACTCTCGTAAGCAGAGAATCTATGAGGAATTGATAACCTTGTGTCTGCATTCACATCTTTGGGTAAGGCAACAATAATCATTAATACAATAAATAATAGACCTAGCAATTTTTTCGGCATCTTCAAA
>NZ_BCQW01000032.1 GCF_001552275.1 Amphibacillus sediminis NBRC 103570
AGTGTTCAATTTTGAGTAATATTACAGAGTGATTAAAATGTCTGGATTATCATGTGTATTTCTTTTCATGAATGTATAGCTATGTTAAACTAGGCATCAATTGAATTGAGAGGAGTTTGGTAAGATGATAAAAAAATGGCTCACAAGTATTATCCTTGTCTTTCTAGCCACGGTGCTGGTTGCGTGTGGAGGTGGAGATGCAGATCAGTCTGAGCCTGCACCAAGTGGTGAAGACCAGCTTCAAATGCCTGAGCCTGAATTAGATGACGTACCGGATCTAGTAGCGGAGGTCAATAATGAAGGGATTACTAAAGCAGATTTTGAACTGACTTATATTAGTCAGTTTGAACAATTAGCTATGCAGGCTCAGATGACGGGTCAACAATTGGATCAAGATCAACTCAAAGCTGAGCTTGTTGAAAGTATGATTAATCAAGAGTTGTTGCGTCAAGAGGCCGATCGCCGTGGTTTTGAGGTAACTGAAGACGATGTAAATACGTTAATTGAAGAAATTGTTGAGCTAAATGGTTTAGAGTCTAGAGAAGAGTTATTTGCTGTTTTTGAAGAACAAGGTACTTCTGAGCAAGAAATACTTAATCAAATTGAATTACAACTCAAATTAGATCAATTAATTGATGATGAGGTAGGGGATTTTGAACCAACTCAGGATGAGCTAGAACGCTTATATGATGAACTTGTTACCCAGTATGAAGAATTAGAAATAGACGAAGAGATACCAACTTTTGAGGAAGTACAATCAGACCTAGAGCAAGAGTTGCATTATCAAGTAGAATCTGAAACGATCATGACTTTAGTTGAAGCGTTAAGAGCAGATGCTGAAATAAAAAATCATATGGGATAATTAAAGAACCAGATCAATATCGATCTGGTTCTTTATGGTTATTATTCTACTTTTGTCCAAACGCCGTTTCCAGATGATTGAAAGCCTATATCTGATTCAGAAATTTCAACAATAGTGGAGCCGTCCGGTGTATCATTTGCAATAACATCATCTAATTGACCACTAAATCCGGATAGTCTTGCCCAATAGCCAAATAATTCACTACCTTCACTACGATAGCGACCTGGCTCAATATCAACACCGACAATAAAAATACCATCTTCAAATTCAGTTGCAGGTTCTGGATTATAGTTGTCATCAATTAAGAACCATTCACCAGATCCGCTTGATTCAAAGGCAACATCACCTTCAACGATCTCTACAACATGGGAATCGGACATCGGATTTCCGTTCGCAATAATATCATCTAACTCACCACTAAAACCTGATAACCGAGCCCAATAGCTAACGGTTCCTTCACTTTTATAAAGACCTGGCTCAATATCTTTTCCTACTTCGTGCATACCAGCTTCAATCGTAATCTGTTCGATATTGTTTTCGGGTTCATCAGCATCACTTTCTTCACTATCTTTATCATTTTCATTGTTTTTAGATTCTGCTTCGTTTGCATCATTGTCTGCAACTTCAATTTTGTCATCTTGTTTCTTGTCATTCTCTTCATCTTCTTGACCAGATAAAGCTCCACCTATAATAACAACTGCAATAATGACCCAAAACCACCATTTTTTAAAGAATGGTTTTTTTTCTTTTTCTGTCATAATCTAACCCCCCATATTTTTATCTGAAAATAATTCATTAAAAATATTACATGATAATGGCTAGGATAACAATATTTTTTTGAGTTGATCACAACATGATCTAATAATTAAATTGTTCAATCGTGCTTTGTAGTTGCTCTGCAATTGTAGCTAGCTCCTTTGAAGCTTCAAAGACATCCTGCATCATTTCTTTCTGCTCATCACCAGTCGTAGCAATTTGGTCAATATTAGTAGCCGATAGTGTGGCTATATTAGTTATCTCGTTTACCTGCTCAACAAGCTCGCGCATTTGTTGCTTAAAGATTGTGATATCTTTAGTCAGTTGATTAAGTTTGCTTGCCACTTCTGCAGTGGACGTTGAAATAGTGACAAAAGATTCGTTTGTCCTCTTAATTAAGTCAAATCCTTGTTCAACTGAAACCTGACCTTGGCTAACCTGAGTAACGGATTGCGACGCTTGAATTTGGATTTCAGACACAAGCGTAGCCACTTGGTCTGTCGCTTCTTTAGTTTGTTCGGCTAATTTTCTTACTTCATTTGCTACAACAGAGAAACCTTTACCATGCTCACCAGCTCTTGCTGCCTCAATAGATGCATTTAAAGCAAGTAGGTTGGTTTGTTCTGAAATATTTGTAATCATGGTGATAATATAATCGATCTTTTTAGCTTTTTCGTTTAGTTCAGAAGTAATAGAATTAATCTGAAGTGTATTTTCTTTGATGTGACTCATTTGATCCATCGTTTGTTCAACCACTTGGCGACCTTGCTGTGAGACGTGGTCAGCATGATTTGAAGCAGAAGTTGCTTGATCAACTTGATTTGACATTTGATTAATGCGCTCAGCCATTGTATTTAAATTTTGGTTTGCCTGCTGTGTAGATTGTGATTGCTTCTCTGCTCCAATAGCTACCTCATTAATCGCACGATGGACTGTATCAGTAGATGAATTGGTATCTTCTGCACTTGCATAGAGCTGTTCAGATGTTGCTGCAATTTGCTCAGATGTACTCGCTACACCTTGAATAACCGTTCGGAGAGAAGCTGCCATTTTATTAACATCATTTGAAAGTTGGCCCAGCTCGTCCTTTGTTTGGATATTAAGCTTGCTAATATTAAGTTCACCATCAGCAACTTGATTGACATGTTCAATAATTGGTTGAATTGGTTTAGTAATACGTCGGACAATAAAAAATGTTATTGCTGCTGCAATAAATGGTATAAACAAACCAATTAAAAGTGTTGGTTTTGCCATTTCCCAAGTTCTTGTTGGAATAATCGATCCTTCAAAGTCGATTGTATTGATAGCGATGACTTCATTTTGAGGGTCGTGGTCTCTGAAGATTGGTGCATAGCCTGTTACACGCTCCATTCCACCAAACTCATAAACATCGGTATAGAAAGTATGACCCATCATTACATGTTCAATCGCTTCCTCACTAATCTTAAATTGATCACCAGCTTGAAAGCCCTGTTCGCGAAAGTGACTATCCCCAGCTAGCACAGTACCATCAAGAGACAAAATATAGTGGGTTTCAAAGATTGGCTTGTGGTTAATGGTCCACTCGATTTCCTGTTCAATTTGATCCAAATAGGAATCATCACCATTAACTAGATTAAATAAGGCACTGGCATCGATAATTCCAGTAGTTATGTTTGCACATCCTGTTAATTCTATCCCAGCAGCTTGTAGTACTTCACGATAACTCGATCGATAGTTTACAACTGCTAACATACTGACACTAAAAAAAACAATGATTGAAACAATAGCAGTAATTTTTTTGGTTACACTTGATTTCATTTGTTTAGCCCTTCCTTTATTATAGGCATACCTGTTAACTAATTTAGTATATTCATAGCCTTTTACAAGTGTCAAGTTAATTTTTATTAGTTATTAACTACTGGTATATTGATTGAATAGTCTAATTCACTCAATAAAAGGGCTAATCACAATAGGTCTAATGACTTATTTGTCAATGATATATTAGATCAATGTATCATGATAAGCGAGCCTTTTTTACATAAAATTAACAAAATTAAATGAGTCGAGTAAATTAATTTTCGACTTAGATGAGAAGTGTTGAACATGAGATCTACTTACATATACATAAAATTAAGGTAAACATAGCTGGATTAAATAAAAAAATTGAAGTATTTTTTTTAATAAGCTCATTTTTAAAGTCAGTTCCGATTATAAGAGTATAAGAATTAAATGTGCCTTGGCAGTATTTACGGCCAGTTTTTATCGAGCTTCATTCGATAAACTTCCGTTGAAAATCCGTGGCATCCACCGGAGGCTTTATCTTTATCGCAGTGTAACTGGCTGGGGCTGCGATTACTCACCCCATCGATGGGCTTTTGTAAGACCCCATTTCAAGAAATATTGGAAAGGTCAATTCTAAGTGGAAGATCCAACAGCCAGTAAGGGCCCGATTGGTTCAACTAACGTTCAGTGGGGGAGAGAGGAAGCTGACTCAGTTCGCGACGTCTTCACTCGCACATCCTATGCGTCGAAACCCACTGTACGAAGTTTCACTTTATTTTAAAGTGTTTCGTCCAAACCAATTTACCTTTAATACGTATGAATAAAAGAAGAAGGGAGGAAATTTGAAATGGTTAAACTGTTTATAGATCCGGGACACGGCGGGAGTGACCCAGGTGCTGTAGCCAATGGATTGCAGGAAAAAAATCTTACTTTATCTATTGCTATTGCTTTGAGAGATTATTTAACCAGTCACTATCAAGATATCTCCATTCGTATGTCACGAACATCAGATCAATCGATTGCGTTATCAGAACGAACACGTATGGCCAATCAGTGGGGAGCAGACTTCTATTTGTCTATCCATATTAATGCCGGGGGAGGAGTTGGATTTGAAAGCTATATTTGGAATAGGCAATTCACGAATAAATCGCGAACACAGCAGCTTAGATCTACCATTCATCAAGCGATAATAAGGCAAACAGATTGGCGTGATCGTGGTCAAAAAGAAGCAAATTTCCATGTGCTAAGAGAAACTACTATGCCAGCCATCCTTACAGAAAATGGTTTTATTGACCATCAAGAGGAAGCACGTTCTATGCGAAAATCTAATTGGATTGATCAAGTAGCAGAAGCTCATGCAATTGGCATTGCAGAAGCTTTTCATTTGAAGACAAATACAGCTCCGCCTACTCAAAATGGCCAGACCCTTTATCGAGTAGTTGCAGGATCATTTATTCATGAACGAAATGCCCGCGAACAAATTAATGCCTTACAAAATAAAGGCTATGATAGTTATGTGTTGCCATATCGAGAACAGAACCAAACGTATTTTCGTGTTGTTGCGGGTGCTTTTAATCAAAGATCTAATGCTGAAAATCGACTAAAAGCATTGAAAAACGATGGGTTTGATGGCTTTATTGTTGTAGTCTAATGTAAACTTTTGCAATTTATTGCGCTTGCCGGGGAAATAACCATTTTCAATTGAATAAAGTGGTTATCACTCCATTATATTTGTTGAATAAAGTGGGATATTCCTAAGAAACCTAGCATAACTACTAGTTATCGATCGGATTATTTTCACAGTGGGGGAGAATTCTCACTACGATAGTTAATCATCAAGCAAATAGATCACGACTTGTAAGCCGATGAACAAGTTGATCTTACTTTTTAATAGAACGAAAAAAGGCAGACAATAGGTTTGTTTTATCGCCGTGTAACTGGCTGGGGCTGCGATTACTCGCCCCATCGAAGGGCTTTTGTAAGACTCCACTTCAAGAAATAAGGGAACACGTCATGTCTAAAGGGAGATCCAATAGCCAGTAACGACCTGATGGGTTCAACTAACGTTCGGTGTGGGAGATGAAGCTGACTAAGTTCGCAACGTCTGCACGGGCACATCCTATGCTTCGAAACCCCCGCTGAAGAAGTTTCACTTTTACACCTTAATAGAGGTTACCAGTTACAGAAACGTGAGCTTTATAACACATGTTCCCGTTTCCTTAATTGGTAACCTCTCTAAATTATGATGAGTATACAATTTGGTTTGTACTAAATAACTAAAGCTTAGCCTATTAGGCTCAGACGTATACTAAGAAGAGTGATTGCCATGGTACTATTTAGTGAATAAAATAGTAAGTGCAACAATCTAAGCAGTAACGATGACTTTTTCTCGTTTTTAAACTTAAGATTAAACCAAATGTAGGCCTAATTCATATGACGGAAAAGACCAATAACCTTCCCTAGTATTGAAACATTAGGATAGTGTAAAGGCTCCATACTAGCATTTTCGGGTTGTAGTCTAATATGATCCTTTTCTTTGAAAAAGCGCTTGACAGTTGCTTCATCATCTTCAGTCATGGCTACGACAATGTCTCCATTTTCTGCGGTGTTTTGTTGTTTTACAATCACCATGTCACCATCAAAAATACCTGCTTCGATCATACTTTCACCTTGAACAACAAGCGCAAATGTCGAGGTATTTGAGGTGCTTATATGAGGCGGTAGTGGAATATATTCTTCAATATTCTCTACTGCTGTAATAGGTAAACCAGCTGTTACTTTACCTATTACAGGGGTATATGTAACTTCTCCTTTAGGTAAACTATCATGGTGCTCTAGGTCAATAATTTCAATCGCACGAGGCTTGGTTGGGTCTCGTCTAATATAACCTTTCTTTTCAAGTCGTGCCAGATGTCCGTGAACAGTTGAGCTTGATGCTAATCCAACTGCCTCACCAATTTCACGAACAGAAGGCGGGTACCCTTTTAATGCTACTTGTTCTTTAATATAATTTAAGATCGCTTCTTGTCGTTTCGACAAAGCATGCATTTCTTACACCTCCGAGCTTTAATAATATCTATTATAACACGAACATACGTTGTAAACAAACATTAGTTCGTCTTTTAGCTTGACGTCTGTTTAGAACATGCTATGCTAGAAACAAACATTCGTTCTATTAACTCTTACCACGAAAGGGAATCAGAAATGAAAGCCATTATTTATTGTCGGGTAAGCACAACAAAGGAAGCACAAGAAACTTCATTAAATCGTCAGGCAGAAGAGCTAACGAGGTTGGCAGCGAAACAAGGCATGACGATCATTAACATTATTAAGGAACAAGCAAGTGGTTATGAAATTGACCGAGACGGTATTTTGACTGCCTTAGAGCAATGTGAACAGGGACTTGCTGATTGTTTACTGATTCAAGATGAAACAAGACTAGGCAGAGGGCATACCAAACTGGCACTTTACCATCAATTCACAAAAAGGGGAATTCAAATTCTCTCCATTATTGATAATGGAGAGTTAAGACTTTCAGAATCAGATGAAATGGTCCTAAAGATTGTTAGTGTTGTGGAGGACTATCAGCGAAAAATACATAATATAAAAATACGGAGAGGTATGAAGCGAGCTGTAGCTAATGGCTATAACCCAGCCCATAATTTAAAAAATAAACACCTGGCTAACGGACGGGAAAGAAAGGAGTTCCCAATCGACCAAGTTGTCTATTTAAAGCAAGAAAAAGGCATGACTTTTCGAGAAATAGCAAATGCTTTAACTAAATTGGGATTTGATGTTTCCAAGGCTACGGTCCATCGGCGCTATCGAGAATACCTTACTCTTGCACAAGAGAAAGGATATTCGATAGAATAGACTTAAAACTTTTAACGATAATAAGGAGTAATGTTATGCTATCTAAAGATAAACTTAATCGTATTAATCAATTAGCAAAAAAAGCAAAAAATGAAGGATTAACAGTAAGTGAAAAACAAGAACAAGAGCAATTAAGAGCAGAGTATTTGAAAAATGTTCGTAGTTCTTTTAAAAATCAGTTCAAAGGAATGAAAATTATTGATCCAAATGGTGAGGATGTTACCCCCCAAAAAGTAAAGAATTTAAAGCAGGAAAGTAAAGATAATTAAAGATATGTACAAAATAACTCTTGTTTATTCTTCTATTTCATTATAGGATTATAAATGTACGTACATATTTGCAATAAATTTGAAAGGGGATTATTTAAATGGCAAATCAAATACAGCTAAAGTCGATTAATACAATTCGAACATTGTCCATTGATGCAATTCAGAAGGCTAATTCAGGACATCCTGGGTTACCAATGGGGGCTGCGCCAATGGCCTATACACTTTGGACCGAGTTTATGAATCAAAATCCTAAACACTCAAGTTGGTTTAATAGAGATCGATTTGTCCTTTCTGCTGGACATGGTTCTATGCTGCTCTATTCTTTGTTGCATTTAGCAGGCTATAATCTTTCGATTGAAGATTTAAAAAACTTCCGGCAATTAGGTTCTCACACCCCTGGTCACCCCGAAGTAACTGATACAGATGGTGTTGAAGCAACGACTGGTCCTTTAGGACAAGGTATTGCGATGACTGTCGGTATGGCAATGGCTGAAGCACATCTTGCTGCCAAGTATAATCGTGATGGATTTAATGTAGTAGATCATTATAGCTATGCTTTAGTCAGTGATGGTGATTTAATGGAAGGGGTTTCACATGAAGCAGCTTCTTTAGCTGGTCACCTCGGATTAGGTAAACTGATCGCATTATACGATTCAAATGATATTTCACTTGATGGAGATTTAAATAAATCATTCTCAGAATCAGTTGAACAACGTTTTAATTCTTATGGTTGGCAAGTTTTGCGTGTTGAGGATGGTAACGATGTTTCGGCAATTAGTGCAGCGATCAAAGAGGCTAAGGCTAATCTAGAGCAACCGACACTTATTGAAATCAAAACAATTATTGGCTACGGATCACCTAATAAAGCAGGATCAAATGCTTCACATGGTGCTCCTTTAGGTGACGATGAAATTGTTTTAACGAAAGAAGCATATGATTGGGCTCATGAGCCATTCTTTGTACCTGACGAAGTTTACGCTGATTTTGAAGAAAAAGTAGTCAAGCGTGGTCAAGCAGCTGAACAAGAATGGAATGAAGTGTTTGCAGACTACAAAAAAGCTTATCCAGAGTTAGCGGCTGAATTAGAACAGGCGATTAAAGGTGAATTACCAAAAGGCTGGGAAGAAAAATTACCTACGTTTACGCCTGGAGAGGATACATTAGCCACTCGTGCTTCCTCAGGAAAGGTTGTTAATGCGCTATCTAAGTCTGTCCCTAGCTTATTTGGAGGTAGTGCCGACCTAGCAGGCTCAAATAATACACGGATGAATGAGGAAGAAGATTTTGGTCGAACTAATTATGCAGGACGTAATATTTGGTTCGGAGTACGCGAATTTGGAATGGCAGCTGCTTTAAATGGTATGGCCCTTCATGGTGGTTTGAAAGTTTATGGTGGTACGTTCTTTGTGTTTAGTGACTACTTGCGACCAGCCGTTCGTCTTTCTGCAATTCAAAAGTTACCAGTAACTTACGTGTTAACACATGATTCTATTGCAGTAGGTGAGGATGGCCCAACACATGAGCCTGTTGAGCAATTAGCAGCATTTCGCGCTATGCCTGGTATTTCGTTAATTCGTCCAGCTGATGGAAACGAAGCTAAGGCAGCATGGAGATTAGCTATGGAATCAACAGATACACCAACATTATTAGTTTTAACTCGTCAAGGATTACCGACTTTAGAAGGTACAAATTATGACGGCGTGAAAAAAGGTGGTTATGTAGTTAGTCCAGCTACAAATGAAACGCCAGATGGTATTTTAATCGCTGCTGGCTCAGAAGTGCAATTAGCTGTAAAAGCTCAGGCAGCATTAAAAGTTAAAGGTTATGATGTAAGTGTCGTTAGTATGCCGGCGTGGGATCGATTTGAGCAGCAAGATCAAGATTACAAAAACTCAGTTTTACCAAAATCGGTTAAAAAACGTCTAGCGATCGAAATGGGAGCCTCATTAGGCTGGGACCGTTATGCAGGGGATGAAGGAGATATTCTTGCTATCGATCGATTCGGTGCTTCAGGCGAGGGAAATCAAGTCGTTACAGAATATGGCTTTACGGTAGAAAATGTTGTAGCCCGTTTTGAGGCTTTAGTTAAATAACACAACCCTTAGCACGATAAGCATCAATCTACAACGAACATGTAAAAAACAATATTAGAAAGTATGAACTGCACACTCAACTGTTAGTAACGGGGTTACCGCTAAACGTTTGAGGTGCAGTTCTTTATTGCAGTGTAACTCGCTGGGGTTGCGATTACTCGCCCCATCGAAGGCCTTTGTAAGCTTCGCAGTTCAAGAAATAAGGGAACATGTCATGTCTAAGTGGGAGAGATCCAACAGCCAGTAACGGACCGATTGGTTCAACTAACGTTCAGTGGGGGAGGAAGATTTATCCATCAAGAATAGTCACGGTCGCTCATTAATGGTTCAATTTCTTGCTGGAAAATACCCAGGTCCGCATTGACTTTACCAACTACTTTAGCCCTTTCAAAAAGTGTTCTTTTCGATTTTTAATTATCTAAACTCGATGAAAAAAAATTATACTTTTTGAAATTTTTATGTTTAACTAATAATAATTGGGAAAAATAAAGCAAGTGATTTAGGCTAAATCCATAAAAATTAAATATCAACCAAAAAGTTTCATGATAATGAATTTACATTATCAATTGTGATCATTATCATTGAGAGGATCTATTTTGTTCAATACCATCATTATTATTTAATCTTTTTGCTTATTTGACAAAACTTGTGAAGTTTTACTTCAGTCTTTGACAGGAATAACGATGTAAACCTCCTATACTATTGGAAAGGGGGTTGTCCAATGCATTGTTACTATATTTTCTTCGTAAAAGACGATGTATACCAAGATTATTTTTTTAAGACGGACTTAGTGGCGCACTTTTTTTGTTCATACTTACGGGAGCCAAACCGTGAAGATTTAAACAGGCAATTTTATTTTATCACTCAAGCCATACATAAAAACGCTTTAAAAGCGTTGCCGCAAAATCATAATCAATCGATTCATTTCAAAGAAAGAATGCTAACGATTTATCGTAATGAGTCACTATTAAACGACTATCATCTATTACAGCATTTAGAGGACCGGCATCGACCTTGCTTCATTTTGGACCTCACTAATCAGGATTATGGTTGGTTGACGCCCTTAAACTCACGAAAAGAATGGCAAGTATTTAATCGAGAAAAAAAACAGTTACAATGCTATCACTATCAAAGACTGGAAGCATTGTAGTAGTTTTAATTTGGAAATCATATGCACCTTGGTATATTTGTGCCCGGATTTTATCGAAGTGAAACTTCTGCTGAATAAAGTTAGATTAAAATGATTAACTAGCCCGCAAATTATTCTTAGCCATTAACAGACAAATTGAGTTTTTATTAGACACTATTGTAATATATGATAATGTTTAATATACTATATGAGAGATGATTTGAAGGAGGAAGGCTAGACATGACACTAGGTATCGGCTGGGTGATTTTAATTACCATTATTGCTATTTTAGCTGGTGCGGCATTAGGTTTTTTCATCGCAAGAAAGTATATGATGAATTACTTGAAAAAGAACCCGCCAATTAACGAACAAATGCTTAGAACATTAATGATGCAAATGGGCCAAAAGCCATCGCAAAAGAAAATTAATCAAATGATGCGTGCAATGAACAATCAAAGTCAGATTAAATAATTAAAGACGAAAGTCTCTTAATACATTGCCACTAGTAGATCCCTTGCACCCAATAGGTGACAAGGGATTTATTACTATAATCTATGAACTTTGCCATCTATTGTTGTTAATCTAAAAAAATATTCAAAAATATCATAAAAATCTCACATAAATAACAATTTCATTACATACATTTATTATAGATATGTTATAATTGTAAAGTAATGGTAGTCTATATCGAATGGAGAGGAGCATGTTTGTGTATTCTCAACGAAAAATAGAATATTATCACGTAAAACAAGACCAAATTCGTTTTTCGCTTGATACCACACCTACTCGCTTCAATCTAGCGAATTTGCCTGAAGAGATTGTTGATTGGATCGAACATCATGGCTTTGATTTCGTAGCCGTATGTAATCATAGAGGTCGTGTACTCTATACCTCTACATCAATAGAGAAAGTACTCGGTTATCAAAGAGAAGATATCGTTGGTCAATTATCAATTCGTTACATACCAAAGCGATCTAGAAAAGCATTTGTTGAGACATTTCAATTTGACACACCTTATCGTCAGCGCTTTACAATCCAATTAAGAAGTACAACTGGAAAGAATGTCTGGGTAGATGTTGTGATAAAGGCAATTTTTATCAAGGATCGTAAATTTCCAATTTACCTTGTACTGATCAAAAATATTAGTGATAAAAAAGAGGCTGAAGAAATGCTGATTCGCTCTGAAAAAATGTCAGTTGCAGGTCAGCTTGCAGCAGGTGTCGTTCACGAAATTCGTAACCCTCTCACATCTTTAAAAGGCTTTATTGATTTACTTCAAGCTGGAGTTGAGCGGAAGGAAGAATATTTTAAAATCATAACAGAAGAAATTGATAAAATTGAAACGATATCAGCTGAACTCTTATTCATTTCGAAACCGTTAACGCACCATCAAACATATCAATGGTTAAAACCTATGATTGAAGATGTTATGGTCTTGCTGAATACACAGGCAAAGTATTATGACATTCACCTAAACTTGATTTGTGAAGAAGATTTTGTTGTATACTGTGATCGGACGCAAATGAAACAAGTGTTTATTAATTTAATAAAAAACGCTATTGAGGCAATGTCAGATGCGGGTACCATTACCACCAAAGTCGAAAGACGAAACGAGCTTTGTGTTATTTCAGTTATTGATGAGGGGCCAGGAATACCACCCCATCTTATTCATAAAGTTAAAGAGCCATTTTTTACAACTAAGAAAGACGGAACAGGACTTGGCTTAATGATTACCACACGTATTATTGATAACCATAATGGTCTTTTTAAAATTATTCCAAATGAAAAGAAAGGTACTACATTTGAAGTCCGCTTGCCCTTTTTTTCTCCTGACAATATCAATCTTAATGACCCTTTCTAAACATAGTTAAACGTTCTTTTGATCGTTGGCTATGTTTTTCTACGTAACTACTAAACAAGCTATCTAATTTAACTATTTTACATATTGACCTAATTACTTTAAAATAGTAAAGTACATACACGTGACTTTTATTGAGAGACGATGAAAGCATGATGAGATTTTCATAGCAGGGGGTATGAATATGGCAGTAAAAACAAAAAAGTCATTTGAACTTAATGGTCAAACGTATCATTATTATCAATTAAAAGCTTTAGAAGAAGCAGGTAAAGGTAAGATTGATCGTCTTCCTTTTTCAATTCGTGTACTACTTGAATCATTATTACGACAGTATGATGGGCGTGTCATAAAAGATGAACATGTTGATGGCTTAGCTAGTTGGGGTAAAACAACTAAAACAGATGTACCCTTTAAGCCATCTCGGGTTATTTTGCAAGACTTTACCGGAGTACCAGCAGTTGTTGATTTAGCCTCTTTGAGAAAAGCAATGGTTGATATGGGTGGAAAAGCTGACCAAATTAATCCTGAAGTTCCTGTTGACCTCGTTATTGATCATTCTGTACAGGTAGATGAATTTGGTTCAAACAATGCCTTGTTAGCTAATATGGAGCTTGAGTTTGAACGAAACGCTGAACGTTATCAATTTTTAAACTGGGCACAAAAAGCCTTCGATAATTATCGTGCTGTACCACCAGCTACAGGTATTGTCCATCAAGTTAACCTTGAATATTTAGCTAGTGTGGTCCATCAAGTAGAAAATAATCAAGGAGAACTAGAGGTTTTTCCTGATACTTTAGTAGGGACCGATTCCCATACTACCATGATTAATGGCTTAGGTGTACTAGGCTGGGGCGTTGGGGGGATTGAGGCTGAAGCAGGTATGCTTGGACAGCCTTCATATTTCCCAGCACCTGATGTTATTGGTGTGAAGTTCACAGGAAGTATGCCTAATGGTATTACAGCTACTGACCTTGCTCTTAAAGTGACACAGGTACTTCGAGAGAAAAAAGTAGTTGGCAAGTTTGTTGAATACTTTGGTCCTGGTCTTAAAGAAATGCCACTTGCTGATCGAGCAACGATTTCAAATATGGCACCTGAATACGGAGCGACTTGTGGATTCTTCCCAATTGATGAGGAAGCATTAAACTATTTACGTTTAACTGGGAGAAGCGAACAGCATATTGCTTTAGTAGAGAAGTATTGTAAAGAAAATAGTCTTTGGTATGATTCAACACAGCCTGATCCAGACTTTACTGAACTGGTTGAAATTAATCTATCAGAGCTAGAACCAAGTTTATCAGGACCAAAACGTCCTCAGGATCTTATTTTACTTTCAGAAATGAAGTCTGCCTTTAACAAGGCGATAACAGCTCCAGCAGGTAACCAAGGATTTGGACTAGACGACTCAGAGTTTAATAAAGAAGCGACTGTCAAGCATCCGGAAGGAACTACTTCGACGATGAAGACAGGCTCACTTGCAATAGCAGCCATTACTTCTTGTACGAACACTTCAAATCCATACGTTATGTTAGGAGCAGGATTGCTTGCAAAAAACGCAGTCAATAGAGGATTAACGGTGCCAAGCTTTGTCAAAACATCGCTAGCTCCAGGTTCGAAGGTTGTAACACGCTATCTTGAAGATGCGGGACTAATGCCTTATCTAGAAAAGCTAGGCTTTAACTTAGTAGGTTATGGCTGTACAACATGTATTGGAAATTCAGGGCCATTAGCTAAAGAGGTAGAAGACGCCATTATTGAATATGATTTAACCGTTGCATCTGTGTTGTCCGGTAATCGGAACTTTGAGGGGCGAATTCACCCACTTGTGAAAGCAAATTATTTGGCGTCTCCGCCATTAGTCGTTGCTTATGCACTAGCGGGTACTGTTGATATTGATTTGACAAAAGAACCGCTTGGTCATGATAAGACAGGTGCTGCTGTTTATTTTGATGATATTTGGCCATCACTTGCAGAAATTAGAGATGAGGTAAGTCGAGTAGTTACACCTGAAATTTTCAAGAAAGAATATGAGAACATTTTCTCATCTAATGAAAAATGGAATGCAATTGAAACAACAGATGACCCACTTTATGAATGGAATGACCAATCAACCTATATCCAAAATCCACCATTCTTTGAAAACTTATCGAAGGATCCAGAGACAGTTAAACCATTAACTGGTTTGCGTGTGATTGGTAAATTCGGTGACTCGGTAACGACAGATCATATTTCACCAGCAGGAGCAATTGCGAAGGATATGCCGGCTGGACAATATTTACAGGAAAAAGGTGTTACCCCACGCCATTTTAATTCTTACGGTTCTCGTCGTGGTAACCATGAGGTCATGATGCGAGGTACGTTTGCCAACATTCGAATTAAAAACCGATTAGCTCCAGGTACAGAAGGAGGCTATACGACGTATTGGCCAAATGAAGAAGTGATGC
The DNA here is from genome assembly GCF_001552275.1 of Amphibacillus sediminis NBRC 103570. Classification (GTDB taxonomy): domain Bacteria; phylum Bacillota; class Bacilli; order Bacillales; family Amphibacillaceae; genus Amphibacillus_B; species Amphibacillus_B sediminis. The sequence continues at coordinate 15,049 of NZ_BCQW01000032.1, forward strand.
CAATTTATGATGCGGCAATGAAATATCAGGAAGAAGGAACTGGACTTGTTGTTCTAGCAGGTAATGATTACGGAATGGGCAGCTCGCGTGACTGGGCAGCTAAAGGCACTAACTTACTTGGAATCAAAACCGTTATTGCACAAAGCTATGAGCGTATTCATCGTAGCAATCTCGTTATGATGGGTGTTCTTCCTTTACAATTTAAAGAGGGTGAAAGTGCTGATTCTCTAGATTTAACTGGTCGTGAAACGATTGAAGTTGCTATTGATGAATCGGTAACGCCTAACCAGACCGTTGTAGTAACAGCTACAGCTGAAGATGGAACAGTAACAAAATTTGAAGCAATTGCGCGTTTTGATAGCGAGGTCGAAATTGATTATTATCGTCATGGTGGCATCTTGCCAATGGTATTAAGAGACAAGCTTACAGAATAAGCTTATGGAATGACTGTTCTAAAGAGAGTAAACTTTAGTAACAGTCATTCTTTTTGTTATGTAAAATTACTCACTTTTAGTAAAAGCTGGCGTAGATAGTTTTAAGATATCTATATCGATCGATTAATCGCTTAACTGTTACAACCGTAATAAATATGATAAAATATTGGAATGGAGAAAGGAGCAGATCAGTTTGACCAATCACTTGATTCTTTCAAAAATTAAAGAAAGTGAGCTAATCGCTTGGGATAATATTGAGCAGCTTCCGCCATATAATGAGATCGAAGTGTTACGAGCGTTGGATCAAATTCAGGCAGAAGAGCATGCGCTTTCTGAGCAAGCAGTTGCGACCTTACATGTTATGTTAGCTTTTCACCGCTTGTTGCGGCATCAAGATACGGATGAGCTTGTTCAACAATTATTAACTAAGGCTTCAAACATACATGCTCATTTACCTGTACAACAAGAACTTCAAACTGTGCTAAGTTTCTTTGTTGTTTTTCAGCATCTACAGCAATTGCAACTATCATCCTGGTCAATTCGTGAGACAGATTTTGATCCGGCAAAGCTGAAAAAAATGCAAGAATGGAAAGGAAACCTTGACCAATTCTTTGAACAAACAAGCTCTGTAAAAGTAGGACGGAATAGTCATCGCTCCCTATTAGAACAGCTTTATCAGAAACTAAGAGAGCAGTTGTTGGAATTAGAGGAGCAATTGACGGACTCAATCGATTTAATAGAAAACAAACGGACCGGCGTCCCTACTAAAGAGATCAATGCGCGTATTCGTACACTTGTTCAGCTTGAACAAGAGTTCTATCAAGCATTTCCAAGTCAATTCAATTCGAGATCGACAAAGAGTCCACTTGAAAGGCTCGAAGGTATGGTCGGGCTCGAACAAATTAAGAATTATATGAATCAATATTATCATTATTTAAAATATCAGCAGGATCGTAAAAAAATAGGATTTCAAATGGTGGATGAGCCCGGCTTACACATGATTATTACTGGGAATCCTGGGACAGGCAAAACAACAATAGCTCGTTTGTTAGCTGAAATTTATCATAAACTCGGTTTATTGGAATCTGATCAGGTGACGGAGGTTAATCGCTCGCATCTGGTTGGGTCTTATGTTGGACAAAGTGAAGAAAATACCATGAACTATATTCGACAGGCGGTAGGAGGTGTTTTGTTTATTGATGAGGCGTATAGTCTCCATCGTCAGGATGCAAGCGGTAATGATTATGGTCAAGCAGTGATCGATACGCTTGTATCAGCCATGACCAGTGGGGAATATGCTAATAAATTTGCTGTTATCTTAGCGGGTTACCCTGAGGAGATGCGTCAGTTTTTATGGTCAAATCCAGGGCTTAGAAGTCGTTTCCCTGATCAAAACATGATTCATTTACCTGATTTTAAATTATCTGAGCTTGTTGAGATTGCCGAAGAAACAGCTTTAGACAATGACTACTTTTTTACAGAGACAGCGTTAAATAGTTTTTATGGTCTAATCGAACGTGCCAAAGTGGACGATACCTTTGGTAATGCAAGGACGGTAAGAGATCTTGTTATGAAAGCCATTTTCAAAAAAGGTGCAACAATTACGGTTAAAGAGCATGACGATTGGCTTGATCATATGCGGATCGAATCAAAGGATTTAGCTGTTATGTATGATGAAAAAGATGATACAGCGCCGATGGATCAACTAGAACAACTAATTGGACTTGAAAACATTAAAGATGAGGTCAAGAAGCTATCCTCATTTGTTACCATTCAACAAAAGCGAAAGCATCAAGGGTTACCTTCAGTACCCATTCAACTGCACGCTGTTTTTTCCGGAAACCCGGGTACAGGAAAAACAACAGTAGCCAAAATTTACTCAAAGTTATTAAAAGAATGTGGCTTACTAAAACGCGGTCATTTTATTTTAGCATCTCGCAGTGATTTAGTTGCTGGTTATGTAGGGCAAACAGCAATTAAAACAAAAAACAAAATTCGCGAGGCACTTGGAGGGGTATTATTTATAGATGAGGCTTATGCATTGTTTCGAGGTGAAAATGATTTTGGGAAAGAAGCTATTGACACTTTAGTTGATGAAATGACCAAACACAACGAGAATTTAGTTGTGATCTTAGCTGGTTACCGTGCCGATATGGAGCGTTTTATTGCAAGTAACCCTGGTCTATCCTCTCGATTTAAAAAATACTTTGAATTTCTTGACTACCAGCCAGATGAATTACTAAGCATTACTCATTTTCATGTGGAACGCTATCACTATCAAATGACAGATGATGCACGTGACTATATTTATCGCCAATATCAGGAGCAAGCGATTCAAGGTAATGCCCGTTTTGTTGTTAATTTAGTTGATGAAGCCATTCAATTTCAGGCTCTTCGTATCGCAGATGCAACTGTTGATGATGAACAATTTCTAATTTTAAATCAAGATGACTTTAGAAAAGCTTGGCAAACAGTGAAGGGAGTTAATTAGATGGAGCCTATTATCACACCAATTCAAGTTCGATATCAAGAAACAGACCAAATGGGTGTTGTCTATCATGCTAACTATCTAGTCTGGTTTGAGATTGGCCGAACAGCCCTTATCGAGCACTTAGGCCTTTCCTATGCAGAAATGGAGCAAGCGGGTGTTGTTTCTCCCGTTACACATGTTGAGATAGATTACTTGAAGCCAATTCGTTATGGTCAACCAGCCTATGTTAAAACCTGGCTTGAACATTATGATGGCCTACGTACGAGTTATCGTTATCAAGTCATTGATCAAGAGGAGCAAGTTGCCGTATCTGGTAGAACTGATCACGTGGTCGTTGATAGAGAACGTTTTAAACCACTTTCAATTCGCCGTAAATTTCCGGAATGGCATCAACGCTATCAACAATTACTAAAGGGAGAATGATGATGGCTTTTGGCTTGAAAAAACATGAATTACGCGAATGGAAACAAAAGATTGAAGCAGGAGGATTAGCTTTTTTAACTCATTATTGGCTGGATCAACGTTTTCCTGACTGTACCAGTGTGACTAAGGTTGGCTGTATGGATACTGAAAAGCTCATTAACTGGGGGGAACAATATGGCTTGAAGCCTGAGTGGATTCACCACCAAGATAAATATCCACATTACGATTTATTTAAACCTTTGCAATACACGGTCTTAAGAGCAGAAGGTTTAGAAGATCATATCAAACGTTTCAACATTACACGGGATTAAGATTCCGTTTCTCTCGGTGGAGATATAAGGTCACCATATACAAATGAGAAAAGAGGGGGAGCAGATCAGAATTCACTCCTCCTCTTTTTTTTCTCTGGAACAGGGTCAAAGCCTCCTGGGTGGAATGGATGACATTTTAACACACGCACAATCGTTAAATAAGTTCCTTTAAAGGCGCCAAAGCGTAAAATTGCTTCCTTACCATATTGTGAACAAGTTGGCTGAAAACGGCAGCTAGGATGTTGTTTTAATGGGCTGAGATACTTTTGATAAAAATTAATAATAGCAACTAAAACATATTTCATGGCACCCACTACTTCCCTTGACGTTTATCAAATGTAATCGAAGCAATGGCATCATGTAAATGAATCGATTCTTGATTTCGACAGGTGATCTGAAAGGCTTGAATTAAATCATTCTCATATAAGTCAGCTGCCACTAGGCGAACCATATCCTCAACAAAGCGTGGGTTCTCAAAGGCTTGTTCGGTAACCATTTTTTCATCAGGTCTTTTTAAGATAGGATGAATACGTGCACTTGCATTACTTTCAGCTGCTTCTAGTAAAATGCTCTTCCAATCTTCTTTTTCCTCATCGAAAAGTTCGGTTAACTTCACTTCGATTTTTACTTCTCCACGTTGATTATGGGCACTATATTCACTAATTTCTTTCGAACATGGACATAATGTCGTAATCATTGCTGACAAACCAACTTTTACTTCAAAGTTAGCTGGCTTACGGTATTTAATTTGAAGATAGAGTGTGGCATGATTAAGACCTGCTAAATTAGAACTTGGACCACTTCTTTCGTAAAACCAAGGTACTTCAAGTGCAATTTCAGCATCTTCACTTTTCAAGCGTTCTGCTAATTCTACCGTAAATTGCTTTAGCGTTTTTAGATTGAGATTAAGCTGACCATTTTGATAGTATTGCTGCAATTGCTCGGTAAATCGACTCATATTTGTTCCCTTGTTTGCTACCTTAACTGTTGATGTAAGAGTAAACGAAGCAATCGATGTTTGTATTTCAGGCTTAAGCTCACTTTGGATTTGAATAGGATGTTTAACGTTGGTAATGCCCACAGCATCTAACTCAAATAAAAAATTAGCTTTTGTATTTTGTAAATCCGCCATTTGCTCTTTGTCAATCGGCTTTACCTTTTCTCCAGGCTGAACTGAACCAAAAAGTTTATGTCGTTCAGCTTTTTTAGGCAAAATAAGCTGGTTTGTATTTTTTTCTATCATGGAGATAACCCCTTTCACAACCATAACTAGTAAAAGTATACTGAACAATGTCGAATGATTCAATTTATTTATTTGATCACTAATTAACGAAGTTTCACTTTATCACATGAAGGAACGATTTAAAAAACCACAAGAGTGGTATACTCTTTGTGGTCAATAAAGGCTAGAGCCATTTAACTTTTGGTTCGGTTTTATTGATAATACGTTTAATGTTTGCTAGATGACGGTAAATCACGAATAGTGTTAATAGGCTTGTGACAATAAGTAAGCTGTAATCTTGCATAAGCACCGTTGTAATAATAGCGATAATTCCTGTTAACATAGAAGAAAGTGAAACATATTTACTAATATAAAGGATGACAAAAAAGGAGCATAGCATAATGGCAAATAATAATGGACTGACACCTAAGATGATCCCAGCCGATGTCGCAACTGCCTTCCCCCCACGAAAATGAGCAAAGATAGGAAAGATATGCCCAATAGCAGCAAAAATACCAATAATAAGGGGGTTTATTTCAGGAAGCTGAAACATAACAGGGAGCAATGCGGCCAACGTTCCTTTTAATATATCAGCTAATGTTACTACGATTCCGGCTTTTTTACCTAAGACTCTGAAAGTATTCGTGCCCCCTAAATTACCACTACCATGTTCACGAATATCTGTTTGATAAAAAACTTTTCCGACGATTAAGCCAGATGGAATAGATCCAAGTAAATAAGCAACTATAATTAACCATACATAATTCCACATAATCATTCCTCATTTCATCAGCTATAGTACAGTTGTTTTATGCAGGTGTAACTGGCTGGGGCTGCGATTACTCGCCCCATCGAAGGGCTTTTGTAAGACTCCCACTTTAGGAAATAAGGGAACGCATCATGTGCAAGTGGGAGATCCAACAGCCAGTAACGGACCGATTGGTTCAACTAACGTTTAGTGGGTGGGAGAGAGAGGAAGCTGACTAAGTTCGCGACGTCGTGTTGCAACGTCTGCACGAGCACATCCTATCCGTCGCCCCCCCACTGACGAAGTTTCACTTTATTGTAACATGTTTTTAATCGATATTAAACCATGATTATGACCAGGTATTAATACACAATGATTTGACCAAAACAGGTAAAACAGCGTAAACTAGGGAAGAAATGGTTTTGAAAAGGAGTGTTTAGATCATGAATCAGAAGTATGAACGTGATTTTATTGATAAACTATTTGAACAAACACACACAATAGCTGTGGTAGGATTATCGGATAATCCAGATCGTACCTCATATCAAGTTAGTCAAGCGATGCAAAATTATGGATTTAAAATCATTCCAATTAATCCAACCATTGATTCTGCTTTAGGAGAAAAAGCATACCCACGTCTTCGTGATGTAAAGGAACAAGTAGATATCGTGAATGTTTTTCGTCGCTCAATTTTTTTAAAGGATATTGCAGCAGAAGCAGTAGAGATAGGTGCTAAGGTTCTTTGGGCGCAGCAAGGAGTAGTTGATCAAGATGTTGAACACTTGTATAATAAAGACCTGCTTATTGTTATGGATCAATGTATTAAAGTAGCTTATCAACAGATTCAGAAATAATAATGGATCACAAATAATTAAGCTTAGTAATATCATGTAGAATTCTGTGTCGAGAACTGGGATTCGAATCGATTAAAATCGTAACAAACATAAGTTCGATCTTTTGGGTTTGTTGATAAGTGGAGGGAGCAAAATGACGATATCAAAACAGAATGTAACCTATTCAGATGAATCCATTCAAGTTTTGGAAGGATTAGAAGCAGTACGAAAACGACCAGGGATGTACATCGGTTCAACGGACGCAAGAGGTTTACACCATCTTGTCTATGAAATCGTTGATAATGCCGTCGATGAAGCATTGGCTGGATACGGTGAGAAGATTACCGTCACTATTCATCAAGACAATAGTATTACGGTTATGGATGAAGCAAGAGGAATGCCAATTGGGATGCATCAGTCAGGCAAACCGACCCCAGAAGTTATTTTTACTGTTCTACATGCAGGTGGCAAATTTGGGCAAGGTGGTTATAAAACATCAGGTGGCTTACATGGGGTTGGTGCATCAGTAGTCAATGCCTTATCTGAGTCGTTAACGGTTACCATTAATCGAGAGGGTAAGGTTATGCAGCAATCCTTTGCCAATGGAGGAATTCCTCAGGGATCGTTAGAACAAATTGGAACAACGAAAAAAACAGGATCAACGATTCACTTTAAGCCTGATCCCACTATTTTTTCTACAACAAGCTTTCAGTTTGAGATTTTGTCCGAGCGGCTTCGTGAGCAAGCCTTTTTACTAAAAGGCATTGAAATTGTCCTTATTGATGAGCGCCAATTGATTAGTGAATCGTACCAATATCCAGAGGGATTGCAATCATTTGTCGAGTACTTAAATGAAGAAAAGGATGTTTTACATCCTGTTGTCTCCTTTGAGGGCGAGCAGCAGGATATAGAAATAGATTTTGCCTTTCAATTTAATGATGGCTATGCTGAAAGTATGCTATCGTTTGTAAATAATGTTCGAACTAAAGATGGTGGAACGCATGAATCTGGAGCTCGTACCGCTATCACACGTGTTTTCAATGAATATGCACGTAAGAATGGGCTATTAAAAGAAAAGGATAAGAACTTAGAAGGTAATGATATTCGTGAAGGATTTACAGCAATCGTGTCGGTAAGAATCCCCGAAGAAAAACTCCAGTTTGAAGGTCAAACTAAGGGGAAATTGGGAACCTCTGAGGCACGATCAGCAGTCGACAGCATCGTCTCAGAACACTTAGCATACTTTCTCGAGGAAAATAAAGATGTTGCGACCATGCTATTAAAAAAAGCGATTAGAGGCAAGGAAGCAAGAGAGGCGGCCCGCAGAGCACGTGAGGATGCCCGATCAGGTAAGCGGAAAAAACGTAAAGACGCCCTATTAAGTGGGAAACTCACGCCTGCTCAATCTCGAAATCCTGATCGAAATGAGCTATATTTAGTCGAGGGTGATTCGGCCGGTGGATCGGCTAAGCAAGGGAGAGATCGCAAATTCCAAGCCGTATTGCCTTTAAGAGGTAAGGTTATCAATACAGAAAAGGCAAAGTTGGAAGATGTTTTTAAAAATGAAGAGATTTCAACGATTATTCATACGATAGGTGCGGGAGTTGGTGGTGACTTTAACTTAGCTGACGTCCAGTATGACAAAATTGTTATTATGACTGATGCTGACACAGATGGCGCTCATATTCAAGTCTTGTTATTGACATTTTTCTATCGTTACATGCGTCCATTAATTGAAGCCGGTAAAGTTTATATTGCCTTACCTCCACTCTATAAAGTGTCGAAAGGGAAAGGCAAAAGTGAAAAGATCTATTACGCATGGAATGAAGAAGAAATGAAACAAGCCATTACTAAATTAAAAAACGGTTATGTTTTACAAAGATATAAAGGTTTAGGAGAGATGAATGCCGATCAACTTTGGGAGACAACGATGAATCCTGAAACGCGTACCTTAATTCGTGTCACAATCGATGATTTAGCACGTGCCGAACGACGGGTGACGACTTTGATGGGTGATAAAGTTGCCCCAAGACGTAAGTGGATTGAGTCACACGTGGAGTTTGGTCTTGATGAAGAAACCAATATTATCGATAATGAGAATATTCACAGCTAGTAGTTAGGAGGAAGTACGTTGGTAGCCAAAGAGAAGTATTTAGATTTGCCGTTAGAAGAGGTCATAGGTGATCGATTTGGTCGCTATAGTAAATATATTATTCAAGATCGGGCTTTACCTGATGTTCGAGATGGGTTAAAGCCTGTGCAACGCCGGATTCTTTATGCGATGTTCGAGGAAAAAAATACCCATGATAAGCCATTTAGGAAATCAGCCAAAACAGTTGGTACGGTCATAGGGAACTATCATCCGCATGGAGATAGCTCGGTTTATGAAGCTACGGTGCGCTTAAGTCAGGAATGGAAAATCCGTCATGTATTAGTCGAGATGCATGGTAATAATGGTAGTATCGACGGCGATCCTCCAGCGGCAATGCGTTATACAGAAGCGCGGTTATCGGCCATTGCCAGTGAATTATTACGAGATATCGATAAGGAAACCGTCGATTATATGCCAAACTTTGATGATACCGTCAACGAGCCTGTTGTCCTACCGGCTCGCTTTCCAAATCTTTTAGTCAATGGCTCTACCGGTATTTCTGCTGGTTATGCCACAGATATTCCTCCACATAATTTGGCTGAGGTTATTGATGCCATTATCAAAAAAATTGATCATCCTGAAGTCACTATCGATCAGCTTCTCGAGATTATGAAGGGGCCTGATTTTCCAACTGGAGGCATTATTCAAGGTGAAGAAGGATTAAAGGAAGCGTATAAAACAGGTAAGGGGAAAATTATCGTTCGTGGTCGTGCTTCCATTGAGTCGATTCGAGGAAACCGCGAACAAATTGTTATTGATGAGATTCCTTATGAGGTCAATAAAGCGGTTTTGGTTAAACGCATCGATGAATTACGACTAGATCGCAAGGTAGAAGGTATTGCCGAGGTACGTGATGAGACAGACAGAACAGGTATGCGGATTGTAATTGAACTTAGAAAAGATGCAGATAGTACAGGCATTCTCAACTATCTATATAAGCATACCGACTTACAAGTTAGCTATCACTTTAACATGGTAGCCATTAAGGACAAAACACCGAAACAGCTTAACTTAATGCAACTGCTAGATGCATACATTAGTCATCAAAAAGAAGTGGTGTTGCGCAGCGCTCATTATGATTTAAAAAAAGCGCGTGATCGTGCGCATATTGTAGAAGGATTAATTAAAGCCGTCTCTATTTTAGATGAATTGATTGCGACAATTCGAGCAAGTAAAGATAAAGCTGATGCTAAAGCCAATATTCAAAACCAATTTGACTTTACTGAGCAACAAGCAGAAGCGATTGTTAGCTTACAGCTTTACCGTTTAACGAATACCGATATTACTTCACTGGAAAAGGAAGCTCAAGACTTGCGTACTAGAATTGAAGAGCTAGAAGCTATTATCGCTGACGAAAAAAAACTTTCACAAGTTATCAAACAGGATTTACGACAAATTAAGAAGAAATTTGCCACACCTCGAATGACGGCCATTGAAGCTCATGTTGAAGAATTAAAAATCAATCTTGAGGTTATGGTTGCGAGTGAGGATGTCGTTGTTACAGTCACACACGAAGGTTATGTTAAGCGTACCAGCCTAAGGTCATATGCAGCATCAAACGGCGATGATTTAGCGATTAAGGAAGGCGATCATCTCGTTGGACTTTTTGAAATAAATACGACAGATACGTTATTGATCTTTACCAATCAAGGTCGATATATATTTGCACCTGTCCATACTTTACCTGACATCAGGTGGAAGGATTTAGCTCAGCATGTTTCTTCTCTAGTTGGAATAGAAAAAGGTGAAAAAGTTATTTGTGCAATCCCCGTTCGAGATTTTTCCGTACCCCAATATTTAATCTTTTTCACCAAAAACGGCATGATTAAACGAAGCGAATTATCCTTATACGAAGCACAACGTTATTCAAAGCCACTAGTTGCGATTAATCTAAAGAACGGTGATCAATTAATAAATGTTGCATTATCAAATGGATTACAGGATGTATTTGTTGTTTGTAATCGAGGCTATGGGGTTCGTTATAATGAAGCAGAGATAACGCCAATTGGTCAACGAGCTGCTGGTGTTAAAGCAATCAGTCTTAAAAAAGATGAATTTGTAGTGGCAGGATTGGTGATGCAAGGTGAACAAGAAGAGACATTCTTTACTCTTGTTACGCAGCGTGGCGCTATGAAGCGAATGCGCTTAACTGAATTTGAGCAATCCTCAAGAGCCAAGCGTGGGCAAATGATGCTTAGAGAGCTTAAAGGAAAACCACATAGGGTTGTTGGATTTGTTGAAGTCACACCAGAAGACCAGGTTGTTCTCTTAACGGAACTAGGCACAACGGTAACCTCACATCCAATGGAATTAAGTGTAAGTGATCGATATAGTAATGGTTCATTCGTTATTGATACAGATGAAACTGGGGTAGTGGTTGATGTGTGGAAGTCGATAAAGTATATAGCCCCATTTAAAAATGATCAATAACATTATTTACTATTAAATTGAAGGTAGCGAGGCAGGCACATTCGATTATTCGAAGTACTGCTCTGCCTCATTTATTCATCTATAAATTATTTTCTAGATAAAGAGTCCAAGTTGACCTTGTACCACGCTTTAAAGTTACATGAGAATTGGTTCCAATATGATACGTACCAGTTAGTGCAACCCCCTTAGTTGACGATGGTAAATTATACGTATATGAGTTGCTTGTAGGGTATTTAGTATAAGAATGTTGCACCCCTGGCCATCCACTTGCTCCATATCGAACTCTTCTTGATGAAAGGCTTATACTAGAATCATAGACATTCCAACCACCTGTTACTTTAGTTAGTTTTGCCATCGTAACTCCTCTCTCTGTATATCGATCATAATAAATCCTGCTGTACGCTCTAACTCCATAAGAAGAATCATATTCCTCATCACCCTTGTCAGCCATAGGTTGAATTAAATTTACCTCATCATCATACAAAGTAATATCACTAAATAATGTTACTGAAACAAACTCTACACCATCATTCTCGTAAATAATCTCTGAAGTTATGTAGTTATCAGCATGAAAGCTAGCATTATTATCTAGCGTGAGAAGTCCAACAGATAATGTATCTGAAGTAATGTTAACTTCATTTTTCAAATCTTCTATAGGTATATCTGAATGCCCCTTTTTCGCATCAGCAAATGATTCTTCTAGGGTTTTTTCATTCAATTCAGTCGCAGAAATTGCAATTGAAAATCCAAATGTTGATAATAAAATCAATAAAGTAATAAATATTTTTTTCAATGTAGCTCATCTCCTTTTCTAAAATAAATGGTGGTAGCAAATAGCGGTTTTTTATGTTAATATTTATCTAAGATGTGGAAAGGGGGGTAATTAAATGGATCATAAAAATCCAAATGAATTTGATAGAGCTTTTGTAGGAAAGCCAGGATGTATGATAATTATTATACTAATAATTATCATTGTTAGTATCTTTGCAAAAATTTTGTAGTCCGTATAATATTTAGATTTTTATATTTAATTACCGTAATTATCATTTTAATGTTTTGACTATGAGAATTTCATTGGGTCCCCCCTTTTTTTAATACTTAATAATTGTATGTTGGTAATATAAAACTATTTTACCAAAAAAACAAAAAAGTCTACGTTTTTTTGTAATTTTTTGATTATTATAAAAATATAAAACTATTTGAAAAAAACAGGACTTCCAA
>NZ_BCQW01000033.1 GCF_001552275.1 Amphibacillus sediminis NBRC 103570
ATTTGCTACTTAGTATTAATAGAATAACTCTTCCAGAGCTTGTTGATAATATTGATTGATCATATCCGTTAAATCGGCAGAAATATCATACGCATTAACTTCACCATTTATGACAGCCGCTTCAACGTCACCATATTCACCACCGAAGTAGACTTCATCTAAGAATGTTTGGAAACCTGGTTGCGCTGCTCCGCCCAACGGAATTGGGTGCTTAGCACGTGCTAAGAAATCATCATAATAGTGTTCGTCTGGCAACAAGGTCCGTAATTCATCCCAAATATCTTGATCTTTAATGATTGGAAGTCCATCTGGATGATTGAAAATTAATTGTCCATCTTCTCGTGTAAGCGTTTTAAATGCTTCGAGTTTTGCTTCCCAGCCGTCTCGTCCCCAGCCGAAGAATTTTAACAATTCATAAGCTTCACGTGGGTACTCAGTTGCAGCTGAAATCGATCCAAAGTCAATAAATGCTGGTTTGTTTTCAGTTGTAGCGTTATCACCTTTTGGTACAACGTAAGGTACCCATTTAATACCTTTATCAACGAATTCATCAGTACCGAATAAATCAACGGTCCACCAAGCATCTAATTGCATGGCAAGTCTTCCGGTACTTGGAGCCCAAAGCTCACGATCACCGAACGCAGCTTCTGCTTCATCTGTATCAAAGAATGGGGCATGATTACCATTACGAACAAACTCACCATGTTTCATGAGGGCGTCATCCCATTCACCCGTCATATCATACTTTTCACCGTCCCAACCAAACTCACCATCGGCATCGCCATTGACAATAGGTGCCATCGTAAGGAGCTGAGTGTAAGTATTGTAGCCAAAGATTCCTTGCTCAGGAATTGTCATCGTTTCAATAAGCTCTAACATTTCACTATATGTCCAATCAGGAGAAGGCATATCAACATTTTGCTGTTCAAATAGATTCTCATCTAAGAAAATAGTATAAGGCAAATACGCCGCTGGTGCAGCCATTTTTCGTTTACCATCAAAGTAACCTTTATCGACTAACGTATCTAAAATGTTCGCTGTCTCAGGATCAGCCTCAAAGTATTCAGTAAAATCACCTAACCACATATTACGGATTGCGATATCTACATTACCCATGTACCAAAATACATCTGGTAAATCACCGGTGCTCGCTAAGTTTGTTAAATGATCGTTCCATCCCTCTTGCTCGAGCTCAACGATGTTAACAGTAATATTCGGATACTTATCCATAAATGCATCGGCTAAGTAATACTGCAAATCAAGCGGTTGCCAGCTCGCATAAGTAAGCGTAATCTCCTCATCAGTCATTGGTGGTAAGCCAGCAGTTTCTGCATCAGATGTACCTTCATCGTTTTCAGCTGTGTTCCCCTCATCGGTCTCGTTGCTAGACGGTTGATCGTCCGAAGAAGAACACCCCACTACTAACATCAACATAGCCATTACGCACAACAAAATACTCAAACCAAATTTCTTTTTCATGTTTTTCCCCCATTTCTTATAATGGAATTTTAAAATTATATTACGGTGATTATTCACCGGTAATACCTGTATTGTCGACGCTTTCGACGAAATAACGCTGTAAAAAGAAGTAAATAATCAATAATGGAAGGATACTTATAACTGTCCCAGCCATTTTTATCCCTTCATTAATCCGATTTGGACCTGCTTCAGCAACGGGATATAACGTCTCATAATTTGACTCAAACTGCTGTAGTTGAATTAAAATGGTTGTTATATCGGTCGAAGAACTTGTTAAATACAATGTCGTTAAATACGTTTCATTCCAATACCAAACAAATGAAAATAAGAATGCTACGATAAAAGCAGGTACTGCCATTGGCACGGCAATTTTGAAAAAGCTCACTAATTGATTAGCCCCATCCACTTCTGCTGCTTCATAAAGTGACTTTGGCGTCTGTTTAAAAAATTGATAAAAAATCAGAATAAAGATTGTGCTATTTAAACCCTGTCCCAATAGAGCTGGGATGGTAAAGGCACTCAATGACCCTGTTAAGCCTAAATCGCTAAATAGCCGATAGGTTGGCATCATTAAAATTTGTGGCGGAATAATAAAACTAAAGATCATCAATCCAAACCACAGCTTCTTAAATGGAAAAGAAAAACGAGCAAAACCATAACCAACAATTGACGAAATGGCAACCTGTAAAAGGGTTGGAAATAAGGCAATTTGCATACTCCCTAATAAAGCCGGGCGAAGATTTAGGACTGTGTATGCCTGACGATAATTATCTAGATAAACCGAAGAAGGTATCCAATTAATCGCCATATCCAATAAATCATTTAACGATTTAATGCTCGTAATGAACATATAAAGGATGGGATAGAGGTAAACAAAACCAATACCCAATAAAAGCAAATAGATAATAAATGTCAGGAAGAGACCTTTCCGCTCATTAAAGCCAAAAAGAAAGTGGTGTGCTTTTAATCTCATTAAGCGTAATTTCTGTTTAGACGCTAATTGATCATTTCGCAAAACATGCATGACACGTGTCGCGCTTTTCGCTGGCATAATTGTGTCCTCCTAGTTTATTCGTTTCGATTTCTTCTCTCTAAACAGTAAGAATATCAAGATCAGCATAAGTGAAATAATGACCGCATACATCCAAGCCATCGCTGATGCAAATCCATAACCACGGGTTGCATTAAACATGTTCGCATAAATTAAATCAATTATCGGGTTCTGCCCACTATTTGCCAATGAAACAAGCGTGTAAACCAAGTTAATTAAAATTAATGGTTTTATGGTTGGTAATGTAATTTTCCAAAAGCATTCCCAGCTTGAACCCCCATCAATTTTAGCTGCTTCGTAAAGGTTCGGATCAATCTTTTGTAAAGCAGCCAAGAATAAGAGAATTTGAACACCTGAATACCATAAAATCGTAATAATTTGATTAAATAAATCACTTAGTACACCCGCGAACCAAGTCGGAAATAATGAGTTTAAAATACTCATAATTACATCCTGATTTAGCATTGGAATGGCTGTGGCACCTTGATCAACCAATTGGCTGATCACAGGTCCACTTGCAACAATGACCGGTAAGAAAAAGATCGTTCGAAACAAACCTTTAAATTTCACATCCTGATTTAGAAGCATAGCTATAATTAATGCAAATACAACAATGACAGGGACGCGAATTAATGTATCGACTGCAAAAGCTAATAACTCTTGAATAAAAAACATATCCTGCAGCCAAACATTCAAAAAGTTATTAAAGCCAACATACACAAACTGCAAACCGTGCGGGGTAATGCGCATGTCATTTAAACTAAAATAAAAGGATTGAATCATCGGGTATAAAACTAGGCCAATAAACCCCATTAACCATGGGAGGATAAACAAATAGCCATAAAGTGTTTCACGCTTTATTTTCATTCGGAACTCACCACCTTATAAGATAACGGCTCAATAAGATGACCATTAACTGTGTTTGGTTGTTCGGCATAATTGAGTAGCACATCCACACCATTCGCATAGCTCACTTTTGTAACTAAACCGTCCCGTTGGTAGTCAACAATGACAGATCCATTTGTTTGCGCATGAACAGCCGCAAGCTCTTGATAATACTCCTGTATCATGTCTTGATAACGTTCGTATTGTGAGCTATAAATATGTGATGAGTTTGTATTCATCAACATTGCAGGGCTTTCATAGGTAATTAAAAATGATGGATTTAAGCCTTGTTCAATCATCTGCAGGAAAAATTCCTCTTGATTTGCCTGAAAATTGACATACTCTGCATACAAAGGGGCAATCCCTTTTAAAGTTAAAGAGAGAAACGGGATATCTTCATCAACGAACACATAATTTGATGACCTTGTAGGTAAGTCGATCAATGCATCGGTCTGATCCCATAGATAAGCAAATGGCTGTTCTAACAATAAATTAAATGAATCTGAATACGAATCGATTAATGATTGATAGTGACGTTTTGTCGAAATCCGATCAACCTCACGATTACCTTCGCTATATGAAAATAGCGTATTTGAAATGCCACCAATCATGATGTTATCGATCTCTTCCTTCTGATATTCATCAAGCATCGTCTCCATAATATTAACGCTTGATTGTGGATGTAAGTAATTAAATTTCCGATAGACCTTGCCATACACTTCTTCATCGTATGTTCGCTTATTAAATTTCTTCATGACACGATGTCGACTTGTTCCTAACTCTTCCATATTGATTCTCAAAGCATCATGATAAAGAAACAGATCAATATCCTCATCATCAAGCTGCTCAATTAAATGTTGGACAGTCATACCATCAGATAAGGCGGATTCTGGCCTGAATGACCTTATCGGCATTCCACCGTAATAGCCATTATTTTGCCAGCCCTTATAGATTGAAAGGATGTTGTCAGCGCCATTATTCTTAATATCTGTTAATATCTCGTAAGCTTGAGAAAATGTCGTCATCGGTACCGTATTTTTAAAGATTAATCCTTGTTCAACCTCTGCACCTAATAAATCAATACGTAAATTAAACTCATCCTCTTTGACCGTAAATAACGCTTGATCTATCAGATATTGACGGTAGGTCGTAGCTAGGCCCATGTAATTGGCATCTTCAGCTGCAACAAAATGATAATGAACACGAATGTCAAAATCGTTTCGATCCCGCTGACGGACGACCATCGTACCGGTGTCTTGACTTGTCGGTTGGTTATAAACCTGGCGATAAATAAATTTAGGCGTAATCCAGTTATAAGGTAAGATTGCTCCATTCGGATATGCCTCTAAACGGGCACTAAACTGACCTTCTTCAATAATACCGAGATAGCCAATATCGTTATCCGTATGAACCATACCAAATACTGGTGCGATAATTTTTTCTGGATCGTTAAACGGATCCATATTGTTAAATAGAGATAATACAAACGGATCATCTATTCCGACATTCTCACCATAGACCATAGCTGAGTACGGTTGGGTAAACTTACCATCTTTATCGTCCAAATAAATAAGAGCACCTGAGCCATCTGGAATAAACATATAGCCCTCTCTATTACCTAATAATGTATGACCTAAGAAAGGATAGACGTAGATACTAGCCATTCGATAACGGTCATTTTCTTCAATAATCGAGTCTTGTGGAATATCAACAGTGATCCCTTCTTCGGTCAACATGACAGACACGTTAAAACCAATTTCTAATTCAGGATAATAAATCTCGGCTTGAAAACCGTTTTCTGTTTTACTCACCGTCTTTTCAGGGTTTTCTGAATACATGTCTGCTCTGTAAACAACGATATTGGTATCAACTAAATACTCCATGACAATCCCTGATCGAACAAAGTTCTGCCAGGTTTGATTACTGCCGATTGGATCATCTACCGTCGAATACATGACCGATCCTGTACTTTTCTCTCTTAAAATTATCGAGAGGTTTTCTTCCTTTAGATAAAGTTCAAAATGTTCATTCTCAACCCAAAAATCATGATCATTAATCGTATTTTGTTTCGAGTCAATGACCAGTGCTAAGCTTTCTTGCTCTTCTAGTAATTCTTCCAATTCCTCTTCATCAATCTCAACCTGCTCTGGTTCTTCAATGGGCGGTATTTCTTCTTCGCCATCATCAAGACTTTCATCGTCATCACTAGGGTCTGTCACCACTGGTGTGTCTGGTCCGGTAATCTCCATCTCTTCATCGTCTCCAGATAGTAAGAAAAATACGAACCAGCCTGCAATTATGGTAAATATCAATACTTTAATCATGGTCTTGACTTTAACGGTTTTCAATGCGATACACCCCCTCATTGAAGACGGACACAATAAATTGAAACATCTGTACGACTAAAATGTAGACAATAAAGATAAACAAAACAGCAATTAAAATCATAAATAATGTTAAGAAAATAATTTTAAACGTCTCACGTATTGTATAGTCATTCATTTCTTTAATCATCAAGAAAATTAAAATCCCGACCCAAGCGTAAATGATCGTATTGGCTAAACCTAGCAAGTATGCCTCATTATAAGTTAAGAAATTACTAATGATAATGATGAATGGTTTGAACAGGAAGTATGGGGCAAACGCATAAATAAACCCTATAAATACATGATTGAATTTACCTTCCCCTTCATTAATCGTCGTAATTAAATAATTCGAACCAACTACCAATGCCACAATGCCAAAGAACAAAGCGGTATCCATTGCTAAGCTGTACTCACCATCTCTAACATACCTAAAAATAAAGCCAGTAAAATACTTTTCTAAGATAAACAACACATAAAGGATAAACAGCCAAAAGCTTGCCGACCAGCCACTTCCTTTATTTTCGTACTGAATACTATAATAGGTATTAAGTGGATGTTTGATCATGTTTTTAATAAAGGCAACATCATTAAAGAATTTCATTCGATACTTGGTTGATAAATAACCACCAATCCGTTTTAAATAGTGATATTTCTTCTCTAACCAGCCTAACCATTTAACCAAAACAACGAGGCCAATAATGATGAAAATGAGTGTAATCATGTTCTCTCTCATCCAGACATTCCGTACTTCCCAAAAAGCATCCGAATAGCCCTCGTGATACTTAGCTTGACGGAAAGCTTGCAGGGCTTCATCATAATCTTCTTCCTTAAAATAGGCCTCTCCTAATCCGAGGTAGGCAAAATCGAACAAGCTATTCGAGCGAATTACTTCTTCCCACGGGCCTTTACTTGCTTCATAATCACCATTTTGATAGAGTGCTAACGATTCATGGACAAGATCAGCAAACTCTGTTGGTTCAAAAATTTGGATTTGATTACGGTCTTGATCAAGTGCATAAAGCCGATCCTGTTCGTCAACCGCAATGGCAGACAGCTTTCTAAATAACCCTACGCGTTGCCGACCATCATCTTGGCCACCGAAGACAAAGAGAAGATTACCTTCACTTGTATACTCATAAATAAATCCGTCTTCACTAGCAACAAAAATATTTTCCAAAGATCCGACTTCTACTGCAGCAGGGAAATCATCAGCCACCCGTGTTTCTAATATATTTTGACCTGCTACATTCAACTTTCGTATCGCTTCTACACGTTGACCTTGTGAAACAGAATAAACGAGCCCTTTTTCATCAATATTAATATTGGTTGATGTTGGTGGAACAATATCGATCATTCTACTTAATTGCTCATCAGTGAAAATAGCACGTCTGAACACCGTCATGGCTGTTACAGCTGTTGTATTCGGAGCAAAATAGCCGAGAAATTCCCCTGTATTCGCATTAATTTGAATGATCCCATTTGAATTACCACGTGAAATAATGTAAATATTATCACGTTGATCCACAGCTACTTTTAATGGTGTGAAGTTGGCATTTTCGCCAAATAAAATACTGTCCGGACGGCCAAATTCCTCAATCAACTCACCCGTTAAGGAATAAACGAAGATCTTTGCATTGGTCTCATCAGCAACATAAACCTTATCATCATGTGACAGAAATAAACCTGTAGGACGAGTAAGCTCATCTTCACCAAAGCTTCTGACAAAATCCCCGTAGCGATCTCCGACTAATATCCGGCCATTACCCGTATCAGCAATATAGATTAGTCCATCAGCTCCAACCTTCATATCCTGAGCCTGTGAAAACAGCTCATTATCAAATTTAACTATGGTGTCCAATACCGTGTAGGCTGTTTGTGTTTCAACATAACGCCCGTACCCATCCTCTGTAAAGGTACGATAAGCTGTATTCGCTTCTACAATTGACGTCATCGATACAAATAAAAGTATAATCGAAAGCATACCCAGACTTAATTGCTTAATTTTTTTCATGGTTAACACCTACTTCAATCCTGAATGTGCCATTGTATTCATAACCTTGCTTTGCAGAATAATGAATAATACAAGATTTGGCACGAACATAATAAGTGAGGCGACAGCTGCCATACCTTGACCAACAACAACATTAGTTTGAGCGGCTAACGTGTTCATAAAGAAGGCAAGTGTCCGCATACTTTCACTTGTGGTATAAAACATCGATGTTTCCAAATCATTCCACGCCAGCTGGAAGGCTAGAATTGCGGCCGTTGCAATGGCTGGTTTAATGAGCGGTAAAATGATTTTCCAATAAATTTTAATATCACTTGCTCCGTCCATAACCGCAGCCTCGATTAGTGAATCTGGGATTTGGTCAATAAATTGTTTGACTAGGAATAAGCCAACAGGCATCGCAACAAGCGGTAGAATATGGGCGAAATAGGTATCTTCTATTCCAATAAAAGATACCGTCAAAAAACGCGGAATCATAACAGCGATTGGGACAAACATTAATGCTGTGTTATTAATTTCAAGCAACGCCTTTTTGCCCCGAAATTGTTTCTTTGAGAGGGCATAACCTGCTAAAGTCGATAAGGCAATCGACAAAAAGACAACAATGACCGTAACGAACAAGCTGTTAAACAAATATCGACTCAACGGAATTCCTGATGACTCAGCTAGCTGTGATAAATTTCGAAAATTTTCCAAGGTTGGATTTACGACAAAAAACCTTGGTGGGAATGCATAAAGCTCATCTAATGGCTTGAATGCATGGTTAAAGATAAAGATAATAGGTAAAGCCATAAAGATCGCAAATGGTATTAAAAAGATGTAAAACTTCAACTGGCTACGGTGAAACGTTTTAGGGTTAATCCCACTACTTTTAAAAGCCATCTCATCCTTCCTTTCTTATGATTCCGTAAATAGTTTCTTAGATATATAAGCAAATAAGTAAATGATAAGAAGCAAGACGACTGATAATGCAGCAGCGTAACCCATTTCAAATCGAATGAAACCATAATCTTCGATGTGGTTGACCATTAACTGACCAGCATATGAAGGAGTTGGGTTTGCACCGGTTAATTGAACGCCAATCGCTCCGGCTGAGAACGTACTTACAATTGCCATAACTGCACCAAATAGCATTTGTGGCTTCATAGAAGGAATCGTAATATAAATGAGTTCCTGAAATCGGTTTTTTACTCCATCTATTGCACCGGCTTCATACAATGTCTCATCAATATTAAGTACTCCTGACATCATGGCCAAAAAGCCAACCCCCATACTGCTCCATAACGCTACAATAATCATAATCAAAAGAATAAATCGGGTATCCTGTAACCAAATAATCGGTTCAGTAATGATACCTAGCTGCATTAAAATAGAGTTGGCATAACCTGACTGATTTCCGCTAAAGATGACTCGCCAAACGACAGCCATTGCAATTCCTGCAGTCATCGATGGTGAATAAAAAATAAGGGCGAAAATTGTTCGTGGTACACGTGTTAACTGTGCTAAGATCCAGGCAAGGATAAATGATAAGATATAGCCACCTGGTCCAACAATCACTGCAAATAAAATGGTGTTGGGTAAGACATATTGCATAAATATCTCATCTTGTGTTAATAGATTAATATAGTTCATGAACCCTACAAAATTTGGTGTCTCAATCGTGTTAAAGTTTGTAAACGATAGATAGATCGCCATTAGAACAGGCACGATGATAAATAAAGTAAACAAGATGATATAGGGTAGTAAGAAAAGATATGAACGCTTCTGGTTTTCTCTCATTGCTTCTTCCCCCTGTTAGTCTTTATCTTCAATAGATAATTCTGGATTTGGATAAGGTTCTACCATCTGCCCATTTTGCATAAAGCCAAACTCTTCTAGCTTTTTCTCTGTTTCACGGTTAATCCGCTTACTGGCTAGATCAATGGCGGTTCTTAAATTCTCACCATCAAGAACAATGGCATTATAAGCATTACTTAATTCGCGTTCTAATAAATAACTACCAGGAACACGCGGTACTTCAGCAATCCAGTCAGCTTGGTCGAGAATAACCGCTTTATGTCTATGTGACCAAGGTAAGTCTTCATAGGCTGTTAAATTAGCTGTATTCCACATATATTCCGGTCCATAGGTAGTCTGAAGGATATTACCAAAGGCAACTTGGATATCAGTCGATGCCCACCATTTCATGAATTCCCACGCTTGATCCTTCTTATCACTATCGCTGAACATAATGTTACTTTCAGCTCCGCCTGTCGACCATCGCTCAATTTCGCCAGATGCATTTTCAATACCAGGAACTAAGGCAATATCCCAAACGTTCGCGATCTCTGGTGCCGCATTGAGTATTAAGTTATACATATAATAGTCAGAAATCCCAATTGGAATCGATCCATCACGAAACTGTTGATAAAAACTCGGTACATCATAAGGAACATTATAAATAGTAAATAATTCAGTTAATAAGCGCATGCCTTCAATCGATTCATTCTCATTTAATAACGTTCGATGAATGGTATCGCCATATAACTGACCACCATTCTGGTAAAGAAGCGGCATCGTTCCGGCAAAAATTTTCATGCCACCCATCCCTGCAGTTGGATAGAAGAAATTCATTCCTCTTCTTTGCAGTTCTGGTAAATAGGAGCGTACTTCATAAATCGTATTTGGGATAGGTAAGCCCATTTCAGCTAAAATATCCTCACGATAAAACATCACCCAAAAATTCATTGTATCTGGAATCGCATAGACACCGTCTTGAATCATTGCTGGTACAAGCATACCTGGTGAAAAATCATCAATGACATCCTCGTAATCATTGAATTCGCTAAGATCTTGGAGCGCACCACGAATTCCGATTTCAAATGGTAAGGCATAATTGACGCCCATTGCTACATCAGGTGCTTCACCTGCTGCATTAGCAAGGATGAGCTTGTTTTGATCAGGCATTAATGATAAATCGACTTTTACCCCTGTCTCAGCAGTAAAGCTCTCATCGATGAGACGCTGCATAATTTCAACATATTGGCGTGGACGGTTAACCCATACTTGTAAATTCTCTTCATTCACATAATTAACCTGATAATCTTGTTCGCCGAATGAGTTGAAGAAGCGTTGAACTCCTCCCCACATCCTCGTAAAAAAACCTGCACTTTCTGGCGCATCTGCTTTTTCTTGATAAAAATAGAAACGATCAATGCCGATACCATTGTTGTTCATATCCTGTAATAGATTTCCAAGATAAGCAGTAACAGAATTTTGCCCCGTAGCAAGCTCATTTTTGCGACGAGCAAGCTTATCCGGTTCATCCGCTAAGCTACGCAATTGTTGTTCGGCAATGGTTAATCCAGAAAATGCTCCAACTTCATCATGATGATTAAATGCTTTCATTGATTCATAGATAGAGGCTAGCTCATCAGCCCAATTGACCATTAATTCACTTAACCCTGGGATGTAGAGCTCCACATCTATATCACGATGGCGGTCTACATCTGGACCAACAAGCTTGGTTAGTTCTAGGGATAAATTTTGTATTTCATTTATTAGACGTTCAATTTGTTCCATCGCAGCTTTGATCGGCTCAATGGTAATTTGGTAGCTGACTTGATTCGTACCGGCCTCCAAATAGATTGGGATAGCATCGCCCTGATCATCGACTAGCGTATAATGTGTATAGTTTGAGGTATATGGAAAAGGATAATCTTTCAATATTTGATACGGGATTTCACCATTTATCTCAATATTCATAAAGATCGGAAAATCTGCCTTCGCCTTTTGCAAATAATTAATCCCTAAGTAGTAGTAGCCTGCTTCTTCTACCTCAACCTCATAATAAATTTTATGACCAGGTGTCTTAAATCCATCTGGATCAATATGATTTAACACACGTTTATCATTGCTATATGGGATTAAATTAACATTATAAGAGGCATTCGCTCGAATAGCGGAATCATTTCGCTTCAATAGTTCATTAGCTGCTTCTATTTCAATAAAAGCATTCCCCTCGATATCTACATGTTCATGTACAGGTAGTAGATCGCTTGATGACAATTCTATTGTACTTATAAGTAGGTTTCCTTCCGAGATATTCAACGTAATTTCATTTTCACCTTGATCAAGCTTAACAAGTAATGGGGTACTTGTTCGATAGCTTGAATCAATCAAATATTTAAACTGCCATTCCTCTGACTTGATCGGTTGGGGAATAATTTCATTACCGTATTTGTCAATTTGGAAGGTTTCGGGATTTTCCCAGCTATTTTCAAAAATTAAATTTTGCATTTCGTAATAAGGGACCATGCCATTGACCTGCATTTCTGCACGCGTTGGTAAAACATTTACTCCGTCTATCTTGTAGGAAAAACCTATTTGATAATAGGCCGTTTCTGGAGCCATAACAGTAAATGAAATGGTTTCATCTTGATTTGCTCGTATAACATTGATCCCCTCATATGATGTCAGAGCATTTGAGGTAAGTTGACTCATATCTTCATATATAATTGAATCGTTTTGATAATGCTCTGTCTCAGTTCCACTTATATATTGACTATATTTAACCGGTCCCTCATTATTTTGCTCTGAAATAATCGAATCAATATCATTAGAATCTTTATCAATGGATTCTAAATCATCGGATTCTTGGTCATCTTCAGTAGCTAGAAATACCGGATTAAAGCTAGACAATCCTACTAACAATACAACCAAGATGCTTATAAAACTTACCTTCCATTTATCTCTTGGCACCAATATCACCTCAGACTAATAGTTATGTATGGCAATAACTTAGTTAATAACTCATCCGTATCAATTAAGTTATCGATCATTCACTTATAAATATATACGCACATGTAAACGCTGTCAATAACCTCAGTGTAAATCATGTTATTTTTTTTGCTTTTAATTAATATTTTTGTTAACATTATTTTAGTTTATATTGGCAAAATCGATGCTTTAAAAACAAAAAAGTTAATCAAGTAACGATTTATTGCCAATTAATTAATTTATTTAATTAACGAAAGGAGGTGTTTACATGCAGTTAGAAATTGATCAGGCTTCTTTACCTGTTTATGAAGCACTCGCCAGTCATGTTCGATTAAAGATCATTCAATTACTATCTACGAATAAACTAAACATAAAGGAACTGGCTGAAGCTCTAGAATTAAGCAGTCCAATTGTAGCCAAGCATGTCGAAAAACTGGAGCAAGCTGGACTGATAAGAACTGAGAAAATACCAGGAAAATCAGGCTTGCAGCGTGTATCTTATTTGAAGGTTGACCATATTGAGATTTCGTTTCCACAAAAAATACAGTTGTCTTATTCAGCACACGAAACTTCAATTCCAGTCGGTCATTTTACGGATTTTTCTGTTCTACCTACTTGTGGCTTAGCGTCAGAAAAAGACTTTATTGGTCCAGTAGATCAACCGAAATTCTTTTTATCACCAGAGCGTGTTAAAGCTGAAATTCTCTGGTTTACTCAAGGATTTATTGAATATAAATTACCTAACTATTTAGAAGAGAATAATCAACTTCAACAAATTGATATTAGCTTTGAAATATCTTCAGAATTTCCATTTGCTAACTCTGTCTGGCCCTCAGATATTACGTTTACGCTAAATGATGTTGAATTAGGAATATGGCAAAGTCCTGGTGACTTTGCCGATACACGCGGTAAATTAACACCAGATTGGTGGCCAAGCAACATTAATCAATATGGACTATTAAAAACCATTAGGATTACATCACATGGAACCTATATGGATGGGGATCAAATTTCTACCGTCACTATTGCAGATTTCCTCAAGGTATTAGATAGTTGGACATTCCGAATTGAAGTCAAGGAAGATGCTGAACATGTAGGTGGAGTCACACTATTCGGGGAGAAATTTGGTAATCACAAACAAAATATTATATTTAAGGCTTATTATATATAAGTTGTACGGATGAATTTGGATAGTGTTAACTATTCACCTTTGCCCTATTAAGTCTTAACCTGGTCGACATAAAAAAAAGCAGGCACACAAAAGCCTGCTTATGTTGATCAATATATCGACTAATTCGCCTTTAATTTCTCCACACTCTGCTGGTCAAACCCCTTAACAATCAACCAAAATGCCAAACTTATCTGATACACACCGACAGGTAATGCAATAAGTCCTTTAGCTGTTGACCTCTTGAAGCAATCGGGCCATTACTGGCTGTTGGATCTTCCACTTAGGCATGACGTTTCCTTAGTGGGACACTTACAAAGGCCCTTCGATGGGGCGAGTAATCTTAGCCCCAGCCAGTTACACTGCGATAAATATTTCTTGCTAATTCCTGTATTGTGTCCGGTTAAGCGGATTACATAGCTTGTAAATAACAAAAAAACTCGTTTAAACAGGCCTACAATCTAAACTGGGCTTTTATGGTGTTTCTTCATTTTCTTCTGTTATATTGGCTTCAACAATTAAGATTTGCATTAATCGACGATTTATATTAGATAGACCGATACCATTAACTCGTAGGGTTACGAATTGAAATGAAAAGATACCCTCCTTGATCCAGACCTAGTTCAAAATAGTTGACAAAAAAATTTTATTGTGCTATAATTGAATTTTATAAATATATTATGTATAATAAGGTTCTCCTGGCCAGGGGAACCTTATTTTTTTTATAGGAGGAACAAGGTATGAACCAAAATGAGTCTAGTATAACTTCCTTAGTTTCAGCTTTTGGTCGTGCATATCACAGCAAGTATGATATACCTAAAGTTTTTGATGATTTTATCGCGAACGATTTAATCTCCGCTGAAGAGTTTTCAGCTATTAGCCAAAATATGATAAACGGGATTGCGTTTTTCAACAAAGATATTGCAGAAAGGTTCAAAGATAATCCCGCAGAAATTCTAAAATGGATTACCCAGGTTCAGCTTTCACCTACCCCCTTAGCCCGTTCTGCATATTGTGAAAGAGTATTACTTAATGAAGTTAAATTAGGGGTAAAACAGTATGTCATCCTTGGAGCAGGATTAGATACTTTCGCTTTTCGTTATCCAGAATTGAAAAATAGCTTAGAAATATTTGAAATTGATTATCCAACTACTCAGGAATTTAAGATAAAAAAGTTAGAGGATAATCAACTTCATATTCCGGATCACCTTCATTTTGTTTCAATGGATTTTACTACTAAGTTTTCTAATCATGACTTGATAGATAAAGGACTCGATAACAAAAAAACTTTCTTTAGCCTGTTAGGAGTATCATATTATCTAACTAAAGAGGAAAATACGGCCTTATTAAATCGTTTATTTGACAAGGTCCCATCAGGTAGCTCTATTGTTTTTGATTACGCGGATGAAAACCTCTTTGAAGAAAAGGGCATGTCTAATCGAGTTGAAAATATGGTAAAAATGGCTTCGGCTAGTGGAGAACCAATGAAATCAGCTTTCTCTTATTACGAGATAGAGAATATGTTAGAAAAATCAGGGTTATTGATTTATGAACATTTGTCACCAACTGAAATAAATCAGCTTTATTTTAGCAATAGGACAGATTATTTATCTGCATTCGAGACCATTCATTTTATTCATGCTGTTAAAAAATAGTTTTTTAATTCAAAAGAGGCTAGGACATAACTAGCCTCTTTCTGTGGTTAGAAGCCTTTGTTACTGACCAAATCCTAAAGGGATACTGAACAGTTCATCTCAAGTACTACTTTTACTGGCCAGACCTCAAAGGTCGCCAACTTATTTATGTCGTTTTCTCTTTTACCTCTTCTCCCGTAAATGGATCAATGTATTCCATCAATTGTTCTGCGACTCTATCACCTTGGATTTGATTTTGGATATATTCTTCTGTCTGTTTCTTATTTCTACTGCTGTGTCCACATAAAATCCGGTACACCAAAAACAATATGATACTTAAAATTCATTTTGTATTTGCTTAGTTTCCTTGGACATACAAAATTCCTCCATATGCTTTTATTTTGGTTGGCGAACCATAGATACTTTAGCACCTTGGAGGTTTAAATACATCGTAGCTCTCAATCTTATAGTAAAAGCTTGAGAATCCAACTATGAATCTCATGCTTTTTATAGTAAGATAGCGTGTTCTATTCGGAAGCTCTCGTTTTAATTCTTGGATTGGAATATCCCCTCCATCTAATTAATTATTAAATATCTGTACCTGCATATACATATAAGTCTGCTTTAACTATTTATTCAGCTACAATTGGTAAATCCGCCCCATTCTTTAAAAACAACGGCATTCGCTCCAAAGGAGCATCAACGGTTAAACATAGTCCACCTTCATACGTTTGTCCAGAATAAGGGTCCATCCACTCTGCACCGTTTGGTAAATATACACTGCGGTTTCTTTGCCCTTCACTCAATATAGGAGCGACTAAGATATCTGGACCAAACATATATTGATCATCAACATCCCATGCTTTCTGATCATTTGGAAAATCATAGAATAATGGACGCATCGGAGGCGTTCCTTTTTCATGTGCTTGCTGCATCAGCTCTGAAATATAAGGACGAAGTCGCTCACGTAGGTGTAAGTAGTCCTTAAATATTTCATAAGCCTCTTCTCCGTAACTCCATACTTCATTCGCCGCACCACTATGACATTGGCCTCCCCCAGTAGTTCCTATCGGTTTCTGCATTGGCATTCTATCACCATGTAATCGGAATACAGGACAAAACACCCCATATTGGAACCAACGAACAATACATTCACGGAAGGAAGGATCATCAGGATTGCCTCCATGGAAGCCTCCAATATCCGTTGTCCACCAAGGGATACCTGCAATAGCCATATTTAATCCTGCACGAACCTGATTACTTAGAACCTTAAAACTAGAGTGAATGTCACCAGACCAGGTTAGAGCGCCATAACGTTGGCTGCCAGCCCATGCGCAACGAACGAGATTAATAATATTTTCTTGACCTTCCGCTTTCATTCCATCGTAGAATGTCTGGCTATATTTACTAGGATAAATATTACCCACTTGTAAGCTAGAACCAAGATGATAACGATAAATATCGTGGTCATAAACGGTAAACTCCGGCTCTGCCTCATCCAACCAGAATACCTTTATTCCTTTATCATAATAATTTTGTTTTATCTTACTCCATAAAAATTTACGAGCTTCCGGGTTGGTCGCATCAAAAATCGCATTTTGCCCTAAGAATTGGAATTGAGTGCGAACACCTCGATCCGACCGAACAAGATAACCTTTTTCAATCATTTCCTGATAATTTTCACTCTCGGCTTGAACTGTTGGCCACACGGATATCATCAGTTCAATCCCCATCTCTTTAAGCTCTTTAACCATCCCTTCAACGTCAGGCCAATATTCAGGGTCAAACTTCCAATCGCCTTGGTTTGTCCAGTGGAAGAAATCAACGACAATCACAGAAATAGGAAGCTCCCTTCTTTTATACTCTCGTGCAACTTCCAGTAACTCTTCTTGTGTTTGGTACCTCAATTTACATTGCCAGAAGCCCATCCCATAGTCAGGCATCATAGGTACAGTTCCGGTAACAGAAGCATATGATTCTTCAATTTCCGCTGGAGTATCTCCTGCGGTAATCCAATAATCCAATTGCTTGGTGGAAGGTGCGGTCCATTCCGTTACATTTAAATTAAAGTTTACACGTCCCACTGCAGGATTATGCCAAAGCATACCGTATCCTAAGCTAGACATAACAAATGGTACACTTGCTTGACTATTTCGGTGTGTTAACTCTAACATACAACCTTTCATATTGAGAAAAGGCTGTTGGTATTGCCCCATTCCATATAACTTTTCCTTTGGATCAGACTCCAGACGAAGCGTTAGTCGATAGTCGCTACTTCCTGGATGTGGGATTAACTCCCTGCCACCGTACTTCAATTGGTAAGTGTTTTCCGTTTCCCTTATTAACACTTGACCGTTTTGGTTATAAAAAGTCACTTGACCATTACGTTTTATTTCTGCTTTTATTTTGCCATTTACAATCGTTGCTACATCATCATCAACCGTAATTTCTGCTTTTATGCCATCCTTAGGTAAAAGCGCCCAATCAGAATCTTCTATTGTCGTGTACGATGCACGTACTCGTAGAGAATTCTCTCCCCACGACTCAATCCATAATTTTTCCGAATCAAATTCTCTGACGAGCCGATTTCCATTTACTACAAACATAGCACCATTCTCCTCCTTGAAAAAATGTATGTTTACTTCGAAGTGATAAGCGTATTACAATTGAATTATACTTAGCACAAGTTTAATAATATACATAGGAGATTACGAAAGACTCGTACAATATTACGATTTTGAGGAGATATAGCAATGGAGTTTACATTATCGAAGAAAGAGCATACAGTAATCCCCGATCAAACCTTTCCTATAAATATTTTTTATATTCATCATCCCGACCCTCATATCATTCCACTCCATTGGCATGAACATCTAGAATGGATAATTATCACAAAAGGATCGTTCCGCGTTCAAGTAGGCTCAACATTTCAAGACTTACAAGAAGGGGATCTCATCTTTGTAAACAAAAAGCAAATACATTCTGCCTTTCCAGAATCAACGGATAGCGAGCTATATGCAATCGTTTTTAATGAGTCCCTGATTAGAAATACGGGGTTAGACAATACAGAAAAGAAATACATATGCCCCTTACTAGCCAACGACGTAAGTATCCGCACCTATTTCAAAGCGGGTGAGCCTGAATCACTCATCATAAGAGAGTGTTTAATGAAATTAAAGTATGCCTATTCGGAAAAGCCATTCGGTTATGAATTGTTAGTGAAGGCAAGTCTGCTCGAATCCATAGGCTATATTTTTCAAAAGGCAGAAGAAACTCCCCTTCAGAAACGGAATCAGGACAGGGGCTCAATTGATCCGGTGCTCGTACATTTGAGCAATCATTTCCATGAGCCTATTTCGGTAAAGCAAGCAGCAAGCATGTGTTGTATAAGTCCTAATTACTTTTGTTCTCTCTTCAAGAAGGCAACTGGCAAAACATTAACAGAATACATGAACATGCTACGTATACATGAAGCAGAACGTTTACTTCGAACGCATAATTACACGATTCAACAGGTCGCTTTTACAGTTGGATATACGAACTTAACTTATTTTGGAAGAGTATTCAAAAAATTAAAAAATGCATCACCCAGTGATTA
This sequence comes from Amphibacillus sediminis NBRC 103570, assembly GCF_001552275.1. GTDB lineage: Bacteria > Bacillota > Bacilli > Bacillales > Amphibacillaceae > Amphibacillus_B > Amphibacillus_B sediminis. The sequence goes on from NZ_BCQW01000033.1 coordinate 18,948, forward strand.
TCTAAAAAACAATTAAAGGGTCTGTCATTTTTCTAAAATCTACTTGCATTTGTTGCCTGCTGGTAACTCTTCCATCGCTTCGTATGGACAATATAATTAAATATCAATCAAATAAGTATTCGTTCTATTAGGAAGTATCAACCTCAAAGCGCAAATATCGTATACGTTAGAATCGTGAAATTGACGGTTACAACCTAATGCCAAAAAAAGTATTGAGATTTAATACTCTTTAGCGACCTATGAACACTTTATTTATAAAGTTGCACTGCTCCCTCTAAAAAATTCACATATTTTACAATAAAACTTTTTGGCTTTATAATCTTAACTTTATTACCAAATCCGGCTAGAAATTGATAGGCATAATGATTCTCAGGCAATTCAATTGTTACAAGATAACTTCTAGCCGTTTCTTTTATAACAGCATCTTTCCCGTATCTTTCGATAAATTGATCCCTCACAGCAACATCTATCGATAGTTGTACATTAACCAATTTTTTTTGTTCAATGTATTGTTTTTCATGCTGAAAATCCTGATCAGTCCTTGGAACAAAAAAACCGTCTTTTTGGATATTTAATATCCTCGTCAACTTAAATGTTCGATAGTCTTTCCGTTCTAGGCTATAACCAAAAAGATACCAATGCATCTCCCTAAAATGTACCTTATAGGGTTCTACGAGTCTGTACGTTTTGTTTCCTATTTGATCTACATATTCAAATTTTAAGAGCCAATTGTTCTCAATTGCTTGCCTGATAAATAAAACTTCTTCGTTGATTTGGCTTCTTCCCGGCCAATCATAGAAAGTTAAATCAAGTGTTGGAGAAATAGCTGCGCTGGTCATTCCTTTGATTTTTTGTATAGTCGTTTGAATCTCTTGATTGGTAATCAGTCCCTCAAAACCACCTAAAGCTATAAGGATATTTTCAATATCCTTGTGATTTAGTAATCGTTTATCGAATTTATACTCTTCCATTAGTGCATATCCCCCTTCAGCACCATATTCCGCATAAATAGGGATGTTTGCATAAGTTAATGCTTCCATATCACGCTGAATCGTTCGTCTAGTTACATTAAAAAGTCGACTAAATTCAGATGCCGAAACAACTTCCTTCTGTAACAAGATCATCACTATCGAGATAAGTCGCTCAATTTTTTTCATATTTCCCTCCCATATACGACATACATTTGTCGCATATGTCCTATTATACTACAAATATGAAAAGGAGGAATTAAGTTATGAAAGCAATATCTTATCTACAATTTGATGGAAGAGCAGAAGAAGCGTTGGCCTTTTATGAAAAGGCATTATCAGCAACTAGTGTAAAAATGGTGAGATTTGGTGATTTTGGCCAAGATCCAAATGCCCCGTTAACAGAAGAAGAACAAAACATGATTATGGAATCTAGAATTGAGTTTTCAGGGAATATGTTAATGATTTCTGATGTTCCACCTTTTATGCAAGCTGGGATAGGAGAAATCATAAAAGGGAATACCGTCTTAATCAGTATTATTGATGCTGATCCAGAAATGAATAAACGATCTTTTGAAGGGCTTTCGGAAGGTGGTACTGTGATCATGCCGATATCTTCTACGCCATGGTCAGCAAGTTTTGGAATGCTTGTTGATAAGTTTGGGGTAATGTGGAAGTTTAATAGTGAGGCAAGTAAATTTCTAGATGGTTATGTAGATTAATCTTCTATTATCAGGGGTTTCTCCAATATTTTGACCCAACCCCGGACAAAAACAAAATAGACATATCAGACTCTGAGATTCCCATATGATTGGGGAATTTCAGGGTTTGCTTTATATCTTTGATTGGATGGGATGTTCATTTAGAAATAGTGATATAGATTGGTAAAGGATATTTATCTATAGTAGCAGGACTACTAAACGCTATGAAGTGGTAGATGAACTACTAGTACTTTCTAGCTAAGAATCCTCATTAATTAAAAAATAAAAGAAATTAAATGTTAATATACTATACTTGATCATGATTAAGGTGAGGACAGTAAAGGTAACTTGTTACCTACTGGTTATGACTTAGTAAAGTTTTCCTTATAAAAGGGACTAATAGCTAATAAAATATATTTCCATACAGATAATGGAGTTGTGCGTGAGAATATGTATCATACACTAAAAGGCGCACAAAGAAGAGGATATATAGTAAAGATATTGAAATTTACCATTTTGCCATTACGGAAAAATAAATATACTAGAAAGCAACTGTTAACTTTTTCTTAAATTATTGTGATTTCGAATCTATGTACAAGTTTGTTTTAGACCATGCATATTTATTCTATTGGGATAATACGCTATTTGTGGCCGAGCAATGCATCACGTAAAAAGCTTTCATTTTTTTGGTCGTTAACTTCACTGGTAATAAAGAACTCTTTAATAATTTATTCCCTATAATCAAAAAACACTTTTCGCTGACCATCCTCATACTTTCCGCTATACTTCTTTGAATATAACGACATGAGTTCAGTCTGATAACCAATAAGTGCAAGTGCTTCTGTTTTTATCGCTTTAAGAATTATATAATCATTATAGTTATTATCAACTTCAATGGTAAACCCTGTTTGTTCCATCTCTTTCACACATACTCATGCATCTTTTTTAGGTATTTCAAGTTGATGAGTAATTTCGCATGTATTGACTTCATATAAATTAATTTCTGTTTCCTTTACTCTAAATCTATTGGTTTTAAGTCTATTTTCCATTTCAGCTGATGTTTCAGAGTAATTAAATAATCCTTCTGCAAAAATATGGTCAATTTGTACCTGATTATAGTCTAAAATCTATTTTCTAAATTTATGACATAAAGGCAATAGATTTTCTTTATTTAAGCCATAAACATCACACCCACATTCATCATACATGTGCAATAATGTATTCTTTTTTAAATATATCAAATAAAGCTTTCCCTTTATCCTTGGTTTTCCCAAAATCCTTATTACTAATCGCTTGAAAAGATAACCTTTAATTGATAAGCTCTTTTTAAGTCGTTCGATTTTTCTAAGTAGTAGTTTAAGTACCACAACCAACACATTAACACAATGCATCTATCAAATGCAAGCGCTATCCAAATAGAAATGCATAGGTCAAGACTACCTAGTTTCAGAACCACCGGATCAAGGACGGAAGCTAATGGGTGAGACTCCTTGAGAACTAGCATTAGTCGAAGATCCACTTGCAATCCCATTAGCTGACAGAGCGTGTCAACACGCGCATCATTTCTGTAAATGTTCGTATTTTGAACGCGGATAAGCAGTTATGAAATTCATTCACATAAGTAAAAATCATAAAATCGACGGCGTAAAGCTTTAATTATTCTGATTCATTACCTCGTATGGAAAACACTACTGATATTTTCGGCTAATCATTAAATGATGAGAAAGCATCTTCATAAACTTGATTATGCTTTTTTATAAAAGGGTACAGTAAAACAAATTTAATAATTGTCAGAATAATGCTTATAACTATAATAATTGGTATGCAATATATAAATAAAATAATGTAAAAGGAATCATCTAATACTCCTTTTACTATAGAGAAGACAATAGAAATAATACTTAGAAGTGCTGGATTCAAAAAATCGACATGCCAATTATAAGGTATCTTTGCTAATTTATTAAATAAAATATTGAAAACAAGATATGTAATAATAACAATTGATACTATTCCAATAATAAAAAATCCCATTAAAATATCCTTTCTATAACTAAACTAGATTTTTTTTCATTAATATTAACATATTCATCTTTCGTACACTGAAATAGACATGTAACCCTTGATATAGTTGACAAACTTGCCACCCAGCGCTGTACTTGTTTTTTTATTAATTTTTGGATTGCTTTATTGGTATGTTGGATGGCATCATCAAGTATACGATTAATTGCTGTAAAGCAACAGCCCAATCCAGTTCATCGATTTCATCACATAATTCATAAATAAGCCACCCAGCGTTCGATCATCTGTATGACAACGGTTTTGCCAAGAAAGCACGATATACCTTGTAAATACAATGGTTGTCTGGGTTACACCTACCCAATATAGGAAAAATCCACTCAAGTTGAAACACTTACAATTAAGACGTGTACCAGCGAGGTTAAATTTTTAAAAAATAATAATTGAATGAATTCATAATTACTTATACTCGTTTCAAACACGAACATTAAGGAGAAATGGGACAGATCAAGTCGAGCGTGTTGACTCGCTTTGTCAACCAATGGCTGATCTTCGGCTAATGCTAGTCCTGTAGGCATCTCACCCATTGGTTTCCCTCGCTTGATCTAGTGGATCTTTTCTTTAACTTGATTTTAGCCATGAAGTCAAACAACAAGAACGGCTAAGAATCCACTTGTAGCATGTTAGACTAAGATTACCATGTCGACTGGCAACGTCTAACTCACCTACATCCTGTAACCCCGAAGCTGTGCCATGGAGAGCGAAGAGACCGCTGTGGGATAGACGAACAACTATTGATTTTTAATGACAGCTAACTCGTACAAAAGGGATAAGCAGATAAAAAAGTGCGTTCTTTATGATGTAGTACATGAATGATGAAATTGACCTCTTTAAAAGTAAAGATCATCCCTAAGAAGGTACTTTAAATGGTATTGAAAGATCAGATCCAATAAAAGGAACTATTATGTCTTTATGATAATCTTTGCGTAGATATCTAAATATACACTCATATTAAATTCCCCTTTTCAGCAATATAGTTATATAGTAATTTATTTATATTTCCTATATTAACAAATATTAGACAATAATACTATAGTCCTTATTTTTGCAAGGTTTAATTCAACGGAGTTTTGGCCAATTGGGACCTGTAGTATGTGTTTTTCTCCCAGTGTTATTATGGTACTTATTAACCTTTTTCTTTTGGAATCTCTACTCGCAACGCTGGAGCTGGTTCATATTTCCTTTTTCGGATTTGAGCACGCAGTTCAGCCTTATGCTCTCTTAGGTGTGCCTTTAGTTCTTCTACGGACACCCCGTCAACTCCACTTGCGCCTTTATTGCGGTATACGCGCTTGTAAGCTTCATACATATTTCGATTGCTCAAGATTTCCTCTAAAAGTTCCACACTCGTTTCTTCCTTTCCTTTCATGTGACGAAAAAACACTTCGCTTTTGAGTATCCTCTGAGATACGCTCATACTTTTCTCATTAACACATTCTGAAGTTTATCTTTCGTGCAATCATGGCGTAGAAACACTATAAATTGTTCAGCCCTTCATGATAAGAATCACTACTATGGCTTCGGCTGACTTCTCACGATAAAGTGTTTTCGACCAGCTTTCTTAATGGGGGATCCTCAGCTGTTCGTGAGACCTCCAGGGTAAGGACAACTATCTTCCTCTTTACTCGCCTAATCTACTTTATAGGGTTACGATCACCTTTTGGACTTTGACTTGTTATGGAGCCTCATCCACCTATAAAGCCTTGATATTAGATTTCTGTCCATCGAGCCAAGATTTTGATACACGAATCATGAATGGATTTAATACCTCAAATGGTGAAGACATGAAAAAGTATCGGCGTTTAAAGCGTTACTGGAAATTAATACTGAAGTGTCAATCGGATTTATCAAATACGGCATACAAGTATTACAGTTTGTTTGGCCAACGATTAGATACAAGCGTTGTCAATGACATGTTAAACTATGACCCTAAATTAAAAGCGAATGATGTTCTTTATCAAAGCCTACTAAATGCATTAAATAATCGGGATTTTGAAGAATTAGAATTACGCTTAAAAGAGCGAAGCTCAAGCCTGAGATTAAGCTACATGAAACAAGTCTAAAAACCTTACGCAAACACCTCCCTTACATAAAGAATAGCTTCATTTATCCATTTAACAACGGACGGATTGAAGGGATTAAATAACAAGATTAAAGTACTTAATCGCGTTGCTTATGGTTACCGTAACTTTTATCATTACAAGGCTTGAATTATGTTGCACTTCAAACTCAAAGCTATCACTTCAAAACAAGTAAAAAATGGACAAAGTAAAACACACGCTCAAGTAGCTTGAGCTACATCGAGCGTGTGCAAGATAACTTTATTAATAGTCGGTAAAAGTTGGTACCAACACCATTTGACAAAGAGCCAAAAAACGTTCCTTACAAAGTGTAAGAAACGTTGATTTCACCGCATTTGCAAGCAGTTTATTGATACCGGTGGTCGGGGTCGAACCGACACTCCCGTGAAGGAACGGGATTTTGAGTCCCGCGCGTCTGCCAATTCCGCCACACCGGCATGTGGAGGCGGTAACCGGATTTGAACCGGTGATAAAGGTTTTGCAGACCTCTGCCTTACCACTTGGCTATACCGCCGTCTATATATCATATGCAAAAAATAAAAAATGGAGCGAAAGACGGGATTCGAACCCGCGACCCCCACCTTGGCAAGGTGGTGTTCTACCACTGAACTACTTTCGCGAAAATGGCTGGGCTAGCTGGATTCGAACCAACGCATGACGGAACCAAAAACCGTTGCCTTACCGCTTGGCTATAGCCCAACAGTATAAATTTTAAATGGGGCGGTCGATGGGGATCGAACCCACGCATGTCGGAACCACAATCCGATGTGTTAACCACTTCACCACGACCGCCATAAAAGCAAAGCAGGGGTAGTAGGAATCGAACCCACACCGGAGGTTTTGGAGACCTCTGTTCTACCGTTAAACTATACCCCTATATGAATGAAATTATCTAAGATGTGAAAGTTAAAATGGTGGAGGGAGTAGGACTCGAACCTACGAACCCGATGGGAGCGGATTTACAGTCCGCCGCGTTTGGCCAACTTCGCTATCCCTCCATAATAAATGGTGGCTCGGGACGGAATCGAACCGCCGACACACGGATTTTCAGTCCGTTGCTCTACCGACTGAGCTACCGAGCCATTAAAATATGATGTTTATTAGTGGCGGTCCGGACGGGACTCGAACCCGCGACCTCCTGCGTGACAGGCAGGCATTCTAACCAACTGAACTACCGGACCATTAGTTGTATTATACAGTACACGATTATTTTCTAATTTAAAGTTTAATCAACGTAGTTAGAAAATATTATTGGTTGCGGGGGCAGGATTTGAACCTACGACCTTCGGGTTATGAGCCCGACGAGCTACCAGACTGCTCCACCCCGCGATAATATAGGTTAACCTCTAAGTGTCAGGTTGCCTACTAAACTATAGTGACTGATGTTGAATGTTTATTCTTTGAAGCTTACGCTCCTCACAAAGACGAATAGAACTTCATGGTGGAGGATGCAGGGCTCGAACCTGCGACCCCCTGCTTGTAAGGCAGGTGCTCTCCCAGCTGAGCTAATCCTCCATTATGGTGACCCGTACGGGATTCGAACCCGTGTTACCGCCGTGAAAGGGCGGTGTCTTAACCGCTTGACCAACGGGCCTAATTAAGACATATAATGAGCTTTATGGCGGAGAGCGAGGGATTTGAACCCTCGAGACGGTTTAACACCGCCTACACGATTTCCAATCGTGCTCCTTCGGCCACTCGGACAGCTCTCCATTATGGCTCCACAGGTAGGATTCGAACCTACGACCGATCGGTTAACAGCCGATTGCTCTACCACTGAGCTACTGTGGAATGGATATAATGCCTAGCGACGTCCTACTCTTGCAGGGGTAAAACCCCAACTACCATCGGCGCTGAAGAGCTTAACTGCTGTGTTCGGCATGGGAACAGGTGTGACCTCTTCGCTATTGCCACTAGACCGTAAAGCTATTACCAAGTGATTCTTTTTTCAAGGACAAAATATATTATATTCATTTTCGAGCCTAAAAGCAAGTGTTTTTAAATAAAAATATATTTTATTTGACCCTGCTTTTATATGTATAAAAACAAAGGTAC
>NZ_BCQW01000034.1 GCF_001552275.1 Amphibacillus sediminis NBRC 103570
GAGTAAGTAATGCTACTATCGTGGAAAGTCAATAAACAAAAACATGAAAGGAGAAATATATTTTGTACAAAAGATTACTCTTCAAATATGGATTTTCATTCATTGTATTGCTTCTTATTATCGCGGGGTGCTCCAAAGATGATGTGGAGGAAGAAAAAGAACAAGTAGCAATTAATGAAAATAATGACAATCCATTTGAAATAGATGAAGAAGATACAGTCATTATGGGCTCTATAGGACATAGTTTCGTCAATATAGAAGTAGATGATAATGATGAAGTAATACCTTTAACCTATGATGGAGATGAACTAGTATTAGATTACTCTGTTCAAGCAGAAGGAAAAGCAACCAATATTGGTTTCTTAGTATATGTAGACGGCATTGCACAACCATATAAACTTAATACGACGGAGTCAGATTATCAATACATGCATATTTTTGATTTAGAAGAAGAGGGTGTTGATACACCGTTTCAATTTATCTTTACACCGATTACTGGAAAAGAAGGAGAAACGGTTAATGTAACGATTACCAGCATATACAACCCTTCATTTATTCCAGATATGAAGGAAACAACCTCTTATGGTGGTTATCATCATCCTTTGTCTGTAATACGTCCAATAGAATTTCATGAGAACCCTGAATCTCTAAATATGAATGATCTTCCAACACATAAGGTTTTAAACGACATTAGTATATCAACTGAACCTGTAACGGATGATTTTCTAGAAAAGTTAGGTGGTGGAGTAACCACAATTGATTCAGAAATGTTAGATACTAATGTATTTAACTTCGTCGAGATAGAAGATAAACCAGACAATGAAACAAACTTTCAAATAACTGATCAAGGTAACTTACATATGAAGTTAAAAATTCTTGGTCATCCAGGTGTAGCATATCAAAACACTTTTTATTTGAATCATCAAGCTCTCTCTGATCAAGAAGGAAATACTTCATTTGAAACAAAATTGACTAAAGGTGACGTGTCTGTTATTGATGTGGAAATTGATATAGATACATTAGATGATTTTAGTACCTTTTATGTTGTATCAACACCAGTGAATCCAGAAGACTTTTATGAGAATGTCCTTACGCCTTTAAAAACACCATCCGTATTATTATATAAATGATTGGAGTATTTACCATGAAATCAAGATTTACTATTTCTATATTTATTCTGCTTATACTTTTCATAGTAGGATGTACAGCCCCAGAAACAGGAGAAGAACAAGAAGAAAAAAAAGATACGCCCATAGTAGATACTTCCGTAGATACAGAAGGAAATACGGATTCTTCCTCTCCTTCTAAATCTACGGAGAATATTTCGAGTTTGGAGCAAGTACAAGGAGATATACGTCATGTGCATTATGCTGGAAAAGGAAAAGTTTTAATATCGGCAGAAAGGTTATATTTATATGATTTAGACACAGAAAACATACTAACAGAAGTTTCACAAGAATCAAAGGAGAATGAGCGGGTTTGGATCATTGATAATGGCTACGTGGTTATTCAAGAAATGGAAGATGATAGTGTTAGTATGATAGAATGGGAGCCTGATTATCAAGGTGTTTTCTATAATGAGGATCTACAACAAGAGTTTGATTTTGACTTCAATCAATTGCTAGAGGAAGACGATTTTTTAATGTCATTAAAACAAATTTCCTTTAATCATGATGGAACGAACATGGCCTATGCAACCGACTCTGGTTTATATCTATATGATTTTGAATTGGAAAAAAAGACAAAAGTGCTTGATTTAGCATCTGATAATTTGGCGGCTCGTTCCAATTTAGCGGCATTGGAACAGATTGGTTTTATTAACGATGGAACACAGATAGCTTTCAAAGCACAGACACTACCATCACAACTTGATCAACCCTCTTATGATACTTGTGGAATCGTTAATATAGATGGCTCTAATCTGTCTAATCATACATTTGATAATTATACTTGTAAAGATTTGATTGCTTACAATGATTGGATATTATTAGCAGAGGATGTCACGAATGCTACTGGTAGATTGATGGTAATGGAACAGAAGACGGAAAAAACAACCATCCATACACTAACAGATAAAGATGAAAGTGGTATAATTGCAGGCTCTGATGAAGGAGCATACTTTGCGACATTTCGTTCATCAAATCAAGATTATATCATCCGTATCTATGATACAAAGACTGGAGAACTAATAGAAGAACTACAAAATTCCGTTGATGAAGAAGCACTTCTTAATCAACAGCCTATTCTAAAGGTAGTAGATGATACAAGAACGATTATTCTTTTATTAGGATCTAAACAAGAAGATATAGAAACAAAAATAATCGTTAATCATTTTTAAATAAATTACTTTTCAAAGGAGTATCCGCTAGTGAAAGTATCATTTGAAGGAATTTCTAAAAAATACAAGGGAAAATGGGCACTAAAGGATTTCTCTTCCAATTTAGAATATGGTATTTATGGTCTATTGGGTGAAAATGGAGCTGGTAAAACCACATTAATTAATATATTTGTTGGTATTTTAAAGAGTGATCAAGGAAGGGTATTAATCAATGGTCGTGATGTTGAAAAAATTGGCATTGATTTTTTATCTCATATCGGTTATTTGCCGCAATACCCTCAATTTTACAAAGAGTTTACAGTCCTTGAATTTTTAAAATATATGTCCGTACTAAAAGGTATTCCAAAAGAACAGGGAGAAAAAAGAGCAAAAGAATTATTGTCAATGGTCAATTTAAGTGAAGCTAAGGATATGAAAGTTGGTGCATTATCGGGAGGAATGCGACAACGTGTTGGTATCGCTCAAGCAATGTTAAATGATCCCGATATTTTAATTTTAGATGAACCTACTGCTGGACTTGACCCTCAAGAAAGAATTCGATTTCGAAACTTAATTACGAAGTTTTCACAAAATAGAATTGTTTTGTTAGCGACACATATTGTATCAGATATTGAACATGTAGCTAATCAGGTTATTTTACTGAAAAATGGAGAACTTCTTAAGCAAGGAGCTCCTCAGAAACTTACGGATGAAATAAAGGGAAAAGTCTGGTCTATCACAGTAACAGACGATTCTTTAGAGGAAATGCTTCATCTTAAAATTAGTAGTATGATGCGAGATGACCAAGGTATACATTTAAGAGTGATTGCAGACGAGAAACCTGCTGACCATGCTGTTCATGTAAAGCCAAATTTAGAAGATGTATTCTTGTATTATTCTAGTGAGGGTGAGAAATGGTGAGATTGTTCTTTTTTGAATTCCGAAAACACTTCATGAAAAAGTCCTTAGTTATCGCGATCATATGCTTCAGTCTATTAAATATTGCGAAAATATATAGTGAATATCATGAGAAATCTCTATTATCTTCATCAGCTAATCCAGAATGGCAAGAACTTTATTGGAATGAAATCTATGAACAGTTTAAAGGGGTTATGACAGATAAAAAGATTGAAACATTAATGTCTATCTACAAACCATTAGAGCAACAAACAGCAGATAAAACCGCTAGCACAGAAACTAATAACCCTAATACATATACAGGGAATTTGTACAATGATCATTTATTTTTTAAGTGGAATTTTGTTGACCCGATGGAATACGCTTATATGTACAAGCAATATGCAAATGATGTTGTAAAAACTGCTAACGAAAACGTATCTTTTTTTGAATCGTTAGGAAATGATTATGAATATAAAAAAAATAAGATCATATTGAATCGATTTCAAGGAAGAAGTATTGATTCGTTTTCTTATACTGAAATGTTTCAATACTATATTCATTATGATTTTTCCGCCTTTCTTGTCATATTAATATGTTTATATGCTTTAATGAGTGTGTTTGTAACGGAAAAGGAAACAGAAATGAATGTACTTCTATTGACGACTAAAGCAGGTGGACAAAAAACTATTTTTGCCAAGTTATTTTCTGCCTCCGTCTTTGTTATTGCTATCTCCTTTTGGTTTGGGCTAATTGATTTTATTGCATTTGCTAGTTTTTTTGGCTCTTTAGAAGCATTATTTTCACCGATTTATGCTATTGAAAATTTTGCCAATACAGCCCTTGATATTAACTTAGGAGAATATGCACTATTATCATTAGTAGTAAAGACAATAGGATTTTTAATTGTTTCTTATCTATTTTTATTCATTTCATTATTCTTTAAAAACGCTTTACTTCCATTTATTATCAATATGTTTTTTATGTTCGGATTTATTTATTTTCAAGAAGCATACATGGGTTCCGAACAAATAATATTTAAAGTTATTAATCCATTTTCTTTAGTTGTTCATCGTGATTTATTTGGTGGTACGGAGTTTGTGAATTTATTTGGATTTCCTATCCTTAGTTATACGGCAGCTATCTTGTTGGGGGTAATATGGGGCGGAATTTTTCTATTAGCGATCTTCATATTTCAAAGAAAAAATACTATATATCGAATCGGGGTGAAGAAACGTGTCGATAAGGTGGTATGAGATTAAAAAAATGTTTTTTTATCAAAAAGGATGGCTTTGGGTAAGTTTATATTTTATTTTTAGTTTCGCCTTTCTTTTCTTTTTTGATTCTCCGAAAAATCCAGAATTAGAAAAGAATAATTCTTCTTATCAATATTATTTAGATTTAGTAAATGGTTCACATACAGATGAAACCGAACAACTATTTAGAAATGAAGCTAATAGAATTTCTGAAGCACAGGTAGAACTGACAAAAATCTATGATGATTATTATGATGGGCATATTTCAGAGAAAGAACTACAGGATTCAATTCCTGCCTTAGAAAAGATAATAGAGAATGAACGAGGTTTTCAAGTTATTTTCGATCAATATAAGTATGTCCGTGAAAACCCCGATAACAGATACTATTTGGCTACAAATGGTTGGGATGGTTTGCTATCTACAGAACAGTTAGACTTTGGTTTGCTGTTATTGTTATTATTGCTAGTAACTCCTGTATTTTGTGCAGAATTTTCAAGTGACATGCGTTCTCTTCATTTGACATTACGTAAAGGAACAAGAGAGCATGCTATTTCTAAAATGTTACTCGTGTTCTTCGTTGTTATTATCATTTCTATTTTATCAATAATGTTGAGATATGGATTTTATGATATAAAATATGGTTTAGATCATGGGAACTACCCTCTTCAAAGTTTGTCTTATTTTGGAGCATCTCTAAAAGAAATTTCATTATCTTCTACATTTTTATGGTCTACCATTTTAAAAATATTTGGCAATTTGATTTTTGCGATGTTAATTATGTTATTTTCTGTATTGACAAAGAAATATGCTTTAACGTTATTTTCTTCAACCATTATCATTTTGCTTCCGTACTATCTATTTACTTTGGACTCTTCCAAGTACTTTTTACCAGGCCCGCTTGGGTTTATGCTTTCTACAGGGTATTTCAGAGGAAGTGAATATGAACGTAATCCTTTTACTGATCAAATAGACTTGATATATGAAGGGGTTCCGGTGATGACTTTGGTGATCTTACTAATTATTAGTTTGTGTATAGGAATTGGCGCATGGATAGTTATACTCTATTATCATACGAATGCATGGTATGCAAGGAAAAGACGTCATAAGCTAAAATCACTTAGCATAACGCTGCTTCTTTGCATGATTGCAGTTACCCTTGTAGGTTGCGACTTTTCTAATAAGGTAGATAATGAACATGATATTTTTAACTCTATTTCTAGACAAACTTTTGAAAATGATTCCTACCGTTTTTATATAGATGAATCGGATGTAGAGAATATTCGACCTGTATTTGAAGATAAAGAAACAGGAGAAATAAACAATCTTATGAGAAGCCCTTTCTCATCCTTAACGAGTATAGAAAATTATATATATGGTAATGGCTCCTTAGTCTATTATCTGAAAATGGATTATGATAAGTCAGGTTTTTATAAGGAAACCAATCGACTCTCGCTTATTGAAGTGGATACCACAACTTTTGATGAAAAAATAATCTATGAAAAGAATGCAAATATGACTAAGGATACTTTTTTAGGTCTACATACGACAGATGACATTGATTTCCTTGGTATCACTTCTTTTTTTGTGGATAAAAAGCATATTTATTTTGTGGTTGATGATAATCAAATAAGACGAATTAATCGACTAACTGGAAAAACAGATACGATTATTCAAACTTCTGTATTTAACAATATAGCTTATAACGGCAGATATATTTATTACCCGAATGAAGCTTACCAAATCATCAAGTATGATATTCAAACAGAAAAAGAAATGACGATTCCTGACATTATTACAACACAATTTTTCCTTACTGACAGCGAATTACTCTATATCAACCGTCAGGATAACTATAGTATTTATGCCATGAATTTAAGTGATTCTAACATTCGGAAAATCACGAATAAACCAGCATGGAGTATTACCAGTGATGATGATTATATTTATTACAATAGTAAAATAGACAATGAACTGTATCGAATTGATCGAGATGGACAAAATGAAATGCTATTAAATGAGGATAATGAATAAACTGAATCAGAAAATAATTAGTATACTTACTGACTTTGTTTATAGAAGGTGAGAAACTGTACTCGGACTAGGTAAGAAGAATTTATCAATTCAGATCAGATAAGACGAAGACAATTTGAAAAAGTGATAGATAAATTAGACGCTATCTAGCGCCGTCAAAGAGTCTTGTATATGTTATAATTATTTTAAGTCGTATCAAGTCTCTTTCCATAAGGAAAGGAGCAACTGTCATGTCAGCAAAAAGACGATTGTCTAAGGAAAAATCCATTTGACTTTGAATTGAATACTGTTATTGATGATGACACCATACCAAAAGAAGCATTGAATGAACAGTTATTTGATTTTGTAAAGTCTGATAAGACTTACAACAAGTATCATGATGAAATCCTTTTAAAAACAGGGCTTCGTATTTCGGAGTTTTGCGGTTTAACATTTAAGGATTTAAATTTTAAAAGAAAAAACAGATGTTCATGAAAGGATGGTATGATGTCAATAGCTGTGATTTATGGTGGTTCACGTCAGAAGGGAAATACAGAACAATTAACAGAACAGGTAATCAAAGGTTTACAAGTCGAAAGGATATATTTGCGGGATTATCAGATTCTTCCCATCGAAGATCAGCGTCATTCTGAAAAGGGCTTTCAAGATCTAAGAGATGATTATAAAAGCGTGATTGAACGTGTCATGGCGCATGATGTTCTTATCTTTGCCACCCCAATTTATTGGTATACAATGTCTGGCCTTATGAAAAATTTTGTTGACCGTTGGACACAAACATTGAGAGACCCTGAATTTCCCTATTTTCGTAAGGAAATGGGAACTAAGAAAACATACTTAGTTGCAGTTGGTGGGGACGAACCCCATATAAAAGGTTTACCGCTTGTTCTCTCGTTTCAATATATAATGGGCTTTTTCGGTGGGGCATTAGATGGTTATATTTTAGGTAAAGGAAGTAAACCGGGGGACATTTTAAATGACAATACCGCTTTGACTGCAGCTGAGCAATTATGCAAGAAATTAAGCCAGAATGGAATATAGTTGGGAAATAGGAAAAAGGTGTTATCCATCAGGATGGCACCTTTTTAGAATAAAAAAACGATTATCTAGAACTCTTAAATAGTATAGCTCCGTCATTAACTCTATTCTTTAACCATATAGAGGACCAAGTGTTTTTTTAGGGACGACTTCTATCAGTTAACTGGCATCATATTTTTGAACAGAGGAGAGTGGCAGTCATCTAACATTAAGGAACGTTACATCAATTTTTCTTTATATTATCAGTTTATTAACCCGAAATCTAGATTAATAGAGTAACAGAAAGTTAATGGGTTATTTTGTCTAATTATTAGTGATTTTATACTTGAGTCATGGTAGAATAACCATATATAAGTCTAAAGATGGGGGATGATGGATATGTATATGGCCCATGTAAGAAAAGTAGATAGAGAAAAACAGACTTTAAAAGAACATTTGCTTGGTACTCAGAAAATAGCAGAATGTTTAGGATCGAAGCTAGGTTTAAAACATGTAGCTGGTTTAGCAGGACTTTTACACGATTTAGGTAAATACAGTGATAGATTTCAATTATATATCTATCAAGCTATTTGGGAGCCAAATAATGCTGAATTCAAACGTGGCGATGTCGATCATGCGACCGCTGGCGGTAGACTACTCTTTGAACTATACCACTCCGAGGACAATACTCCTTATGAAAAGTTGCTTGCTGAAATTGTTGGCAACGCGATCATTTCACACCATGCAAATCTCCATGATTACATATCTCCTAAAAGTGAATCTGATTTTTTGAAGCGTATAAAAGAAAAAAGTCTCCCTGAATACGAATTAGCTGTTGAGCGTTTTTTTACGGATACGATAACAGACAAAGATTTTAGACAATACGTAGTCAGAGCAGTAGAAGAATTGAAACAGTTTACTGATCATAGTCCCACACAAAGCTTTTTTGTTACTAAATACATCTTTAGTTGTTTAATTGATGCGGATCGCACCAATACTAGGCATTTTGATGAACAGGCACATGCAGAAAGTCCTCTTCAGTATCAATTATTGTTCGAGAAATACTACCAAAAATTACTTAACCATCTTATGGAATTAAAAGTTAAGAGTAATGCCTGTGAGCCCATCAATCTTTTACGAACTAAAATGTCAGAGCAGTGTGACTCATTTGCAGAGAGACCATCTGGTATTTATACATTATCTATACCAACTGGGGGAGGCAAGACATTAGCCAGTCTTAGATATGCGCTCAAGCATGCTCAAAAGTATGATAAGCACAGAATTATCTATATTGTTCCCTTTACAACCATCATAGAACAAAATGCTCAAGAGATTAGAAATATCCTGGATGAAGATGAATACATATTAGAGCATCATTCAAATGTCATAATGGAAGATGAAGGTGATCGTTCCAATGGTGATGAACAAGATGATGGTTTAATCACAAAAAAGGAAAGGCTTAAACTTGCTCGCGACAACTGGGATAGTCCAATCATTTTTACAACCCTTGTTCAATTTCTCAATATTTTCTACGCTAAAGGAAACCGAAATACAAGGCGTTTACACAATTTGACTCATTCTGTATTAATTTTTGATGAAGTACAGCAGGTACCAACTAAGTGTGTTTCACTTTTTAATGAAGCGCTTAATTTTTTGAAAACATTTGCTAATAGTAGTGTCCTTCTGTGTACGGCTACACAGCCTACATTAGAAAAAGTAAACCATAGTCTCTTAAAAAATCGTGATGGAGAAATTGTGGAAAACCTTAATGAAGTAACACAAGCTTTTAAACGGGTTGAAATTGTTGATAAAAGTGAAAAGGCATTGGGAACTAAGGATTTAGCCAAATGGATTAAAGAAAATATAGAGATATGGGGTAATGTTCTCATTATTTTAAACACAAAATCTGTCGTTAAGAATTTGTATAAAGAACTAAAGGAAGAGAGTGTTCCAGTCTTTCACTTGAGTACCTCCATGGCTGCTGCTCACCGGAAAGATCAACTTAAGAAAATTAGGGGAAATCTTGAAAGAAAAACTCCATTTATTTGTGTGACCACTCAATTAATTGAAGCGGGGGTTGATGTCAGCTTCAAATGTGTCATTCGATCTCTTACTGGTCTTGGTTCGATTGCACAGGCTGCAGGTCGTTGCAATCGACATGGAGAAGAAGCGCTACAGCATGTATATGTGATCGATCATAAAGAAGAAAGGTTGTCCAAGCTGAAGGAAATTGAAATAGGTAAAGGTATTTCTAAAAACATTTTTGCTAGTTTTAAAAAGAAGCCTGATAAATATGGCGGGGAGTTAATTTCTCAAGCGGCTATGCGTAAATATTTCCTTGCTTATTATCATAAGATGGATGTCGATTTGAATTATTATGTTCGAGAAGTAGAGAAAGATATGACAAAGCTATTGATGAGTATGCATAAAGAAAATAGCTATGTGCTTCATTATCAAAAGAAAAACAATAAGGTGTTCCCACTATTGTTAAATAGCAGCTGTAAAACGGCAACAGATTATTTTCGGGTAATCGATGATGGGACAACAACAGTCCTTGTTCCTTATGGAGCAGGTAAGGATATTATTGCTGAATTAAATAGTGATGAATGGATCGACGATATATCGAAGACATTAAAGCAGGCACAACAATATACGGTCAATCTTTATCCACAACAGATGAGGGAGTTAATCAAAGCGGGTGCAATCATTGTGCACTTAGATGGGATGGTTTATGAACTCAAGGAAGGCTGGTATAGCGATGAGTATGGAGTTGATGATCAAGGAGAAGGTGGGATGGAATTTATGTCATTTTAGTAGAAAAACCTATCTAAAATTAATTATAGACAGGTTTCCAACTTTTTAATTAGATATTTCAATCCGCGCTCTATAAGCGATGAACTAACTATATCATATTTTTTAATTAATGTCACATAGATAATCCGATATATAAAAGTTCATCTACTTAAATAATTGAAGGGTTTACAAATTAATTACCCTGTGTTAAATTACCATTATATTATTTATTTTTTGAAAAGGGAGGATAAGTAATGAAAATTAAGGAAAATACAACATGTGTGTCTAACAAACAGGAGGAATTATCTCTTGACATCTTAAAAAATATTGTTGAGATTCTCAAATCCATTCATGTTAGATAAGGATTAGCTCCTTAGATTACAGGTCTAAGGAGCCCTGTTTACTAAATAAAGGAGGTGAATCCAAATTCATGACAAGCAAATACAAAAATGAAATTCAATTTGAACTATTCGGTGACTACGCATTGTTCACTGATCCACTAACTAAAATTGGTGGGGAGAAGTTATCGTATAGTGTACCAACTTATCAGGCCCTAAAAGGGATTGTTGAGAGTATTTATTGGAAGCCGACGATTGTCTATTTTATTGATGAGCTACGTGTTATGAAACCGATCCAAATGGAATCTAAAGGTGTACGTCCAATTGAGTACGGAGGAGGAAATACCCTCGCCCATTATACGTATTTAAAGGATGTCCATTATCAGGTAAGAGCCCACTTTGAATTTAATGATAACCGCCCTGATCTAGCATTTGATCGAATTGACGGGAAACATTACAGCATACTCCAACGCTCATTAAAAGCTGGTGGACGTAGAGATATTTTTCTTGGTACAAGAGAATGCCAAGGCTATGTTGCACCGTGTGAGTTTGGTAGTGGAGAAGGTTTCTATGATGGGCAGGAGGAGTACCAGTTAGGAACGATGATTCACGGTTTTAACTATCCTGATGAAACGGGGTTCAATCAGCTTGATGTTCGGTTGTGGCGAGCAGTGATGAACAATGGTTATATTAAGTTTCCAAAGCCGGAAGAATGCACGATCATTCGTCCTATTAAAGAAATGGAGCCAAAAAAATTTAGTCCAAATCAAGTCCAATCCGTTGAGCAGTTACTTCTAGATTTAGGAGGTGAATAAAGTGAGTTGGCTACTTCAACTATACAAAACCTATGATGTCAATTTAGATCAGGTTGGCAAGACGGTGAAAAAAGGAGAAGACCGAGAATATACGCTATTACCCATTTCTCATACAACTCAAAATGCTCATGTAGAAGTCACACTTGATGAAGATGGTGACTTGCTTAGGGCAGAAGTATTGAATAAAGAAAGTACGGTCATTCCTTGTACAGAAGAAGCTGCTAGCCGTTCAGGTTCTAAAGTCGCACCCTACCCCCTTCACGATAAACTGAGTTATGTGGCTGGTGATTTTGTTAAATACGGAGGGAAAATCAAAAATGAAAATGATGTACCTTTCGATGCCTACATCAAAAAGTTAGGTGAATGGGCTAATTCTCCATATGCAACAGAGAAGGTTAAATGTATTTACACATATTTAAATAGGGGTCGACTTATTGAAGACTTAGTTAATGCGCAGGTACTGGTAGTTGACGAGCACCAACACTTAATTGAAAAGTGGGACAAAAAATATGAAGATCAATTTGGTGAAAAACCTACTATTTTTTCAAGCGGTGCTACCGATCAATTTAGTGTCTTTGTTAGATTTAATGTAGATCTGCCTGAGTCACTAGATGATGTTTGGAAAGATAAAGAAATGTATGAGTCATTTATTAATTTTTATCATGGTAAATTAGGACAAGATGATATTTGTTATGTTATGGGAGACAGGAGACCGAGCACTGAACGCCACGCCAATAAAATTCGTCATGCAGCTGATAAGGCTAAACTCATCTCTGCTAATGACAATACAGGCTTTACCTTTCGTGGCCGATTCAAAACAAGTGGAGAAGCAGTCGGCATTAGCTATGAGGTCTCACAAAAGGCTCATAATGCTTTGAAATGGCTTATCCACCGCCAAGGAAAAACGATTGATAATCGGGTATTTTTAGTATGGAGTCATGACCATAAAAGCATGGTTCCAAACCCAGATGACGATGCGGTAGACTTCATGAGACATTCTAATCGTGGATTTGAACGAGATCCGGAGACAGGTCATTTGTTCGCTGCTGAAGTAAAAAAAGCAATCACCGGCTATCAACATGACTTGATGTATCAACCGGAGGTCAATATTCTTGTACTTGACTCTGCTACAACTGGAAGAATGGCTGTTCTCTATTATAGAAATATCAATAAAGAGCTTTATTTAAATCGTTTAGTAGAGTGGCATAATTCTTGTGCTTGGGAGCATCGGTATCGAAGGGAAGAAAAGGAATTAGTTGTTTTTTACGGTGCACCAGCAACGAAGGATATTGCATTTGCAGCTTATGGACCTAAGGCAAGTGAGAAAGTTATAAAAGGGTTAATGGAGCGATTACTGCCATGTATTGTAGATAAACGTCAAGTTCCACGGGATATTGTTAGAAGTGCATTTCACCGTGCTTCGAACCCAGTTTCTATGGAACGATGGGAGTGGGAAAAAACATTAAGTATTGCCTGTGCGCTAATCAGGAAAATGCTGAATGAAAAAAAGGAGGAATGGAACGTGCCACTTGATAATACGATCACGGATCGCAGCTATCTATTTGGACGTTTATTGGCTGTTGCTGATGTATTAGAACGAGGTGCCCTCGGTAAGGATGAGCCAAGAGCTACCAATGCGATTAGGTATATGAATTCTTTTGCTAAAAACCCTAGTCGTACTTGGAAAACAATTCAAGAGAGTTTACAACCATATCAGGCTAAGCTTGGAACAAAAGCGACACGATTATCGAGATTAATTGATGAAATTAGTGACCAATTTGATGTTAGTGATTTTAATAATACACCATTAACGGAAAAATATTTACTTGGTTTTTATAGTCAACGTCGTGAACTTTATAAGAAAAAAGAGGAGGTAACAATCTCATGACTATACTTGATCACAAAATTGATTTTGCTGTTGTTCTATCTGTTTCAAAGGCAAATCCTAATGGGGACCCCCTTAATGGCAATCGCCCAAGACAAAACTATGATGGACATGGAGAGATTTCAGATGTAGCCATTAAGCGGAAAATTCGTAATCGCTTGCAGGATATGGGAGAGTCTATTTTTGTTCAATCGGATGATCGAAAGATAGATTCATATAAAAGCTTACGAGAACGGGCAGATGCTCACCCCGAGTTAGCGAAAATGTTAAAAAGCAAAAATGCTTCTGTAGATGAATTTGCTACTATTGCTAGTCAAGAGTGGATTGATGTTCGGAGTTTTGGACAAGTATTTGCGTTCAAGGGATCTAACTTATCTGTTGGTGTACGTGGCCCTGTATCGATCCATACGGCAACAAGTATTGATCCGATCGATATAGTTAGCACTCAAATTACTAAAAGTGTTAATTCGGTTACGAATGATAAACGGAGTTCAGATACAATGGGGATGAAACATCGTGTTGACTTTGGTGTCTATGTCTTTAAAGGCAGCATTAATACACAGCTTGCTGAAAAAACGGGTTTTACAAATGCGGATGCCGAGAAAATTAAACAAGCTCTTATTACGCTTTTTGAAAATGATAGCTCTTCAGCCCGTCCAGATGGTAGTATGGAAGTCCATAAAGTATACTGGTGGGAACATGCTTCAAAACTTGGTCAGTACTCTTCAGCTAAGGTACATCGTTCCTTAAAGATTGAATCGAAAACGGATTCACCGAAGACTTTTGATGAGGCAAACTATGCCGTAGAACTGAACAATTTAGAGGGGCTTTCCGTTGAGGTAATTAATGGCCAGTAAAGAAGTAGAAGACTACTTAATGTTATCGGGCCTGCAGCATTTTCAATTTTGTAAACGGCAGTGGGCCCTGATTCACATTGAACAACAGTGGGAAGAAAATGTTAGAACTATAGAAGGGCAGCATTTGCATAAAAAAGCTGATCAGCCATTTATTAAAGAAAAACGGGGCAACAAACTTACTGTTCGAGCTATGCCGATTCAATCACATGAACTTCAAATTAATGGGGTCTGTGATGTCGTAGAATTTGTTGAGTCTCCAACTGGAATTGAGTTATCAGGTATCGACGGAACTTATCAGGTATTCCCGGTGGAATATAAGCGAGGTAAGCCAAAGAAGGGTGATGAGGATGTTAGTCAATTAGTCGCCCAAGCCATGTGTTTAGAAGAAATGCTTGTATGTAACATCGATAAAGGATATCTATTTTACAATGAGATTAAGCATCGTGTGGAGGTGACTATTACTGATGCTTTAAAAGATAAAGTCAAAGAAATGGCGAAGGAAATGCATCAGTATTATGACAAACGTTACACTCCAAAAGTTAAGACTGGTCCATTTTGTCAAAATTGTTCTTTACAGCATATTTGTCTACCGAAGCTTATGCATAAACGTTCTGTAAAAAGTTATATTGAGGGGAGGCTGAGCGAGTGAAAAAGCTATTAAATACTTTATTTGTAACTCAGCCAGATATTTATTTGTCCCTTGATGGTGATAATGTTGTTTTGCTAAAAGAGAATGAAAAACTCGGTAGACTCCCTCTTCATAATTTGGAGGCAATTGTTAGCTTTGGTTATACAGGAGCCAGTCCTGCTTTAATGGGTTATTGTGCTGAACGAAGTATTTCTATTGCTTTTTTAACTAAAAGTGGTCGCTTTCTGGCAAGAGTTGTTGGAGAAAGCCGGGGCAATGTCATTTTAAGAAAGACTCAGTATCGAATATCTGAAAATGAAGAAGAGTCAACAAAAATTGCTCGGAATTTTATTGTGGGTAAAATTTACAATAACAAGTGGATACTTGAACGTATAGCCAGAGAACATTCCCTTCGAGTAGATGTTGAACAATTTAAAGCTGTATCGAAATTTCTTTCGGTCATTTTACAGGAGGTTCGTAACTGTGATAATTTAGAAAGCTTACGTGGTTGGGAAGGTCAAGCAGCGATAAACTATAATAAATTGTTTGACCAGATGATTCTTCAGCAGAAGGATAGCTTTACTTTTCAAGGGAGATCAAGAAGACCTCCTAAAGATAATGTAAATGCTATGTTGTCATTTGCTTATACCCTATTAGCAAATGATGTCTCAGCAGCCCTTGAAACAGTTGGGCTAGATGCCTATGTAGGTTTTATGCATCAAGACCGCCCTGGTCGAGCTTCCCTTGCACTAGATTTGATGGAAGAATTAAGGGGGATTTATGCTGATCGATTTGTATTATCTCTCATTAATCGTAGAGAAATGACTGCAGATGGCTTCTACAAAAAGGAAAATGGAGCAGTTCTTATGACAGATGAAGCGCGCCAATTATTTTTAAGAGCGTGGCAAAAGAAAAAGCAAGAAAAGATCACTCATCCATATCTTGGAGAGAAAATCTCGTGGGGACTTGTGCCTTATGCTCAGGCTTTATTACTAGCACGATTTTTACGTGGCGATTTAGATGAGTATCCGCCATTTTTGTGGAAGTAGGTGAAATATGCTTGTTTTAATTACGTATGATGTCCAAACATCTAGTCTAGGAGGAGCTAAAAGACTAAGAAAAGTCGCCAAAGTGTGCCAAAACTATGGTCAACGCGTTCAAAATTCTGTTTTTGAATGTATTGTAGATTCAGCTCAACTAACAGCGTTAAAATTAGAACTTACTACTCTAATAGACGAAGAGAAAGATAGTTTACGTATTTATCGACTAGGTAAGAACTATAAAAATAAAGTGGACCACATTGGTGCGAAACCTTCATTAGATTTGGAGGAACCCCTAATTTTTTAATGGTGCGAACCCCAAGCGCACATAAAATCCCTAGGGGACCCGCACCAAAAAAATACTCAAACTAATACTAATTTGAATATTTTAGCTCAATATTAGTGTCTATTTTTTGAAAAATAAACGAAAAACTTCTATTTAACTGAACTTTTTTCTATAAATTAGGAGTTTTTCGCTGTCGCACTCTATATGAGTGCGTGGATTGAAATACACATGTCACTCCTTAGAAATATTGTGATACATCTGTCGCACTCTATATGAGTGCGTGGATTGAAATAAGGTAGCGTTTGTTTTGTTGATTTAATATGTCGTCGCACTCTATATGAGTGCGTGGATTGAAATTAGGCTTTATTTTTTCGTTATACTCTAAGTCCATGTCGCACTCTATATGAGTGCGTGGATTGAAATGGTCTCCTTTTTTGTTGCAAGATAATGTTGTGCGGAGTCGCACTCTATATGAGTGCGTGGATTGAAATATCAGAGAAACAGAGGTGCAACACACACTTTATAACGTCGCACTCTATATGAGTGCGTGGATTGAAATCAACCTTCGTAAGTTTTGCTAATAGACAACGAAACGTCGCACTCTATATGAGTGCGTGGATTGAAATATTAGATCACTCCTTCAAATTTAAAGTCGTTGATGTCGCACTCTATATGAGTGCGTGGATTGAAATGATACGTTAAACCAGTTTCCAAAGGTACTTCAAGTCGCACTCTATATGAGTGCGTGGATTGAAATAGTTAAAAAGTGATCGCAAGAAGAAAAGCATTAGGTCGCACTCTATATGAGTGCGTGGATTGAAATCCAAATGAATTGTATTGCCCTTTTGGCGCTTTAAGTCGCACTCTATATGAGTGCGTGGATTGAAATAATACCTAATGCTTTGCTTAAGGCATCTGTAGCTGTCGCACTCTATATGAGTGCGTGGATTGAAATACTTGGGATTTCCCCCGTCTTAGCATCTTGCAATAGTCGCACTCTATATGAGTGCGTGGATTGAAATTTTGCTTGCTCTACATCAATATCTAAGTTCCCAAGTCGCACTCTATATGAGTGCGTGGATTGAAATTGGCTT
The DNA here is from genome assembly GCF_001552275.1 of Amphibacillus sediminis NBRC 103570. Taxonomy (GTDB): domain Bacteria; phylum Bacillota; class Bacilli; order Bacillales; family Amphibacillaceae; genus Amphibacillus_B; species Amphibacillus_B sediminis. The sequence goes on from NZ_BCQW01000034.1 coordinate 17,253, forward strand.
CCCGCATACTTATGTTGCTTGTCTCAGGTCGCACTCTATATGAGTGCGTGGATTGAAATCCATGTACTATCTCCAGTTACTTGTGTTTGTTGAGTCGCACTCTATATGAGTGCGTGGATTGAAATTTGTCTTTTCTTTTCCCATCCATCTGGAAGCTTGAGTCGCACTCTATATGAGTGCGTGGATTGAAATGTTAAATTCATCAAACGTTATATGACCTGATTTTAAGTCGCACTCTATATGAGTGCGTGGATTGAAATTTCATTCGCTCGTTTGGTGAAGTTTCTTGTTGCGTCGCACTCTATATGAGTGCGTGGATTGAAATAATCGCTCTGTACCTACTTTTCAACAAATAGGAAGTCGCACTCTATATGAGTGCGTGGATTGAAATAATCATGCCGAATTGATGGAAGGTTTTAAGAGCCGTCGCACTCTATATGAGTGCGTGGATTGAAATCTCAATCAACGGTATCAAGATGGGAGAATGGAACGTCGCACTCTATATGAGTGCGTGGATTGAAATAATCATCCCCCCACCTTAATAAAATTAAGTATGAGTCGCACTCTATATGAGTGCGTGGATTGAAATAAAAATGCTTTAAGCCAATCGTGTATATATAACGGTCGCACTCTATATGAGTGCGTGGATTGAAATAACTCTAAATTGACGGTAGTTTGGTAGTCGTCGTAGTCGCACTCTATATGAGTGCGTGGATTGAAATCACTCCATAACCTTCGATGTAAATCTCAACTAAAGTCGCACTCTATATGAGTGCGTGGATTGAAATCTCCAATAACTCTGGTCTTACCCTGTATAGCCCGTCGCACTCTATATGAGTGCGTGGATTGAAATTTTGATGTAATTTTCTACTGCAATAGCAACTAGTGTCGCACTCTATATGAGTGCGTGGATTGAAATTAAAATAAAGCCAATAGGATACTGATCTTTAAATGTCGCACTCTATATGAGTGCGTGGATTGAAATTCCGTATTGGTTGGACACATCAGCACAAAAACCAAGTCGCACTCTATATGAGTGCGTGGATTGAAATTCCTTTCAAATGTTATTTTTATAATCAAAAACAAGTCGCACTCTATATGAGTGCGTGGATTGAAATAACGCCATCAGAAGTAAAGCGCTAGATTGTGTGGTCGCACTCTATATGAGTCCCAAGGGTTTTAATAAACCCTCTAACTAAAAAAAGCTTGGAGTAGGATAGTCCGTACTTCAAGCTAATGATGAATAACTATGGTAATTTGTTTCCAGCAGCTAGATAAAGTTCATACCATTCTTGACGGGTTAGTTCAATTTCTGAGGCTTTTGCAATATCAGTTAATCGATCTGGATTCATGGTACCAACAATTGGTTGCATCTGTGCTGGGTGTCTTAGTAGCCAAGCAATGGCAATGGCTGAGTCTGTGACGCCTTTTCGTTCGGCTAGTTCTTGCAGTTTTTCATTAATTTCAGGGAAGTCACTGTTGCCAACAAATACACCCTTCATCATACCATACTGAAATGGTGACCATGGTTGAATGGTTATATTGTTTAAACGGCAGTAATCAAGGATACTATTATCATGGTCGATTGCTTGCTCGTGTTTCATGTTTACATTCAAGCCAGCGTCAATCATAGGGGTATGCATTAAGCTCAGCTGGAGTTGATTAATAATTAAATCTTCCTTGACATATTTCTTTAATAGCTCAATTTGCATCGGGTTTTGGTTGCTAACTCCAAAATGTCTGACTTTACCCGACTCTTTTAACTTAGAAAATGCTTCAGCTACCTCTTCAGGTTCTACTAAGGCATCTGGTCTATGTAAAAGTAGAATATCCAAGTAGTCTGTTTTTAGCCGTTTTAAAATACCGTCAACGGAGTCTAAAATGTGTGCCTTTGAAAAATCAAAGAATCCTTTACGAATACCACATTTAGATTGCAGAATCATTTTTTCGCGAATTGTTGAATCCATTCCAATCGCATCTGCAAAAATCTCTTCTGATTTCCCACCACCATAAATGTCTGCATGATCAAAGAAATTAATACCTAGTGATAGAGCATTCTCAATAACATGCTTTGCATCTGATGTAGTTAGATGGCTCATTCGCATACAGCCTAATGCAATTTGACTCACTTCTAAAGCGGAATTTCCTAGCGTAATCGTCTTCACAAAATCACCTCATTTTCTAGTATGTGTACATATTGTACCACGCATGTAGAATAAAGCGAATAAAACGCTTCCAATCGAAATACTCTAGATCATTAATTGAGTGGCACATATCCGGTTTTCTCGATTAAGAGTTGACCTTCTTCCGATAGAATCCAGTCTAGAAATTCATTAATAATGGGATTGTCTTGATCTGTTGTCACCGCATAAAAATAACTACTTAACGGATACTGCCCATTGGCAATCGTTTCTTTCGACGGGTATACACCATTAATTTTTAAAAATTTAACTGAATCATTCTCGACAAGGTCCATAGCAAAATAACGGAACGAATAGCCAATTGCTCTGCGATAGTTACGATAGCTTGCTGTTTCTGATATAATTCCTCCCATGCCATCAACTTGATCCTCGGTGGGAGCTTCTATAAGCTTTTTTTCTCCCATTAAATTTTCTAAGGCAGTTTGGCTACCGCTATCTTTAGGACGTTGAAAGGCACGGATTGAACTTTTCTCTCCACCTAGTTCAGACCAAGAGGTGATTTCACCATTGTAGATGGCTTGGATCTGTTCTACTGTTAATGAATCAACTGGATTTTTGTGATGGACAAAGAAAACAAACGCTTCTTTACCAATCGGTGTTAAATTTAAGGTTACTCCCTGCTGTTCAGCATCTACTAATTGTCTTTCGGATGGACCAGCAACAAAAATAATGTCAGCTTGTCCACTAATCAATTTATCATAGGCATTTGGGGTAGTACTAAGCGTAATCGCACTCTCATCCATATCATAATGCCCCTCAGGATATACCGCTTGGGCAAAGGCGGCATATAAAGGATAAAGCGCTGTGGCACCATCTAGTCGCGGCAAATTATCAGTTAGTTGGAAACTAGCGTTTTGATCAAGAGATGCTACCCGTCCGTCGTTGTCAAATGGTTGATAAAGTGACATGTCAGGCTCCTGCGTTTCTAATGTAGGTAACCGATCAAGATATTGATTGTATCCGAACATGCCTACAAGTAGAATAAACCAAATCACGAGCCCAATACGTTCAAGTAATCGAGTTAGCTTAGTATTTAGGATAGTAAAAAATCTATTAATGATAAAGAGAAATAAAGCGATAGCAGTTCCAATTATAAAAGGGATATAAAATGGATAAACACCGTAAATAAGACTTGCTATAATCACTACAAAACTAATAAAATACAAAGCCAATCCAATCAAAATAAGGCTTATCACCTTTTTTATCCAATTCATCTCGTTACCTTCCTTTTTAGC
>NZ_BCQW01000035.1 GCF_001552275.1 Amphibacillus sediminis NBRC 103570
GAGGGTTCAAATATGTGTTCTAGCATAGCAGTAGTCGATTTTACTTTATCTCTTTCATCGTAAAAAGAATGGAAAGGAGATAAAATTATGGGTTTATTTTGTATATTTGTTATTAAAAGAGTTCATTATCAACCAGGTCAAAAATAATTGGTTATAATGAACTCTGAAGGTCAGTTCATTATAACCAGCAAGGAGAAGGTTATAATGAACCAGAAAAACCCAAAAGACACGCAAAATTTTATTACTTCTAAAAAGCATGTAAAAGAAATATTGAAACATACGAATATCAATAAACAAGACAACGTCATAGAAATCGGATCAGGAAAAGGACATTTTACCAAAGAGCTAGTCAAAATGAGTCAGTCGGTGACTGCTATAGAAATTGATGGAAATTTATGTCAAACCACTCAAAAATCGGTGGATCCTTTTGAAAATGTAAAAGTAATTCAGAAGGATATCCTGAAATTTTCCTACCCCAAAAATATAAACTATAAAATATTTGGCAATATCCCCTTTAATATCAGTACGGATATTGTTAAAAAAATAACTTTTGAAAGCCAGGCAAAATACAGTTATCTTATTGTGGAGAAAGGTTTTTCGAAAAGACTGCAAAATTTGCAACGTGCTTTAGGCTTGCTCTTGATGGTGGAAGTGGATATCAAAATTCTTATGAAAGTGCCACGAACGTATTTCCATCCTAAGCCGAGCGTGGATTCTGTATTGCTTGTTCTGGAACGCCATGAGCCATTGATTTTAAAGAAAGACTACCAAAGATACCAATTGTTTGTTTATAGATGGGTAAACAAAGAATATCACGCTCTTTTTACTAAAAATCAGTTCAGACAAGCCTTGACGCATGCAAAAATATATGACTTAAATAACGTTAACTTTAAACAATTCTTATCTCTTTTCAATAGTTATAAATTGTTTAATAAATAGTGTTAAGGGGTTGCTTTAATGACAGCAACCCCTTAAACTCATTTTCTTCTATCTTTTTCTTCAAGGTCATTGTCATTTATAAGTTAAGTTTGGTAGTATGATTATTAGAATTGATATATTATTGGAATGGTGTTTAATGAAGTTCTAAAGCTTATTCAACTAACGTTCAGTTGGGGAGAGAGGAAGCTGACTAAGTACGCGACGTCGTGTCGCAACGTCTGCACGAGCACATCCTTTGCGTCGTAACCCCGACTGAACGAAGTTTCACTTTATTAAAGAGGGAGAACTCCTAAAAGGTGAAGTTGCAGAATTGGTAAAGTGGGGGATAAAATGAAAAGATTATTTATTATACTAATAATAGGTTTGTTGTTAATGGTTTTAAGTGCTTGTAATAAAAGTGATTCAAATTCAAACACTATTTCTGTTGCAGATATAACCGATAGAGAAAATATTATACTTTCGACTACTACCGATAAATCGTTTGTATTTGATTTTGAGATAGATGGTGAATACAAAGAAGTATCTGTATGGATTGAAAAATATGAAGATGGTGAATTGGTTGATGATCGATTAAACGAAATAACAACACAGATAAAAGAAAGTGGTTCAATTATTTTTTCAAGCCTTAAGAGCAGCAGTACAGGAAAACAACAGACATTTAATATTGGAATAGGTAGTGATGGTAGCACAGGATCAATAAGTGGTTATGACTTCAATTCAAAAGACTTGGATAATATGGTAAGTGTGTGGGGGAGTTTTCCGGGGGAACTTAGTTTAAATCAAGGCGAATTAGTATTAGCAAACATTTGTTATTCCAACGATGAAAACGGTGTGAGCTCTCTTATAACAGACTTTTATAAAGATCCTGCAGGTAATATAAATAAGTTGAAGGAATATGATGTCGCTTATCTTCTTAAAGCTGAATTTATTAAGTAAAGTATTTAACTAAAGGGTCCTCTTGGGGGAAAATTGATGATGAAGTGCCATTCAAGCAATTCGAACTAAAGAAGGAGTGAAGTAAAGTAGTTGAATTTCGCAAAAGACTCTTTTAGAGTTAGTTTTGGAGATACATCGGGATGGAATGGAAGAAGTTGATGGTCAAGTAATAAGGATGAAAGGTTATTTATATAATTATAATTGTGCAAACGGGGCTTTTGTGTAGCAAACAAATCTATCGATAAATTACTTTATACTCCTAAAAAAGAGGTTATGGGTATGCGAGATAGAGGTTCGGTAGTAATGATAAAAGATGGAAAGGTCGGACTAAAGTGTACACTGTTTTATACAAATCGGTAGCGTATAATAACAAAATGTATTCAACCAACATCTATCATGTTGGTTCAAGTAATGTCAATCTCAACCCTTTTCGTAAATTTTATCCATATAACAGTTCCTAAACCACTGAATAAAACCCTAAGAGATGATAAAAATAAGAAAACACCTAATTCTATTTAGATCGCGAATTAATAGACGACATCAGCTTGCTAAGTTTTTATCTAGAGATTTTTTTAAAAACGCTTGCATTTTTTAAAGAATATGATAAAATAAAGTCAAATTGAAAGGGTAGTTACTGTATAAGCAGGCTATACCTTAGTAAGTGTGTACTATACAGTATACATTTGTTAAGGTATGGCCTTTTTCTGTTGGGAGGTGAAGAGGTTTTTGAAGATCAAAAAAATACTAAATAACAATGCGGTTTTGGTTGGACAAAACGGGAAAGACTTTATCTGGATTGGAACTGGTCTAGGTTTTCAAAAGAAGCCAGGACAGCCAGCTGACGAGTCAAAGATTGAGAAAGTATTTGTTCTTCACCAGAAAAATGCTTTTGATAAACTGTCCTCTTTGTTAGAAAATATCCCAATTCAATATGTTTCACTCGCAGACGATATCATATCGATTGCCAAGGAAAACCTTAAGGTAGAGCTTAGTGAGACGATTTATGTATCTTTAACAGATCATCTCCACAATTTAGTTAAACTATATCAACAAGGACTCATTATTCATAATAAACTTTCATGGGAAATTAAAAAGTTCTATCCAAAGGAATTTGGCATAGGAAAGAAAGCGCTCCACTTAATTGAAGAGCGACTGGATCTTTCACTAGAAGAAGAGGAAGCTGGAAATATAGCGATGCATTTAATAAATGCCCAATTAAACGATGATTTTAAACAATCGGAAGATGTGAAAAAAATCTCTAAAAAAATTCGTGATATTCTTTCTCTTGTAAGAATGCACAACAAAATTGAGATTGATGAAGAATCCGTTGCTTTTGACCGCTTCGTTACACATCTACGTTTTTTCTTTAAACGTATTGATAGCATGAAACGGGAGCAAAGGAGTAATCCACTGCTAACTTATGCTAAGGAACAGTATCCAAGCGCTTATGAATCAATGAAGTTAGTTGAACAATACTTGAATATTGAGCTAAATGGTGATGAACAATTATATTTATCACTGCACATTCAAAAGTTAATAGAGAACGATTAGGGTTGTTACTGGTAAAGCAGGCAAGACTGAAAAAGCTATTTAGATAGCTTTCTTGGTCTTGCTTTTTTTTTTTTAGGAAAGAATAGCATTTCTACCGGATTAATGTATAAAAAACGAAGGCTTTCGCCATAAAACTTGGCGTTAAGCTAAGTTTTTCTAATAAATAAATGATGAAAGGAAGAATCATTATGGCTTATCAAGAGTTAGTCAAGGAAGTATTAGAAAATATTGGAGGCAAAGAAAATATCAATGGTGTAACCCATTGTATTACCCGATTGCGTTTCAAACTTAAAGATGAATCGAAGGCCAATACCGATAAAATCAAACAGATCAAGGGGGTTGTGACGGTTGTCCAAAGTGGTGGACAATATCAAGTCGTAATCGGAAATCATGTTCCTGAAGTATATCAAGAACTCGTTAAAATAGCTGGTATTCAATCGAATTCCCCCAATGAAGAAACGAGTGAAAAGAAAGGGATCTTGAACACCTTTATTGACGTTATCTCAGGTATTTTTACGCCAGTTATAAGTGTTTTAATGGCCTCAGGGATGATTAAAGGATTAAATGCACTCTTAGTTGCGTTTGGTGTTATCGAATCAGGATCAGGTACTAATGTTATTTTGCAAGCAACAGGGGATAGTTTATTTTACTTCTTCCCGTTATTCCTAGGCTATACTGCAGCTAAGAAGTTTGGCGCTAAGCCGTTTATAGGGATGGCGATTGGTGGTGCACTTGTTTACCCGGCTGTAGCAGCTGCAACAGCTAATTTGGAGCCACTATATAGCTTGTTTCCAGGGACAATCTTTGAATCTCCTGTATATTTAACATTTGCTGGTATACCCGTCATTTTAATGACCTATTCAAGTAGTGTCATTCCGATTATTCTAGCCGTTTTCTGTGCGGCAAAGCTAGAACGCGTTCTTAATTCGATTATTCCAAAAGAAGTAAGAGGATTCTTTATTCCATTTTTCACGTTATTAATTACCGTACCATTAACTTATATTGTTATCGGGCCACTTGCTACATGGGCAGGCTTGCTATTAGGGAATGTGATGCTTGGTGTTTATAACTTTAGTCCAATCATTGCAGGTATTATTATTGGTGGATTCTGGCAAGTGTTTATTATGTTTGGTTTGCATTGGGGTTTTATTCCTATTGCTCTAAACAATATTGCGACAATTGGTTATGACACAATTATGATTGCAGGGTCTGCAACGCCTTTGGCAACTGCAGGTGTCGTATTGGGGATTTTCTTAAAGACAAGAAACAAAAAATTGAAAGAGATCTCTTTCCCAGCCTTTCTATCGGCAGTATTCGGTATTACTGAACCAGCTTTATATGGTGTTACACTACCTAGAAAGAAAACATTCTTTGCAACACTAGCTTCAGTTGCCGTTGCCGGTGGGATTATGGGGATCTTTGGTTCTAAATCTTATGTTGCGGGAGCGACGGGGGTTTTTGCCATTCCAAACTTTATTAACCCAGAAGCTGGAATAGACAAAGGCTTTATCGGATATGTTATTGCTGTTAGTATTGCCTTTATCATGGGCTTAGTTTTATCGTTAACCTTTGCATATGATCCAAAGGTTGATGAGGAACCAGAGAATAATGAGCCAAAGCAAGATCCAAAGCCAGCTTTAAATGAGAGCCTTGGAAAAACTGTCTACCATGAATTGGCGTCTCCTATTCAAGGTGAAGTTGTACCGCTTGACCAAATTGAAGATGAGGCATTTTCCGCCGGATTACTAGGAAAAGGAGTCGCGCTTGTTCCACAAAAAGGTCAAGTTGTTGCGCCAGAGGATGGAGTAGTCACTACTTTGTTTCCAACAAAACATGCTATTGGCTTAACCACAGATAGTGGTGTTGAAGTTTTAATTCATATCGGCATGGATACCGTCAACTTAAAAGGTCAATTCTTTGAGGCGCATGTTCAGCAAGGTGATCATGTTAAAAAAGGACAGCTACTCGTGACATTTGAGCTTGAAAAAATTAAGGATGCAGGATACCCTTTAATTACACCTGTCGTTATTTCTAATACAGCCGAATATCTTGACGTAATGGCAACCAAAAAACAAACAATTATGGAATCAGAACCCTTATTGACGGTGATTTCTTAATACAGGAGGACATGAGATGAAACCAAATATATTTCTATTTGTAGCCGATCAAATGAGAAGCGATGCGATGGCCCATATGGGGAATCCTGCTTCCATCACGCCTAATCTAGATGATTTAGCGCAGGAAGGCGTATCGTTCGAGAATGCCTACTGTCAAAATCCAGTCTGTGTACCATCAAGAAATAGTTTCTTGACAGGTTTGTATCCTCACACAAATGGTCACAGAACGATGCATTATCTGCAGCGGGAAGATGAACCCAATATTTTAAAAGAAATGAAGAATAATGGATACGAAGTGATTTGGATTGGACGTAATGATGTGGTGCCGGGGGATCGACCTAAGACAGAGTACTGTGATGAGTACTATGATGGTGTCATTGATGCTAATACGCGTGATGCCGAAAATAGTGAGGTGAATCATTCAGCAGATATAAATGAAGACAGCCAAAAACTATTTGATAACATGCTGTCAGGAGATACGTATTATTCCTTTTATATGGGAAAGTTACCAGATGGGGAAGGATACGGAAAAACAGATTGGAACTGTGTAAAGAAAGCCTTGGAATATATAGAAAGAAGAAGCAAAGAAAAATCGGACAAGCCATTCTTTGTCTACTGTACGATATCTTTCCCTCATCCGCCGTATGCGTGTGAAGATCCTTGGTATTCTAGTATAGATAGAACAAAGTTACCGCCAAGACGACCTAATATTAAAGATATTCCTAATAAAGCAAGCATGCTTTATGGTATCAATTCAAAGCAGGGGTTAAATGAATGGACTGAAGATAGATTTGATGAGTTACGTGCTACTTATTTAGCCATGGTTTCCCGCTTTGATCATCAGTTAGGTTTGATCAAGGATAAGTTAAGAGAAACTGGATTATACGACGATACAAATTTAATTGTTTTCAGTGACCATGGTGACTACACGGGTGACTATACCATTACAGAAAAAGCCCAAAATTGTTTCGAGGATCCTATTACAAATGTTCCATTACTAGTCAAACCCGCAAAGGGAGTTCCGGTAAAACCAAGAGTGTCTAAGGCGCAGGTTGAGTTGGTAGATTTACCAGCAACCATTGCCGAGATGGCTGACATCGAGCTATCGTACACGCAGTTTGGTAAATCTTTGCTAAGTTCAGTAGCGGGAGATGAATTGCATAAGGATGCGGTATTTTGTGAGGGTGGACGAATTCATGGGGAAGAACAAGCAATGGAGCTGGGTCATGGCCCTAAATCACCGTATTGGCCAAGACTTTCTACACAATATAGTGAAGGTCCTGAACATACAAAAGCTGTCATGTGTAAGATGGACAATTATAAATATGTGATGAGACTTTATGAACAAGATGAATTGTATGATCTCGTCAATGATCCAATGGAGATTGAGAACTTAGCTGTAAAAGAAGAATATCAAGAAATTGTTCAAGAAATGAAAAATAGAGTGACACAATTCTATATGGAAACCACTGATTTTGTACCGAATAAACGTGACAAACGATAGGAGGATTCAAATTGTTTAAAGAGAATTTTTTATGGGGCGGAGCTACAGCAGCAAATCAATTAGAAGGAGCATATGATCGTGATGGCAAAGGGCTTTCAGTTGCCGATGTTATGCCTGGAGGTAAGATCCGTTTTCAAGTTCTAGGCAGTGAAACTTTTGATTGGACCCTTGATCAAGAGAAATATATTTATCCGAACCATCGTGGAATTGAACATTATGATCGCTTTAAAGAAGATATCGCTTTATTTGCGGAGATGGGGTTTAAGTGTTATCGCTTTTCTATTGCTTGGACTCGGATTTTTCCTAAAGGTGATGAATTGGTACCAAATCAAGCAGGACTTGAATTTTACGATGCTCTGATCGATGAATGTCTAAAATACAAGATTGAACCGGTTATTACCATTTCCCACTATGAAATGCCACTTCATTTAGCAAAAGAATACGGTGGTTGGAAGAATCGTCAATTAATCGATTTTTATGAACGATTTGCCAAAACAGTGTTAGAACGTTACCATAGCAAAGTGAAATACTGGATGACCTTTAATGAAATTAACTCTGCTTTTCATTTTCCTGCCCTTAGCCAAGGTATGGTGAAAAGTAATGGTGGCGGTGAGTTCAAAAATATCCTGCAAGGTTGGCATCATCAATTTGTGGCGAGCAGTAAAGCTGTAAAAATCGGCCACGATTTAGATCCAAGCTTACAAATCGGTTGTATGATTTTATATGCGACAACTTATAGTATGGATGCCAACCCAATTAACCAAGTGGCCAGCATGATTCAAAATCAAGCATTCAATTACTATTGTGCTGATGTCCAAATTCGAGGAAAATATCCTGCCTTTACTGAGCGTTTATTAAAAGAACATAACATAGAGTGGGCTGACTTAGACATCACTGAGGAAGATCTAGAATTAATCGCAGAACATACCGTGGATTATATCGGTTTCAGTTATTATATGTCTGCGGCTGTCAATGAGACAGCTACTGAAGAAGACAATGTAGAAGGAAATTTACTTGGCGGCGTGCGTAACCCATTCCTAGAAGCTAGTGAATGGGGTTGGCAAATCGATCCGAAAGGCTTGCGTATTGCTTTGAACGAACTTTACAATCGTTATCAAAAACCTGTTTTTATCGTAGAAAATGGCTTAGGGGCAATTGATAAAGTAGATGAGAACGGTTATGTGGAAGATGATTACCGCATTGACTATTTACGCCGTCATATTGAAGCAATGGCAGAAGCGGTTGCTGATGGTGTGGATTTGATGGGCTATACCCCATGGGGTTGCATCGACCTGGTCAGTGCTTCCACTGGAGAAATGAGCAAACGTTACGGGTTCATCTACGTTGATCTTGATGATGAAGGTCATGGTACACTGAACCGTTCAAAGAAAAAATCGTTTGATTGGTATAAACGTGTTATTGAGACCAATGGAAAAGAGCTTTAATTTTTTCGACAAAAGATTTATAATAAATATATCGGTTTAGTTAACTAGCCTCAATTTTTAAAAAATAATTATTGCTACGCCAATGTCTACTACCGTTCTGGATGAGCCAGGAGGTAGTTCATTGATAGGCGAAAATGTTTAGAGTTACTTTACAGCTAGTCACGTTTCAAGAAATAATAGGTGAAAGAAATACAGATTCATCTATCAAAATGCCATTCGTTTAGAATGGCATTTTGATCATGGGATGATATGTGATTTTTTATCGAGAAGATCAATTTTGGCGAGTGCTCGCTCCAGATAGACATCCTTTGGGATTAATATATAGAGAGACTTAATAGCTGAAGCGGGTGAGGGATTCTTGTAGTAAACGATTATTAAATAGGAATTCCCTCCTAAAGTTGAAAAAATTCTCAGGCTATGACAGGGGGGAACAGCTTGACTGGACTACTTTATTTTATCGTGATCATTCTTGCTAACACAGTAGGGGCTATTTCCGGCATGGGTGGTGGAGTCATTATTAAACCCGTGCTTGACTTCATTGGCGCTCACTCAGTGGCGGCGATATCGTTTTATTCTACAGTCGCCGTGTTTACGATGTCGATTGTTTCAACGGCTCGGCAAGCAAAAAGCGGTGCGAAGCTTAACTGGAAAATCATTGGTTGGCTTTCTTTTGGTGCCGTCTTAGGTGGAGTATTGGGAAATGTAACGTTTGAATGGCTGTTAAATCTATTGAAAAATGACCAACTTGTCCAATTAATTCAGATTGGTCTAACCATTGTTACGCTTGTGTTCGCTTTCTTATATACCAAATATGGTTGGGTCAATTATCATTTAAACCATGTGCTTTGGTATTTAAGTTGTGGATTGATTTTAGGGTTCTTAGCGAGTCTCTTAGGGATAGGGGGAGGACCGATTAATGTTTCTTTAATGATGCTAATGTTTACATTCCCAATTAAAGAAGCAACGATCTATTCCATTTGTACCATTTTCTTTTCGCAATTGGCAAAATTGATGACGATCGCAACGACGACAGGATTTGGCCGATATGATCTCACAATATTATTCTTTGTGATTTCCGCGGCAATTATTGGAGGACTGCTTGGGGCAAAAGCGAATAATCTTCTTTCTGAAGAAAAAGTCACGCTTGTTTTTCAAGCTGTAATTCTGCTCGTATTGGTGATTAATTTATATAATGGATACAAAATATTTTAAAGAGATATGATAGCTGCTAAGGCTAAAACTGTGGAAAATAGCTTAATAAGTTATCTCTCCCAGACTCAGGTCAAACATATTTAGTAGGTAAATGAATTGAAATCATATTATGATAATTACTTTTTTAGTTTGTTAGCAGCTGAAGTCTGGGTACATAAAATGGGAACACACCAAGATAATGGAAAATACAGTGAAACTTCGTTCAGTGCCGTTACTGGCTGGGGCTGCGATTGCTCGCCCATCGAAGGGCTTTTGTAAGACTCCCACTTAGACATGACGTGTTCCCTTATTTCTTGAAGTGGGAGTAAAGCCAGTTACACTGCGATAAACCTCCACTGAAAATCTTTGGCATCCGCCGGAGGCTTTAACTGTATTCAGCCGGGGGTTTGTATCTCCCACTGAATGAAATACATAGGCATTAAATTCACCACTTATAGAAGTGGGAGACTTCTTCTGAATAAAGTTAAATTTTAACGGAATCGATCCACACTTCTGGATCTTTTATGACACAATCAATATGAACGCCTGCTTCTGTTTTACCTCCAAAGGATTTGTTACTACCAAATGCTATATGTACCGTTCCATATACTTTTTCATCCTCTAAAACATTACCCGTCAATCGTGCTTTTTTGTTCGTACCAATACCAAATTCAGCGATGGTTCGGCCGTTGCCATCACCTAATAGATCAAGTAATTTCTCTCCATTTTTACCTGATGCATTAACCAATCGTCCAGATTTAATTTCTAAGGTCACGGGTTCATCTAAGACGCCAATATTACTGATTGCACCATCGATGATCATGGTGCCGTTTGCTGAGTCTTCAATTGGAGCGATATAACTTTCACCCGATGGAACATTACCAGACTGTCCTTTTTCAGTAAAGACACCCGTACTTCTTATACTCTTTCTCCCTTTAATTGAAAAGGAAAGCTGAACATTATCTTTTTTTATTTCAACTTTGTCTCCTCGATCTAACCATTGACAATACTGCTCGGTTAGTTCTTGTATCTCGTTATAGTCAGCTGAGATGGCACCGTTTTCAAGCATGTCGATGGTAACACCGGGCATGGTCGCTACTCTAGCACCTTGTTCCGAAGCGGCTTTTCTTGCCTGTGTATGTGTCAAAGAATGCTCCGTGACACAAAGAACAATATCTGCCTGTTTCATTAATGCGCTGACTAGCTTGGGAGGCTCTTCCCCTGATTTAGTTCGGGTTGGCATTCTAATTATCGCAACATCCTGTGCAAGCTGTTTACCTGCCTGATAGAATAAATCAGCAATCTCATATTTGTGATCATCTGTAACGATTAGTACGGACTCATTTTCTTGTAAAGATAAGTTTTGGAATAGCACCGACTTAGCTGCCTCTATTAAACTCATTTTTATTCCTCCTTATTAAGATGACAGGCCAAAATGAGCTCCATATCTTTCAAAAACGTTTTGAAGTTCATTTCTAGCACCTGTCAGCTCTTGTTTAAATAACTCAATTTGCTCATGATTGATCCGATAACGTGGACCGGAAATGGTTAATGACCCAAAGATCGTATTTTTATGAAAAATAGGAACCGCAACAGCTACCACATCTGCTGTATATTCACCTTCACTCATCGCATAGCCACGTTCTCTAATTTGCTGTAAATCCGCTCTAATTGCTGCAGGGTTAACCATTGTCTTTGCAGTAAACTGTGTCAATTCTTTATTTAAGTAGTGATCAATAAATTCTGTTGATAAATGGGCTAAAATCGACCGATAAGAGGCCCCGGCATATAGTGGTGTTCGACTTCCGATTGAGACGGAGAAACGAACGGTTGCTTGGGCTTCTACCGCATCAAAAGTCAATCCTTCTTCACCATCTAGAATTGTTAAGAAGGCGGATTCATTGGTATGTTCACTTACTTTTTTTAGAATAGGGTGGATGAGCTCCTTAATATGAAAATTTTCGGATGCTGTGTGACCAAGCTCCCAGACGGCGAAACCAAGTGAGTATTTTTTTGTTTCTTTATTTTTAATCAAAAATCTATGTTTCTCTAAAGTTTCTAAAATACGATAGATTTTGGTATGATTTTGATTTAACTCAGAAGCTAGTTCCCTTCCACCCCATGTAGGTTTTTCCTTAGTAAACATTCTTAATATATCTAATGATAGACTTAGCGTTTTTAACATGAGTCATTCCCCCTAACAGCATAAAATGGTGCATATACTAGATTATGCTAATATATGCACCCTGATTAATCAACTAAATAATTAATCGTCAAATAGATAATCCACAACTGCAGCGATGTAGACTTTACAACATCTTACGATATCATCTACTTTAACTTTCTCATTGTAGCCATGGATACTTGGTAAATAAGCTGGACCATACTGTAAGACAGGGATACGATGATCTCTGAAATGGCGGGCATCACTACTTGCCCATTGCATGACACCATATGCTTCGTGATCAGTTACATAGGTGATGTTGTTGATAATGGCTTGACAGATCGGGTCATCTTCACTGGTAAAGTTAGCATTGCTACGGAAACCAAAGCGACTTATTTCGTATTCAATGCCGAGTGCATCCAGTCTTTCGTGCAAAAACTCTGTCACATCTTCTTGTGTGATACCAAATGGAAGCCTACAGTCGATTTCTGCTTCACAGCTTTCAGGAATCATATTCGACTTTGTTCCACCTTGAATGGTCCCGATATTTACCGTTACATGATTTAAAACAGGTTGGAAAGGTTCTCGATCTTTTTCAACTTCGCGCATATATTTTTTTGACTTTTCGATTAATGGTTTAACCTTATCTGGAATTTCAATTTCTAAATCCCATAGCTTGCGTACTTCATCGATAGCCGCAATCATGTTCGTGATCGCATTGTTTCCTGCCAAAGGAGAAAGACTTCCGTGACCTGGTTTGCCGTACACTTTGAGTTTAAACCAATAGGAGCCTTTTTGACCAATCGTAGGGTTATAGCGTGAGGATGGTTCTGCGATTAAGCAACCATCTCCCATAATAAGGTCATTTTCTAATAACCAAGGTACACCAAACTCTCCACCAGTTTCTTCATCTGGAACTACTGCGAGAGTTAATTGGCCTGGTAGTTCAACATTTAATTTCTTTAACAGAGCAAAGGTATAAATTAACCCACCTAAACCTGCTTTCATATCACTAGCGCCTCTTCCTAATAACCAACCATCTACAACCTCACCTGAATTAGGGTTAAACTCCCATTTTGAGTGATCGCCTGCTGGTACAACATCAGAGTGACCACAGAAAATTAAATGTTTACCACCGTTATCTGTTCCGATCGTGGATACTAAATTGTACATCTTTTCAGCAGACTCATACCATAAATTGTTGGTGCCTGCATTTTTTAAATACTGATCAATAAAGGTGGTAATTTTAGTTGAATCACCAGGAGGATTCTCACTGGGGATTTTGATCAGCTGGCTACATAATTCGATCAGATCTTCTTTATTGTTTTCGATCTCTTGAATTAAACGGTCTTTTAGCTCCTGCTTAGTTGTCATTGATTGTTACCTCCTTGGGCTACTAAAGTTTTTGCAAATGTGTCATCTTTCCATATAAGCTTTCTAAATGCTTGAATTCAGCTCTGTCATAGAAATCACATTTAGATTGGCCATATAGCTTAGCTACTTCAATACAATAACGAACGACCTCTTCAATATCTGTGACACGACTTGCTCCAGTGGCACAGCCGGCTACTGCTGTCTCAGTTGTGAGTGCTACCCCAACGACAGGCTTATCTGTCGCTACCGATGGTTGCAGAATACTATTAATATGATAAACGTCATTGCCATATGGCGTAATATCCTGAGTGGTAATCGGCATCGTAACCGGGAGCTTACCAACTGATTGTGTATATACGTGCAGTAAGTCATCACTTACCTTTAAGATGTAGCCTTCTTTTACCGTCGGTGTAATGGCAAAGCCGCGATGATTTATAATCTGGTTGCCTTTTGTTGTATCAATGGAAAGGATCGCATCCATTTCTTCAGTCACTTCATATTTATTCATAGTTGAAATATCAACAGGCGAGTTCATAAATGGCACAGGGTCATGTGGCTGAGTAGGTGCATCGGGACAAATGTGTGTGGTTAAAATAACATCTCCATCAAGTTGATCACCTTTGTCTGCCATAGTTAATAATTTTGCAGCAGCAGCCATGCTAGCTAGGGCGCCATCTCCATCTGAAACGAATCCATTCATTTCTGGGCGTGCACCGATTCCCCCTAAACGGCCGATAATACCTAGTGTTGGCGCTTGTCCATTTTTGGATTTTCCTTGCTTACCCGGAATAATGACTTTAATAAAATCTGTTGTTCCTTTATCACCTTCAATGGTTTGAACTTCAATATCTCCTTGACCACTGATTTGCGATAAATAAGCCTTAACCTTTTCTCCTGTAACGGATGGATCATCCATTAATTCGTACATGTCGATAACATATTTTAATGACATCTTTCTACCTCCTAATATTAATGAACTA
The DNA here is from genome assembly GCF_001552275.1 of Amphibacillus sediminis NBRC 103570. Taxonomy (GTDB): domain Bacteria; phylum Bacillota; class Bacilli; order Bacillales; family Amphibacillaceae; genus Amphibacillus_B; species Amphibacillus_B sediminis. Next base: position 14,202 of record NZ_BCQW01000035.1, read on the forward strand.
AATGACACGATGCTTGATGGGTATTCTCTGTAGTAATTGCTTTAGGTGCCTTTGCCTTGCAAATGTCCATGGCTACGGGACACCGTTCATGAAAGTGACAACCAGAAGGAGGATTTAATGGGCTAGGTACTGTTCCTTTTAAAATGATTCGTTCCTTCTGTTCAAACGGATTTTTCTTTGGGATGGCAGAGAATAACGCCTTTGTATAAGGATGCTGAGGGTTTGAATAAATCTCCTCATATGTTCCAATTTCAACAATTTTACCTAAATACATGACTGCAATGCGATCACACATATAACGCACGACATTTAAATCGTGTGAGATAAAAATATAAGTTAATTGAAATTGATCTTGTAATTGTTTAAGAAGGTTAATAACCTGAGCCTGGACAGATACATCTAGTGCTGAAACGGGTTCATCACAAATGATTAGTTCAGGATTTAGCGCCAATGCCCTTGCAATATTGATCCGCTGTCTTTGTCCACCTGAGAATTCATGAGGATAGCGATCGGCAAATCGCTTATTTAGCCCGACAATCTCAAGCAATTCTTCTACACGCTTTCTCCTACTTTCTTTCGTCTCTACCTTATGAATAACCAAGGGTTCAGCAATAAGCTGGCCTACCTTTAGGCGTGGATCAAGTGAAGCATAGGGATCTTGAAACACCATTTGGATTTTTTTTCGTGTGGATCGTAACATTTCAGCGTCCATCTCGACTAGGTTTTTATTTTTGAATGTCACGACACCATCTGTTGGTTTAATCAATTGGTTAATAAGACGAGCCATTGTTGATTTTCCGCAGCCTGATTCACCAACAACGCCTAATGTTTCCCCGGAGTATACATTGAAGTTGACACCATCTACTGCTTTTACACTTTGGTTTGACTTTTTAAATGGTATAGAGCTAGATACTGGAAAATGCTTCTTCAAATTTTTAACTTCTAATAGTGTCTCCATTGATGTAGGCATTCTCCCTTCTCTCTAATTTTTCTGTTTCTGTTTGAAAGTGACAGGCGACCGCATGTCCTTCAGTAGGTTCAATGAGCTTAGGAGCTTCATTGTGGCAAATATCCTGTGCATATGGACACCGATCAACAAACGGACAGCCTTTAATCTCATAGCTTAAATCAGGTGGGCTTCCAGGGATGGATGCCAAAGGTGCGTGACTATCCTGTGATTCAGTAATCTGTGATTCTAACAGCCCCCATGTATAAGGGTGTAATGGATTATGATATAAATCCTCAACCTTAGCCGACTCTACTACTCTACCTGCATACATAACGAGAATTTGGTCACACATTTCCCAAACAACGCCTAGATCGTGAGTAATCATAATGATTGACATATCTAGTTTTTCCTGTAAGTCTTTCATTAGGTTAAGGATTTGCGCTTGTACCGTTACATCTAGAGCAGTAGTCGGTTCATCTGCAATTAAAATTTTAGGGTCACAGGCAAGTGCGATCGCAATCATGACTCTCTGCCTCATTCCCCCTGAAAACTCGTGCGGGTACATATTGATTCTTTTTTCTGGGGCGGGGATACCTACTAATTCGAGAAGCTCAATCGCTCTTTGCTTCGCCTCTTTTTTTGTTAATTTCTTATGGGCTCGAATCGTCTCTATTAGCTGATTACCTACGGTAAAGACAGGATTCAAGCTTGTCGAAGGATCTTGAAAAATCATTGAAATTTCATTTCCGCGAACTTTCCTCATTTCACGATTTGAAAGCTTTAATAAGTCACGCCCGTTAAGGATAATCTCGCCTCCGGTGATTTTGGCTGATGAACTTGGTATTAGCCGAAGAATGGAGGTTGCTGTTACACTTTTCCCAGATCCAGATTCCCCTACAATTCCGATATTTTCATTCTTGTTAAGAGCAAAGCTTACGCCATTCACTGCACGGGTAATAATCGACCCAGACTTAAACTCTACTTGTAGGTTTTTGACATTTAAAATCGATTCTGACATACGTTCACCTCCTACTATAATTTCATCTTAGGATCAAGAGCATCTCTTAATCCATCACCAAATAAGTTGATGCCAAGTACCGTTACTAATATCGCTAATCCAGATATCGTTGCTAACCCTGGGCTAAGGACGAGAAAGTCTTTCCCTTCCTGTAGCATACTTCCCCAAGAAGCAGTAGGGGGTTGAACGCCTAAACCTAAGAAACTAAGAGAGGCTTCCGATATAATTGCTCCGGCAACACTCATAGTGGCATAGACGATTAAAGGTGCAATACTGTTTGGAACAATATGTCTAAATAAGATTCTGCCATGCTTGGCCCCTAAAGAGCGTGTGACTTCGATATAATCTGCTTCTTTCACACTTAATACCTGTCCTCGAACTAATCTTGCAAAACCAGGAATATTAGACACGCCGATCGCAATTACAGCATTACCTAATCCTTGTCCTAATACAGTCATTAAAACAATGGCTAATAGGATAAAAGGGAAGGCCATCATGCCATCGATAATTCTCATAATAATAGCATCGATTCTTCCGCCTAAATAACCAGAGACTAAGCCTAACAATGAGCCAAAAATAGCACCAAATAGGACAGCTGCGATCCCAACGATTAATGATATCCTTGCCCCATAAACAATTCGGCTAAATATATCTCGTCCATAGCTATCTGTGCCTAATAGGTGACCAGACTCACCAGGTCCTAGTAAGGTTTTGGTAACATCCATAGCGTTTGGTGGATGTGTCGCAATGAAGGGGGCAAAAATAGCCGTCAGGATTAAAATTAAAATAATAATTAAACCTAATGCGGCAAATCGATTTCGTAATAATTTACGAAAAAATGACTGTTCCTTTTTCGCTTTTAGGTATTGAAGTTCCTTAGCATTTTCTATCTCTTCCATTGTTTTCATTGATATCATGCACCTCCCTTATCGGAGTCGAGATTGATTTTAGGGTTAACGACTTTATATAGAACATCAACAATTAAGTTAATGACGACATAAATGACCGCGATGAATATGACTGTATTTTGGACCACGACAAAATCTCTTTTTTCGATTGCATTGACGATTAATAGTCCCATCCCAGGCCAACTAAAAATCGTTTCCGTTAACACAGCTCCGCCTAGTAAATTAGAAAACTGTAAACCCATGACGGTTAATAGAGGTGTGAGGGCATTTTTCAATGCATGCTTATTAATGACAATAAATTCTCTTAAGCCCTTCGATCTGGCAGTCTTGATATAATCGTGTGAGATTGTTTCGAGCATGCTGGAACGAATAATACGTGCAAATTGAGCTGTAGGTATGGTGGCTAGAGCTATGCTTGGCAAGATCAGATGGCTTAGAAAATCCCATAATCCATTATCGAGCGAGCCCATCCCTGTTGAAGGCAGCCATCCTAAATTAACACTAAAATAAAGAGCCAGCATGACGCCTAACCAGAAGATTGGCATCGAAACACCAACTAAAGAAAAAGTGGTGATGAAATAATCTAGGAACGTATTCTGCTTTTTGGCTGCAAGAATACCTGCAGGGACACCGATTATAACGGCAATGATTAAGGCGCTAATCGCCAAGATAACAGTGTTAGGAAATCGCTCCATGATTAAATCAGCAATGGGCTGATTATAAGAAAGTGAATTTCCAAAATCAAATTTAACTAAATTACCTAAATAATCAAAAAATTGTCGATGAAGTGGTTCATTTAAACCTAATTGCTCGGAATAAGCTGCTATATCTTCTGCACTCGCTTGTGGCCCAAGCATAACAGCTGCAGGATTACCTGGTAGCATGCGCGTGATAAAGAATACAATGATGGCAACAATAAATAATGTTGGGATTAATTGTAGTATTCTTCTAAAGAGAAATCTCTTCAAATATACCCCCTCCTTCTCCATTGATTCATTATGTGAACCCTTGTTTTATTATATGAATAATAGAATGTTACCATCGTTTGTTTTTTGTGTAAATAGAAAATGGGCAATATTTAGATTTGTTTAAATTTTCTTAAAATTACTATTTACAATCGTTTTTAGTTTGTGATAATTTAATATATATTCATTATTTGAACTTTTGTGTCATTATGTGAAACAAAAAGGGAGGGTTTTTATGAGAAAGAGTAGTGGGAAATTTAAGCTTTTTACTATTGTCTTTAGTCTCATCGCCATTGTTTTAGTAGGATGTACTTCAGGTGATTCAGATGATGACACAGACGGTGGTAAAGAAACAAATGAAAGCTCAGTAAGTGGTGGCGTATTAAATATTGGATTGTCTTCCAATGCGGCTACATTAGACCCGACACTCTATACAGGGGTCTATGAATCACAAATTATGCGTTCAATAGCCGACACACTCATTGTGTACGACCAAGATTTACAAAGCTTTGTTCCTTCCTTGGCAACGGAATGGGAAGCGGCTGATGACATGATGTCTTACACATTTAAGCTAAGAGATGATGTTTACTTTCAGCCGGGTGAATATCAAGATGGTAGACAGATGACGGCAGAAGATGTGAAATTTAGTCTTGAGCGTTCTGCTGAGAATTCAGCGCAAAATCGTTTGACTGGCGTTGAAAGTGTTGAAGTAACTGGTGAGTTGGAAGTGGAGGTTCACTTAGAAGAACCTAATTCTGCTTTACTAGCTATGCTGACAGATCAAGGTAATATTATCATACCTGAGGAGGAAGTTGAAGGATGGGGTGATCAATTTGGTGCTCATTTAGTTGGAACTGGTCCATTCATCCTCGAAAACTGGCAAACCGATCAACAAGTAGAATTAGTTAGGAATGAGAACTATTGGGGTGAAGAACCCAATCTAGATGGTGTGACGTATAAGTTTATCTCAGATCAGTCTATGATGACGAATGCATTAAGATCAGGTGATATTGATATTGCAACAGACATTAAAGGACAAAATCGTGAAGTGATTGAGCAAGATGATCAGTTAGAGTTACTTTCAACACCAGGTCTTTCTATAACCTATCTAGACATGAACTTTCAACAAGGACCTACCGCTGATCCAAAAGTTAGAGAGGCTATTTTTAAAGCGACTAATATTGAAGAAATTGTCCAGGGTGTACATCAATGGGGTGGAGGAGCCGTTGCGAACGGTCCATTGCCAAGAGATTCATGGGGCTATGATGAGTCATTTGAATCTTTAAAACCTGAATATAATCCAGAAGAAGCAAAAGAAATTCTTGATCAAACAGAATATGCAGGTGGATTTGAAATTGACTTGTATGTGCTCGATACACGTACAAACTATGCCACCATCTTCCAAAATCAAATGAAAGAGAATTTGAATATTGATGTAAATATTCAAGTTTCTGAATGGGGAACATTAACGGATACAGTATCAAGTAATAATGCTCCAATGAATATTGGTGGCTGGTCTTGGTACCCTGATCCTTATTTCTTCCTTAATCCGAGATTTCACTCTAATCAACATGGATCTAACGGGAATGGTAAAGGGTATCAAAATGAAACTGTAGATGCCCTACTTGATCGTGCTTTAACAGAAACAGTTGATCAAGCGGAACGTACTGAAATCTATAAAGAGGCTGTTGAAGAAATCATGGCAGACTATGCAACGATAGAATTTGATAATTTGGATATTGCGACAGGTATTGATCAAAAGGTAAAAGGATTCAACCTTTCTCCAGATGGATCGATCAATGTGGTAAGTCCAAATGGTGTCAATATTTCAATTGAAGAGTAAGTTTTTTGGAGAAGCAGTGAGAAATCCTGCTTCTCTTATCGTTAAAGGAGCTAGAGTTATGAAGAAAAAAGTAGGGATTATTACCATTGGTCAAGCACCGAGGAGCGACTTATTTCCTGAAGTAGCACGTTTTTTTGACGAAAAAGTCGAATTTATCCAACGAGGGGTTTTAGATCAACTGGATAGCGTAGCACTAAAAAAATTATTACCAGCGTCAGATGAGATAACGTTAGTTTCTAAACTTAAAGATGGAACGCCTGTTACAATGGCTAAGGAAAAAATCATCCCAATTATTCAAGCCATCATTGATCAGTTCAACCAAGAGCACGTTGATTTAATTATCTTGGCCTGTACAGGGGCATTTAAATCCTTTCAATCAGACACGCCGATTATTTACCCGGATTACCTGTTAAATCATACGACCCAAGGGTTATTTAGAAACAATGGTCAAATTGGTGTCATTGTTCCGTTAACCGAGCAAATCGATGCAATCAAGCTAAAGTGGAAGCAAGCAGGCTTTGACGCTATCTGTTCAGCTTGTTCTCCCTATGAATATACTGAGGAAGCGATGGCTAGGGCTGTAACAGCTCTGAACCATATGGATGTCGAAGCCATTGTTCTAGATTGTATCGGCTATACATCGGTGATGAAGGAAGTTGCGAAAAAGCATTCGGTTAAACCCGTAATTTTGTCAAGGAATATGGTCTTTCAAAATGCTGCTGAACTGCTGTGAAAGCAATGAAGTAAAGATTTTGCTGTATAGAATAAAATTTATTAGAAAGCTTGAAATACAAAATGCAAA
>NZ_BCQW01000036.1 GCF_001552275.1 Amphibacillus sediminis NBRC 103570
ATCCTTCAATAAATAATGTATGCAAGACTAACAACACTCTTGAATTTTACCATAGTTAATTGTTATTAGTCCATTAGATTTGTATGACTATTAGAATCAGAATTATGCTGAGATAAAACCTAATATTGATTTTTTAATACTAGTCAGACTCTTGTTTAGCGAAAAATCGCCAGCTATCCCTTACCATGTCTTCAATACTTAGTTTCGCTTCCCAACCAAGCTCATTTTTAATTTTACTGGTATCTGCATAGCAGGTTGCAATATCTCCTGGACGCCTTTCAACTATTTGATAAGGTATTCCAACTTGATTAACACGTTGAAAGGTCTCAACGAGTTCAAATACTGATGTGCCTCTACCTGTTCCTAAGTTATAGATAGACAATCCTTGCTTCAACCCTTCCAATGCAACTAAATGACCTTTGGCTAGATCAACTACATGAATATAATCTCTTACACCTGACCCGTCTACGGTATCATAATCGTCTCCAAAAATTTTCAATTGGTCAAGCTGACCGGACGCTACCATTGTAATATATGGCATTAAGTTATTAGGGATCCCCTTAGGCTTCTCTCCGATTAAACCACTTGAATGGGCTCCAACAGGATTAAAATAACGAAGGATAGAAACTTTTAGTGATGGATGAGCGTCTACTAAATCAGATAATATTTTTTCACTTATAACTTTGCTTTCTCCATAAGGATTAGTTGTTGACCCAAGAACCATGTCCTCACGTAATGGTGACAGTTTATCTCCATAAACAGTTGCAGATGAAGAAAAAACAAAGTTAGCAACATTAAATTCTAAGCACATCTTAGCTAGGATAATTGTAGCTAAGATATTATTCTGATAATATAGAAGTGGTTTGGATACAGACTCACCGACAGATTTATACCCAGCTAAATGAATGATACCGTCAATTTGATTTTTGGAAAAAATATCTTTCATAGTCGCTTCATTCGTGACATCTTCTTGATAAAATAAGATATTTGATTTACCTGTTATTTGCTTTATCCGATCTATGGTCGTTATTTCACTATTAGATAGATCATCAACAATAATAGCATTATGTCCTGCATTTAGTAGCTCTGTAACAACATGTGAGCCAATAAAGCCAACACCACCACTTACTAGAATATTCATATAGTTTCACCTATCTTTTTTTTATTTGACTAATACTGCTTTCAGTATTTTTCCAATAATATTCTACAATAATATACAGCATTAATAAACAAGAACAAATATGTTAGAATAGAAAAGAACGCATCATGAATTAAAGTATTGGTTACTAGAAATATAATTATTATGAATAAAATTATAAAAAAATATTGTGGAAATTATTTTAGCTTAAAGGAGCGACACAAAGTGAATTTCAATCAACTAAGAACACATAAGTTCATTCTAATGCTTGGAGATCTGCTTTGCATATTAGCTGCCTACATTAGTGCTTTTTATATAAGATATTTAGATTTTCCTGATCCAAACTGGGATGCTTTTATATCACTTTTGCCTTGGATCATTGTAATTGGAATATTTTTGATTTCTGTATATGAATTATATTTAATTGATAACAAACAATCTATAACTGATATATTCAGAAAAATTATGGTAGTTGTAACAATGCTCACCTTTTTAACGATGGCAAGTTCCTATTTATTCAGAGCTTTTGCGATGCCTCGTTCAGTCATTGTTCTGTCAACTGTCTTTATGACAGCCTATCTTGTCTGTTTTAAACTAATTTATCTGAAACTAACAAGACGAAAAATAATTGGGAAATTTTTGATTATCGGTAACAAAGTCAACACAGACAAGCTCATGCATAAAATTAATTATCCCATGCTAAAAGGGTCTGAAATAAAGTGTATAGAAGAACCACCTACATTAAAAGGAATCAAGGATTTAGTCATCCAATCAGACTACATTATTCTTTGCACAGATATTTCCAAAGAACTTAAATCACAAGTCATTTATTATGCAATGGAGCACAATAAAGAAGTCTATGTAATACCGACTCTTTATGAGCTAGTATTACAGCGTGCTGATACTTCTCCACTTGATGACACTTTAGTTATGGGAGTTAAGCCATTTGGATTGACTTGGGAAAAATTATTCGTAAAAAGGTTATTCGATATTATTTTTTCTCTAACCATCCTTATTATTATTTCACCCATAATGTTAGTTGTCGCAATACTTATCAAGTGTGAAGACCCTAAGGCAAACATTATCTATTCGCAAGAGCGTATTGGAAAAAACGACAAGCCCTTCACAATATATAAATTTAGATCAATGGTAAATAATGCTGAATCTAATACTGGACCAGTATTAGCATCAACAAACGATAATAGGATTACCAAAATCGGTAAGTTTATTCGTGCAACTCGGATAGATGAGCTTCCACAATTCTTTAATGTTTTGATAGGGGATATGTCAATTGTTGGTCCTAGACCTGAACGAGCCTTCTTTATCAACAAGTTATTAAAGGAGCATTATCACTATGGTTATCGTAATCGAGTTAAACCTGGAATTACTGGATATGCACAAGTGATGGGGAAATATACAACAGAAGTTGAAGACAAATTAAGATTTGACTTATTTTATATAAGAAATTACAGCTTTTGGCTGGATCTTGTTATAATTCTTAAAACTTTTCTGGTTGTGATAGATAAAACGAAATCAGAAGGAACTGAGGATAAAGGAAAAATAGTAAAAAAGGGTAAGATAGTGGAAAGACCGAGAATGTAGAACCTATTTAGTGATTCGCCCAGACAAAATTAATATGACTTCTAATATCTACATTCTTTAAAACGGATATAAGATATTCAATATATTTTTCTTTTCATTATCTAATGATTTCTAAAGATATTTAAAAAGGTTAAACATTTAATTGATGTTTAACCTTTTTCGTAATAAGTAGCATCGAATAATTTAATCTCGACTAAATAAATCTCTTGTATAGACTTTATCCTTAACATCTTTAATATCATCTGTTAGGCGATTCGCCACAATTACATCAGATATTTTTTTAAACTCATCAAAGTCTCTTATTACTCGAGAATGGTAAAAGTGATCTTCCTTCAACACAGGCTCGTACACAACCACTTCAATGCCTTTTGCCTTCAGACGCTTCATTACACCTTGAATTGCTGATTGTCTAAAGTTATCCGAATCCGTTTTCATAGTAAGTCGATGAATCCCAACGATAGATGGGTTTTTAGCAATAATACTATCTGCGATATGATCCTTGCGTGTTCTGTTCGCATCAACGATAGCAGCAATGATATTATTTGGTACATCTTCATAATTAGCTAATAATTGTTTGGTATCTTTAGGTAAGCAGTAGCCACCATAACCAAAGGAAGGGTTATTATAATGCATACCGATTCGAGGATCGAGTCCGACTCCTTCAATAATTTGCTTCGTGTCTAAATCGCGCAGTTCTGCGTAGGTATCAAGCTCATTAAAGAAAGCAACTCGTAGTGCTAAATAAGTATTAGCAAACAGTTTGATAGCCTCTGCTTCAGTCGAGTCAGTAAATAAAACAGGAATATCATCCTCAACAGCACCCTCAGCTAACATATTTGCAAAAATTTCAGCTCGTTCTGACTGTTCACCAATAACAATACGAGATGGGTGTAAATTGTCGTAAAGTGCCTGTCCTTCTCGCAAAAACTCTGGTGAGAAAATAATGTTCTCTGTTTTAAATTTTGCTCTAACTTCTAGTGTATATCCGACGGGAACAGTTGATTTAATCACCATCGTAGCTTGTGGGTTAATCTCAAGTACGTCAGCAATAACTTGCTCAACGCTACTTGTATCAAAGTAATTTTTCTTCTCATCATAGTTGGTTGGTGTTGAAATAATGATATAGTCTGCCCCTTGATAAGCTTCATTTGGATTCATAGTTGCTTTAAGGTTTAACTGCTTTGTCGCAAGAAATTCTTCAATTTCTCTGTCAATAATTGGGGATTTCTTATTATTAATTAATTTAACTTTTTCCGGTAAGATATCTAACGCTACTACTTGATGATGCTGTGCAAGTAATATGGCATTAGATAAACCAACATAGCCTGTTCCCACTACTGCTATTTTCATTTTTTATTCACCTCTAAAAAATAGGATATTCTAACTTTCGATTGTACCAATAACATAATTTCTTGAATTAGAACGTAAAACTAATTTGTGCTGAATGCCAAGGACTACAGTTCCACTTGGTATTCATTTCATTCCCCAACCCTCTCTAATTTTATCTTTGCTACATTGGTCAAGATTTTCATTATAAGAATGGGAGAAGCTTTATGTTAAGCCTCATAATAACTAATATACAATCTAATTTCCAGCAACCTCTTCCTTCTCTAGCAAATTATAATATTGTACATACCAGTCAGCGAATTGCTGTAAACCTTCTTCGATTGTTGTTTCTGGCTTAAAACCAACAGCTTGATATAACCGCTCAGTCGATGCAAACGTTCTAGGAACATCACCCGGTTTAATTGGTTCAAATACTTTATCAAAATTCACCTCTTTGCCAAGTGCGTTGCTAAGTGCCTTTTCTAAAGAAGTAATAAAGTGCATCAGCTTCTCAGGATTGTTATTTCCAATATTGAATACTTCATGTTGAACAGCACCAATAGGTGTCCTTGGAATTAACTTGACGATACCTTCGACAATATCAGCAATATACGTAAAATCTCGGTATAAATCGTTCTCGAAATCGCCATTATTAAAGATTTTAATTGGCTCTCCTTTAAAATACTTATCAGTAAAACCAAAGTAAGCCATATCTGGTCTTCCCATTGGCCCATACACCGTAAAGAATCGTAAACCTGTTGCTGGTATTTTGTAAAGATGACTGTATGTGTGTGCCATTAATTCGTTAGTTTTCTTCGTAGATGCGTACAATGAGACTGGATGGTCGACAAAATCAGTTTCTTCAAATGGAACTTTCTTATTAGCTCCATATACAGAGCTGGATGAAGCATAAATTAAATGGTCGACTGGGTAATGTCGGCATGCCTCTAAAATGTTATAGAAGCCAATTACATTACTTTGCATATACACATCGGGATTTTCAATTGAGTATCTTACACCTGCCTGTGCAGCAAGATTCACGACAACATTCGGACGATATTGTGCGAAAAGGTCGTCGATTACGGATTTATCTGAAATATCTGCTTTAACAAATGTAAAATTCTCATAAGGCTCTAAACCTTCTAAACGTGTATGTTTTAATTTTACGTCATAATAATCATTCACATTATCGATTCCAATTACTTTACAGCCTTGTTCTAACAGTCTTCTAGAAAGATAAAATCCGATAAAACCGGCTACACCTGTAACAAAGTATACATTGTTTGTATTTAGATTTTGATTATTCAAGATCATAAACTCCTTATGTGTTACATTTATTAAGTTAATAAAATAACCTTTCTCATTAAAATATATTTCAACTTATAATAATTACCATATAACCTATAATGTACACCAATATTTGATAGATTGCTTATATTATGGTTCCACTTATTAGGGAAGAAAAAATCCTATACAAATATCACTTAATTTATAAATAGTAATCCTTATTCCTATTTATATTTAAAACAATTCGCATGTCTGCCTACTTAACCTGATAATATCCTTTTTTCTACTTTGGTATAACTAAGCAAAGCGACAGCAAGGAACAAACTAAAGTAGTATTTATTTCCCATAAATTACTATTTTAACAACTATTGTTAATACTATTAGAAAACAATATAACCGAACAGAAATATTAGACTCCTTTATTGGCTTTCTACTATAGAATATTTAATAGTAGAAGTTGATGTACTGTTTCCTCAAAATAATAAATTAAACTAGATAGATTCTGTTTTTAAACTAGCCTTGTATATCAGTAAAGTTCTAATTATCTCGGCAATTATAGTTGACACAACAGCCCCGGGTACACCGATAAATGGGATTAAGGTAAGATTAACTAATATATTTACAACTGCTGCTATTGAACTACTAGTTGCAATAGCCCTTGTACTTTTATTGTAAAACAATTTTGCAACTGGAATATAATATATACCTTTTAGTATATGTCCTACGATTAAAAATGGAATCAACCAAAGTGCATAATTATATGAATCACTACTTAACAATTTTGTGCCCAACATTGCTATCGGAATTGAAATTGCACCAAAAATAATGACGATGTAATAGAAGCTCTTTAATAATTTTTGTGATTCAATATTTTTATTTTCTTTCCGTAAGCTAGTGTATCTAGGTACTAATGCATTATTTACACTAGTATAAAATAGCGACAGAACCATCGATACTTGAACAGCTAGTGAATATACTCCTAATTTATCTAGTGATACGAATTTTTCTAAGATTACACGGTCTGAAGACGAAATAATCCAACCACTTGCAACATGAGGTAATAGCGGAAGACTAAACCACAAACTGTTTTTTATAAAGAGAATGCTTATCTTTAACGAGATGTATTTCAAAGAATATATCAACAGTATTATTACTGTTAATGATAAAATAATTGACTGTGATGCTAAAGCACTTATAGCCCCTAGACCTTTAACAATAATAAAATACATAGTCAAGGACATTATAATCAGCGCTTTGATTATATTAATAGCTACAAATAAACCAGCTTTTTCTTGAGCTCTCAAAAGAGCTAGAGGCAAAGCTAATAAGGCATTTAACCATGATAAACCTATCATGTAAAAATAGTATGGTTTTACAGGAATATTAGAAAATAACACCCCTCCTATAAATTGATGAAGTATTAACATTAAGATGCTAATAGCTGTAGCAAATAAAAAAACAAAGATGTAAATAGTACCCAAATACTTTCTTTGCTCTGTTTTATTATCCAAAAAATCATAATAAAATCTAGTCACTGCTCCGTTTAAAGATAATAAAAGGAAAATTTGAAACATTCCCACTAATGACTGTACAGTGGTCATTATTCCGTATTCAGATGGTGGCAAGTAATTTGTATATATAGGTAACATGATGAAACCAATTAGTGGTGTCATCATGCCGCCTATTGTATATAAAATGGAATTTTTGAAAAATTTACTTTTTTTTATTTTATTAATCACGATTGATACCTTCTTTATATTTCATGAGTGTTTCAGCAAATAAAAAATCTATGCTGTCATCAATATCAATTGAATTTTCTTTTGACATAATGTAAGCATATGTCCCTTCTGAATAAATAGGTGCTTTGTTCAATACTTCTTTTGTTTTTCTTATATATATAGCTCCATTTAATCTATAATACTTTTCAGTATCTTGTCTTCTCATACTTTCTTCAGTCTTTTTAATAAAATTATCCATAGATAAATTTTCTGGTAAAATGTTGGAGAAAATAGGGCTGTGTTCTACTTCACAAACTGAAATTACTGACTTCGCCTTTTTTTCTTCAAATAATTGAAAAGCACCGTTAATATCATTGCTATCCCTTAATGGGGATGTAGGTTGTAAAATACAAACTGTTGAAAATTCTTCGTTTTTATTTTCTTTATACCAATATAAGACTTCTTCCACAGCATCCCATGTCGAAGATGTATCCTGAGCCAACGATATATTTCGTAAAAAAGGGACACAAGCTCCATATCTTACCGCTAATTCAGCATACTTACTAGAATCTGTTGAAACGATTATTTCATTAAATTTATTAGAGTTAATGGCTGCCTCTATAGTATAGGATAGCATTGGCTTACCATTCATTTCTTTTATATTCTTTCCTGGCAATCCTTTTGAACCACTTCTTGCTGGAATGATAGCTATATTACTCATCTTTTACACCTAAATCATAGAAACTCTTTTTTAGATTTATATTCTTTAATTCCCCAAATTCTTTTAAAAACTCAATTATTTTCTTTGAAGTATTACCATCACCATATGGATTAACTGCCCTAGCTGCGCACTTTATATACTTAGGACTTAATGCCTTTTTTATAGCCTGTTCTATGCTCGAGGAGATTGGCGAGCAGTTTATTATGCTTTCTGCTTGAATTCTACCTTTTTGTCTGTCCCCTATATTTACAGTTGGAATTCCGAAACTAGGAGCCTCTAAAATTCCACTAGATGAATTCCCTAATACTAATGAAGAATATTTCAACCCAGACAAATATCTTTGCATTCCTAATGAGGTAAATGATTTAGCATGTGTGTGTTTAGTTACATATTCATCTATTTTTTGATTAATGATTCTTCCATGTGCATCCGCATTTGCTTTAGTTATTAGAAAATTAATTTCAGGATATTTATTAATTGCTTTTAACAATTCATTAATCTGGATTTCGGAGCTTTGGTTATTTTCTAATGTAACTGGATGGTACGTCACCATTACATAAGGTTTATCATTATCAATACCAACATACTTTGTAAATTCTTCTTTAGGTAGCAATCGTTCCTGTTTTATATTTTCAATACCTAGTCCTCCTACTACTTTCACTCTTTTAGGATCTTCTCCTAATTGGATTACACGTTCTCTATATTCTTTAGTACTTGTAAAGTGAAAATAGCTTAGCTTTGTTAGCACGTGTCTTATAGATTCGTCTATAGCACCTTCAGTTGTTTCGCCGCCATATAAATGAGCGATAGGTATTTTTTGGTTCATAGCTGCTAAAGCTACAGCCAGTGTTTCATATCTATCTCCGAGTACAATTAATAAATCAGGTTTTTGTTCTGTAAAATAATCTGCAAAGCCAATTAATGCTAGTCCCATAGATTTTGAAATGGAGGCTGGGGAATCTGCACTTAGTAACATTTCAACCTTTTTGTCTATATCAAAGCCATCATTTTCAATTTCTTTATAAGTAAGTCCGAATTCAGGTGACAAGTGTGCTCCTGTAACAATTAAATTTAGTTTAAAATCCGGATCTTCTTTAATTCTTAATATTAAGGGTTTCAACAAACCATACTCAGATCTAGTAGCAGTTAATATAGCAATATTTATCATAATTCTATCAACTCATCTTCTTTAAAATACCTTTTGGATTCTTTTCCTATTACTTCATTCCACTTCATAGGGGAAAGACCATTTCCAGGTCTTTTCACTGTAATATTTTCTTTTGAAAAAACTTCTCCTACTGAAATATCCCTTTTAGCTACAATACTTTTTCGTGCTACGTCCCTATTCTTTAGTTCAGAACTCGTAGGTTTCTTAACTCCTGTCCCTAGAGCTCTTTCTATATTTCTAATACTTCGTACCATCTCTTTTAATTCGGCTGGCTCTAAACTAGCCCTATGATCTGGACCTTCCATTGCCCGATCCAATGTAAAATGTTTCTCAATTACCGTGGCACCTAAAGCAACAGCAGCGGTTGGAACCTCAATTCCCACCGTGTGATCCGAATAGCCAACATCAAAATTAAATCTTTCTTTTAATTCTTTCATTGCTAACAAATTCACTTCATCAAATGGAGTTGGGTACTCTGTTGTACAATGTAAAATTGTTAATTTATTCGTTAAACTCTCTTTTAGTACTTTTATTGCTTCTTCAATTTCCTTTATAGTTGCCATTCCTGTTGATAAAATTGTGGGTTTGTTATACTTCGCTATTTGAACTAAATAAGGAAAGTTTGTTATCTCACCAGAAGGTATTTTCCATATCGGGATGTCTAAATCATGAAGAAAATCTAAACTTTCTTTATCAAATCCAGTTGATAAAAAAATAATTCCTTTGTTGTCGCAATAAGATTTTAAATCTGTAAATTCATCGAAAGTCAATTCTAATTTCGATAACATTTCTAATTGTGTTTCATCTATCGCTTTATTTTCCTGATAGCTAGCTTTTTTTGCTTCTTTTGCTGCTAAATTTTTAGCAATAAATGTCTGAAACTTTATACTATCTGCACCAGCATCAAAAGCTGCATCAACAAGTTTTTTTGCTGTCTCTAATGAGCCATTATGATTTACTCCTGCTTCTGCAATTACAAATACACTCATAAGCTACCTACCACCTTACATGGATTTCCATAAGCAATTGTGTGTGATCCTATATTATTTACTACGTTACTTCCCATGCCAATTAAAGTCTCTGAACCAATAGTTAACCCTTGTTTAATTACTGAGCCTGCACCAATATGTGTTTTTTTACCAATTCCTACATTGCCAAGTATTATTGCTCCAGGGGCAATATGTGAACAATCTCCAACTGATACATCATGTTCACAAATCGCTCTTGAGTTAATTATTGCAAAGTTTCCAATTGTAGCATTTGCATTCACTATCGCTGATTTACCTATAAAAACTCCTTTTGTTAGTTTGCAATATTCACTTACTGTTGCGGAAGGATCTATAATATTAGGGAAACTAAAACTAATTTTCTCTAATTTTTTAATTATTTTTAACTTAAAATGAAAATCATCTATTGTTCCAACAGAAACAAAGGCTTCAGTGAAACCGGAATTGTATAAGTCTTCCAAATCATCGTCACTACCTATAATAGTAGTATCGAGTACTTTATTTCCGATATTATCAGGTTTATCAATTATTCCAATTTCTTGATAATCACCTATATTATAGAGGGAGTCTAAGATAGATTTACAATGACCGCCTCCTCCAATTAACAATAATCTACGCTTCATTACGCTCAAGTCTCTTTCGCATTTTCTCTAATTCATCATGTTGTCCCATATCCATCCATGCATGTTCACTTATCGGATAAACCCCTACTTTTTCACCTTTTTTTTGATATTTTTCAATAATATCTGGAAATCCTATTGAGGTATTTTCCGTTAGTTCATTAACTACCTGCGGTTGGACTACGTACATCCCTGTATTGGTGAAAAATGACAATTCTGGTTTTTCCTTCATTGTTTGAATTTCGCCATCATCACCTATTTCAACTACTCCATATGGAATTGAAATATTTTTTAGAGAGCAAACCATGGTAATCAAATTACCTTTATCTTTATGGAATTTATATATTTTATAATAGTCTTCCTCAATCAGAATATCACAATTAGTAAGAAAGAACGTTGAATTTACCCTTCCTTTAAGCAAACTTAAACCTCCACCTGTCCCTAACGGCTTATCCTCATCAACATAATTAATCTCATAGTTTTTATCAATTTCATTAAAATATGATTTTATCATATTTTTTTTATGGTTAACTATTAAGTGGAAGTCATTTACTCCAGCTTCATTAAATCGGTTAATTATATGTTCTGCAATTGGAACATCACCAATCGGTATTAATGGCTTTGGTAGTATTCTAGTATAAGGATATAAACGCGTTCCAAAACCTCCAGCCATCATTACAACTGGTATCTCAAGTTTTTGTTTAGTCGCAATCTCATCTGTCCAAGTAATAACAGAAACCAACTTTTTTTCATTGTTAATTACTGGGATTGCTTCAACTGAGAATTCTCTCATTTTTTTCTTAGCTAGGTGCTTGTCTTGTTCAAATAGGTATTTGGGTTGGTAATTTGCTATATTCTTTATCGTAGCATCTAGATCCCCTTGACTTAAAATCCAACGTCTTATATCTCCATCAGTAATTGCTGCGACAAATTCCCCGTTTCTTGTAACAAATAATACTTTTTTTGCAACTTTATCAAGTTGAGACATTGCTTCTACTAGAGGCTTATTTTCGTCTATAAGAAAATGTTGTACATCCATTTTTTTAATCCTCCTACCTATTTAATTCAGCTAATACCTTTATAACCCGCTGAACTTCTTGAGAGGTCAAACTAGAACTACATGGTATATTTATAATACTATTTAAAAAGTTATACGCCAAACTTATATTGTATGCTTGTGTATCTTGGTAAGGTAGCTGCTCATGAATTAGATCCCAGATTGGTCTGGCTTGAATTGAATTATCAGACAGCCTTTGGATGATATCTTTTCTTTCTAGTGGATATTTTTCTGAGATCTTCATACCATAAAACCAATAATTAGGTCTAGTATTTTCACGAAAAGAGATTAACGAAAGACCATCAATTGAAGTAAACTCATTTCTATACAAATCATAATTTCTTTTTTTAACATTTATAAAATTTTCCAATTGCTCCAATTGTGCAAGCCCTAGGGCAGCTTGGAGATTTGTCATTCGATAGTTATAACCTATCTCATCGTGTGTGTAGTAAAGAGGATCACTCTTAGCCTGTGTCGTTAAATGGCGTGCTCTTTCTAAAAGATTTATATCATCAGAGACAATCATACCACCTCCACCAGTAGTCATGATTTTATTTCCATTAAACGAGTAAACCCCAATCTTTCCTATTGTTCCAGCAAATTTCCCTTTAAGCTTACCTTTTGTATAAAAAGTTCCGATCGCTTCAGTTGCATCTTCAATTACTGGTAAATTATAATCATTGGCTATTTCCATTATGGATTCCATATCCGACATATTTCCAAAGACATGTACTACAATTATTGCTCGGATTACCTTAGATGATTTTTTATTAATTAATTCATCACCTTTTTTTTCACATTCCTCATCTAAAAATACTTTTAATTTTTGGGGATCCAATCCTAAAGACTCATCACAGTCCATAAAAACGGGGGACGCACCACAGTATTTTATTGGATTAACTGCAGCAATAAAAGTTAAAGTAGGAGCAATTACTTCGTCCTGTTCAGAGACTCCAAGCAATTTCAAGGCGATATGAATACCTGAAGTACCATTTTGAACTGCTACCGATCCCTTGGCATTTACATAATTCGTAATCTCGGTTTCAAAACTGTTGATGTAAGGGCCAGCTGTTGAAACCCACTCGTCTTTAATCGCCTTTGTTACATACTTAAGTTCATTGCCTTTTAAGCTTGGTACAGATAAAGGAATAAATGATTGTGTCATAAGAACCCTCTTTTTTATATATTATAAATATCAGCTTTATATTTATCTAAATTATGTCTGAAGAATTCAATTGTTTCTCTTAATCCTTGTTCAAAAGTGAAATTTGGCGTCCATTCTGTTAATAATTTTATTTTAGCATTTGCCCCCAATAGTCGGTTTACTTCACTTTTTTCAGGGCGTAACCGCTGATCATCAGTAATTATTTTTGCATTTGGATTAATTTGACGAATAAGCTCCTCAGCTAACTCACCAATTGATATCTCCTGTTGCGTAGCAATATTTATCTCTTCTCCAATTGTCTTTTCAGACTTAGCTATTTCTATGAATCCATTAGTTGTATCCTTAACAAAATTAAAATCTCTGGTTGGTGTTAAAGATCCCAGTTCAATTTCTTCCTTACCAGAAAGAAGTTGAGTAATAATTGTCGGTATTACAGCTCTTGCTGATTGACGAGGTCCATACGTATTAAATGGTCGGACTATCGTTACAGGCATCTCAAAGCTTCTATAGAAGGATTCTGCTAAACGATCCGCACCTATTTTTGTTGCAGAATATGGGGACTGTCCTTGAAAGGGGTGTTTTTCATCAATAGGTACATATTGTGCAGTCCCATATACTTCAGAAGTTGAAGTAATTAATAAACGTGAGGTGCCTAATTCACGACCAGCTTGTAAAACATTTAGGGTACCTTTAATATTAGTATCTACATATGTATCTGGTGAATGGTAACTGAAAGGTATCGCAATTAATGCAGCTAGATGATATACTTCATCCATTCCTTTCATTGCTTCTTTCACGCCATTAGGATCACGAATATCTCCTGTAAACACTTCTACTTCATTCATGATTTCCTTAGGTAAGGTATCTAACCATCCCCACGTATTAAAAGAATTATAATATGCAAATGCTTTTACTTTCTTTCCTTTCTTAACTAGCTCTTCTGTTAAATGACTTCCGATAAAGCCATCTGCTCCTGTTACTAGAATATTATTCATTAATTTTCCTCCTTTTATATATTTGTAAATTAATGTCTAATCCATTTTGCAACCTAAAATTATATTCTAATTTAAATGTTTTATGCAATATATTTGTAGCAATTTAGTAAATTGTGACCTTAACTACCACAAAAATGGTTTTGATCATTTGGCAAATTATTAAATTATATTACAAGATTCATAATACATGTTAAGGAGCTAAAATACTAACTATGTTACGCTTTACAAGTATAATCTGGTGTGAAATAATTCCGTCTTTCTAAAAAAAGGAAGGTTATGTATTATCTTTTCAGAGTTCATTGAAGGGATACAGTTAAGACCTTTAATTTATTTAAGTAACGATTTACAATGATATTTAGATCCTATAAAACAGAAAGGTACACAATTAAACTTGTTGAATATATTTGGTTCAAAACCTTTCGTTGTAATATATATTCTTTTTGACGGGAATACTTCTTTATAGTTTACCATTTTCTAATAAGGTGCTTAGTTCATCTACAGATTTAAGTCTTTCAATATTATATACTTCCTTAAAAATTCGTCTTAAAAAGTTTCCATTTATCTTGTTATCATTATCAAAAAATAAATCAAATACAGACCAACTTTTTATATCAAACCACTTACTAATATAAAAACTGGAAGAGGAATATGCAGTAATTACAAAATTAATATTAAAATTGATAGGTATCAACTCTGCAGGTATATGAGTATCCTTAACTAATTCAATATTTTTTGCTTTTAAATAACTATCATATTTTGATATAAATTCACTTGGGTGAGGTTTAATAATTACAGTTAATCTCTTATCATTTTTAATAAAATGCTTAAATATCAAATCTAACTTCTCATTTTCTATATCTTTAGTTATTACATTTAACTCTGATAAAGGTTGACCAATATACATAATTTTAATCTTACCGTCATTTTTTCTATGATCATATTCAGTTTTATCAATATTAAAATAATTATATAAGTCTAGTATTTGCCTCTTCGATATATTAGTATATTCCATTTTTATAATTTTTTTATTCTTAATTTTTTCTGTAGGTATTAAACTAGGGAAATTTGCTATAATTTCATCAACATTTGGATGTAAGCCTTGATATTTCATTAGGTATTTAGGATAATGAAACAATACTCTTTTAATTAGATTTTGATTCCTCATTATTTGTTTACTATTAGAGATATTATACAGAGCTAAGCCCTCTTCAATTAGGCTTATTTTAATTTTTGCCTTGAATGATTGCTGAATGATTGTCTGATTTATTAAATCATTATCTTTAAACACAAATACTTTATTAACTTCTTTAGTAGAGAGGAATTTCTTTACTTTTTCTATCTTCCTTTTATTTTCAATCATATTTATTAATTGGTTTTTCACATTACTATAATCAAGTATTAACTTACTTTCAAAATCCGAGTCGCTTTTTACAATATTCAATAAGTTAGCATTTCTAGAATGCACTATCAATAATACATCTGATAAGTCATTATTTTTAATGAATAATTTTACTATCATTAAGTGAAAAATTGTATTAATCGAAAATAAAACTTTTTTTTCCATGAAATTACCTCAATTATTATTAAATTCGTTTAAAAGAATTTCTGTCCTTCTAGACCATGTGTAATTATTTTTTAGTTTATTAAAAGCATTATCAACTAATTTATCTCTTAAATTTTTATTATTTTTGACCAATAATATTGCATCTCGCCACTCGTTAATATTACTTGGATCGCACAAAATTGCACTTTCAGTGTCAAGAAACTCAGTAATTACTTCATGATTAGAAGTTATTATAGGTTTCTTTGATGCCATATACTCAAATAACTTCAAAGGAGACATCCACTTAGAAATTTCATCCCCCCCCTTAGACATGACCTGTTTTTGATAAGGTGCTATTAAAACATCCATCGCTTGCCTATATTCCTCGGTTTTATTAAAGGGGACATGTCCCCAAAATCTTAAATTATGAGTATTTTTTAATTTATATTCCCACTCATATACTTGCTTTTTATTTCCACCAATTATATTAAACTTGATATCAGGCATCAAATTGGCTAATTCAATAATTAACTCTACTCCTTTCCCCTTATATAACTGTCCAATATACCCTACTTGAAATTGTGAATCATAAAAAGCTGGTTTACTTCTAAACTCTCTTATGTCTGCACCATCATGAAGAACCAATATATCTTTCTCGTTAAGATTAGAGAATTTTAATAAATAATCTTTTTTAAGTGAATTACTTATAACTATTAATTTCTTGAAATTTTTAGAATTAAATAACCATGATTCCATTTTTCTTCTTATCTCTGTAATGGGTAAATGATGTGCCTCATAAAATAAGGGGATGCCTTTATTTTTAAGAATTAAAAGGCTGTGTATGTGTCTTCCATAAAAAATATCCGGATTTTGCTTACTATTATAAATTTTACTTAGCCTCATCAGATATTCTATAACTCCAAATTTCTTTTTATAGTGTTGATTAAGTAGTTTAAGATCAAAGTAGTTCTTAACATCATATTCTTTTAATATATCGAGATGAGATAGATCTAATTTACTCTTTTTACCAAATAAAGTAACCTCAGCTCCATTATTAGAAAATGCATCGCACATTTTCATAACATGTACGGAATTTGCCTGAGTGGAGGGGATTATTGAATTAGAAAAATAGTGTATCCTCATATTATCAATCCTTTTTTCAAAGATTCAATACTTTTTTCACCAAATAATAATGGTATTAATATTGCTATAAATAACATGCCTTCTAGTCGAACTTGAAATATACTCTGAGTAAACATTTGATGTACAATTATATATATATATATCCTTCTTAAAAGTGTGAACTCTAATTCATCTTTAAAAAGAATACTAGTAAGGCAAACAATAAAAATAATTATCATCATAACTAAAAAAATAAGTCCAAAGTCACTAACCCATCTTATAAAAGAATTATGAGGTGATAAACCAACATAGGATTGAAAGAAACCATAACCATTCCCGAATAATGTTTGAAATAAATTATTATTATAAATTATGTCATACAAATTACCCCAAATATCAAACCGAGAATTATCAAAATTACCCAATCTTATTATTTGTTCTGAAAAATTTTCAGGTAATAATCTTATAACAATTAATCCCACTATTGGAAAAGTCAGCGCTAGTTTTAAAAAAGAACCAAAATTCTTTTTTAATATTCTTTGTTCTTTTACAAGGGGAATTCTTGTATTTAAAATAAGTGCTATAGTTAAAGATAATATCGCACCTTTACTTCCTGATAGTAATAGTCCAATCGTTAATCCAAGGATAATAACATTGAATATTTTTTTATTTTTTACTCTTTTTCTAACGTACAACCCACTTAATAAACTAACCGCCATAACGGAGCCAAACCTATTGGGGTTTCCATACCAACCATAAAGTCTGGGAAATTCAGGTGCTTGATATAACATGATTGGACCAAAATTAATATTTCCACTAATTTTAAGAAAGAAAGCCATAATTAATGAAATTATACCTAATACAAATATAATAGTACTTACAAACATTAAATAATTTTGAATGCTACTTTCCATTTGTATATACAGCAAGAAGAAAACATAAAAAAATAAAAAATTCCAAATGATAAGTACAAACAAAAACCTAAATCCATCAGGATAGAATATTATCGAAATAAACATTAAAGTAAATACTGTAAAAAATAAAAATACCAAATGGGCATTAACTTTAACTTTTAGATTCGAGATATTACTTTTATGTTTTATTAATTGTAAGTAAGTAATATAGATTGCTAGAAATGCTAATGAAATATAACTATACTGACTTAGACTAGTCTCTACTGCATATCCAGATGCAGCACTTACATAGCTAAACAAAAATATTGATAAAAGCAACAGAAAAGTTATATTTAACATTTTTCTATTTTTCAGGATGTTTATCATAATTACAACACCTCAGCCGTAAAATTCATTCTGTACTCAATAATTCCGTATATATTTTTTGGTAATTTTCACTCATTTTTTTATTACTATAATTTTTGCCAAAGTAATACTCATTTGTTTTACTAAATTCAATATTTCTTGAGGTATAGTCTTTAATTAACTTTGACAAAGCTTTTATATCACCTATATTAAAGAAATCCACCTCTAGTTTGTTGTCATCGATAATTTCCTTGTGTTCTGGAATATTTGAAAGTAATAAATGTTTACCACTACTTCCCGCCTCTAATACAGAATTAGGTAAACCTTCAGATTTAGAAGCTGATATATAAACATCAGAAGCTTGTAAATATTTATCTACATTGTTAACATTACCTCTCAGAAGAATTGAATCAATCGAGTGCTTTTTACATTCATCAAGTAAATACCCATCCCCCAAAATAACTAATTGAGCATTTTCGTTAACTTTAGCTTCAAGAAATGCATTAATAATTGTTAAGGGGTCTTTTCGTTCTATAAGACTTCCAACAACCAAAAAAATTCTCTTCTTTGGAGATAAATTTAATTGCTTCCTAAGATTTATATATCTCTCAAATGAATTGACTTTATATTTGAGTGTATCTACTCCATTTTGAACAACATACAATTTTTTGCTTAGTAACTCTTTGTATTTATATTTTAACGTGAATGAACATAACACTACTAAACTATCCTTTTTCATTGATCTTATAGCAGACTTACTTAAAAGAAAACCTAAAAAATAACCAAATTTTGAAATATAGTCTTCATAAACGTAATTACGAATAGTCATAATATGTTTTCCACTTTTTTTAATTTTTGATACCACAGAGTCAGCCCTGACCCCAGAAGTATGAATTATATCAGGTTTATAACTAATTAGAAATTTTTTTAATTTTTGTTTTCCTAAGATAACAAATTTATGTCTACTAAGATTCAAAGAGTTTACACTTATTCCCTCACTAACAAAATTACTTATACTGGATTCATCTGGTTCTGGAGATAAAGTTAAAACACTTATATCAAATTTTTTATTATCAATATTTTTCATTATCCCTAATAACTGGTTCGTAGGCCCACATCTCCTTAAGTTTGAAACAATATACAAAATTTTTATCCTTCTTTTCATCTTATTTCTCCTCATATAATATATTTAAGAGCTATTATTATAGTGATTTCAGTTAATACCTTAATCCTTTTGAAGCCCTCTTTAGGTATAAGAAGATCTGTTTTCCTCAAAAGATCCTTTTCTTTTTGCTTCATCTTTAGTAATAGAAGGAAGAATCCATAGTATTTTCTTATGAATGTTAATTGCATGCGGGAGCTATTAAACTGATTATCAAAGATGCAATTCATTATTGCCTTGTAACGCCTAAACAGAACTCGATTTTTTAAACAAATTCGACCAAACTACAACATATTTTTTAAAATCTATTATTCATTAAATTTAGTAGAATAGGTCAAGATAATCCTTTTCCACTTACTCGACTCATGATGGAAATAGAAAATCATAATCAACATGAACCTTCAAGAATTAGTTGGTTTCTTAAAGAAAAAGATAGGACCCTATCTCAAAATCTAAACAAGCTGGATCTCGTAATGTCTTATCTTAGGCACAATCTGGCATATGGAGAAGAAAAACAGACGTTTAGATATAGAGATTACTAACCCTAGGAAAGGCATCTCACAAACTTTAACAAGCTGGCAAATGCATAGGAGATGTCTATTCAGCTTGTCTTATTTTAGCGTACTCTGCTTTAAGGGTTAAGAGAGAATTAATTCCCTTTAACTATTTACAGCTATGCTCAATATCAATTATATACAGGCATCTTTTACCTTCGAACGTTGAATCAATCGAAATTTTATTTCCATTCCTACTCCATCTTGGATGCAAATCACACCTAAAATCGTTATCATACTTAAAGGGTGCATATACTCGTGCAACTTTTTCTATTTTATCCTCGTTGCCTACATAAACGGTCCCTATTCTGGCTCTATTAGGATAGGTATCTGTGACAATATGCTTACCATCTGGAGAATAACTAGGATGTCCATCTATAGTCAACACTTCAGACCAAAGTTGCTTAAATTTTTGACTCTTATCTTTCATTAGATAATAACCATTTCCACTACTTTGTTTCCTGGCATATCCTAGTATCTCATCATCATTTTTCCAACAACAGTGGGAGGTCATATTATCATCACTTAGATTATACATTCCGGTGCCGTCAATATTAACTGTCAGAAGCCGAGTGAATTTTTGGTTACCTTTTAACCAACGATGTAAAACCATAAATCTATTACCAGATGGATTTATCATAATATGATTTATTTTGTGTTCCGCATCCATCATTTCTTGTCTAGTCTCAAAATTATAAAAGTCTGTGTATTTTAGAATTTCTTTTGTTCTACCGTTTTCTAAATTCACATACCAAATACAGGTATCCTCAGGA
>NZ_BCQW01000037.1 GCF_001552275.1 Amphibacillus sediminis NBRC 103570
ACTTTAATGAATTTTAACTGTATTCAGCAGAGGTCTGCGCATTTTATAAGTGGTGGCTGAATGCCTATTCGTGTTTTGCTCAGTGGGAGGCAATTTCCGGCTAAATAAAGTTAAAGTCTTCGGTGGATACACATTTTTTCAGCTAAAAGTGAATTCAGGGTGTAATAATCGCTAACTTATCTGATTTTGCCAAACTTTCATCATAGCTTTTACAAATTGCCTCAGGATGAACAAATACAACTACTTTCCCTTTTGATAGAAGACTAGAGTAAACATTAATAGATTTATTATTCCGATGAGTAACATGAAGGCAAAAATCATCGAATCACCAATTACGACTAATTGATCGGCAAGAATTCCACCTGTATATACTAAAATGATAGAGACAACTAATAGCATCAATGAATTAACAAGGATACAGACCTTTGCAGTGACTTTCTTCAAGATACCTGACACATATAGCAGATTAAAAATTAACATCATTAAAATTAAATAAAAGATTGGTCTAAACAAATTAAATGTTTCCAATTCAAAATCCCCCACAAATTTATTATATACATAATATACCATATTTTATTAATTTACAGAATATGAATTTACATAAATTGTTATCTTATTTTACTTAAGACCTTAGTTATCAGGGACAAAAAAAGCCCCAAAGTTAGATGAATTGTCTAAGCTTTGGAGCGAATTAGGTTAAGAATAGAAGTCAGGTCATCAACATGAATTTGAATCAAAGGTAGCCTCGGTCGTTATTTGGAAGCCATCATGATCATGATAATCAATTGACACATCTGTTTCTTCAAGATATCGTTTCGTCGCCATAGTCAACACGAATCGAAATACCATTAATTTGATAAATGGTATCGATCTTGCGAGCTTCGTCAAAGATAAGTAAGTAGTTAATGGATAGACCGTAACCACCTGCTACATGAGCATCAATTCTTGGTAGCAAGCCATCTTTAAAAAAGATGTAACTTTCTAACACAGTGTATATGTCAAAATATCAAATACGAAAAGAACCGAATTGATCGTTCACCTTTGTCCTAATTCTCGACTTATTTTACTGCTTTGATCGTAGCAGATATAATGTAAGATTCAACTTTATATTCTGGTGCCCAATCCTTAATGAATTCTTTCGATTCATCCTTTGGTTCAATCGAAATATTGTTGAAACCAGCTTTTTTTAAGTATTTGTTTAGTTCGTCAATGCTTGAAGCCCCTGTCACACAGCCTGAGTATAAAGCTAAGTCGTTCTTTACTTGTTCAGTCAAGTCAGCTGTTAAAACAATATCAGATATGGCCAGTCGGCCACCATTTTTCAGAACACGATAAGCCTCTTGAAAAACCTTCTCTTTGTCTGGAGAAAGATTAATAACACAGTTCGATATAATAACATCTACAGACTGATCAGCAACAGGAAGATGTTCAATTTCACCTAATCTAAATTCGACATTTGAGAATGAACTTTTATTTGCATGATGCCGAGCCTTACTAACCATTTCTGGAGTCATATCAACGCCTATTACGGATCCGTTGCTTCCCACCCTTGGGGCTGCTAAGAAGCAATCAAAACCACCTCCACTTCCTAGGTCAAGCACAACTTCTCCTTCTTTTAAGGCTGCAATGGCTTGAGGGTTTCCACATCCTAACCCCATATTTGCTCCATCAGGAATACTTTGAAGTTCTTTTGTCGTGTAACCTAGCTTGATTGAAACCTCATCAGCAGTGTCTTTGCGTTGACCCTGAGGTGTACAACATCCTGCAGTATGGTTACACCCACATGAATCACTGGCGTTTAAAGCAACCTTTGCATAGCGTTCACGTACCTGGTTACGGACTTGATCTTGGTTTATATTCTTCATTTTTAAATCCTCCATATAATCGGAAAGTTATTAATAAGCAAATGCTTATATATAAGGTAGATGAATACTAGTTTGATTAACAACAATTATTCACCTGTTTCGGCAAAGTGTTTGATTCGTTCGCCAATTTGATCTCGTACACGTTGGAAAGTTGCCCATTTTTCAGCCTGTGTTCCCTTTGCTTTTGCAGGATCATCAAAGCCCCAGTGTACTCGTTTTACTTGAGCAGGAGTTATCGGGCATTTATCAGCTGCATCATCACATAATGTGACCACTAGATCCGCTCTATTAAGTATGTTGTTAGAAATAAGATCCGAAGTTTGATCAGATATATCAATCCCAACCTCAAGCATGGCTTTGATCGCATTTGGATTTACACCATGCGCCTCGATTCCTGCACTTTTAACTGTCCAATGATGATCTAAATAATAATTTGCCCATCCTTCAGCCATTTGGCTTCTACATGAATTACCTGTACATAAAAAATAAATTAATTTTTGATTAGACATACGTATCCTCTTTTCCTCTAAAAAAGTTTTATCCTTAAGCGTAGAAATAATCGGTTAGTTAACTGAGTGAGATAGAGAACAGCAGTGAGATACTGTGCGTGCCTCTAATTCGTTTAGAATAGCTTGAATGTAAGGTTCTTGGGCATCATTTAAGCTGAAGTGTTTCCAAGTTCCTTTTTTTCGTTCTCTAATAATACCAGCATCTTTTAGTTTTTTCATTTGTTGACTTACGGCAGGTTGAGAAATTTGCAGGACATCGACTAAATCACAAATACAAATCTCCCCATTTTTTAAATATGAAAGTAATTTTAAACGATTCGGATCACTAACTGCTTTTAATTTTTTTGACATGTCATTGATTTCATCCATTACCTTTCGTCCTTTCATAACTAATCACTTATATAAGTTAATGCTTATATTACATGATCATATTGATCAACGCAAGTGATTTGTTTGCTCGGTTCAGATATTGACAACTCATTCACCTGTAAATGAAGCAGGCTACAATAAATAAAAAGCATAAATCTTTACAAACAAAGACTGTTACACACCACTTGATTGGCGAGTAACAGTCTTTTTCTTGATCGCTATCCTTCTTATTATAACAACACCATTTGAGTATCGGCACAGATTGTATTGCTAGGGTAAAGGCATTTAAAAAGCGAGCTCATTATTGAGCTAGGAGCTTACCATCCGCCAGGAATAGGGCTTCCGTTAATGCTTAGTGTATTATGATAAACATTAGCACTTCCGCTACTTTGATAGCCTTCAACTGTAAGTGCAACTTCATACATTTTACCCATTCGCATGCCCAATCTTTCCCATGCTCTGAAGTGCTCGCTAACAGATATCGTTCCGCTTGTGCGTTTTGTTCTTCTGACACTCCAATATTGTTGGAAAGTAGCTGTCCCTTTAATCGATGGTTGATTGACTCTTGTCGTTTCATATATATCATACGTACCACCATCAACAGTAATCGTTCCTTTTGGCGTTGCTCCAGGTGGACGCCAGCTTCCCCAGCTATCCACAATGTAATACTCTACGAGAGGATCAACCGTCCAACCGTAAACACAAAGATACGAATTGCCGTTTGGCTGGTAATTGACTCCATAGTTTATTGACATGTTTCCAATTTGCTGGTGTGTTTGCGTCTCATTAAATTTTCTCCCTTTACGGAATAAAATATTGTTGACATTATTCCATTGTGCGCTAAATGTACCACCGTTATTTAGCGTCATACTTCCTGATCCACCGCTGTCCTTCCAAAATTCATAATCATAACCACTATGAGTACCGATGGAATTACTTGTGATTGTTTGTGCAAATACAATGACAGTAGGGAATATAAGTGCGAAGCAAACTAAGATGGCTAAAGAGAATGTCATTCTGTTTCGTTTCATTGATTACTCCTCCTTTTTGTTTACTTTAATAGTAATAGCCCAACGTAAGCGAGGTTAAATTAGCCTCCTTCCTTCCCTGTGTGAACGCTTACAAATATAAAATATTAAAACATAGCTAAATGTTTTACCTGGAAAAGTTTAGTTTATACCATAAAAAGATTATATTTTTACCGCCGTGTAACTGGCTGGGGCTGCGATTACTCGCCCCATCGAAGGGCTTTTGTAAGACTCCTGCTTCAAGAAATAAGGGAACACGTCATGTCTAAGTGGGAGATCCAGCAGCCAGTAATGGTCCGATTGGTTCAATTAACGTTCAGTGGGGGGAGAAAGGAAGCTAACTAGGTTCGACGTCGTGTCGCAACGTCTGCACGAACACATCCTATGCATCGAAACCTCCACTGAATGAAGTTTCACTTTATTTGTCCTCTGATAATAGATCTAACGCTTTAAGAATATCGATAATGGACTTCTCAGTGTGTGTTCTTGCGGAAACAAAAGTCGCACCAATCATCCTTCTAAAAAAATTTGCATCATGTTGAGAGGGGCTATTTTCAAGCTGTTCAATAACATCATATATTTCATTTTTTAAGCTTTCAGAGCTTTCTTCTCTTGCTTGAATAAAAATTTTATTTACTTGTTCTTCTGTTATCTTTTTTGCCATTACGGTTCGCCTCCTAATTAGGGTTAGTATTTGCCGCTAGTGCAGGATTAATTCCAGCAAACCGGGATGCAATGCTTACTCTCAATCTCGATTGCTTAGGGTAGCTTTCAAAGCAAAGCGATTTGCTTTAATGGATTCAATTTTCAAAAAGAAGCGGGAAAAATTAATATCATTCAATTTTAAAGTGTTAAATTTTCGACAATTGCTACTGCATTTTTAGCTAATAAGCCTTGCGAAGCAAAGTTGAACTTGCTATAGTTTTCTTTATTAGAAGAACTTATTAAAGGTATTTAATACGTTTGCTTTCTTCACTTATTAAACGAGTTTAATAAAGCCTATACAAGTTAATTTAAAGGAGTGAATGAAAACATGAAAATTGAACATGTAGCTATTTGGGTCAATGATTTAGAAAAGATGAAAGCGTTTTATCAAAATTATTTTGATTGTCAGGCAAATGCTAAATACCATAACCCTGTCAAAAAATTTGAATCTTATTTTCTTACATTTAACTCAGGAGCACGTCTGGAAATTATGCGGAAAGTTGGGGTTGAAACGAAGCTTACCAAAGAACAGCTTGGTTGGGCCCATATTGCTATTTCTTTGGGAACTAAGGAGTCGGTTGACGAATTGACAGACCGTTTGGTGAAAGATGGGGTTCGGCTTGTCAATGGTCCGCGCCTTACCGGTGATGGCTATTATGAAAGTGTCGTTGAGGATCCTGAAGGTAATTTAATTGAATTGACTGTCTAATAGGCTGAAGCCTACATGGTGACCTATCTATATAGGAGGAATGATAATGAAAACAGAAAGAGAGAAGATGTTAGCTGGTGAACTCTATCATCCGTCTGATCCTGAATTGATAAATGACAGAGACAATGCAAGACGGTTAATTAGACTCTACAATCAAACAAAGGAAACAGAAATGGTAAAGCGAACGACTATTTTAAAAGCATTGCTTGGTTCGACTGGAGAAAAGATTTTTATTGAGCCGAGTTTCAGGGTTGACTATGGTTTTAACATTCATGTAGGAGAAAACTTTTTTGCCAATTTTGATTGTACGATATTAGATGTATGTGAAGTTCGTATTGGAGACAATTGCATGCTCGGACCAGGTGTGCAAATTTATACCGCTACCCATCCACTTGATCCAACAGAACGTAATTCTGGTGTTGAATATGGCAAACCTATTACGATTGGCGATAATGTTTGGCTTGGCGGGAGTGCAATTATCAACCCAGGTATAACAGTTGGCAACAATGTCGTGGTTGCTTCTGGATCTGTCGTAACCAAAGATATACCTGATCAAGTTGTAGTAGGGGGTAACCCTGCAAGAATATTAAAACGCCTAGAGCTTTAGACTGTTCAAAATGTAACAAATAATTTGTGTATCTAGATAGGTATCAAAGGATTCAAGAATCCATTGTATATTTGGAAAGTGTAGAGACCAATGGGTTACATAAAAGCAGGCGATTTACTCCTAAATATGAAGTAAGTCGCCTGCTTTATGATGATTATCGTTCATGAACTAAGGAACCATTGTAAGTTATTTGACCAATTATTAAATGAAAGAGTATGGCTTAGCTCTCTTTCGTTCCCTTGGTTAGCTAAGAAAGGGACTGTCCAAACCTCGGCTTCTAATTTGGTTGCACCTATAATTGTTTTTGTTATTTCTGGGGATCGCAATTCAATTAGGTCAACTCAATGTCAAGAATGTCGGCTAAATTTAACTGCTTTACTCCATCCGTTGTGCGAAGCTCAATCTGTTTCTTGGCAGTTAGAATTTTGTTTATACTTCCCTTATAGGTATGAATGTATTTATGTTGATAATAGCTAATGCTAATGATCTTTTGAAAAGTCATAGCTTGATGAATGGTATGTTCCAGTTCTATTAGCTTATCTTCAGCTAGGATCGGCTTTGAAACATGGTTCGATTCAAGGTAATGCTGTCTAATCATTGCCTTGTGCTCAGGTAAAATCATACGACTGGACTCCCAAATTAAGTTAGAATCGTGGGTTAGTTTATTTTTCATGCTGCGTCTCCTTTAACGAACATTTGTTCTTATTATATGAACCATTGTGCTCATGATGCAAACTTAATTGTTGGGAGTTATGGTACTTATCCCCTCTACAGCAAGATGTTATGGTCTAGATATGAATTAAGTGGGAATTTGATTTGTTAGATTAGGGGAATAATGACGAACAAAATAGCATTATTAAAGATAATCGATATGAACAAAACTAAAATGAAAAGGATTGCTTTCTATCCGGAATAGAAAACAATCCTTTTAAGTTATTCATAAAATAGCAATTAAAAGGGAGAAGCCAGTTCCCTCTGCCAACATGTTTTTGGCTTGTGAGTTAGGGTGCCATTTATTGTCTTAATGCACGTGATGCTCTTGCAACTGGTCAACGTGTACACTTTTTTTCTCTTCAGGATTAGCTAAAGGGTGGATTGTTGCGAGCTGCTGATCTCGATCAACATGTTCAATGTAGACCTGTTCGCCCTGACAAGTCACATGAATCATTTCAGGAATTTGAGTAATTTCCTGTGCACGTTGTACGTCCATTCATTCACCGCCTTTGTAGAATGCTCCTAATTAATTTGTCCAGTTGAATCTATTCTATGCATTTAATTTGATAGATGGTTAGTTTACTGCAGTGTAACTAGCTGGGGCTGCGATTACTCGCCCCATCGAAGGGCTTTTGTAAGCCTCCCAGTTCAAGAAATAAGGGAACATGTCATGTTTAAGTGGGAGATCCAACAGCCAGTGACGGCCCGATGGGTTCAACTAACATTCCGTGGGAGAGAGAGGAAGCTGACTAAGTTCGCGACATCGTGTCGCAACGTCTGCACGAGCACATCCTATTGTCGAAACTCCCACTGAACGAAGTTTCACTTTACTGTGAATAACCGAATCGATTCGACTAGAAAAATGAATAGTTTGGCTACTCTGCTGTATGGAACATGCACTTAAAAGAAAACAATAATTAAATGATTTGAATTTTGCAAATAATTGTACGATAAAAGTAGCAACCCCAACCTAATTAATATTTGGAGCTACTATTTGCTATGAACTGTTCAAGACAACACGAGAGGTATAAAACGAAAGGACTAGTAAAGTGTGAGGATTGAGCAATTAGATCGGTCTAGCTTGTCAATTTGTAAAAATTAAACTGGTTAAAAAAGTTTATTTTTAGAATATTTTCAAGTCGGCTATTCATTAATGTAAATAGCAAGCATAAAATAGAATATAGGAAGGAGGTGCAATCATGAATGTTGAGATGGTTGTCAGTGTACTTGCCTTGTTGTCAAGCATATTCAAGAACATTATCTCAGCATTAAAGGATCTAAATGATATGAAAAGCTTGCAGAAAAAGAGAAAACGACGCTCCCCTTACTTGAAGAGACGTCGCCGATAAGATCGATTAGGGAGGGGCTTTTTTCCTCCCTAATATATAATATAATACATAGCTGAAGTGAAAATGCAAAGAAATTTTCGTTACAATTATTATTATGTTTCATTACCGATTCTGGTCAAGGCGTATCACTAGAATGGAGCTGGATACGTCTAAAATGATGGGAAGGATTAGCTAAATAATTGTGTAGGGAGTCATCTAAATGAAATATAGTTTTAAATCTGATGAAGAGTTGCATGCTTTTTTGAGTAATAATTTGCTTTCTGCACGAGAGGCATGTGAGCTACTTAACGTTTCGACAGCTCGGATTGGGCATTTGGTTAAATCAGGTAAATTAAAGGCGGTCAAACAGCAGCCTAAAATGTTTTTTAAGCCGCTTCTAATCGAAAAAAAGAAAGAGTTAGCTCTACTCCGTGAAAAATTCAGACCATATGAATGAGTTTTTTGCGGAGAGCACTTAGGCCTGCCCGTTTGCCGTCTAGGTTTAACTTAAGCTATAATAAAGAAACAATTATCGCCTTATTTAGTAGCTTAACCTCGTTAAACAAATGATCATTAACCAAAGGCAAATTTTTTGAAAGTTTGTCTATTCAGTTATCTTCTCCTAAATAACAACGTATCTTTTTATAAGGAGGAGGGATAACTATGGAAAATGTTCTTTTTTTCGCAACGGTATTATTGCCTATTGTGTCTGCGCTGGTTGAAATGATTAAAAAAACATTCAATTTACCTAAGAATATCATTCCGTCGATTAGTTTTGTAACTGGCCTCATTATTGGTGGCTTAGCCTATCCGTTTACAGATATGGAACTTGTCCTTCGATTATGGGCTGGAGGATTTGCTGGCTTATCAGCCACTGGTTTGTTTGAAGTTGTCAATAAACGGGAAGGCATGACTAAGCATGATTAGTTAGGACTATGATAGAAAGGAGGGATTAAATGAACGAAAAACAAAAGAATATTGTTTTATTTCCTAAGCAAAGACAGGAACTGGAACAACAGGGCTACCAAGCGATCCAGGATAAAGATTATCGGACAGCGTTGAAGCTCTTTAATCAGTTACTTGAATTTGGTGCCACTGATCAAGAGATAGCTTTAGGGAAGTTAACAAGCTTAATTGAGCTTGGACGTCAACGCGAAGCTGAACAGTTTTGTGAAACGTTGATTGCCCTAAAAGATGATCATTATTATTCATACATAAATATTTATGCGACGTTACTTTTTCAATTCCATAAACACAAGGAAGTAGCCCAGCTACTAACTGAAGTGTTAGAAGATAGGCAAATTCCAGATTCGTTTGAGAGTCAGCTGAAAAAGTTATTTGAAGTTAATCAGCCATTAGTTGATGAACAAATTGAACAAGAAGTAGTAATTACAAAGCGAGAATTGACTGAAGCATTAAAAAATCAAGATACGATGGCTCAGTGGCATCTCGTTAACCATTTACAGAAAGTTGATATTAAACCGTATTTAGCCTTATTTGAAGAGATGCTTAAAAATGAAACCGTCCATCCTGTCATAAAGACAGTGATTGTAGGCTTATTACAGGCCAGTGCAATTAATCGTGAATTTTCAGTCAGTAAATTTGGTCAGCAGCTGCAAATAAACCCAACTACATATCCTTATATGAGTGATCATCCTTTTCGTACTCAGCTTAAGGAGGGCTTAGCTAATATTGAACAGGATAATCCATCTTTTTATGCATTTGCCAATAAATTGATTGATCGCTATTTTTATGTCCATTACCCAATGGTTCCTGAGCACACGGAATTGGAAGCCATGCAAGTAGCTGTCATCGCAATAGTTGAAGCTTCATTTGATCCGCAACAGAGTTTAAACGAGGCAGAATATGACCCGACAACAATAAAGATGATTAATCGATTAGTTGAGTGTGAACAGATATATTTTTCAATAATGGCTGAGTAAACTCAACACTATCTGTTGAAAGCCATTCCGTTTGTGTTATAATATAGTGGTTGTAATTTGCGTTCGGTCTTGTATCAATTAAATGTATCATGAATGAACGGCAAATAGAATTTATATATGTATTCTTGGAGGGAAAATGAATGACAGCTAAATGGGAAAAGAAAGAGGGCAATCAGGGCACTCTAACCGTTGAAGTCGCAGCAGATAAATTTAATGATGCCCTTGATC
Organism: Amphibacillus sediminis NBRC 103570; assembly: GCF_001552275.1. Classification (GTDB taxonomy): domain Bacteria; phylum Bacillota; class Bacilli; order Bacillales; family Amphibacillaceae; genus Amphibacillus_B; species Amphibacillus_B sediminis. The sequence continues at coordinate 10,006 of NZ_BCQW01000037.1, forward strand.
AAGCTTTTAAAAAAGTTGTAAAAGATGTACAATTACCAGGTTTCCGTAAAGGACGTGTTCCACGCGGTCTATTCGAGAAACGTTTCGGAGTAGAGTCTCTATATCAAGATGCAGTGGATATTGTTTTGCCTGAGGCTTATACAGCTGCTGTTGAAGAGACTGGTATTTCACCAGTTGATCAGCCTGAAATTGATATTACCCAAATTGAAAAAGGCAAGGACTTAATCTTCACCGCTAACGTCACCGTGAAACCAGAAGTTAAATTAGGTGACTATAAAGGATTAGAAGTTGAAAAAGAAGATGCAACAGTCACAGATGAGGATGTTGATCACGAAATTGAGCATCAACGTCAGCACTTAGCAGAGCTTGTTGTGAAGGAAGAGGGCACTATTGAAGATGGTGACACAGTTGTGATCGACTTTGAAGGGTTTACTGATGGTGAAGCTTTCGAGGGTGGATCGGCTGAAAACCACTCATTGGAAATCGGTTCAGGTTCGTTTATACCAGGCTTTGAAGAACAATTAATTGGGAAGGCAACAGGCGAAGAAACTGAGGTCGAAGTTACATTCCCTGAAGAATATCATGCTGAAAACCTTGCAGGTAAGCCAGCTACATTCAAAGTTAAAATTCATGAGATCAAAACAAAAGAATTACCTGAATTAGATGATGAATTTGCTAAAGACGTAAACGATGAAGTCGAAACCTTAGCAGAGCTGAAAGAAAAAACGAGAGAACGCTTAGAGGATCAAAAGAAAACAGACGCAGAAAACAAGATGCGCGAAGCGTTAATTGAACAAGCTTCAGCTAATGCAGAAATTGACATCCCAGAAGCAATGGTATCGACTGAGCTTGATCGTATGGTTCGTGAATTCGAACAACGTTTACAACAACAAGGTATGACGTTAGAAATGTATTCTCAATTCTCTGGTCAAGATGAAGATGCGCTTAAAGAGCAAATGAAAGAAGATGCGACCAAGCGTGTCACAACAAACCTTGTCTTAGAAGCAATCGCGGATACAGAAGGGTTAGAAGTAACCGATGAGGATGTTAATGAAGAATTAAAAACAATGGCAGAGATGTATCAAATTGAGATTGAGCAGTTAACACAAATGCTTGGCGGTAATACAGATGCCATTAAAGAAGACCTAAAATTTAAAAAAGCTATTGATTTCTTAGTTGATAATAGTAAAACTAAATAATCGCACGGCTAACAAGAAAACAAGGCGTGGTTAAATGCCTTGTTTTCTATCATTTATCTCGATAAGAGATAGTTAAAAAGACCAAATAGGCAGCGTCATCCATTACTTAACCGATTACATGCTCGACCTGATTGTTGCTATTCGGTATTTTTTGAATATGCATTGTGAAAATAATACATAGTTAAATGTGAGTTTTTAACATTGCATTTAACATTCAGTTATAATGAACATATTATATCTTACATATACTTAAGCAAATTCGTTTAACAAAAGGTTGGATTGGTAAGACTAGAAGGTACGAATAGGGTGTTTTGTTTTAAATCTGTCCTATTATTTGGTATGATGAAGAAGAATAGGGATGATGCACTATACACCTTAGCTATTTTAAATGTTATGATTAGCTGTTATAGTTGCTTGATCAGCTTTTTAAAATGGTATATTGCAGTATTTGCTTAATTATAGAGGGGTGAACTTAATGTACAAATTTAATGAAGAAAAAGGCCAACTAAAATGTTCTTTTTGTGGAAAAAGCCAAGATCAGGTTCGCAAATTAGTGGCTGGACCTGGTGTCTATATATGTGATGAATGTATTGAGCTTTGTGCAGAAATCGTGGAAGAAGAGCTTGGTGTAGATGAAGAAGTTGAATTCAAGGATGTACCAAAGCCTCAGGAAATTTGCGCCATTCTTGATGATTATGTCATTGGGCAAACGAAGGCGAAGAAGAACCTCTCAGTAGCCGTATACAATCACTATAAACGAATTAACGCCAATGGTGGTAATGATGATGTAGAGCTGGCCAAAAGTAATATTGCTATGATTGGTCCAACCGGTAGTGGTAAAACATTATTGGCACAGACCTTAGCAAGAATTTTAAACGTACCATTTGCAATCGCAGATGCGACCTCTTTAACAGAAGCCGGTTATGTGGGTGAAGATGTAGAGAATATTCTTCTAAAGCTGATCCAAGCTGCCGATTATGATGTAGAAAAAGCTGAGAAGGGCATTATCTATATTGACGAAATTGACAAAGTAGCTCGTAAATCTGAGAATCCATCGATAACACGTGACGTGTCTGGCGAAGGGGTTCAACAAGCGTTACTTAAAATTTTAGAGGGTACGACAGCAAGTGTCCCTCCACAAGGCGGGCGCAAGCATCCGCATCAGGAATTTATCCAGATCGATACGACAAACATTTTGTTTATTGTAGGTGGAGCATTTGATGGTATCGATCAAATCATTAAAAGCCGTCTAGGTAAAAAAGTAATTGGTTTTGGTGCTGAATCAGAAACAAATAATCTAGATAAAGCTTCTTTACTGCAAAAGGTTATCCCTGAGGATTTATTGAAGTTTGGTTTAATTCCTGAATTTATTGGGCGTTTACCAATCATTGGTAGTCTAGAGCCGCTTGATGAATCCGCTCTAATTGAAATTTTGACCAAGCCAAAAAATGCTCTAGTGAAGCAGTATAAACGGTTATTCCAAATTGACCAAGTAGAACTTGAATTTGAAGAAGCTGCTTTAGAAGCGATCGCTAAAAAGGCTATGGAAAGAAATACGGGGGCACGTGGCTTACGCTCTATCCTAGAAACGATTATGTTAGATGTTATGTTTGAGTTACCATCTCGAAAAGACATTAAGAAATGCGTGATTACAAAGGATACAGTCGAGTCTGAAGATAGTCGCCCACGCTTATTATTGGAAGATGGTTCAGTCATTAGAGAAAATGAAGAGCCTAAAGAAAGTGCTTAATGTGTGAGCATCAAATCCCTTGTTATTATAGCAAGGGATTTTCTGTTCTAAAAATCATGACAAGCTAGACTTGTCAGCTTTATTGCAGTGTAACTAGCTGGGGCTGCGATTACTCGCCCCATCGAAGGGCTTTTGTAAGACTCCCCCCTCAAGAAATAAGGGAACACGTCATGTCAAAGTGGGAGATCCAATAGCCAGTAACTCCGATTGGTTCAACTAACGTTTAGTGGGGGAGGGAGGAAGCTGACTAAGTTCGCGAACTCGTGTCACAACGTCTGCACGGGCACATCCCATGCGTCGAACCCCCACTGAACGAAGTTTCACTTTATTCAGAAGATTTTCACCTATCCTAAAGTGGATTGAAAGCTTGAAAAACTTTAATAGATTAAAATAACTCAATCGTGACAATTTAATGAAAACAAGGGTATGATATAAAAGAGAGAAAGGGAGGTTATCTCATGAGTGAAGAAAATCATCTAACGCTTCCACTCCTTCCGCTAAGAGGAATGGTTGTCTATCCATCTGTCGTATTGCATTTGGATATTGGAAGAAAACAATCAATCGAAGCATTAGAAATGGCGATGATGCAGGATCGAAAAATATTACTTGTTGCTCAGAAGGAATCATCGGTTAAAGAACCGGCTGAAGCAGATTTGTTTCAAATTGGAACGATAGCCCATGTAAAGCAAATGCTCAAACTACCGAACGGTACGTTTCGTGTATTAATTGAGGGAACGGACCGTGCGGAAATTATAACTTATCATCAGCATTCCCCTTATTTTTCTGTTGAGATAAAAATTCTTGAAGAAGTAGAGATAATTGAAGAGACGAAACGTGCGGCTTTGATGCGAACTTTGTTGGACCAATTTAAAAAATATGTTGAACTTTCAACAAAATTGTCTAAAGAAACGTATGAGAGTGTTATCGATATTACCGACTTATCTCATTTGGTGGATTTGATTGGTTCACATATCCCAATAAAATTATCAAGTAAACAGTTGCTCCTTGAAACGGTTAATGTAGAAGACCGTGCTCAACAATTGATTGAACTAATCTCCAACGAACAGGAAGTTTTACGTCTTGAACAAAAAATCGGGCGCAGGGTTAAAAAATCAATTGAACAGACTCAAAAAGAATATTACTTGCGTGAACAGATGAAGGCAATTCAAAAGGAGCTTGGTGATAATGATGGTAAGTCTGGTGAAATTGCCGACTTACAGGATAAGATAGAAGCAAGCGATATGCCAGAGCGTGTGTTGAATCTGGCTTTTAAGGAATTAAAACGTTATGAGCGAATACCACAAACATCAGCCGAAAGCTCAGTCATCCGTAATTACTTGGAGTGGCTCATTACTTTGCCTTGGACCAAGGAAACAGAAGATGATCTCGAAGTTCGACATGCTGAAGACATTTTAAATGAAGATCATTATGGGTTAAATAAAGTAAAAGAGCGTGTCTTGGAATACTTAGCTGTTCAGCAATTGACTAAAAGCCTGAAAGGTCCCATTCTTTGTTTGGTTGGACCGCCTGGAGTAGGGAAGACATCATTAGCCCGTTCGATTGCCCGGGCAATAAACCGCCATTTTGTCCGTATTTCTCTTGGGGGTGTTAGGGATGAGGCAGAAATAAGAGGTCATCGACGTACTTATATTGGAGCTATGCCAGGACGGATTATACAAGCGATGAAAAAAGCCGAAACGATTAATCCTGTTATCTTATTAGATGAAATTGACAAAATGGCTAACGATTTTAGAGGAGATCCAGCTTCAGCTATGCTTGAAGTACTTGATCCAGAACAAAACCATCAGTTCAGTGATCATTTTATCGAAGAGAGCTATGATCTTAGTAAGGTCATGTTTATTGCAACAGCCAATAATCTTCAAACCATTCCACGACCATTACTTGATCGGATGGAACTTATTTCGATTCCTGGCTATACTGAGTTAGAAAAACAACATATTGCTCGTCAACACTTGCTACCGAAGCAATTAAAGGTTCATGGTTTAAGTAAAGGGCAATTACAGTTAAGAGATGATGCCTTAATAAAATTGATCAGACACTATTCACGTGAAGCAGGGGTACGTCAGCTTGAGCGGCAATTAGCGACACTGTGTCGAAAAGCAGCTAAACTGTATGTATCTGAACAGAAAAAGCGCATCATAGTAACTGAAAACCAATTAGAAAACTTGCTTGGTAAACCGATCTATCGTTATGGTATGATGGAACAAGAAGATCAAATTGGTGCTGCAACTGGTTTAGCCTATACAGCGGCTGGTGGTGATACCCTATCAATTGAAGTGAGTATTGTCCCTGGAAAAGGAAAGCTTTCATTAACGGGTAAGCTTGGTGATGTGATGAAAGAATCGGCCTATGCGGCATTAAGTTATATTCGTTCACGCGCTGAGGAGCTTAATATTGATCCAGCTTTCCATCAAAAACACGATATTCATATTCACGTACCAGAGGGAGCTACACCTAAAGATGGTCCATCTGCTGGTATCACAATTGCAACAGCGCTTGTATCAAGCTTAACTAATCGAGCTGTTCGGAAAGAAGTAGGGATGACAGGAGAGATTACCTTAAGAGGTCGTGTGCTACCTATCGGTGGTTTAAAAGAGAAAACACTTAGTGCCCATCGAGCTGGATTAACGACCATCATCATGCCAAAAGATAATGAGAAGGATCTTGAGGATATTCCGGAGAGTGTAAAAGAAACGTTAACATTTGTAGCGGTTCAGCATCTGGATCAGGTACTAGAGCATGCATTAGTGGGGGAATAATATGAAAGTAACAAAATCAGATATTACAATTAGTGCTGTTGCACCAAAGCAATACCCTAACGAGGGATTGGCAGAGATTGCTTTAGCCGGTCGCTCTAATGTCGGGAAGTCTTCCTTTATTAATAAAATGATTAATCGGAAGTCCCTAGCACGGACATCATCAAAGCCGGGAAAGACACAAACATTAAATTTTTATTTAATCAACGATCAGTTTCATTTTGTTGATGTGCCTGGCTATGGGTATGCTAAGGTGTCTAAGAAGGAGCGTGAAGCATGGGGTAAAATGATGGAGCGCTACTTTTCTGAACGTGACAATTTAAGAGTAACCTTATTAATCGTTGATCTTCGACATCAACCGACTAATGATGACATTGCGATGTATGACTTTTTAAAATTCCATCAGATCCCCGTCATTGTTATTGCAACTAAACTTGATAAATTGAAAAAAGCGCAAATTCCAAAACATGTTAAACGTGTAAAGGAAACCTTGGCACTGACCGATAATGATTTTGTTATTCCATTTTCGTCAGAAACAGGGCAAGGGAAGGAAGAAGCATGGCAAGCAATTAAAGCCTATTTATAAAGTGAAACTTTGTTCAGCAGGGGGTTCGACGTATAGGATGTGCTCGTCCAGACGTTGTGATAAGACGTCGTGAGCTTAGTCAGCTTCCTGTTACACTACGATAAATGTTATGTAGAGGTAAGGTTGATCATCTGCTTAGCTGCTATGGACGAGCTCTATCCTTATATTAAGCGCAATAGAAGACAGTAAAGATATTCATTTTTAGCCTTGATAGCTTGTTGACAAAAGTCCTTTAATTAGGGTGGTCAACAAGCTTTTTAGTTTGTTCCTTCGAGCTATTTTATCAATATTAGTCTTTTTTTGCTCTTGTTATTTTAACTATTTCTTTTTAAACAGTAAGTATATCCCGATTAGAATTAAACCAACTGGCCAATAATTTTCCAGGGAACCCATTACATTTTGAATAGATTGAGAAAATAGTGTGTTAGTCATCGATAAAAGGAAAAAGAGACCAATTAATAATGAGATTAGACCGATGTATAAACCTGATTTTGTTTTCTGATAACGCAATAAAAAGGCAAGACCAATAATAATAGCATAAATACTCCAATGCTCGATCCAATTTGGATAAACAGCAACCGCATGCAAATGAATACCTAAGCCAAGCAGAATGACACCGGGGAAGATCTTATCATAATCTCGGCTAATGTAGCTATGTAATAATAAACACGCGCCAAAAATCATTAATAGACTTGGCCATGTAGAGAAATTCTGCATAAATGGAAAGTTTAATTGTTGGAGCAAAAAGTATAAACCAATACCAATTAAGACAAAAGCTGTTAAAAAGTTCTGTTTACGCATAAATACCTCCCATATCGATAATATCCAGCGAGAAGTTGATCGGTTGGACAATCTATGATAAGTTACTAGAGTGTTTATTACCAATACTGAACTCTTATTTATTTTAACAGACTAAGGGCGCTTTGCCCAATTAAACGATGGAGGTGACAACATGGATATAGTCATGATTGGAACAAGCTATCGTTATACACCGATAGCCATTCGTGAAAAATGTGCGATTCATTCAGAACTATTTGAACAAATCGTTCATGACATTCTACATATTCGGGGTATCCATGAATCTGTCATTTTATCGACATGTAATCGGACAGAATTTTATTTAATCGTAGATTCAACTACTTATCATAAATCAATGTTGCTCAGAGAAATGAAAAGATGGTTTAACCTAAATCAAGCTGAACTTGACCAAATGCTTGAGCTTAAAGGAGCCGAAGCCGTTCACCATTTGTTTCGTGTCACGGCTGGTCTAGATGCAATGGTTATTGGTGAAACACAAATACTTGGTCAGGTTAAACGCGCTTATTATACTGCTCATGAACAACAATTAACTGGACCGATTCTTAATCGGCTGTTTAAGCAAGCCATTACGGTTGCAAAAAGAACACACCATCAAACAGGAATCAATAATCACGCCCTTTCATTAAGCTCAATTGCCTTTCATTTTATTAACATGCATTTTCAATCAGATGAACCGAAACGAATCATCATACTAGGGGCAGGAAAAATGGGTAAGCTGACTTTGCAGCATATTAGTCAAAATAGCTCCCATCATCTGACGGTGATCAATCGAGATTACCTTAAAGCAGAAAGAATAGCCCAGTATTGTGCAGCGGATGTCCAACCGTATGCAAACTTGTTTAAACAATTGGCTAATGCAGATTTGCTGATTAGTACAGTGACAACAGTTGATCCCATCATTACTAAGCAGGCCATTAAACAACTGCAACTTAAACATCAGCTTGTTTTCATTGATCTATCCTTACCAAGAAGCATTGATGCGAGCATTGCTCAGCTTCCTTATGTAGAATTGTATGATTTAGATCAGCTCTATCAAGTCGTTGACCAACACCAGATACTAAGAAAAGAAGCAGCGTTAAAAATGGAAACAATTATTGAGACTGAGGTCAATACGTTTTTGGCTGAAGAAGAGAGAGAGCAGCTACTTAACCCCACTCTGGCTGCCTTGTATCAAAAGGTTGCCTTAATTGAAGAGCAGACGTTAACAAGCTTATTCAATAAATTGCCTGCCCTGACCGAGCGTGATCAACAAGTCATCCAAAAGCATATGCATAGTGTGATCTCTCAACTTATTGAGCAGCCTGTGTCACAGTTGAAGCAAGCAGATATCGCTAAAGACCAAATGTTATTAGCTTATTTCAATACAATTTTTCAGTTGACTACGAATAAC
>NZ_BCQW01000038.1 GCF_001552275.1 Amphibacillus sediminis NBRC 103570
GTGAAATTATTAACAATTAATTAATTTTTGCATAAATAATTATAAGTGTTAATAGGCATAAATATTTACTTATGCTAAATATTTATAATTAATAATATTTTTAACAAATTTATAAATTATTAGTATTTACATTTTTTTATTAAAGATGTAAACTCAACTCAATGATAATATCTTCACAAACTTTATAGGGAGAAAAATTACTATGAAAAAGATTTTGCTAGTTTTAGCTATTGCTTTGATTTTATTGAGTTATCCTAGCTATAGAATTATTATTAAAGCCCAAGCATCGAATAAAATTACAACAGCTATAGAGGAGCTGGGTTATGATGAATATATTAAAGAACACGAAATAAAATATGATTCCAAAAGAGGCACTTACTTTGTGGAAGTAATCTATATTGGAGAAGAAGATTATTTATACACATACGATATAAATAGCGGAAAGATTTTTACCATTGTTTTTGATGAAACAAATACTGAAATCAATGATGTCCAAAAGGGTCTCAAATATATTATTGAAGAATAGATTAATTCAAATATATATATTCCATTTTTTGGTTATACACCATTTTTAGACACTAAATTAAGAAGATTTTATTAATGTACTTCTTCACTCTGTAGGGATAAGATAATCCAATGAGTATATCGTAAGGATTATCTTTCCCTCTTACACTTGAAATTGCACAATACTTTTTAATATGTCTTGAAAATAACCACTTGTATACTGAGTGCCTTGGTCTGTATGGATAACTAATCCTTTTGGCAGATTCTCTCTCACTGATTTTAAAAGAATCTCTTAATTCTTCTTTTTTCTCTCTAGTAAGCAGATTAAATCCAAATAAGGTTAACTGATCACTCATATAGCCCTCTCTAAGCTGATTTCTAATCTAATCTTGAATTTTTCTTCCCACTGTAGCTACAAAGTAGCTTCGACACCAGAATTTGCGATTATCTTATCTGTACTTTAGACTGGCGATGACGATCAAAAATCATTAAACTACTTTTGCCCTTTAAGTATCTCATGAATTGAGATACACTTAGTTTTGTGGCATACTTACTAACATATGAATGTTATCTATCACGCATTTGCCTCGTGTAGTTCAACTTCTTTCCTTTCACTAAGCTCTCTTACTATTTCTCCTACGCGTTTTTATATTTTCCGTAGATCATTTGTCTTCTATAATTTTGGCGCAAAAACGATGTGATCCTGACATCTCCATTGTGTATGCGCTAAACGATTCTTGTCCTGCATGGGACATGCCTCCTGCTTTGGTGAGATTTGGTGGTCGGGAAAACAACCTTAGCTTACCATGAAGAGAGGTTTTTTTACTCCTCGCTAGAAGCTCTATGGACCCCCGGCATAGCCAGGGGTTTTCAAAGGCCATAATAAAATAACCCTTCACCATGAACATAGTCATAGCAAAGGGTTACTAAACTTATCCGATCGAACCTTCCATCTCGAAGGAAATTAATCGGTTCATTTCAACAGCATATTCCATTGGTAATTCTTTCGTGAATGGTTCAATGAAGCCCATGACGATCATTTCTGTTGCTTCCTCTTCAGAGATACCACGACTCATTAGATAGAAAAGCTGTTCTTCTGATACTTTTGAAACTTTCGCTTCGTGCTCAAGCGAAATATTTTCGTTTAAAATCTCATTATATGGGATCGTATCAGATGCTGATTTATTATCCATAATGAGGGTGTCACATTCAATGTTAGATCGAGCACCATCGGCTTTACGACCAAAGTGAACAATCCCACGGTAAGACACCTTACCACCTTGTTTAGCGATTGATTTTGATACAATTGTGGATGAAGTGTTTGGAGCAAGGTGCATCATTTTTGCACCAGCATCCTGATGTTGGCCTTTACCAGCTAAGGCAATCGACAAGGTCATACCACGTGCACCTTCACCTTTTAAAAGCACCGCTGGGTATTTCATCGTCAGCTTAGAACCGATGTTTCCATCAATCCACTCCATTGTCGCATTAGCATCACAAGTTGCACGCTTGGTTACTAGGTTGTAGACATTATTGGCCCAGTTTTGGATGGTTGTATAGCGACAATAGGCATCTTTCTTAACAAAAATCTCGACCACAGCACTGTGTAGTGAGTTGGTTGTAAAGACAGGTGCCGTACATCCTTCTACATAGTGGACAGATGCGCCTTCATCAACAATAATCAACGTACGTTCAAACTGACCCATATTCTCAGAGTTAATTCGGAAATAGGCTTGTAATGGTGTATCAGTCTTCACACCTTTAGGTACGTAGATGAACGAGCCACCAGACCAAACGGCTGAGTTTAAAGCAGCAAACTTATTATCCGTATATGGGATAACCTTACCGAAGTATTCTTTAAAAATGTCCTCATTTTCCTTTAATGCTGTGTCAGTATCCTTAAATACAATACCTAGCTCTTCAAGATCTTCTTTCAGGTTATGGTAAACCACCTCAGATTCATACTGAGCAGATACACCAGCTAGATATTTTTGTTCAGCCTCTGGTATACCTAGTTTATCAAATGTTCGCTTAATTTCTTCTGGCACCTCATCCCAAGATCGTTCTGAACGCTCAGAAGGCTTCACGTAGTAAGTGATCTCATCGAAATCAAGCTCAGACAAGTCGCCACCCCATTGTGGCATTGGCTTGCTATAAAAATGTTCTAGAGCCTTCAAACGATATTCAAGCATCCACTCTGGCTCTTGCTTCATTTTTGAAATTTCCTGTACGATTTCTTTAGTTAAACCTTTTTCTGTACGGAAGATTGATACATCACGGTCATGAAAACCATATTTGTATTCTCCTACATCAGGTATATTTTTCGCCATCTCAATCCCTCCTTGAAGTTATCATTACATTATGGCTGTTCATTTTGGTCAACTGCTTTTTCCATAGCCTTCCATGCCAACGTGGCACATTTGATCCGTGCTGGAAATTTGGCTACACCTTGAAGGGCTTCAATGTCCCCAAGCTCTAAGTCAGCTGGATCAACGTCTTTTCCTAACATCATATCAGAAAAATACTGTGAAAGCTTAAGGGCCGTTTCAACCTCTTGACCTTTAATAACCTGAGTCATCATTGAAGCGGAGGCTAAGCTAATCGAACAACCCTCTCCTTCAAATTTAACATCATTGACTATGCCATCCTCTATCAATAAATGAAGCTGAATCCGATCACCACAAGTTGGATTATTCATTTCTAGAGTTAAAGCCCCGTTTGAGAGCGAACCGTGATTTCTTGGATTTTTGTAGTGATCCATAATCACTTGACGGTATAAATTGTCTAAATTATTAAAAGACATCACCAAAAAACTCCTTCGCTTTACGTAATCCATCGACTAAACGATCGATATCCGATCTTGAATTATATAGATAGAAGCTTGCTCGAGCTGTCGCTGTTGCGTTAAGCCACTTCATCAATGGCTGGGCACAGTGGTGACCAGCTCGGACAGCAATCCCTTCTGAATCGAGCACAGTTGCTGTATCATGTGGATGGACATCTGTTAGATTAAAGGTAATAAGACCTGCTCTCTTCTTAGGACCATATATTTCTAAACCTTCAATCGTTGTGAGCTGATCCATTGCATATTCTACTAATTGAGTTTCATGTTTAGTAATATTGTCAAGCCCTACTTCTGTTAAATAATCAATTGCTGCAGCTAAGCCAACTGCACCAGCAATAATTGGTGTGCCACCTTCGAATTTCCATGGTAGTTCCTTCCATGTCGAATCATATAAATCAACAAAGTCGATCATTTCTCCACCAAATTCAACGGGTTCCATCGCTTCTAGCCACTCTTTTTTACCGTAGAGAACACCAACACCAGTCGGTGCGCACATTTTATGACCTGAAAAAGCATAAAAATCACAATCTAGCTCTGAAACATCCACCTTCATATGTGGAATACCCTGAGCTCCGTCAACTACCACAACGGCATGATGCTGATGGGCAATTTTTGTAATAGCTTGAATAGGATTGACCGTTCCTAGCACATTGGATACGTGAGTAATAGCAACTATCTTGGTTGAATCCGTAATAGTTTTTTTGATATTATCTAAAGTCAGCGTCCCATCCGGTTCTAATGGGATAAATTTAAGCTTAGCCCCTGTTGCTTTAGCAAGCTGCTGCCAAGGGATGATGTTACTATGATGCTCCATTTGTGTCGTTACAATCTCATCCGCCTCGGTCAAGTTAGCACGCCCATAGCTGCTTGCAACCAAATTAATGGCTGAAGTCGTTCCTCTAGTAAAAATGATTTCCTCTGTATGCTTAGCAGAAATAAATTGTCTTACCCGTTCCCGAGCACCCTCATATTGCTCTGTTGCCCTAGTCCCAATCGTGTGTACGCCTCGGTGAACATTGGAATTGTTGTTACGATAGTAGTGATTAACTGCTTCGATCACTTGCTTCGGTTTTTGAGACGTAGCAGCAGAATCAAGATATACTAATGGCTTACCGTTAACTTCCTGATCCAATATAGGGAAATCCGCTCGGATTGCTGCAACATCCATCTTAATATACTTTCCTTTCAATAACATCTGTTAATTGTTCTCGAACAGCTGTAATCGGAATCTCTTGCACAACAGGTGCGAGGAAACCATGAATAATCAAGCGTTCTGCTTCCTGTTTTGAAATACCACGACTCATTAGATAATAAAGTTGAACAGGATCAACACGACCGACTGAAGCAGCATGTCCTGCTGTTACATCATCTTCATCAATTAATAAGATAGGATTGGCATCTCCGCGTGCACCTTTGCTTAGCATCAACACTCGCGATTCTTGCTCAGCATTCGCCTTTGTTCCTCCATGTTCAATTTTACCAATCCCATGGAAGATAGCCGTTGCTTCATCCTTCATAACCCCATGCTGTAGGATAATTCCGTCAGAGTGTTTGCCGTGGTTAACAATTTTAGCCGTGAAGTTTTGAATTTGGTCACCACGTCCAACTGATACAGCCTTCGCATAACATACCGAATGATCACCTAATAAGTGAGTCACATTTTCAGAGACGGTATTGCCATCATTCATTTGTCCTAAAGCCCATTCTATTTTTGCATCACGATAAGCTATTCCGCGACGATTAATATAAGCAGTTGTACCATGGGCAAAATGATCAACAGAACCAAATGATATCTTGGCATTATCATGTGCAAACACTTCTGTAATCACATTAGCAACTGTATGTGTCTCATTATGTGAGGATAGATAGTTCTCAACATAAGTTAATTGACTATTTTCCTCAGCTACAATAATAACGTGATTGAATAGTGCTAAGTCTGCATCTTCCTGCCAAAAAATCACCTGTAAGGGATCCTCTAGCACAACATTTTTGGGAATATAGATAAATGCTCCACCGTTCATTAAAGCAGCATGCAGGGCCGTTAACTTATGTTCATCAACAGAGACTGCATCTGTCATATAATATTTTTTCACTAAATCCCCATGCTCGGTCAATGCAGTAAAAATATCAGTGAAGATCACACCTTGATTCTTCAATTCATCCGAAAGAACTTGGTAACTTTTAGTTTGATCACGAAGAATTAATAAATTTTGTTGTTGATTTTTGACATCAACAAAATCTTTAATTGTATCTGGTAATGATTCTACCTCAGACAGTTGGGCAACACTTTTACTAGACTGGTGGGCAAAAGTTGAGAAATCCCAACGGGTAATATTCGTTTTATCTGGTTGTGGCATTTCTATTTCAACTGCCTTAGCTAAAGCATCAAGACGAAAGGATCTCATCCAATCAGGCTCTTGTTTCGCTTTAGAAAAACGCTCTAGATAGCTTTTATCAAATTTCGCTGTAATTTCGACTGACATGCGATCCCTCCTTACTCAGCATCTTGGCCGACGGTTTCATCTTCAATACCTAATTCTTGCTTAATCCAATCGTAGCCTTCACTCTCAAGACGCTCGACAAGCTCTGGTCCACCAGATTTCACCACGCGCCCTTGCATCATAACATGAACATAGTCAGGTGCTACATAGTTAAGTAAGCGTTGGTAGTGTGTAATGATAAGACAACCAAAGGATTCACTCCGTAATTTATTAATACCTTTTGAAACAACCTTTAGAGCATCAATATCAAGACCTGAATCAATTTCATCCAATATACCAATAGCTGGCTTCAATAACATTAATTGAAGAATCTCATTTCGTTTCTTTTCCCCACCTGAGAAACCTTCATTTAAATAACGCTGAGCCATATTTTTATCCATTTCTAGATAATCCATTGCTTCATCCATCTCTTTGATGAATTTCATTAATGGAATTTCATCGCCTTCTTCACGATGCGCATTAATTGAAGAACGTAGGAAATCTGAAGTTGTTACGCCACTTATTTCACTTGGATATTGCATCGCTAAAAACAAACCTGCTTTAGCACGCTCGTCTACTTCCATTTCCAAAACATCTTCGCCATCCATTAAAATACGACCTTTGGTGACCTCATATTTAGGATGACCCATGATGGCAGAAGCTAATGTTGATTTACCGGTTCCATTAGGGCCCATAATCGCATGGAACTCGCCACCCTTTACAGTCAAGTTAACACCTTTTAAAATCTCCTTGCCGTCAATTTCAACATGAAGATCCTTAATTTCTAAAGTTGAACCACTCATAGCTATACCTCCAAAAAATAATATAATATATAATGATCAGAACCAGTTATTCAAACTGTTCATTCTCACTTTATTCTCATTACAATCTTATACTATCTCAAAACTAATATCAAGGTTAAAGCAATTAGATAACAACACTTTATCAACCCATTAGTTTTGAAAGTATTTATTTATCATCTTAACATATTTATCCCCTATAATTGTGAGGATCTTGCATCAGATTGACGAGTTGCGCTTATCCTTGGTTTACGCAGCCTGTTCCTTGATAGATAGATGCGCTTTGGCGTAATTTGCACCAAGATTTTATCGAGCAAAGCTCGATCATTTTCCTTTGAAAAGCTGTGGCATCCGTCGGAGGCTTTAACATGATTCAACTGAGAGTTAAAACCCACTGGCTCGAATCCAATAGATATTCATCTCACCACTTATAGAAGGGGGAGACTTCCTGCTGATTGAAATACTTCATTCTAAGTGATCGATCTATTCTCACTATTATTACGACATACTAATCCTGATTATGTATTTACCATTATAAATTAACAATCTGAAGATAAAGTGAAACTTCGTTCAGTGGTGGTCTTTACAAAAGCCCTTCGATGGGGCGAGTAATCGCAGCCCTAGCCAGTTACACTGCGATAAAAAACCCCCTTCTACTTATCTAGAAGGGGCATCATAATGAAGGTATCATTTTTTATCGGTGAGCTTGACGGTCTAACTCTGCTTTGATTTCTAGGCCTTTTTGATGGTCTACTTCTCTGGCCTGCTCAACTTCTAAGCGCTTGTTCATATCTGTTTCATACCTAGCGTAGCAGCACCCATGACTTTGGTGCATGGCCTTTTCCATTTCCGGGGTGTAGCTTAACTCAAGCTTATGCATTGTTAAATAATCTCCCTTTCTTTTTTGAACAAAATTAATTGTAACATCAAGTAAAGGAAATTTTCAAAGCTCTATAACGGGGATGAGATCAGATAAAAGCCGCTCTACTTTGATTAGCTAAGTAGAGCGGCATTATCGTTAGAATTTATTCCATATCCTCTTAAATCGTTAAAAATTCTAACTTTTCAATTATTCAGCACCTACAGCAACAACCTCACCGTTATAGCGTTCTGTAATAAATGACTGAATTTCTTCAGATTGTAAAATCTCAACTAATTTTAATAAATCCTCATTATCCTCATCTTCTGCGCGAGCAGCGATAATATTAACATAAAGTGAATCTGCTCCTTCAACAAATAAGGCATCGTCAACTGGTGATAGCCCAGCTTCAATTGCATAGTTGGTATTGATAGCTACTAACGCATCATCCTCATTTTCATATGCTTCTACTAAAAATTCCGGATTAACATCTGGAGAAAAAACAAGCTCTAGTGGATTTTCAACAATATCCTCAACTGTTGCTTCCGACTTGGTCACGTCATCTGCCAAAGTAATTAAACCATTTGCTTCAAATAATGATAAAATACGACCATGATCTGGAACGTTGCGACTAATAATTACTTCTGTTCCTGGCTGGATATCATCAATGCTTGGAATTGATTTTGAATAGACACCCATTGGCTCAACATGAATACCACCTAAGTTAACAATATCATAATCAAAATCACTTTTTTGTGTTTCAAAGAAAGGAATGTGTTGGAAATAGTTAGCATCAAGCTCACCACGTGATAAATCTTCATTTGGTAAAGCATAGTCTGTATAAGTTTCAATAACCAACGTAATACCTTCTTCTTCTAAAAGCGGAGCTGCTTCTTCTAATATCTCTGCATGCGGAACACTTGTTGCCCCTACCTTAATTTCATTTTCTCCAGCATCATTGCCACATGCTGCTAATAAAAACACTGCGACTAGTACAAATAATACCGTTAAGCTTTTTTTCATTTTGATATCCCCTTTTTCTTTTTATTTGGCCGTTACTGGCTGTTGGATCTCCCCCTTAGAAATAACGTGTTTCCTTATTTCTTGAAGCGGGAGGCTTACAAAAGCCCTTCGATGGGGCGAGTAATCGTAGCCCCAACTAGTTACACTGCAGTAAACAGCCTATATGTTAAGCTAAGCGCTTATCAATAAATTTCATCACATTAACGTTTATCTAATTTATTGGTAATACGATCACCAATGAACTGAAAGATAAAGACAATCAAGACAATTAATACCGTACAAGCAAACACGATATCAAAATCTCGTCGAGTAAAACCATGGAAATATGCGTAATCGCCTAAACCACCTGCTCCAATAGCACCCGCAACCGCCGTATATCCAATTATTGCAATTGCAGTTACCGTCAGACCAGAAACTAAAGCAGGTATCGATTCTCTCAATAATACCTTAAAGATAATAGTTGAAGTTTTAGCCCCCATCGCTTTGGCTGCTTCAATCACCCCTTTGTCAACTTCTCGCAAGGCGATTTCGACTAGCCTGCCATAAAAAGGAGCTGAGCCAACAATTAATGCTGGTAAAGCAGCATTTGGTCCTCTAAAGGTACCGAGCAGTATGTTTGTAAAAGGAATGAGGAGCAAAATCAAGATAATAAAAGGAATAGCTCGAAACACATTCACAAGTGCTGCTATGATAAAATTAATCAAGCGATTCTCCCATAGTCCTCCAGGTGTTGTTAAATATAAGAGTAACCCCAGCACAATCCCAATTATTAACGTGCCCAATAATGCAAATAAAGTCATGTAAAAGGTTTCTCCAGTTGCCTCAAGTAAAGCGAACCAATTTACATTAGGAAATAGTTTAGTCATGGTCGATCACCTCTACTTCTACTGAAGTGGAGCGAATAAAGGAAATCGCCTGATCGATAACTTGATCTTCCCCGGTGATGTGTAAATAAAGTGCACCATACGCTCCTGCCTGAGTTTGCTTAATATTTCCTTGAATAATATTAAGCTCGACCTCATATTGCTTGGCTACCCTACTGATTAAGGCTTGATTAGTTGTTTCTCCGACAAACTGCAATTTAAGCACACGTCCAGATTCTATCCCTTGAACAAATGGCTCATCAGATACGTCTTGATCAGGTTTACCCATCACCTGTTCCACAAATTTTTTCGTCACAGGCTGTTGAGGATGTGAAAATACATCTAGAACCGATCCTTGTTCAACAATCTTCCCATTTTCCATTACAGCAACGTTGTGACAAATCTTTTGGATCACATGCATTTCGTGTGTAATTAAAATAATAGTCAAACCAAGCTTTTCATTTATATCAATTAATAAAGAAAGAATGGAATCGGTCGTTTCGGGATCTAATGCTGAGGTAGCTTCATCACACAGCAATACTTTTGGATTATTTGCTAAAGCACGCGCAATACCGACACGCTGCTTTTGCCCACCACTAAGTTGGGAAGGATAAGCATCTTCTTTGCCAGACAAACCTACTAAGCTAATCAATTGATTTACACGTTCATTTCGTTCATTCTTGGCCAGGCCTGCTATTTCTAAAGGAAATGCAATGTTTTCCCTTACGGTTCTAGACCATAACAAGTTAAAATGTTGAAATATCATGCCTATTTCTTGTCTAGATAGTCGCAGTGCTTTCTTATCTAGTGTGGTAATATTCTGACCATCAATGCTGACTGTCCCAGCCGTGGGTTCTTCTAACCGGTTAATTAGTCGAATAAAGGTACTTTTGCCTGCACCGCTATAACCAATTACACCAAAAATCTCACCTTTTTTAATCTGTAGACTTATTTGATCAACCGCTTGGACATCATGACTAGATCCTTTGAAAACTTTGGACAATTTGTCAATTTCAATCATATAACTCCCCCTTCATACCTACCTTAGGCTCTTTACGCTTATAAGTCTCTGCTTAGCTTCACCCATTTAAGTGAAAGAATCCAAGGCCTCTTTCTCTAGAAAAAATAAAAAGCGTCAATCTGCTCACGAGAACAGAAAGACGCTAGAATTATACCACTATTAGTCTTCAATGCTCTCATCTGTCAAAGCCGATAGCTTTGCAGGAATTGGCACCTTTTTAAACGAAACGTTTAACGGTTGCCGGGCTTCTTCGGGCCAGTCCCTCCACCTCTCGCGATAAGAGTTCGCACTATTTAGTTAATTGTGATGATAGCACGTGTTGATAAACATGTCAATTGTTTTTTTATCATTAGGAAAGAAGACTCCTACCTCAAGAATGAGAAGAATAGGTGGGGGGTGAATCGCCTTCGAACAAGGGATGGCACATTTACCACCTCAATCGACTGTTCGAATTCAAAGTGTCGTAATGAAATATAGCTTGATGCGCGTAGCAAAAAACAAGCAGATCTGCTAAAATAGGCATGTACAGCTTGCTTCTTGAAAACGGAAGCTGCCAGGAAATGTGTCAATCACGTAAAATCTTCATCGTACATACGCCCATCCAGCTCGATCAAGCAACAGATATTTGAAAAACATGAGGATAAGAAATGGTTTGACTTAACGACTAATGGGTCGGTCGGTTTACTTAAAATAATGGATATCGTATTAGGAGTAGAAAATGAAAGCACCTGAATTTACCTTACCTTATCTAGATCAAAATCAAACATATACTTTAAGTCAAGATCGGGGTAAAATCATTATCCTGACCTTTTGGGCTTCTTGGTGTCCTGATTGTAGTAGTGACTTACCTCTAAAAGAACGACTTTATCAGACGGTCGATGCTGGCAAAGTATCTTTTATTACCATTAACGTCAGTGGGCGCGAACGTAATCAAGAAGATGCGCTTCGTTACCATCAGAAATTTATCTCTCAACCTACCTTAGTAGATCGTGGTCTTGAAGTCTATCGGCTGTATCAATGCTTAGGCGTTCCGACGACTGTGGTTATTAGTCAAACCGGTGAAATTCTCAAGCAGTTTACCGATCAAGCAAAGCCGTTGGAAATAATGGCAGCAATTAGCCAGTTACTCTAAAAAGACTGTGAACAACCTTATCAAGATTGTTCACAGCCAATCAATTAAGAAAATGAAACGAGCACTTTTACACTTCTTGAATCATCTTGTTATATTCTTTTGCTGATAGCAATTGCTCAATCTGATCAGACCGATTAGGTTTAATTACAACCATCCAACCTTTTTCAAAAGGTGATGTGTTAACCAATTCCGGTTCATCCTCCAAGCTCTGATTAACTTCAATGACTTCACCAGCTACTGGCGCGTATAACTCAGAAACTGTCTTAACTGATTCAACACTCCCGAAAGTCTGATCAAGTGCCAACTGATCTCCCGGCTCTGGTAATTCTACAAAAACAATATCCCCTAATTCATCCTGGGCGTGATCGGTTATCCCAATCTTAATTGTTTGATCTTCTTGTTTTTTTAACCAAATATGTTCTTTAGAATAGTTTAAATCCTCCGGCAACTTCATTCTAATAGCCCCCTCTTTCTGTTATTTCCAAGCTTCTTCAAATTGATCTTCTTTAAAACCGACCGTTACCTGCTCACTATTTAGCGTTAACGGACGTTTAATCAGCATTCCATCAGATGCAAGCCATTCCAGTTTTTGGTCATCACTTACTTGATCTAGCTTATCCTTTAATCCAAGCTCTCGATACTTTTGTCCACTCGTATTAAAAAATCGTTTAATCGGTAAGCCGCTTTGCTTAATCCACTTTGCAAGCTGCTCTTTTGTAGGTGGCTGCTCAACAAGGTTTATCTCCTCAAAGCTAATTTGATTCTGTTCAAACCATTTTTTAGCTTTACGGCAAGTACCACATTTAGGGTAGCAATAAAATGTAATCGTCATTCTATCTCCTCTTTCTTTCGACATTCCATTAGTATTTCCTGAATTCAGTATAAAATGATTAGCACTTAATTGCCAGAATTCTGCCCATTGCTTTGCATATTTATCAAGCAGTTGGTGATATTACAGTTAAAGCTTAAAATTAAAGGAGGCTATCATCTTATGGAACAACAAATGAATCAAACAAACCAAGCAAATCAGAACATTATGGCGCAACCCCCAACAATGGTTAGCACAAAAGATTTACTCTACTTAACAGATATGTTGTCATGGAATTTAGTTGCAATCAAAAAGTCGCATTTCTTTGAACAGCATTGCCAAAACCAAGAGATTAAACAAGCGGTTGAACAAGTATGCCAATTACACGAAAAGCATTATGATGTTATCTTAAACTATGCTCAACAACATGCAAATCAAACCTATCACTAGATCATCTGAAAAGGAGCGAAAACTGTGAATCAAACAAATAAAGTACAAAATCCAGAGACACCTATTAACAAAACACCTGAAATTAATGACCGGGATATCATTAATGATTTACTTACTACAGAAAAGTATATGACCGCTTCCTACAATGTCGTATTAAATGAAGCAAGTAATGAAGATTTATATCAAGATTTGCTGCAAATTTTCAACGAGACACAAAATATGCAACGTCGTTTATATAATTTAATGTTTAAAAATGGTTGGTATAGTATCGAAAAGGCTGATCCGCAAAAGATAAGTCAGGCAGCCCAACAATACTCTGGTTATAAAAATCAATTCCCCGTACACTAATCATTAGCAGTCAGTAATAAGCTTGTGGAAATATCCCGTATGATCTTGCCATTCGCAAAAAGTGACAAGCTTATCCATATCCAATCATGCTAAAGTATGACATTGTCCAACAATACAGAAGCTTTATAAGACAGATCCCCATTCGGACCTGTCTTATCTTTTTTAACCCGTCTTCCGAGTCAATCGCTGTGCAATAGGACGTTTAATATGACCATAAATACGTGGTGCAAGATACTTATCTATTAGTGGAACAAAAGCGTTCATAATCAGAATAGCGAAGCCTACCCCACCTGCGTAGGTATAGAAGAAACGGAATAACACTGTTGTAATACCCGCACCTACCGCAAAAACGATCTTACCAGCCGGCGTAATCGGTGACGAACTATAATCTGTTATCATAAAGACAGCCGCAAAAAGTAATGAACCGCTTAATACATGCTGGAGCATAAATTCAAAATCAAATCCACTTGTAATTAAGGTAATAACAACAACTGGTAGAACAAACCATAGTGGAATCAATGGTTCAATGATTTTTCGGGCAATTAAGTAAATAAATGCTAATAGGATTAGCACCTTCGAGGTATCACCAATGTTTCCCCCAATAGTCGTTCCTAGAAACAAATCTAGTAATGCTGGCATCTCTGCTTCTGCATAGGTGGCTGATGTTAGGGCATCTGCTTGATCATTGGTAATAATTCCAAGTGGTGTGGCTGTTGAAACAGCTTCAGCAACTGAATGAGGCTCCACCCACCCACTCACATGCTCACCAAAAAAGACCATAAGCATGACACGAGATGCAACAGCTGGATTAAACCGGTTACAGCCAATCCCACCTGATAATTGTTTAATAACTAAAATGGCAAAGCCACTCGCTAAAATAATCGTCCAGATCGGAGCTGTTATCGGTAGGCTTAAAGCAATCAGTAGTCCTGTTACAACAGCACTATAATCATTAATCGTTCTTTTCCGCTTGGTTAATAGCTGGAAGATAAATTCAAACAACACACAGCTAGTAACAGATATCGCAATCATCACCAAAACATGCCAGCCAAAAAAATAAATGGCTCCAATAACTGGTAACATCAAAGCGAAGATGACCTGTTGCATTATCCATGCTGACGTTCGAGCAGCTCTTAAATGGGGAGCGGGTGTGATTAGTAATTGTTCCTGATCCATCTCGATCATACCCCCTCCCTTTTAGCCTTGATTGCTTTTCGAGCGGCTTGGATATTTGCTAAAATGGGGATTTTAGCTGGGCAAATGTAGGAGCAATTTCCACAGTTAATACAGTCGAGCGCTCCAAGTTTTTCGGCAGCTTTTAAATCACCTTTTTCATAAGCATTGCTGATTAAAATGGGCTGCAGGCTTACAGGACACGCATACAAGCATTCCGAGCATCTAATACATGGCGAACGCTCAGTTGCTTGTGCATCCGACTGACCCAAAAACGTAATTGATGTCGTTGCCTTTCCAACGGGAACTCGACCTGAATTTAGGGTCGTTCCCATCATGGGGCCACCATGAATCATTTTATAAGGCTTCGTTTGGAAGCCTTGGCAATCTGCAATTAACGACTCAATTGGCGTGCCAATTCGTACCCAAAGATTTTTAGGCTTCTTAACGGGCTCGCCGGTCACGGTAGTTATTCTCCGAGTTAATGGTCTCCCTAAACAAACTGCTTCATATATGGCAAAGGTCGTAGCTACATTTGTAACAATGGTTTTTACATCAGCGGGTAAACCACCTGCTGGGACTTCTCGTCCGGTTAAAGTTTTAATTAAATTTTTTTCCGAACCTTGGGGATAGATGGTTGCTAGCTCGATCACTTCAATTTTCTCAGAGTCTTTAACAGCTTTTTTCATAATAGCAATACTTTCATCTGCATTTGATTCGATCGCAATATAAACCTTGTCTACTGGAATGATCTCAAGCAGAACCCGTATCCCATCAATAATCTGATCAGCATGTTCTACCATGAGGCGATGATCTGCTGTTGCATATGGCTCACATTCCGCACCATTAATAATATTTGTATCGATGTGTTTATTGTCTTTTGGGGAAAGTTTTACTGACGTTGGAAAGGCTGCGCCGCCCATTCCAACAATTCCGGCTTTGGCGATTAAATCGAGCTTTTTTTGTGGGGTTAGCTCTTCGTCTTCCGTATAGAGAGGGGCATCCCATTCATCTTTAAAATCATTTTTGATTACGATACTGGGGCTTCTCCGTTAACAGTAGGGTAATTGGCAATATCCGTGATTTCTCCCGAAACTGAGGCATAAATATTAGCTGAAATTAAACCATTTTGCTTAGCTATTAAGGTTCCAATTCTGACCTTATCCCCTATGTTAACGACAGGGGTTGCTGGTGCACCTATGTGCATCGTAAGTGGGTAAATAAGTTCAGCTGGTACTGTTGCGGCTTCAAGCCGCCTATACTCTGTTCGGTCTTTACGTTCAACCGTATACGCACCTTGCCTTTTTCTTTTTAACCTTGTTAAAATTACCAACACTTCCTTTCTTAATTTAAAATAAAATCAGCCAAATCACCATGCATTTGGCTCTAAGGTTAATGTCTTACAAAATAACCTTATATTATCATTTTATCTTAAAAAAACCTTGATAACGATACCATTTCAAGATAAATTATCAGATTAAAAAGCAGGCATTTATCTCATTTTCATACGGTTTACATTTCCAATGGTTAAAGGGATCGATTCGGTAAAAATAGACGATCATTTGTAGGACAGACTAAGGTCTAATTTTGGGGAAAATAGCTAAAGAGGACCTTAGCTCATATACAATATCCATTCATCTCACGACTTGTAAAGAGAAACTTCGTTCAGTGGGGGTTCGACGCATTGAATGTGCTCGTGCAGACGTTGCAACATGAGGTCGCGAACTTAGTCATCTTCCCCTCTCCCTCACTGAACGTTAGTTGAACCAATCGGGCCATCACTGGCTGTTGGATCTCCCACTTAGACATGACGTATTCCCTTATTTCAGTGAGAGTCTTACAAAAGCCCTTCGATAGGGCGAGTAATCGCAGCCCCAGCCAGTTACACTGCGATAAAAGTAAGGGTGAGATGAATGCAATTAATAATTAACTAATGACATCATAGCCTTGATTCTCAATAATTTGTTCTAATTGTTGTTCATTAGTGGCGCTTTGATCAAATTGAATAGTAACTTGACCTAAGCCCAAATCAACCTCTGCTCGTTCAACTGCTTGATGCTCATTTAATGCAGCCTCAACACTTTGTTTACAGTGTCCACAGCTCATTCCTTCTACTTTTACTATAACTTCTTTCATGATATCCTCACCTTTCCTTTTTTCAAATGCACCTTGGCATATTTGTGTCCAGATTTTTTCGAGCTTCGCTCGATAAGTTCCTGCTGAAAATCCGCAGCAGTCACCGAAGGATTTAACTTTATTCGTTTGGGGTTTTGTACCCAACCAAATGCTATACAATATTCATTATTTCTTGAAGGGGGAGGCTTACAATA
>NZ_BCQW01000039.1 GCF_001552275.1 Amphibacillus sediminis NBRC 103570
ATTTATTTAGTATGCTATTATACATTGTTTTAAAGACTTTTCTTTACCTTCCCTTTACTTTAAGTAGTTATAGTCGCCTTATTGTATAGTGACTGTAAAAAGTACATAACACATGTTGAATGCGTTGTCTTGATGTCAAGGGTAGATAAATAAGAGTGTAAAAAGTTTAGTCTATAATGAGTTTTCTATAAAATTATAGTTTGCTTTAATATAGTTTAATGATAGATATCAATAAACTAAAAATATGTACACTACAATCTTAGTACGATGGTAAATGGTTTACAACGGATATCCCCTTTCATTATTCAAAATATGGGAGCATAGGGAGCTTTGTTTACCATGGGTATGAAACATCACGATGCCACTATACTATACACGGAGGAGATTTTTAATGAAAATTGAAGTCATGTTTCACTGCGGAAACGCACCAAAAATGGAACGAGTTATTGAATTGACGATTGCTCTTGCTAAAAAAGACATTAACTTGGTGAAGTCGCACGTGCGAGGGGATTTTATTTGGAGGACTGTTGGTATAGAAGATGTAATTTCATTCGACGATTTAACGCAAGAGCTGGTAAAGAGACCTACCGTAACGGAACTAAATATCGAAAATGCACTAAGTCACGGCAACGGTGCTATGTGCGAAGGGGCTCTTTTATTTGAAGATGGTAGTCTTCTCTATTTCTGTAATGTTGTTAAATTTGTAAATACCGCTAAAGACGCCTTGGTCAAAGAAGCCCACACCTATTTTGTTAATTAAGTATAGTTCTGCAAAAGGTGCTAACATTCAGCTGTAACCGAGAAAGATAAAAGAGTTTATCGTTGTAGATATTTTCCCCCATACGAATCTTTCTCGAAAATCAGTGAAAAAATGACATATGTTCTCACATACTTCGATTCTAAAATCATCTCAAGACATTAATGTTGTCAACTCCGTCCATGTGGAGACCATAACGTTGCTACAACGACGTTAAGACTGGAAATCTTTAATTTTAGGGACTTTTTAAAGCATATTTTATTCACAAGTGGTGTTGGAAAATATGAAATAAAGAGATTAATTAGGAACTATATCAATGTGTCAACTGTTATAGACCTAGTAAATGGGAACACAACAAATAAAAATTAAATATTAGAGTAGATAGTAATTTATTTACTCGCTTAAATAAGGCGTTTTTGTAAAAGGAGCGTCTTTTTTAATACCAAAATTAAAAAAATCAGAAAGGAACCAACTTATGAAAACAAAGATAAAAAAATATTTCAAGAAAAGCTACGAGCTATCTTATGTTACTAGTGACAGTACGAAAGTGAAAATTGATAAAGCATCAAAGGAAAGCCCAGAAAAACAAGCCAGAAAGCAACAGCCCATACACAAAAAGGTGTTTATGGTACTTCGCTTTGCTGGTATGGCGGGTGTGTGGTAACAGAATACATAGGTTTAATCTTGTCTTTGTCCTTTCTCGCCTTATCCAATTACAAGCATTTTTTGTGTAAGGTAACCACCTGTATCACCCTCATCGCTAGTACCAAAGAATCGCCATTTCAAAATCGAACCACACCGCTAACAAAAGTAATCAATGTTAGAGAGAATCAAACTACGAAGAAACAGACAAAAAGAAAACCACTATCTCCAAAGGGCGTAAAAGATGAAGCTAAAACATCTGGCTGTCTTTGGCGTGGAACTTTCTCTGTGCTTTAGTTTATTACTTTTTTTCTAATGCTTTACTTTGCGGATTCAGATGATAGCGGTGGTGGCTTCGAGTTAGAAAATGGTGGTCTAAATGTATCGGGCAAAGTTCTATGTGCCATTAGTTTCTCATTAGGTGACTCAGTTCTCACAAATGAATTAGTAATAGAGAAGCTGAGAACTGTGAGATTTGCAAATAAAATTTTTCAGCGTTGACCTGTTAGGTTAAAGAGGTTATAATGTTTTTGACCTACTAGGTCAAATTGTTGGTATTTATGATTTACTCAGATAGGAAGAATCTAAATGGAAAAGCAGGAATTGCTAATATATTTTTAGTTACTGCGGTTTTAGGGACTATTATGTGTGTTCTTAGTCTTTGTAATAGTATAAGGAGAAGTAAATAATAAAAATTATTCCAGAAGGGAGTTAATAAAATGAATATATCTAAACTAGATGAAAAAAGAAGAATTGCAATACTAAATTCGGCTTTAAAGGAGTTTTGCATTCGCGGTTATGACAATGCTTCGACAAATGTAATTGCCAAAGAAGCTGGAATTTCCAAAGCACTCATGTTCCATTATGTAAACAATAAGCAAGACTTATTTTTATATACGTACGATTATTTTACAGAGTTGCTTGATAAAGAATATTATTCAAAGTTGGATTTCACAGATAAGGATATTTTCAATAGATTACGGCAGTCATATCTACTTCAAATAGATTTGATTAAAGAATACCCTTGGATTATTGAATTAGATAAACTTTCCGTTGAAACAAGTTCAGATGAAGTCAATCAGGCACTAGCGAACCGAAAGACTAATCGTCAGTTATCATGTAATCATCAAATGTTCGATTTGAAAGATACCTCCATGTTCCGCAGTGGACTGGATGTTGAGACATGCAAACAGTTTATTCTTTGGTCTAATATTGGATTTACAAACCAAATATTAGATGATATTAGACATTCAGAAACTGTAAACTACGAACATATTATTTCGTCACTTGACGAATACTTTGATGAACTCCGTAAAGTTTTTTACAAATCAAGTGAGGTAGAAAATGACCAATAAATATAATCCAATAAGCATTGAATTTCCTTTAAGGGGGGAATGGCATGCACCAACAACTCCTGCAAAGCAAGTTCCTAGTCATGGAACAAACAGAATGGGGTTGCGATATGCTTTTGACTTCCTGAAACTAAACTGGAATGACCCCCAAAAGAAATCATACAGTATAACCGTTTTACGATATTTACTCTTAGGTGTTCCTTTGAAAAAATGCTATTGCTGGGGAGAGAATATCTATGCCCCTTGTGATGGTGAGGTTGTATTTGTGGAAGATGGGAATCGTGAAAGGAAAATTGCTCACTGGTAGATTCTCTTATAGGTATTAAACACTCTCTGTTTTTTAATGAGAGGAAAGATGATTTTAGAAAAATTGCTGGGAATTATATAGTGATTAAACATTCAAACAATGTGTATATGGCGTTTGCGCATCTCCAAAAAGACTCCATTGTAGTAAATATTAATGATAAAGTGAAAAAAGGAAGTATATTAGGAAAAGTTGGTCATTCGGGAAATTCCAGCTTTCCGCACTTACACTTCCAACTTATGGATAGTAATGATATTGCGAATTCTCAAGGTATTCCTTGTGTATTTGAAGAATACGAAATATACCGAAATAATAAATGGGAAAGAGTGTACAATCAGATGCCCTCTGACACTGATAGAATACGTTTTATTAAATAAATAGTAACGCTAAAACTATCTTAGAGAGGTGAATCATTGAAAGAACTGAATGGATTTCAAGTGAACTTTTCAGACAATCCGAGATAAAACTGATGTATAAGAGATTGAAACACTAGTCTATGAGTGCTATCTCATCTTTCAATTTTATAGGAAAATATTTTGTATTTGTTTATAAGCAAGTCCTTTTCCCAAGAACGCTCGCCAACTGTCACCGCTCCAAATCTCAGTATCCAGACGACCATTGTGCTAGGAATTCTTAACTAATATCCCCAATTTTTAAATTAAGTGGCTTATATTGAAGGGCTTGCCGATATAGTCAATGCTTATCAATCAAATATAGATTTACTCAAAAGGCAGCTATAATTCACTTTTCTAATGGTTCAATACAAGATATAATATAATGGAATAATAATGAATATTTACCTTAATATTACTTAAAAGTTAGGAGAGGGATAAGGTGGAGTCGATACTAATTGTCTATAAGTCATCTACAGGTTTTACTGAAAAATATGTAAACTGGGAAATAATCTCCTTTTTCTCTTTTTATTTTCATGCTCCCTTCTTCTCTTTCTAAGATATTGACCAATCCAATACTTCCTAGGACTTATCAATTTTTGAATATAAAATCAATTGCCTTATCAAGAATTGTAGTTATAGTTTTTTAATTTGGTAGAATAATAAATATAAAGCTAAAGGTTTGTTTATAAACAAATCCAAGAGAGATGTCTGAATCCTCAACAATAAACAGTAAAAGGAGTGCGATGATTGATGCTATTTAAAAATAACTCCTCGCAAAGGAGTGATAAAGAGCTGCAAAAGAACACAATTGGTGAACTTAAGCCACACAATGCACCGATCATTCTTGTTGAATACGATCCAAGTTGGCCTGAATGGTTTGAGCGGGAAGCTAACCGAATTCATTCAGTACTTGGCAGTAAAGCATTGCAGGTTGAACACGTTGGCTCGACCTCAGTGCCAGGGCTGTGTGCCAAACCAATCATTGATATGATATTGGTTGTAAAGGACTCTGCTAACGAGCCATCCTATGTCCCAGCTATGGAGGCAGCAGGGTACAAATTACAGATCCGAGAGCCTGAATGGTTTGAACATCGCCTGTTCAAAGGACCCGATACCGACATCAACTTGCATGTGTTCAGTTTGGGCACAGCAGAGATTGATAAAATGTTACGTTTTCGTGATTGGTTGCGGTCCAATGAGATGGATCGGAACAAATATGCGGAAGTCAAGCGAAGTTTGGCAAATAGTAAGTGGCGTCATGTTCAGCACTATGCGGATGCCAAAACATCAATAGTACAGGAAATCATGGAACGGTCAAATGGTGCTAGGTAATCTTATAATCGCGATAAAATATTATTAAGCGCATAGAGCGTTAAAAAGGAGTACTAAATATTGCGTTTAGATGGAAGGAGCTCTTAGTTGAGAATATGAGTAACAAAGAAATACCAAAAGAAGCCATTCAAGCATTAAAAATTATAGAGGAACTGCTTGATGGTATGTTAGTAGCAGTATATTTATACGGTTCTGCTGTAATGGAAGGTTTACGCACGGATAGCGATGTAGATATTTTGGTGGTTACTAATCATAATTTATCTGAAAGAACTCGAAAAGTTCTTTCAGATAGGCTAATGCTTATATCTGGGGAAATAGGAAATATAGATGGTACAAAACCACTTGAAGTTACGGTCATCAATCAAAAAGATGTTGTTCCTTGGCATTTTCCTCCCAAATATGAATTTATGTATGGTGAGTGGCTAAGGGATCAGTTTGAAAAGGGAATTCCTGCGCCAACTTATGATCCGGATTTAGCAATAATTTTAGCACAATTAAGAAAGAATAGTACTAACCTTTTTGGCCCGAAAGCAACAGAAGTACTTGAACCTGTACCAATGACAGATATACGAAAAGCGATTAGAGAATCATTACCTAGTTTGATAATGAATGCAAAAGGTGACGAACGCAATGTGATTTTAACTTTACCCAGAATGTGGCTGACAGCTTCTACTGGTGAAATAAGATCAAAAGATTTGGCAGCTGAATGGGCAATACCTCAATTAGCTGACGAGCATGCCACTTTACTTGATAAAGCAAGGAAGGCTTATTTAGGAGAGTATAATGATAGTTGGGAAGGAATGGAGACCGAGGTAGCATCATTCGTTAAATATATGAAAAAATCTATAGAGTCTTCTCTTAATATCTAAGCACATTTTCAATTCGAATAGTTTAAATATTTCAGAGATATCCATTTCATTTATTGACGATGATTGCTTCGATAGTTTCCTCATACTGGTTTCTAAAAAATAGTAAAAACCGGTTGATATGTTTCCTCATACGAACGAATTAAAAATCAGACCAAAACATCAATGCTATCATACTTGTGCGATGATGAGTGTGACGTATTGTTGGCAAGAATAAACTAAAAGGAGAGCTACAAAACTTTAGTTTTCTATTTCAACAGTTCTGAACTAAAAGTTGCAATCCGTTTGATAAAAAGTGCATAAGCATGGTATAAGTATAAAAGAAGCAAAGCCATTTTAGTGCTAAATTTGGAATAGTTTTTTTGATACCTGATTGTGAGAGGAATTTGAATATGATAAATAATTTTTGGCGTGATTTACCACGACCCTTTTTTGTACTGGCACCAATGGAAGATGTGACCGATGTTGTCTTTCGCCATGTAGTGAGCGAAGCAGCAAGACCGGATATTTTTTTTACTGAGTTTACAAATTCGGATAGTTATTGCCATCCTGAAGGGAAGCAAAGTGTGCGTGGACGTTTAACTTTTACCGAGGATGAACAACCAATCGTTGCTCATATATGGGGAGACAATCCTGAGCACTTTAGGGAAATGAGTATTGGTATGGCAAAGCAAGGATTTAAGGGTCTTGATATTAACATGGGCTGTCCTGTACCTAATGTAGCAGAGCATGGGAAGGGAAGTGGCCTAATTTGTCGTCCTGAAACAGCAGCAGATTTAATACAAGCAGCTAAAGCAGGAGGATTACCCGTAAGTGTGAAGACACGGCTTGGTTACACGGATCTCAATGAATGGCGAGATTGGCTAACACATCTTTTGGAACAAGACATTGCGAATCTTTCTATTCATCTACGTACAAGAGAGGAAATGAGTAAAGTAGATGCACATTGGGAACTGATACCAGAGATTAAGAAACTTCGAGATCAGGTGGCACCAGATACACTTTTGACAATCAATGGCGATATTCTTGACCGACAAATGGGATTGAAGCTGGTTGAACAGTATGGTGTTGATGGGGTAATGATTGGGCGTGGTATTTTTAAAAATCCATTTGCCTTTGAAAAAGAACCTAAAGATCATAATAGTAAGGAATTGCTCGATCTCTTAAGGTTACACCTAGATCTCCATGATCAATATTCGGACATAGAGCCACGTCCGTTCACACCGCTTCATCGCTTCTTTAAGATATATGTCCGTGGATTTCGTGGGGCTAGTGAATTAAGAAATCAATTAATGAATACAAAGTCAACGGATGAAGTGCGTGCATATCTTGATGATTTTGACGGAATAGAATAAATAGATGACTAATGGCATGGTATCGATTCAAACGGATTCCATCATTAGTCATCACTATATGTGATGGCATCATCAAGGAGCTTTACTCAATGGTAACCCCACTATAGATATAGAAGTTAGCTCACCCGATTACTTCAATGTGAAATTGTCAGCAACTGCAATCGTTAAATGAATTTCGATTTATTTGAGACCCCATTTGCAATGATGAGGGGATTAAGTTGGTATATCATTCTTATTTTCATGATATTGCATATTTACTATTATTATAGATCTCGGAAACTATATAATGAGTCGAAAGGTAATATCGTATGAGATGAGGAAGGTTATATTTTAGCTATACACCATTCAGTGCTACAATATCTTTTACTATATTTAATTATTGACTTTTTTTTTGTAACTTGCTACAATCATTTTTATTCACTCGGAGGGTGAACCATTCGTTTAGAAATGGTGAGCTGGATAAGGGGACAGGCTGAAATGCTTGTTTCTCTTATTCAGCTTTTTTTATTTTTAGGAGGAAGAAAGAATGGACTTTCTATAAGACAGAATTAAAAAGGTTTATTTCAAGTATTTGAGTGCAGCCTTCGGTAGTGCGTTAATCAGCTCTATTTATAGTGTTGTAGATATGGCAATGGTTGGGCAATATCAGGGTCCTAACGGTACTGCAGCGCTTGCAGTAGTTGCACCAATATGGAATGTTATTTACAGTCTGGGATTACTAATGGGGATTGGTGGTTCTGTATTACTTAGTGCTGCAAAAGGTAAGGGAGACTATAGAAGGAAAAATGAATATTTTACTGTTTCGTTAATTGGTACATTAACTTTAGCTGTAGTTAGTTGGCTGGTAATTATTTTTTATGATAGACAGCTTTTACAGTTTTTTGGTGCAGAGGAAACCTTATTGCCTTTGGCTAAGCAATATCTTTTTCCGGTTAAATTTGCTGTACCCTTATTTCTGTTTAATCAGATGCTTGCAGCATTTTTGAGAAATGATAACGCCCCAGCTTTAGCTACTGCTGGCGTACTGTTAGGTGGTATTTTTAATGTGTTTGGCGATTATTTTTTTGTGTTTACTTTAGACATGGGTATTACGGGGGCTGGTTTGGCAACGGTCCTTGGTGCGTTAATATCTTTCTTGGTCATGTTGTCTCATTTTATTACATCCAAAAACTCTCTGAAATTAGTAAGATCTCATAACGTGTTTGGAAAGCTAAAGCAAATAACAATAACAGGCTTTTCTACCTTCTTCATCGATATCGCTATGGGAATATTGACTGTGTTGTTTAACCGTCAGATCATAAAATATTTAGGTACAGATGCATTATCAGTTTACGGCGTAATTGTAAATATTAGCACTATTGTCCAAACTTGTGCATATAGTATTGGTCAAGCAGCACAGCCGATTATCTCTATAAATTTTGGCGCTCAAAGATGGAGCAGAATAAAAGGTACATTAAAGTATGCAATTTATACAGTCTGTTTTTTTAGTTTGATATGGACAATTATGATATGTACAATTATGATATGTACAATCCCTAACGGATTTATTCGAGTTTTTATGGTTCCTACAGATCGTATTTATCAGATTGCCCCATTTATTATGAGGAGCTATGGAATTTCGTTCCTATTATTACCTCTTAATATTTTTTCTACTTATTACTTCCAGTCAATATTAAAACCACTAGTAGCATTCTTTATTTCTGTTGCAAGAGGGTTGATTATAAGTGGCGTTCTGATTTACACGTTGCCGTTGGTATTAGGGGAAAATGCACTTTGGTTTGCAATGCCGGTTACCGAATTTTTAGTAGCAATAGCTGTAATATGGTTCATGACAAAATTCACTAAAAACATGTCGATTAAGGAGCGATTATAAAATTATAACTCGCAACCTAGTAGCGTATCATACTACTAGGTTGTTTTTAATGGACGAAATGCGTTGATTATAAGACGATCATTCACTTATTATCTTACAAAAAAATACACAAAAAAGGTTGTTGATTCCATAAAAGCTATGCTATGCTTAATATTGCGATTGATTTCACATATTTGGCTAGAGAGCAGGTGTGGTGTTGCTTATCTGCCAATTTACTCCCTACTTTAAAGAGCATTTAAAGATATTTACAGAGTTGTAGATTATTAAGTAATAGTACTATCTCAGCTTTGTTGCTATATGTCAAAACTGACCGAACAAATTTGCTTTTATTATGGAAGATAAAAGGAAAGGAGTCATGCAGGTGGATAGAGACAATATCTTATTGTTAATGTTTATGTCGGCCCCAGGTATTATCCTGATCGTTGGAGGGTATTTATTTCAAAAATTCAAGGAAAGTACATGGAATAATCCCTTGATTTTCTTCATTAAGCGAGACAAAGCAAATATTAATTTGAAAACAGGTCAATTGTGGCTAATAGAAGGAATACTGCTATTATTGATTACCTTCGTTTTTAAACCAAGTATACCTGTACTGATCACACTATATTTTTTAGCCATTCTCTTATCTTGGATCATTGTTTATCTCAACTTGAAAATGAAAAAACGAAACTTAACCTAAGGCTGGTATTTAAGCAATTTGTCGCAGTGTAACTGGCTGGGGCTGCGATTACTTGCCCCATCGAAGGGCTTTTGTAAGCCTCCCACTTTAAGAAATAAGGGAACACGTCATGCCTAAGTGGGAGATCCAACAGCCAGTAACGGCCCAATTGGTTCAACTAACGTTCAGTTGGGGGAGAGAGGAAGCTGACGAAGTTCGCGACGTCTACACGAGCAATCCTATGCGTCGAGCCCCCCAACTGAACGAAGTTTCACTTATCTAAGCCTTATCTAAGCGAGAAGACTCCCGCCTCAAGGAGTGAGAAGGGCAAAGCCAATGAGTAAATGTTTATCAAAACATGGGAAGGGTTGGAATGCTGTCGATCTTTTCATATCATTGAAATGTCGATAGAGGAAAAAGCTGAATCATGATTGTCAACAACTCATGCCTTAATCGTGAGTTGTTGACATATATACTTAACTAGTTATATCAATCTGGTGTGTGATCTTTGTTTGTAAAGTTAAATGGATTCTTGTTTTAGAAAAAGAAAAGGTAGTCAAATCTTCAATAACAATTTTTTCACCAATTGGATCGTATCCAAACTCACTGCAACTTTGCAGAAATAATGAATGGACCTTTTCGATTTCATTATAATCACCAACATCGGTATTATAGCTAAAATAGTATCCATCTTCCAATTCATAGGTAGGAAATTTAGCGAGTTGTTTATTTTCCTTGGGATAATGTAGACAAAGTATATTCAACGATTCTGTAGCTCAAGCCAGCGTCGTAAACATATCCTTACTAACTAGCAATTCAAGTCATCTAGAGATATGGAAAAAGAATTTGAAGGAAGCAGGAATCTGTTTGCATACAATTTAAGGAGAGAAAAAAGAGGAGGAACAGGATGAAGACATATAATAAAAAAGTGGTTAAAATTAAACATCATGGTAGAACGATTTATGGCGTCTCTTACATGCCTGAAAACACAAAGAAATGTCCAGTTGTTATCTTCTGTCATGGCTTTAACGGGACGAATAAAGATTTTGCCATGCATAGTGAGTATTTAGCATTAAACGGTATAGCTAGTTTTTGTTTTGATTTTTGTGGTGGATCAGTCAATTCTAACAGTGACCTCAGCACAACTGAGATGTCCTTATTTACAGAAAAAGAGGATTTGTGTGCGGTTATAGAATATATCAAGCAATGGGATCTTATTGACAGTCATCATATTTTCTTGTTTGGTGGAAGTCAAGGTAGAGCTGTCGTAGCATTGGTTGCTGAGGAGTATAAAGAAGATATAAAAGGAATACTTCTTCTATTCCCTGCATTTTGTATCCCAGATAACTGGAATGAAGTATTTCCAACACTGGATAGTATACCGGATACCCATGAAGTATGGGGAGTACCACTTGGAAGAGTATACTTTGAAACGATACATGGTTTTGATATATTCAATCACATTGGTAAATTTGACAAAGATATTTTGATATTTCATGGAGATCAAGATGAAATTGTGCCACTTATGTATGGTGAGAAGGCTGCTAAGATCTATCCAAATGCGGAAATAGAGATATTTCAAGGAGAAGGTCATGGTTTTTCAGAGCCTGGAAATAGACGTGTCATTATGATGACACATGAATTTGTTAAGTCTAATAGTTAATCATAATCGGATTGCAAAATTCGTGTCAGAACATAGGTATTAAATAGGAATTAGTAAATGTTGAAGTGATCTTCAGTCATAAAAGTTGAGGTTCTGATAAGAGGATGTTTTATTGTCCGTAAATGGTTATGAACTGAAGATCAAAAATGGGGTAGATGAACAAGTTACAACTAATGAGAGGTGTATGATGAAAACAGTTAGAGTACCTAAATTCCTCCATGAATTGTTTGGAAAAAAATCCACTTTTGTAGAAGTATCATTAACCTTAACATTTGCGCTATTGTCAACACTATTGATTTTAATCGGAACCTATGCCGAATGGCGAGGTTTTCAGGTCTATCAAATCATTATTCTATTTATATTAGCTATTGATATCAATGGCGGTGTGATTGCTAACTTTACTTTCTCAACAAACAATCAATATAAACAAAGTGCCAAAGCCAGAATTATTTTTATAGCAATCCATGTCCAACCATTAATTTTAGCGATAGTTTTACAAGAATATTTTTATATACAGTGATGAGCGCATTTATTGTAAACAACTATTTTAATCATCCGGCTCAGCGAACGATTGGCGCGTTTTTTATGGTGTCTGGACTTTTATGGTTAATAATGTTCTTTAACACTCTACCTAAGTTTCTGTTTGTAATTCTAGTGTTCTACTTAATAAAAGTTTCTTTTAGCTTTGCAGTTAATCATTTCGCACATAGAGATAAATAAGTATGGCAAAGATTCCATACATAAACAAGTTAAATGTACTTGTATTACCTTTTTGGCTTGACTAAACTAGGGTCCAATTTGGAATAAAAAATTTTTTTCAAAAAAAAGCTCGAAATAGATAACATCTGGTAAATTATTTGTTATAATGGGGCAGTATTTGAAAAAATGGAGGGGTAGAGATGAAACACATGTTAAAAATGATTAGCTTTAGTTTTATCCTTGTCGCATTAGTGGCTTGTGGTGGATCTAATGCTGACAAAGGTAATGTAGAAATAACATTTCCTGCAAGTTTTTATGAAGGCGTAAGCCTAGATGAAGAAGAACTACAGGCAGAGGCAGATGAAGAAGGAATGGGTGAAGTCAAGGTTAATGATGACGGCTCTATTACTTACAGTATGCCAAAAGAGATGCATGACGATTTATTGGAGACGACTGCCGCAGAATTAAAAACAAGTTTTGAAGAAATCGTTGAGGATGAAGACTTTCCGTCAATTCAGGATATTACATATAATGATGATTTTACGGAATTTACACTGATTGTTGATCAAGAACTATTCGAAAACAGCTTTGATGGTTTTGCAGTAATGTCTGTTGGTTTTTCTGGAATGATTTATCAGGTATATGAAGGAAAAGGCGATGACGTAGAAGTAGTCGTGAATTATCAAAATGTCGAAACAGGCGATGTGTTTGAGACGGTAAAATTTCCAGAAGACATGGAGTAAATTTATCCAATCAAACAATGAGTTATCCTTAAAAGGAGTTGGTTTTAAAACCACTCCTTTTTTTGGCCAAAATAGGTGGAGAAGATAGATATCTTGTTATATCAGTGGATAATGTATAAAATGAATCAAGCGTTAAACAATAAAGTGGAGCTTCGTTAGTGGGGGTCTCGACGCATAGGATGTGCTCGTGCAGACGTTGCGAACATAGTCTCCCTCCCTCACTCACTGAACGTTAGTTGAACCAATTGGGGCGTTACTGGCTGTTGGATCTCCCATTTAGACTGACGTGTTCCCTTATTTTTTGAAGTTGGAGTCTTACAAAAGCCCTTCGATGGGGCGAGTAATCGCAGCCCCAGCCAGTTACACTGCGATAAATTAACATTTGTTTATTAAAATATAACAACACATGAATGAGGCGAAGTAATGGTAAATTTAATTGGTTGGAATTTTGATAACAGTTATATAGACTTACCTAAAACATTTTATTCAGCGGTTCAACCTGGTAAAGTTGCTGCACCAGAGATAACGATTTTAAACAGACAGCTTGCTGAAGAGCTTGGGTTAAAAAGTGATGAATTGATGCAACCAGAGGGGATTGCAGTTTTATCTGGAAATGAACTTCCAGATGGATCGGCAAGTATTGCCCAAGCTTACGCAGGACATCAATTTGGGCATTTTACCATGTTAGGGGATGGACGCGCTACCTTAATTGGTGAGCAGATCACACCAGAGAAAAAACGTGTCGATATTCAACTAAAGGGAGCAGGCGTTACTCCATATTCCCGAGGTGGTGATGGTCGTGCAGCACTCGGACCTATGCTTCGTGAATATTTGATTAGTGAAGCCATGAATAGTTTAGGTATTCCAACATCAAGAAGTCTAGCAGTTGTACAAACGGGAGAAGATGTCATCCGTGAGCAAAGCTTACCTGGTGCTATCCTTACACGCGTGGCTGAAAGCCATCTTAGAATTGGAACATTTCAATATGCGCGGCAATGGAGCGAATTGGATGAGCTTAAAGCTTTAGCAGATTATAGTTTAGCACGCCATTTTCCAGAAGCAGCAACTAGACCTAATCGTTACATTGAGCTATTTAAAGAAGTAGTTACACGACAAGCCAAACTGATCGCAAAATGGAATTTAGTTGGATTTGTCCATGGCGTTATGAATACAGATAATATGACGATAAGTGGTGAAACGATTGATTATGGTCCTTGCGCATTTATTGATCAATATGTGCCTACTG
Source organism: Amphibacillus sediminis NBRC 103570 (assembly GCF_001552275.1). Classification (GTDB taxonomy): domain Bacteria; phylum Bacillota; class Bacilli; order Bacillales; family Amphibacillaceae; genus Amphibacillus_B; species Amphibacillus_B sediminis. The sequence goes on from NZ_BCQW01000039.1 coordinate 13,886, forward strand.
CCGTGTTTAGTTCAATTGATCGGCATGGGCGTTATGCATATAATCAGCAAAAACCTGTTGCGATTTGGAATTTAGCAAGACTTGCAGAAGCACTGCTCCCATTAGTGGAGGGGGATAAGGATACAGTGCTGAAACAATTTCAAGCGTTACTATACTATTTTTCCGACTGTTATCAAGATCAATGGTTAAACGGAATGCGAGGTAAGTTAGGCATATTAGAACCCGAAGCAGAGGATGAAGCATTAATTCATCAGCTATTAGAAATCATGGAAAAGCATAAAGCTGATTATACCCATACATTTAGAGCATTAACATTAACTGATTATCGGGATCAGGATTGGTTTGAAACAGAGGACTTTAAACGCTGGGAAAAGCTTTGGAAATTACGTTTGAAAAAACAAAACCAATCTTCTGGACAAATTTTACAGCAAATGAAACAGTCTAATCCAGCTATTATTCCGCGAAATTATCTAGTTGAACAGGTTTTAGAGGAAGCTGTCTCACAAGATAACTTAGTCCCATTTAAACAATTTTTATCAGCATTGCAAGACCCCTATGCATACTCAGAAGAACAAGAACGTTATGCGATGCCTGCTCCGACTGACCAAGGTAACTATCAGACCTTTTGCGGTACTTAATATTGGGGTTTCTATTCTATTTAAGGAAGTGCGGTTAATGGAGCATTTCCTTTTTGATTTATCTCCAATAGACAAGACGACTCCCACCTCAAGGGATGAGAAGAAGTAGGTAGGACTTTGGACAAGGGATTGAATATAGATTCTCCAACTGTTTAACTTTATTCAGTAGAAATTTTGAGTTGAATGCCTACTTATCTTCCATTCAGTGGAGGTACAAACTCCGGCTGACTAAAGTTAAGTCTCCGGCGGTTGCCCAGTTTTATCGAGCGAAGCGCGATAAAGTCTGGGCAAAAGTATGCTAAGGCGGATTTGATTGCTGCTTGTCATAAAGGAAATATAACTTATGTGGAAAAGTGGTTAGGCAAAAAAGTAGGTTGTGGTAAAAATGCGTCTTTCAGGTAAGATCTTCTACGTTATATTCAATCTGACTGAAGGCAAAAAGACCAAGAGTAGGTTAGACGAGCTGAGTCCAATCTACAAATGGCGGATTTTAACCGTAGAGACTACGAGCTGGCTAATCCATAGCTAGTATTGGTTACGCTGGTGTGCTTAGGAAGCTCTATACTTCAAGCAGTTTGAATGCAGTTAAGTAGTCGGTAGATCAACTCTCGTTAATGACTTCCTCAACAAGGCCTTTAACTTCTTTACGTGATAATTTTTCTTGCCCTTTCTTTAGAGCTTTCAAGGTATGATTGGCCAGTCTAAAAGGGATTTTACAAAATACTAAAATATTAGGATTAGTTATGTTTTCGATATACGTCTTAGCTATCATTAGATTATGATTCGCATACTCAAACATGTCAGTCTGTTTCCAGTCGTCAGGAAAAAAACAAATACCACGCGCTTGATCCTCTAGCTGATTGCGCAAAATATTAACTGCTTGTAAGCCTCGTCCAAAGCCCACTGCAAGCTCAACATCTGCCTCAGTTTGATCATGCCAATACCAAATATCGGATAACATGACACCGACTAGGCCTGCAACATAATAGGTGTAGTCATCTAAATCATCTTTGGTACGGATTTCCCAGTCCTTTGCTACCCATTTTGCCATCCCTTTGGTCATGGTTTGCGTGGCTGATTTGACCCTTTCAACAATGCCATCAGGACAAATGCTTAACCAATCTCCAAGTCTAATCGTAACTTCAGGTAGATCTCTTATGTATGGCTTAATTAATTGCTGGTAAGCAGAGTGATCAAATGAGCTTTCAAGCAAACGCCCAATACGATTCAATAGTAAAACCTTCGTATCGTGTGATAACTGAACATGATCTTCTATTTCATCAATAGCACGCATGGATAAGTAAGCAGAAGTGACAGCTTTTTCTAAATTAGGTTTTAAAAGTCTAATTGGAATATAGAATGTTCTACTGGTTTGTTTAAGTACGCGTAAGGCATCTTGATAGAGCTGATTGGGGTTGACCAATAATTTTCCTCCTTTTTTCGCAGTGTAACTGGCTGGAGCTGCGATTACTCGCCCCATCGAAGGGCTTTTGTAAGACTGCTCCCTCAAGAAATAAGGGAACACGTAAGTGGGAGATCCAACAGCGAGTAACGGCCCGATTGGTTCAACTAACGTTCAGTGAGAGAGAGGAAGCTGACTAAGTTCGCGACGTCGTGACGCAATGTCTGCTCGAGCACATCCTATACGTCGACCCCCCCACTGAACGAAGTTTCACTTTATTTGAGTAAGTCGTTATAAGGTTACTTATAAAGGTTAACATTGGAATAAAGTTTAAATATTAATAATAGTTTAACAAGATCGTATATTAAAGAGCAAGTAATAAGACATGATCGATGCATACAGTGTGATGCTAGTATAGTTTCATGGACACAACT
>NZ_BCQW01000040.1 GCF_001552275.1 Amphibacillus sediminis NBRC 103570
TTAAAAACTGATCACCAAAAGAAGATGATCTCTGTATGATACAGAAATCATCTTCTTGCTTTAGGCTATCTTTTGGATAAGTATCTTATCTGGCTAGCCAGCCACCATCAATCGCTAAAATATGCCCATTTACATAATCAGATGCTGGACTTGATAAGAAGACAACCGTGCCCATTAAATCAGCAGGCTTAGCCCATCTTCCAGCAGGTATACGTGATAAAATTTCCTGATTACGCTTTTGATCAGCACGGATTGGTGCCGTATTTGCTGTCGCAACATAACCAGGTGCTATGGCATTAATCTGAATATTATGTTCAGCTAATTCATTTGCAAATGATTTAGTCACGCCAGCGACAGCATGCTTACTCGCAGTATATGGCGGAACAAACTTTCCACCTTGGAAGCTTAGCATCGAACAAATATTAACGATCTTACCACTTTTTTGGCTGACCATTTCCTTTGCTACTTCCTGGCTTAAAAGATAAACTGCATTTAGATTGATATCCATTACGGCATCCCAATCTTCTTCTTTATATTCTAATAACGGTGCTCGTCTAATTGTTCCCGCATTATTGACAAGAATATCAATACGACCATAGGTCTCTTTACATGCTTTAACAACTGCTTTAATTTGAGCACGATCTGTTAAATCAGCTTGGAAAAATTCTACTCTTCGACCTTCAGCTTCAATTAAGGTGCGTGTTTCATCCCAGTCTTGATCATAGCTTACAATGAATAAATTAGCACCCGCCTTCGCTAAAGCTACCGCGTAGCCTTGGCCTAATCCAGTATTCCCACCTGTAACGATGGCAACTTTATCCTTAATTGAAAAGAAATCAAGTGAAAAATCTTTTAAAGACTCTACCATTCTTCTTACCTCCTAAATTATTATGTTATTTTAATCGGCTCATTTCAATGTGATCCATGTCATCATAGGTGATGTTTTCACCACACATACCCCAAATAAAAGTATAATTGCTCGTGGCAACACCTGTATGAATCGACCAGCTCGGTGAAATGACCGCTTGTTCATTGGAAAGAATAAGGTGACGTGTTTCCTCTGGCTGACCCATGAAGTGGAAAGCACGTGTCTCCTTATCCATATCAAAATAAAGGTAAACTTCCATCCGACGCTCATGGGTATGGGCAGGCATCGTATTCCAAGCACTTCCTTGACTTAACATGGTATACCCCATTTGAAGCTGACAGCTCTCACAATTATTCGGATGAATATATTGATAGATTTTACGTTCATTTAATGTTTCTGGTGACCCCAATTCGAGAGGTGTTATCTTATTAATATCTAGCTTTACCGTTGGATATTGATGATGAGCTGGTGTTGAATTTAAATAAAACTTAGCCGGCTTGTTCAAATCTTTTGAACGGAATAAAATATCTTTTGTGCCTTTACCAACATAAAGCCCATCGCGATGATTGATCTCATATTCTTCTCCGTCTAGTATGACAAAGCCATCGCCACCAATATTGATGATGCCTAGCTCGCGTCTTTCTAAGAAATAATTCACACCTAGTTCTTTATCTAACTTAATCGTTAAGTCTTTTTCTGTCGGCATTGCCCCACCAAAGATCATGCGATCATGATGAGTATAAGTCAATGTCACTTCCCCAGCTTGAAAAATAGTTTCAACTAAGAACTGCTTTCTCAGCTCCTCAGTTGTTAAGCGCTTTATTCCTTCAGGATCTGTAGCATAACGTGTTTCCATTTTTTATTTCCTCCTTATTTAACGTGAAATGAGTTGATCTCCATTGATCATAGCGTTAACCTCTGCTTCGTTAACTAAATTCGCATCTCCAGCAATCGTATGCTTTAACACTGATGCAGCCGTCGCAAACGATACAATTGTATCAGGTTCCCACTGTTTACAATATCCATGAAGAATGCCTGCTACAAATGCATCACCCCCTCCTACACGATCGATAATCTGATCGATTGAAAACGTTTTGGACTGATATAATGTTTTATCTACGTGTAAATAGCCTGTCAATCGATTATGTGATGCTGATATATGTTCTCGTTTAGTCGAAATACACCATTTTAAGTTAGGATAGGTTTGCTTTAATTGATTATAGTAATGTTCTAGCTTTTCTTCGTAAGTAAGTTGGTCAGGTAACTTCTTATACCCGAGTAAATAAATCATGTCTAGTTCTCCACAGGAGCAAATATCCACATATGGCAATAAACGTTTAAAGGCTTGACCAGCTTCAGCCTGGGACCATAACTTAGCACGATAATTAAAATCAAAACTAATTTGAATATCCTGCTTCTTTGCTTCAATAAAGAGTTGCTCCACAAGATCAATCATTTGCGGAGATAATGCTGGTGTGATTCCAGTGACATGTAATAAGTATGCGTTTTCAAAAATTGACTGGTAGTCGACACGATCGCTCGTTAACTGGGAAAAGCTTGAATGTTTCCGATCATACACTACCTTTGAGTTTCGACTTCCCGCGCCTACTTCAAGGTAATAAGCACCAAGACGGTCTCCACCAAATTGAATCAAATCAGTCGCTACATTCATAGACTTTAAATAATTAACTACTCCTTGAGCGATTAGATTATCTGGTAATCGAGTTACAAAAGTAGTATGATGACCCAGCTGCGCTAACGAAATAGCAACGTTTGCTTCTGCTCCGCCAAAATTAAGCTGCAGCTGTTTCGTTGCTGCTAATCGTTGTCCTTGCTCGGTAGATAGCCGTAATAAAATTTCACCAAACGTAACGATGGTCTTCATAATCAAAACCTACCTTAAATCATTAATTTGAGATACATATTGTTGCGCTTGTTTCGTTATTTGTTGATATGAGCCTAGTTTTTTTAATGATGTTAAGTTACTACCAATCCCAACAGCTACAGCTCCACTTTCAAACCATTCTGCTATATTTTCCAGATTCACACCACCTGTAGGCATAACTTGAATATGTGGTAATGGTCCCTTTATCGCTTTGATATATTGAGGACCGACTAAATCACCTGGAAACAACTTAATGACATCAACACCATATTGAAGTGCTGTCTGTATTTCCGTTATCGTGATACAGCCAGGAAGATAAGGAATGTGATAAGTATTGCATAGCATAGCTGTGGCTTGGTCAAAGCCAGGACTGACAATAAATTGTGCCCCTGCTAGAATCGCTATTCTGGCGGTCTCTGCATCTAGTACGGTTCCCGCTCCAATAACTACCTCAGCATCTGTAACAGAAGAAGTTAATTGCTCAATGACCTTTGCAGCTCCATCTAGGGTAAAGGTAAGCTCAATACCCTTGATGCCTCCAGCTAGACAGGCTTTGGCAATCTGCTCTGCTTCTTCCTCACTTTCGCCTCGCACAACAGCAACTAGTTTATGCTCAAGCAGTCGTGTTAGTATATCGTATTTTTTCAAATTAACACCTCTTTCCTATTTGGAAATTTATTTTATTATAAAGAAACTATATAGGTATTATAGCTAACCGCTTACATCTTTTCAACCCGAATAACTATATTTGTTGTTAATTTTTGTTCAGCTGCTAATACTAACTATTATTAGAAAAAGTCGACTTATCGCCAAGTCTCCGATCACGATAGCCTTACTATGCTTTCTTAAAGTGGAAAAAAGACGAATGAAAAACCATTACCGGTGTATCATTCGTCTTTCCTTCTGTTATATTTACTTTTGTCTCACGCGCTTCCTAAAATGCCCTTACCGACTCAATAAATCTTCAATTAAAATCTTTGCTTCATCATTCTTTCGCCCTGAAGCAGGCACAAATAAAAATGTGTCCTGATAGACATCATATTGTGAAAATATTCTCAACTCTGATGTACGTATTCCGTACACAACCCCATCTACTACGTATAGCTCATGTGCTAGACTATTTAGTTGCTCAAGATCAATCATTTCACCTAGAGGTTGAAAAATATCCTCACTTAATAATTGTTCGGCAAACGGTACATGTGTGACTAAAATATCAACTTGACCAACACCTATTCTCGTGGCTAATCGCTCCATTAGTTCAAGGGCATTATCCTCAATCAATCCACCTCGATGTTGGATATGCTCAAAAAACACGTCCAGATCACTAAAATGCTGGTTTATTTGTTGGTCTAACTGTTCAATTGTTGCTAAATCTGCCTCACTGACCACCATAAGTCCGACTGGCTCTTCACCTTTCGAGCTAATCCCATCGATTAGCAAAAAGGCAAAAATACAGAATAATAATACACCTAGTATGGGCAGTTTGTAGTATTCCCAAATATATTCTATTTTTTCCTTCATAGACATGCCTTGAAGCGCATCGCGGAGTTTGATCATATGACACCTCATTCGTATTTGAAAAAGTATCTAAGAAGTATTCCCTTCCTATAACTTTATGATATCCGATTTTTGTAGCTAGAGAACAGAAAAAGTTCAGCTAAATCTCGCTATTTTTTACTTTATTTATCGACATTAAAATGGTCAGAGATTTAGATTAATAGAGATGGTTCAAATCCGACCAAATATTAAGCAGTCGATTCGATTATTGACACGTGCTTGCATGCCTCGGGCTCAGTTTCTCAACCCCGACACCAATTATTGACTTTTTATGATTTGATATTGTTACCACAGACTAATAGTAACTGCGCTAGAGAGTTTCCCTCTTAGCGCAGTTATGAAGAATTATAGTGTTAAGCTAACTTGATTTGTTCCAGCTGGAATGTTGACTTTAACACCAAGCGATGTAGTTACAGCCTCACCAACAGGGCTCGCTGAGATCGATTCCTTCCCGACAAGCTCTATTGCAAAAGGTTGATCGGTCTGCTCAGCTGTGATTAACAATGTATTCCCGCTTTTCTTCGTAGTGAACTTTGCAGCTAACTTACCTGTTTGGTCATATATTGGTGTCTCTATTTCACTTCCGTCTGCTATACGATAAAGGCGGAGTGTTACATGGTCAACATAGTCATAGACAGGCTTAACTTCACTAGCACCAATAGGTAAAACCGTATTTTCACGGACAAATAACGGTAAGCTAAAGTAGTCATAATGTTTCTTAACCCATGACCCACCTGTCACAACTTCACCGGTTAATAAATGTGTCCATACCCCTTGTGGCAAATAAAATGAACCTAGTCCTGCTTCATTAAAGATCGGAGCAACTAAGAGTTGGTCACCTAACATATATTGACGATCAAGGGTTTCACATAGTGGATCGGTTGGAAACTCTAAATGCATCGAACGCATAACTGGGATACCAGTCTGATTATTTTCAACAGCCTGTTTGAACAAGTATGGCATTAGACTATTTTTCAACATAGTAAATTGACGCGCGACATCGACAGCCTCATCGTCAAAATTCCAAGGTACACGATACGATGCACTACCATGGAAGCGACTATGGCTTGATAATAAGCCAAAGGCGGTCCAACGTTTAAAGACATCAGGCGAGGCTGTATTCTCAAAGCCCCCAATATCATGGCTCCAGTAGCCGAATCCCGAAGTGGTCAATGATAATCCACCACGTAAGCTCTCAGCCATTGCTTCATAAGTTGAATCACAGTCGCCTCCCCAATGAACAGGGAATTGCTGGCTTCCTGCGGTGGCAGATCGAGCAAATACAATGGCTTCCTCATCACCTATTTCCTGTTTAAGCAAATCAAATACTACTTGATTGTATAGGTGGGCATAGTAATTATGCATTTTTTCTGGGTTTGACCCGTCATGGTAGACAACATCTGTTGGAATCCGCTCACCAAAATCTGTCTTAAATGAATCAACACCCATATCAATTAATTGTTTCAGTAGATTTTGGTACCACTTTACTGCATCAGGATTAGTGAAATCAACAATCCCCATCCCCGCTTGCCAGCGATCCCATTGCCATGTATCACCGTTTGGCTTCTTAATTAAATAACCTAGCTTATGTGCTTCTGCAAATAATGGGGACTTCTGAGCAATGTAAGGGTTGATCCAAACACAAATTTTAAGATCCTTTTCTTTTAGTCGCTTCAGCATCCCAGCTGGATCCGGGAAATGACGGCGATCCCAAATAAAGTTACACCATTCAAATTCCTTCATCCAGAAGCAGTCAAAGTGAAAGACACTTAATGGGATACCTCGTTCTGCCATACCATCAACAAAATGTGTTACGGTTTCCTCATCATAATTGGTTGTAAATGAAGTCGATAGCCATAAGCCGAATGACCAAGCTGGTGGTAATGCTGGTCGACCTGTTAAAGCTGTATAACGCGAAATAACCTCTTTTGGGGTCGGACCATTAATGAGATAATAGTCTAAATGCTCACCAGCAACACTAAATTGCGAGCGTGACACGAGCTCTGATCCTAATTCAAAGCTTACTTTTTCGGGATGGTTTACAAAGATTCCATACCCTCTACTCGATAAGAAGAATGGGATATTCTTGTACGATTGCTCCGAGGATGTTCCACCATCTTCATTCCAAATGTCAACGGATTGTCCGTTTTTAACAAATGGTGTAAATCGCTCACCTAAGCCATACAAATGCTCTCCCACACCTAATTTAAGCTGTCCACGCATGTAGGTTGTATCTTCAGGTCCTTCAATCCAAGCTAGGCCTTTTTGGTCAGCAACTGTTAATTGACCAGCTGCATTAGCAAACAACATTGTAAAGTTATCTTTATCAACCGTAATAACAAGCTCACCGCTTGAAAATAAAAGCGATTGCCCTGACTCTTCAATTTTTAATGCTTGCTCTTGATTGTTAATCGTATAATTCGGATATTTAGGTTTTTCACCCTGATAATGCCAAGTTTGCACACGAACCACATTCTCCATCGGTGCCGATAATTTAATCGTTAGTAATGGACCATCTAATGTATCGCCACGATGATTAATGTATTTGCAAGGTGCATACAAAGTAAGTGCCTTATCTTCAATATGATAATCATGTACAACTTTGGGAAAATGAATTTGATAGCCATCTCTGACTAACCAGTTACCATCAGTAAATTTCATTGACAAGATTCTCCTCTACGTAAAAGTCTATATTTCTAACATCTCCACCGGGTAAATATCCGGATAAAGTGAAACTTCGTCAGTGGGGGGCGACGCATAGGATGTGCTAGTACAGACGTCGCGGACTTAGTCAGCCTTCCACTCTCCTCCACTAACGTTAGTTGAACCAATCGGGCCGTTACTGGCTGTTGGATCTCCCACTTCAAATATTTTTTATACCACTCTAATTTATTTCTTCAAGAATAAATACTTCTCGACCAGGGATCGTGCTATCACCTTGATACGTGTTATTGGTTAATATGTTCAAATATTTTTTATTATCTGTCTTAAAGTTAGCTTCTTTATCATTATGGTTCAGCACAAAGATAAATCGCTTTCCATTTTTCTCACGTGCAACGACTTCAACACCTTGATCAGATTCTAATATTGATGCCAATTTTTGCTCGTCTTTTAATGTTTGGGCGAAAGCGTCGACAAAGACTTGATCAGGACTCGATGCGATATAATAGGCCGCACCTGCTCCATAACGATTCTTTGTTAAGACTGGCATCCCCGCATAAAAGTCGGAACCATATGTAGCAAGTACATCTGCTCCTTCGGAATGAATTAAATCAAAGAGCGTACTGCAGGTATATGTCCCTGATAAAGCGCCATATCTGTCCACCATAACCATTTCATTTTTGATTGATGGCTCCAAGGCATCTATTTCTTCTGCCCAAATCCCGACAAGCTCTCTTAATTCACCTGGATATCCACCTAGTGTCACAAGGTCCGACTCATTAACAATGCCACTAAAGAACGTTGTAATAAAAGTGCCACCGTTTTTAGTAAATGTCTTCAATCGATCCGCAACACCTTCTTTAACCATATATAGCACTGGAGCAATGACGATATCATAATGGTTAAGCTCTTCTTCTACACTGATCATATCAACAGGGATATTTAGCTTATAAAAGGCATCATAGAATTTATGGACTTCCTTAACATAATCTAGTGCTACTGAAGGTCCGCTTGATAAACCAATAGCCCAACGATTCTCCCAATCGAACATAATAGCTACTTTAGCCTTTATCCGACTTCCAATCACTTTGTCTCCTAATAGGTTTAACTCTTTTCCAAGTGCAGCACATTCTTTAAAAACCCGCGTATGTTCATGACCAACATGTTCAATAACAGCACCGTGATACTTTTCTGTAGCACCTATTGAGCGTCTCAATTGAAAAAACATCACCGTATCAGCACCGTGTGCTACAGCCTGATAACTCCACAATCGCATCACACCAGGGCGCTTTAAGGCGTTATATGCCTGCCAATTTTGCTGAGATGGTGTTTGTTCCATTAGCATAAAGGGTAAACCACTCTTTAATCCTCTCATTAAGTCATGAGTCATGGCAGTCATACTAACTGGTGTATCAATCGATGGATAGTTATCCCATGAGACAACATCCATCTCCTTCCCCCATTTAAAGTAATCCAATTCATCGTATAGGCCCATCAAATTGGTTGTCACGGGAACATCCTTGGTATACTTCTTGATACGATCTCGTTCTAACTTAAAATTTTCTAACAGACTATCTGATTGGAAGCGACGATAATCTAACGAGATACCTTGAAAGTTTGTATTTCGACCGCCTTCCCATTCTTCACTTAAAATGTTTGGGGTTACAATCTCATCCCAGTCATAAAAGGTATGCCCCCAAAATGCTGTGTTCCAAGCTTTATTGACAGCTTCAATCGTACCGTAGCGGTTTTTCAACCAAACCCGAAAGGCTTTTTCACAATTATCACAATAGCAATAGCCCCAATATTCATTTGAAACATGCCATGCCACAACTGCAGGATGATTGTGATATCGTTCTGCTAATTTTCCAGCTAGTCTAGGAGCATATTTCAATAAGGTCGGACTGTTCGGACAAGAATTATGCCGTCCACCAAACTTTCTTTTTCTTCCCTCAAAATCCACTCGTCTTATATCGGGATAGCGCTTAGCCATCCATGCAGGATGTGCAGCTGTACTCGTTGCTAAGCAAACATAAATACCATCTTGATAAAGTCGATCAATCGTTTGATCGAGGCTCGAAAAATCATACTCATTTTCACTTGGTTGAATGATTGCCCATGCAAATACATTAACCGTCGCTACATCAATACCCGCCAATTTAAACATACGATTATCTTCTATCCAAATTTCTTGATCCCATTGTTCAGGGTTATAGTCACCCCCATACCAGATTTTTGGCAGTCTTTCATTGATCATGACTGTTCCCCTTTCTACTATTGTACTTAATCTGCATGGTTGACAGTTTGAGCCTGTTTCCTCATCGAGGAATCAGGCTCAATGTTATCAAAAGCGAAAACATGTTTTTACTGTTACAATCTATTCAACATTTCCACTCCAAAGCTCAAGGACATTTTGAGTAAGCTTTGTCATTTCTTCATTTAATTTCGAAACCTCGGCAGCTTCAAGTTCATCCAGCATAGCATCCCATAAATCATCAAAATCTTCTGGATCAGCTAAGATTGCTTGGGTAATTCGCTGTTCAGTAATATCATCAGCACGTTGCTGAATAATTTGAATATCGGATCCAGCTGGAATTGTAAAGTTATAAGCTGCTCCATGGTTCGATATTTCTAATTCATTTTGTTGAGGGAACCAATCAATCCATAGCTCCATTCCGTACTCAGCAAGAACTTCTTTTTCAACATCTAGCTGATCTTCAACAATTTGTTCTCTTGTATCGGTCGTGATCGATTGTCCATTCGAATCGACAGCGCCTGTTCCCCATCTTGGGAATGGGTGAAGATAATATCCAACTCCTGTTTCTTTTGAGAAGTTTGCATCTGTATTCATGCGTTCACGCACTTCATCAAATAAGACACGTTGGCCATCTACTATTTCATAATGTTCACCTTCGATACCCCAGTTCACTAAAATTTGTGCTTCTTCAGAAGCCATCCAATCAAGGAAATCAAAAGCTAACTCTGGATGTTCAGTGGTAGATGAGATCGCAATACCCCAACCTCCAGTAAAACCATAATCCTTTAATCCTTGGTGGACATACTCTTCACCCAAGGTCACAGGAAGTGGCGCATACGTACGCTCTTCCATGTCAGCATCGATTAAGGCAAAACGTGCATCAGTTAGATTCCAATCTTGATCTGCCACACTTAAAACACGACCAGAAGAAATTTTTGAGATATAAGTATCATACGTATGAGTAAAGGATTCTGGATCGAGCAAGCCTTTAGCATTCATTCCGTTTAACCATTTAAAGTACTCACGATATTCAGGCTCTAAGAATTTGTACACAGTCTCTCCAGTGTTTGTATCGACAGACCATTGTCCATCATCTGGAAACCCACCTGCAAAGCCTGCTGGATTTCCAACAGTAATTAACCAACGCCAATCACTACCGAGCAAGGATAATGGTAACGTCGGCTCACCATTAATTTCAGGATACATCTCATAATAGGTCGAGATAGCATCCTCAAACTCTTCTAAAGTTGTAATTTCTGGATAGCCTAGCTCCCGTAGCACTTCTAATTGGATTTGGAATGTTCCAGATGTTTCTAATAATTCATTATGAACCCCTGCTGTACCTACTGTATAAATCCCAGGATCGTCTAATGAATTACGAAGTCGGTCAAGTTGATCACCATACATGGCTTTTATGTTATCACCACGCTCTTCAATTAAGTCATCTAATTTTAGTACCCCGCCTGCTTCGATTAGTATCCCAATGTCACCTTTGGCAAAAATCAAGTCAGGATATTCGCCACCAGCAATCATTAGTGGAATGGTTTCGTCATTCCCACCTACTGGATACTGTATATCTAATTTTACTCCGGTTGCTTCAGTAATTTTTTGAGCGATAGGATCATCAAATGATTTCTCCTCCCCATCTTCACTGTAAAAGGTAAGTGTAACGGGTTCGCTTGGCTTCTCATCAGTAGTATTGTCTGTCACTGTTGTATCTGTTTCATCACTATCTACTGAATTGTCACCCCCACATGCCGCTAGCAACAATAATCCCGCTACTAGCAGTAGCATTAAAATTGACAAACGTTTTTTCATAACTCTTCCCCTCCATTTTTTAAATAAATAATGATAATATATATTAATTTTCATTAATATCAGGATTTAACTGCTCCTAACGTCAATCCTGTCACGAAGTAACGTTGTAAAAATGGATAAACAAGTAAAATTGGAACAGTTGCAATAATGGTAATCGCCATCTGTATCGATTGCGGATTGGTTTGTCTTGCAATAACCTCTGCATTAGCTGATGTAACAGAACCTGATGAAACATTTGTATTGTCTAGTATTTTCATTAACTCATATTGTAATGTTGATAAATTAGCATTGCCTCGTGCATAGAGATAGGTATCAAACCAGCTATTCCATTGACCAACTGCTAAAAATAATGAAACAGTTGCAATAACAGGCAAGCTTAAGGGAATAATGATTTTCCAGAAAATAGTGAAATCATTAGCGCCGTCTATTTTGGCTGATTCAGTTAAAGCAATTGGTATATTATCCATGAAGGATCGTATAACAATAACATTAAACGCTGACAAAAGCATAGGCAAAATATAGACAAGAAAATTATTCATTAAACCTAGGTCTCGAATGAGCATATATTCAGGAATTAATCCACCACTGATAAACATCGTTAAAACAAGAATTAAGCTAATTGGTGCATTAAAGACAAAATCACGTCTGCTCAGTGTATAAGCCAGCATTGAACTTGCTAATATACCTGTTAGCGTCCCAACAACAGTCCGCAATACAGACATACCAAAGGCAGAAAATAAATTGGCATTGCCACCAAATATCTCTTGATAATTGGCCAAGGTAAATTGTCTTGGAAAAATATGAATACCACCCCTTGCTGTGTCTGTAGCATCATTTAAAGAAATCGCTAATATATTTAAAAATGGATACAGCGTAATAATGATGACACCAATCATAAGCAGTAATAAGATGACATCAAAAAAAGTAATCCGTCGCTTCTTCATTGCTAAGCTCCCCTCTTTCGCTAATCTGTTATCTGTTTGATTTAAATTAGAATACTCGACCTTCGCCGACTTTTCGGGCGAATCCATTTGCAATTAATATTAAAATGACACTAATAACAGATTTAAATATCCCAATAGCTGTACCGAAGGAATATCTAAACATACCAATACCATAATTTAAGGCATATAAATCTATAACTAATGCACGTTCTGCTACAATATTATTACCAAGCAACATTTGCTTTTCAAAACCAATATTAATGAGGTTTCCAATGTTTAAAATAAGAAGAACAATAATAACAGGACGGATGCTCGGTAAAGTAATGTGCCACATCTGCCGCCATCTTGATGCTCCGTCAACTTTGGCTGCTTCATATAATTGTGGATCCGTACCAGCCATTGCAGCAAAATAAATAATAGCATTCCAGCCTGTTGATTTCCAAACTTCTGCTGCTGTTACAATGCCCCAAAACATATTCGGGTTTGCCATAAAATTGATTGGGGTATCAATTAAGCCAATCATTTCAAGAAAGCCATTGACCGGTCCACTAACCGATAGCATTGTTGTTACAATGTTGGCCACAATCACCCATGAAACAAAGTGAGGCAAATAAGAAATCGTTTGGGTCAATTTTTTAAATTTAGTAAAGCGCAATTCATTTAGCAATAGCGCAAATGTTATCGCAGCTAAGGTTCCAAAGATAAGGCCTAAAATCCCCATCCCTAATGTGTTTTCAAGTGCTCGATAGAAAGTGGGTTCATTAAAGAGATCTTTGAAGTGTTTAAAGCCTACCCATTCTTGCTCAAAGAATGTATTTTGTGGTTTATAGTCCTGAAAGGCCATCGTCCAGCCAAATACAGGAATATAACGAAATACAATTAACCATATAACAAATGGTAAAGACATTAATATCAGTGCTTTTTGATTTTTCAATCTTTGCCAAAAATTCTTCTGTCCCGGTATACGCTGCATGCCTTTTTCTTTCTTACCTTTTTGACGAATAGTCGGTGTTACAGGCATATTCGGCGGGGTAGCAGGTGCTAAGTTTTTACTCATTTTTTTCTCTCCCTTACGTTTTCCAGATTGCCTTTCTCTCTCTGTCTGTAATTTCATTATATAAGTAACCGCTTTCAACAAAAACATAACTATGAAGACATAAAAACCATTCAAAATAAGATATAGACAGTAGACAAATTTTAAATAGAAAAAGGTGGAGCTCATTAAGCTTTAATGAGTTTCACCTTTTTGATGACCGTGGTTACTCTATATCGCTATTCCATAGTTCAATGATATTTTGAGTGAGCTTAGTCATTTCTTCATTTAACTGATCCACTCCAGCATGTTCTAGTTCATCTAGCATTTCATCCCATAACCGATCAAAATCAGCTGGATCAGCTAAGATAGCTTGAGTAATCCGTTGCTCTGTAATATCATCAGCACGTTGCTGGATGATTTGAATAGCTGAGCCTGACGGAATGGTAAAATTAAATGCTTGCCCGTGTCTTGATTGCTCTAACTCCTCAGTTTGCGGAAACCAATCCACCCACAAATCCATCCCATACTCTGCCAGAACCTCTTTTTCAATATCCAGTTGATTGGTGATAATTTGTTCTTTAGAGTCTGGGGAAATACCTTGGCCATTTGAATCAACGGCCCCTGATCCCCATTGCGGGAATGGGTAAATGTAATAACCAACTCCAGTCTCTTTTGAAAAATTCGCATCCGTGTTTCTGCGTTCCCTAATCTCTTCGAACATCACGCGCTTCCCGTCAACGATTTCATAATGCTCACCTTCAATCCCCCAGTTACGTAAGATTTGTGCTTCTTCAGAGGCCATCCACTCTAAGAAGTCAAAAGCTAAATCCGTATGCTCTGTTGTTGATGAGATCGCAATCCCCCATCCGCCAGGAAATCCGTAATCCTTCAAGCCTTGATGAACATACTCCTCTCCCATCGTAACTGGAAGCGGTGCGAAAGTACGTTCCTCCATGCCAGCATCAATTAAAGCGAAACGGGCGTCACCAATATTCCAATTTTCATCAGCAATACTTAAAACACGACCTGTAGATAGTTTTGAAATATACGTTTCTTGAGTATGGGTAAATGATTCTTGATCAAGTAAACCCTTGGCATTTAAACCATTTAACCATCTAAAATAATCACGGTATTCAGGCAGCAAAAATTTGTAAGTGGTTACTCCAGTACTTGGTTCAATATACCACTGTCCATCACCAGCAAATCCTCCAGCAACGGTGGCACGATCACCAACCGTAATCAACCAACGCCAGTCACTACCTTGTAAAGTTAAAGGTATTGTTGGTTGACCATTAATTTCTGGATACATTTGATAGTACGTTTCAATTGCTTCTTCAAACTGCTCTAATGTTGTAATTTCCGGATAACCTAATTCTCTTAAAACTTCTAGTTGAATCTGAAAAGTGCCTGATGTCTCTAGCTTATGATCAAATACCCCGTAAGCACCTAATGCGTAAATAGACGGATCATCCAATGAGTTTCTTAAACGATTTATTTGATCTCCATACATCGCTTTAATGTTATCTCCTCGTTCTTCAATAAGATCGTCTAGCTTTATTACACCACCAGCCTCAATTAACATACCAATGCCATCTTTAGCAAAAATTAAATCGGGGTAATCAGCGCTAGCAATCATTAAGGGAACTGCTTCATCATTCCCACCAACAGGATATTGGATATCTAAAATGACACCTGTCTTTTCTGTGATTTTTTGTGCAACAGGATCATCAAATGCCTTTTCTTCACCATCTTCATTATAAAATGTCAATGTCACAGGGGCAGAAGGTACTTCTCTTTTGTCGTCATTGCTTCCCTCCAAATTCAGATCACTCTCTTCAGTTGCTTGTTCACT
>NZ_BCQW01000041.1 GCF_001552275.1 Amphibacillus sediminis NBRC 103570
GTCACGTGTTTTATCTATACTATCTATTAAATTATCGTTTAGCAGACTTTACAGCATGGATGATACTTGCTGTAAGTCCACCCCAAATAATTAAAATACCCAGAACCATCATTACGATAGCAGAGGTTGTCATTTTAGTTACCACCTTTCACTCATTTGTCCTCAGGCCATTTTTTCATGGTCATGAACACACCTAAAACCATAGCGCCTAATGCAACCATCCAGCCATAATTAAATAAAAATTCTATTGGATAATCCTCATATTGGCTAGTCAAATCTGTACGCAAATTTTGAATCATCATATAGCCCAATACAACTGGCGTTATCACACATAAGGCAACATTCCACCAAGAACCAATTAAGATGTCAGATACACTATTAGCATGCTCTTTTAGCTTATTAATTTCTCGAGCAAACCATGCAATAGCAACAAGCTCAATCAGCCCGACTAAAGCAACACCATAGTTATTGATAAAATAATCAACCGTATCAAGCAAGAAAACGCCACTTTGATTCGCATATAGTAAAGATACTAGCAGAGCGGCACACGTTCCAATAATAACAGCTGTACGCCGGGAAATATTGAATTTTTCCTGCAGACCCGCAATATATGTTTCTGAAATGGAAACCATTGATGACAATCCAGCCAAGACAAGTGACCCAAAGAATAATACGCCAAAGAAAGCTGAAGCAGGCATTTGACTGATTATTTCTGGAAAGACAACAAACGCAAGTCCGATCCCACCATCAACCACCTCAGAAACAGGCTGGCTTGTCTGATTTGCCATAAAGCCAAGTGCTGCAAAAACACCAATCCCTGCCAACAATTCAAAAGAGGAGTTGGCGAATCCAGTAATAAAGGCATTATTGGTAATATCAGACTTCTTAGGCAAGTAAGAAGAAAAAGTAATCATAATCGCAAAAGCTATCGATAGACTAAAGAAGATTTGTCCGTAAGCAGCTACCCAAACTGAGCCATTCGCAAGAGCGGACCAATCAGGTTGGAAAAAAGCATTTAGGCCCGTTAAGGCTCCTGGTAAAGTTAACGCGCGAATAACGATCATCACAAAGCAAATAATCAATAATGGAATAAAAATTTTATTTGCTAGCTCAATCCCCTTCTTAACCCCTCTAAATAAAATAATAAAGATAAATACCCAAATAATTAACAATGGATAAAGAACATTAGGTACCATTGAACCAAATACACCGGGGTCTGTTATCGTAAGAAAGTCATCAAAAAAGAATGCTTCGGTATCTGCTCCCCAAGCTTGAGTGAAAGAAAAGTAAGTGTACATTGAAGCCCAGGAAATTATTATAGGATAGTAGGTTGAGATAACAAATGAAATAGCTACTTGCCACCAACCAATCCATTCCATTCCATTACTAATCCTTTTAAAAGCACGTGGTGCGGAACTACGATATTTATGGCCAATAGTATATTCCATGATGAGCATCGGAATACCAGCCGTAATTAAGGCGAATAAATAAGGAATGAAAAAAGCTCCCCCACCATTTGCATATGCAGTTGCTGGAAATCGCCAAATATTCCCTAAACCTATCGCTGATCCCATTGCGGCTAGTAAAAAGCCAAGTCGCGTTCCCCATTGAGATCGTTTTTCCATAATGAACTCCCCTTCAAGCACAATAGTCAGAATTTTCTGAAATAACAAAACTAGTTGTTGCTAAATCAAAATACGCCTTGACGTATTTGCCCTCAGAATTAATCGAACTTGGCTTGATAAATTCCCGCTAAAAGCTGTGGCATCCGCCTGAGGCTTTAACTCAATTCAACCAAGGTTTGTACCCCACTGAATGGAATAGATATTTGCAATCATCTCACCACTTTTAGAAAGGGGGACTTCTGCTGAATCAAGTTAAACATTCTGCTCTAATCGTGTCAATATTTATTTTTTTCTGACATTTATTGATTATAACGACTGTCATTTAATCTGTCAAAGGGATTTTCGACACTATGATCAACGTTTAAGTTAAAGAAAATACAAGGATATTTCTCTTTAGCTGATGCCTAAAAACCCAATGAGCAAGCAGTCTTAATCTGCTTGCTCCACGTATCGACTTTCTATTTTTTTCTTTCCAACTAGGATCAAGATCGGTCCTTGTTCAAAAAGTTGTCAAAATTTACTCAAATAAGCACCAAGAGGGGATTTTGTGAAATATCACCATTACTTCAAGTCATTTAGGCAGAGAATTTTTATCGCAGTGTAACTGGCTGGGGCTACGATTACTCGCCCCATCGAAGGGCTTTTGCAAGCCTCCCCCTTCAAGAAATTGGGGAGCACGTTATGTCTAAGTGGGAGATCCAACAGCCAGTAACGGCCCGATTGGTTCAACTAACGTTCAGTGGGGGGAGAGAGAAGGCTGACTAAGTTTGCGACGTCGTGGCAACGTCTGCACGAGCACACTCTATGCGTCGAAACCCCCACTGAGCGAAGTTTCACTTTAATGATATTTTGGTAACCAATCACCATGAGCTTCAATTAAATCATCACATAAAGCGATAATATCATCAATGGATAGCTCTGCTGCCGTATGTGGGTCGAGTAGTGCCGCCTGATATATTCTTTCTTTCTTTCTCGTTAAGGCTGCCTCTATTGTTAGTAACTGTGTATGAATGTTGGTCCGATTCAACGCTGCCAATTGTTCCGGTAAGTCACCGACATAGGTTGGCGTTACGCCATTAGCATCCACTAAACACGGTACCTCAACCACAGCATTCTCTGGAAGATTACGAATAAGTCCTCCAGTATTCAAAACATTCCCACCGATTTTAAATGGTTGATTCGTTTCCATTGCTTCTATAATATATGAACCATATTCATGTGTACGTTCATGCTGTAAGTTTTGATCATTGACAAGATCATCACGCATTTTTTTCCAGCCTTCAATCTGGTTGATACAACGACGTGGGTACTCATCTAATGGAATATTATATTTTTCTATTAATTCAGGATACTTACGCTTAATAAAATATGGATGGTATTCTGCATTATGCTCTGATGATTCTGTCACGTAATAGCCGAATTTATCCATCAATTCAAAACGGACCATATCATGATGTTTTTTCTTTTGTTTTTCTTTAGCACGTTTTTTAATTTCAGGATATAGATCTTCTCCATTTCTGGTAATTTCCAATAACCATGCCATATGATTGATACCAGCAATTTTCCATTGAACATTATCCTTCGGCATCTCGAGGAAGTCTAATAAATGGTCTGCACAAATTTGAACACTATGGCATAACCCAACTGTTTTAATTCCTTCTTGCAGCATGATATTTGTTAAGACTGCCATTGGATTCGTGTAGTTTAAAAACCACGCATCAGGACAAACTTCTTTTATATCACGGGCAAATTCCTGCATGACTGGAATCGTTCTCAAATTTCGAAAAATCCCGCCTATCCCCAATGTGTCTGCTATCGTCTGACGTAATCCATATTTCTTCGGGACTTCAAAATCAGTAATCGTACAAGGATCATACCCCCCCACTTGTATCGCATTGATTACATAGTTCGCATCCCTTAATGCTTCTTTACGATCTTGGTACGCCATTACTTTTACGTTTGAGTTTAAGCTTTTCTTTAAATGGTTGAGCATCATCTCAGAATCATTTAAACGTTGGTGATCAATATCAAATAAGGCAAATTCGAAGTCCTGTAAGGCCTCCACTGTCATACAGTCTCCTAGCACATTTTTGGCAAAAACCGTACTTCCTGCTCCTAGAAAAGTAATTTTTGACATATTGCTCCTCCTCAATATCTGGATTAAATTGCTATTTCTTAGTCCATGATATGAGGATATTAAACCGTTTACAAGCGTAAATAATTTTGAAAAGTGTAATATATTGCGCTAATTAATTAATCAATAAATAATCGATCGACAGACATGATATGTTTATTTTGTCGATATTCACTAGGCGTTTCATTGATTATTTTTTTAAAAACTTTACTAAAGTAATTACTTGATGTATAGCCGACTTCTTGCGCAATCTGTTCAATTTTCTTCTCATTAGTTTGTAAAAGCGCTAAAGCATGCTGAATGCGTGTCTTCGTTAAGTATTGGATAGGTGTTTGATTGATAGCCGTTGCAAAAAGTCTAGTGAAATGATATTTTGATAAACCAGAGACAGCAACCATGTCATCTAATGAAATATCTTGTCCATAGTTTTTTTCAATAAAGGATACCGCCTTGGCAATCGCAACAGGTAGCTGATCTTTTTGACGTTGTTCGTGTTCAAGATATAGCGATAATTCCATCAAAAAAGTATAGGCATAACTAGATGCCTCATAGCCATACTGAATATCGGTTGTTTGCAATTTCTCCAGTACGCGTAATATGTGCTTAATCGGTCTTGATTGCTCTGTAAGCTGAAGAATATAGCCATACTTGTCTGTTAGCTCTTTGAAATGAAATAATGCCTCATTACCATAAACAGTGATATAGATAAATTCCCATTGAGCAGAGTCTGCTGGTAAGTAATAACAATGATCGCTGGGGATTTCAAGGAAAAAAGCATTACCCTTTGTTAACGAGTGCTCTTCCTCTCCGACTCTAACTGCACCTCGCCCACTTAAGGTATACTGAAAAACAATTCGTCCCCCTTCTCCTCTTTTCAATCCATCCCATTTATACGTATGCTCTGTACGAGACTCTTTCCCTATGGCATGAAGGCCAGCCACACGGTTTTGAAATTCTCCTTTTAAGCGAAAACCATATGAATGGTGTTTAGAATCAGGATGCATATCATCATCTCCTTACTTCTATCATACCGAAATTAATGAAAA
The DNA here is from genome assembly GCF_001552275.1 of Amphibacillus sediminis NBRC 103570. Lineage (GTDB taxonomy): Bacteria > Bacillota > Bacilli > Bacillales > Amphibacillaceae > Amphibacillus_B > Amphibacillus_B sediminis. Next base: position 4,806 of record NZ_BCQW01000041.1, read on the forward strand.
TGTCATCCTTCATTCTTGAAATATGTCATTATAGAAGCCTTCTATATTAGTTAAAAAAAGCCAATGCTGAGAGTAAAAGATGGCTTTTTAAGAAGTAGACAACCATTTCGACATTTATTAACAAGCTTTTTTACACAAAAAAAGTGATATCACCACCCATCGGGCAGTCATACCACTTTTATTCAGTTAGTTTACGAATAATATCTTCATTATGCTGACTTCTGGTTCTTTTTAATCAAAGCCATTATACTGGAAAGCACAACAATAGTAAGTAAACTAGACAACAATGCCACAAAGGTTAATTCAGTCCAAGCATACATAACATAGCCAGCGACTGCCGCTACTGCACTAATTAGTGCATAGGGTAACTGAGTGACCACATGATCAATATGATTCGCCCCTGCTCCGGTCGATGATAATATGGTTGTATCTGAAATTGGCGAACAATGATCTCCAAATACGGATCCCGCTAATACTGCTGACATAGCGGGCAAGACTAGACTAGGATTTACACTAACGGCAATTTGCGCAGCTATAGGAAGCATAATCCCAAATGTTCCCCATGAAGTACCCGTTGCTAATGCCATTAAACCAGCAATCATAAATAAAATAACAGGTAAGTAATTAATGTTAAAAGTAGCTTGATCAACTAAGCTAGCTAAATAACCACCCGTATTTAATTCCCCAATAATATCACCGATCATCCATGCCAAAATCAAGATATAAAGCGCTGTAAGCATTGACTCCATGCCCTTTACAGTAATCGTAAACATAGAGCTTTTTGGTGAGGACTGGCGACTATACATGCCAAACGCTACGATTACAGCAATTAAACCACCTAAAAATAGAGAAAGATTAACATCTGTATTAGTGAATAGACTAAAAATAGTCACTTGATCTTCTGTTGCTAAATAACCTGTCCACAGCATTGAAATAACAGTAGCCACAACTAAAGTAAGGATGGGAATGATTAAATGCATCATCTTTCCTTCATTATGAACGGCAACAGCTTCCTTTAGCTCTCCACTAACATTTCCTTTCTTTAGATCATAGAGTTCGCCTGTTTTGATGGCATGCTGTTCATGTCTCCCCAATGCTCCTAAATTCAAATTAAAGCAAATAACTAAAAAAACAAGTAAAATGGCTGAAAAAGCATACATATTTAACGGAATCATCCGGACAAACGCTTCTAAAGGCTGATAATCTACAATTTCATTAACAGCAAAAATCGATCCCATTGTACCAATAATATATGCACCCCAACTCGAAATCGGACTAATAACTGTGATAGGTGCAGATGTTGAATCAATAATATAAGCTAACTTAGCACGTGATACTTTATGGCGATCAGTTACCGGTCGTGCAACTTGTCCAACAGCTAATGCATTGAAATAATCATCGATAAAAATAGCTAAGCCTAAAATAGCTGGTACGAGCAGAGCTCCTCGTCTCGTAGTAATTCGTCTCACCGCCCAATTTCCAAAAGCCTTACTTCCCCCTGACGCCGTCATTATAGCGGTTAAAATACCGAGTAGCAATAGAAAACTCAATAAATATAAGCTCCCTAAATTCACACCATCTTCAGTGCTGTAAAAAATATTAACAAACACAGTCACAACTTCACCAACAGAATCAACGATATTGAATTGGTGTAGCATCAATGCTCCGACAACTATGCCTACTCCTAATGAAAGAAAAATTTTTCGGGTGCAGACAACCAATATAAGCATCAATATTGCCGGTATCAATGAATAAATTGTACCTTCCATCTTTCCTACCTCCATTGTTTTCGAATAACAACACTTATCTTTTCTTTTTCATGCTTAAGTCATGCAGTGAATGAAAAAGACCAAATCTAACTCAAAGAGGTTGTTCAAAAAACTCGTAAGAAGGCTGAGTATATTTGTATTGGTCGTCCCATTTATTTGAACGATAATTTTGACCAAAAAAAACAGCAATAGAACATAACCTATTACTGTTATTTATACATAAGATAAATAATGATAACGTTATCCTCCGGTCGATCAACAGCTCATCACGTTTTTTCCATGACAGTAGTTAACTTGTTCAGCTAACTACCAGCAAAGTCAGACATACCCTAGTCTTCATTCACTTCGGCAACTTAACCCTTTCACATATCTTCATCATGGGCCACTCCAATATGCTACTCATTTTAAATTGCGCCTCTATCTCATCGATCTGATAAGGTTTTATTCAATTTTTCCTTTGATAGTTTAACAGTTATTTAGAATTATTGCAAGGGGTCAATCGGAATCGTTAGTGGGATTTCTTGATCCGGACTCGCATTATAATAAAGTGGAACATCACCGCTATAGCCACCACTTCCAATTGGAATAGATTGCTTTATTCTTGCTGTTTTTGAACCAAATGGAATAATCGTTCTTATCTCTACTTCAATATGAACAACAGGCTCGATATGAACACTATTAATTTTTACTCCAGTAATTAACGTTTCCACCTCTGTACCAACATAACCAATCACCTCTAAATTAACGGGGATTTTTGGGCCCAGGTTAGCTAACAAAGGAAGACCAAGCACCTGCCCTAATGGAATTTCAATCAAATTAGAGCGATGACTAATGCGTTCAATTTCACTTTCAGACAATTCTAAATCAAGCAGTTCCATTTCATCGGGAATAACGCCTTTTTCTAGCAGATGTAAATAGTTTTCAATACGATATTGAATATTCCGTTGTACCCGTGTTTCTAGATCAGCATTAACTTTATAGCTGACAACCCGTCCTGACTGATCATATTGAAATTCAATCAACTCACCCATGGCTAAATCTTCATTAAGCCTTTTATTAACAGCGATCCCCATTGCCATATTCGCATACTGCTTGTTCCGTGTTTCAGCGATATCGAGCAGGATAGGTTTGATGCCATTATTAACATAAATAAGACTAAGAAATACAGTAATGATAAACAAAATCATCGTCATAGCCAGTAAATGTCTAGCTGAAACTACTCGTCGTTGTTTATTCCGCCACATCAAAAATCCCTCCTTACATACCTTATGCAGCTGTAAGAAGGGTTAGTCCGATTAATTCATTATAATATATAGCCCGTTATCATCACATCTAAATGCTTGTTAAGATCTAAATCATAAGGTGGAACAGATTGACCACCTTCACTGATTACTCTAACAACCGGACGATTGTACATGGCGTTATTTTGTCTAATCACAATGGCATGACGATTATCACTTAATTGAACAGTTACTCCATTCGGGTAAACGGCAATACTTGATCTAAATAATCGGACCATCTCAGCATCAAATAGCGTACCACTACCAGCATAGAGCGTTTCTAAAGCTTCATGAGGTAGCATTGCCTTACGATAAACCCGGTCTGTTGTCATAGCATCAAATACATCAGCTATACCAAGTACTTTACCGAAAGCGTGAATCTCATCATTTATTATTCCCCGAGGATAGCCTGATCCATTTAGCCGCTCATGGTGCTGATAAGCACAATGCGCAACCAATAAAGGAATCTCTGAAGACGAACGTAAAAATTCAAAACCAAGTTCTGTATGAGTCTTCATCATTTCAAACTCTTGATCAGTAAGCTTACCTGCTTTCTTTAATATTTCATCTGGAAGAAAAACTTTCCCAACATCATGAAGAATGGCACCTAAACCTAATTGCTGAATCTGTTTCCTAGACCATTGTAATTGATTAGCTAGAGCAATTGAATAGATCGAAACATTAACCGAATGATGAAATAAATAATCATCACAAATAAAGATATCGGATAGAATAGATATAGCCTCTTCATTTTGCTGAATTTGCCTCATCATATTATCTATAAGCGTAGCCATTTTCTCACTTGATTTATCAATTAAAAAAGACTGATTTTTAAAGTCTTTATCTTTGTAGGAGTCAAAAATAGATTTAATCATTTGAATCGATTCAATTTTTAATTCTTCTGGAATAGGCGAATGGATCACGATATCATCAGAAAGGTCATCCTTAATATAGACATAGCTAACATTGAGTTCAATTAAACGCTTAATCATAGCCTTGGTAAGGATGATATTTTTCTGGATCAAAATCTTCCCTTTATCATTATAAATTGGCTTAGCCAATTCTACTCCTTCAGACAGCCCCATCGTAGCTACTAATCTCATGTTGTGACCTCAACTTTACTATCAATTTAACTTCCTACCAAAATCCTATCAGACTTTTTGCTAAATTTCTACAAATTTTATTATAATTTAAGCCATGCTTTATCCAGTAACATCGATAGAAGCACATTATTTCTCCTCTAATTCCTTAACCGTTTCACGTAATAGGTCACGGATAAACTCAGGCATAAAAAAAGTTTTAACAGTTGCTCGTGAAATTTGCGACGATAAATGACCAAAGGTAAACATATCTGCTGTTGCAACACGATACAGCTTATTTAGCTCAATCGGTTTGCCTTGAAAAAACACTTCACGTAAATGGATTTGAGCATTATTATCCATTTCTACTTTTAATTCAATACCTGTGAATACAAGTCTTCCCATAACCTTACCTCGAAACCCAAATCCTTTTACCTCAAGGTTCATATAATCGTTGGTTAAGCCAGCTCGGATAACTTCTAATACTTCTTGTCCGGTTAATTCAACTAAACACGGATTGATCGGATGTGGACAAATGCGATGAATATCGCGCTCTGTTACTATACCAGCCTTTAATCCGTCTAAAAGGATACCTGCATTTAACATAGCCAAATCAGCATTAGTCCATTGTGCCAGCTTTTCTGTTAATTTTGTGATTAACGGTGTCTCACTAAACCATTCGCTTTTGTATGATTGGCTTAGAGTTGCAACTGGCTTAGCCAAAAGCTGTGTCGCACGTTGTGATTGTTTCTCTAATAATTTCAATGCGTCATAATCGTTACTATAATGATCAATTGAAATAGCTGAAGCTTTTTTATCTAAGATACAATGTTTCTGATGATCCCATGTAATGATTGCTTCACCAACATAATGGCCAAACTTTCCAACAGCACTCATCAGAGTTTGATTGTGTTGTTCACCCTGTTTAAACAGGTGATGAGTATGCCCGCCAATTAATAGATCAATATCAGGATATTGCTCAGCAAGCATCTGATCCTGATCAATACCTAGGTGTGATAAAACTAAAATAATATCTGCCTCCTTCTTTATTATTGGCAGATATTGAGCCATCATCTGTAATGGATCGGTGACATCCCAACCTAACGGCTGATAAAATGGCTTGAAAGGTGCGGTAAAACCAATTACCCCAATGCGAATGCCTGAGGGTGTCACCATAATTCGATAAGGTTTAAGCCATGTTGGATTATTACCTACGGAACAGATCAAATTGGCACAAACCACTTTAAAGCTGGCACGTTCGTATAAACGGATCAGTTCCGCCTTGTTTATCGTGATTCCCTCATTATTTCCAATGGTAACCGCATCGTATTGAGCTTTATTTAGCAGCTCAATATTGCCCTGACCCATTAGTGCTTCGGTAATCGGATGAACACGATCAAGATGATCACCATTATCAAGTATAAAACACGTTTGATTGTACTCTAATCTAAGTTTTCTTTTTTCTTTTAAAAAAGCAACGATTTTTGGCCAATTCTCAAACTGACTGTGAAAGTCACTTGTGAAATAAAAAAAGATTTGCTCGTGCATGGCTTTGCTCCCCAACCCCTAACCTGAATGGTTCATTTTATCTATAATTCATTATCTATCTTTATTTTACCACTATTTTCATTCAAAACATATGGAGACACTCTAATTCAACATGAGACACTGAAGAAAGCAAAGACATATCTCATTGGGTTGGGATTTAGGCTACGATGTTTACTAAAATTGTCGATTTAGAACCCGATATTTTTACTCTGCCCAGGACACATCTAGTTAACAAAAATTTGTGCAATATAACTTTCTTAATCACTGTATTCACCAATAAGCATATTGATATGCTTGGGTAAGACAGAAATAGTAGTTGGAGTGTATTTGCCTCTTTCTCCATCACAGTCTATTTCTTGAATAGGATTTGCTGTTAATTCTATTTGTTTAGCTTGACACGTTATAATACCTTGATCATGATAAAAATCTGTCTTCGTTTTGGCCTGAAGAATTGACCAAAGCGATTTTATTGAAGCTTCTTTAATCACTAGTATCTCAAATATGCCATCATTGATTGAGCCCTCGGGGAAAAAAACCTTCATCCCTCCTGTATAACTGCCATTCCCGATAATCACCATCACAGCTTCTTCCTTAATCGATTGATCATCTGTTCGTATTGTGACATGAAAGGGTCGCTCTTCTCCAATCGTTTGTAATGCTCGTAAATAATAAGCTAGCCTTCCCATGTTCTGCTTTGCTTGTCGATCGACCGATGCGGAAACTTGCGTAATCAAACCAATTCCCAAAAAATTCAAGAAATAATCTTGATTTGATTTGCCAATATCAATCGCTTTTATCTGTTGTCGATTGATTTGGTGACATGCCTCTAAAGGATCTTGAGACATATTGATTTGTCTTGAAAAATCATTACTCGTTCCACCTGGTATAATAGCAAAGGCTGGTCTTTGATCTAATGGTGCGATAACATTAAGCAATTGATGGACTGTACCATCACCACCTGCCGCAATAGCTAAATCCACATCGGCCGCAATTGAAGGTATGGTAGCTGCTGGGTTGTCTAACTTGGTTAGATTGTATAACTCCACCTCAGTGAATCCTTCTTTTAAGATTGCTTTTAAATTGGACTGAATATTAGTTAATTTACCTTGACCTGCTTTAGGATTAATAAATACGGCTACCTTATTCATCTTGCACCTCTTTTTTATCGTGACTTGCTAAAGCACTTTAGTTATGTGATAAAGCTATCATTCCTATTCCCATATCCATTTAGTCTCAAACGGTGAAAGAGAAGCCGTTAACAGACCATAAAGTGAAACTTCGTTCAGTGGGGGAGGCGACGCATAGGATGTGCTCGCGCAGACGTTGCGACACGACGTCGCAAACTTAGTCAGCTTCCTCTCTCTGGCTGTTGGATCTCCCACTTAAATATGACGTGTTCCCTTATTTCTTGTAGTGGGAGGCTTACAAAAGCCCTTCGATGGGGCGAGTAATCGCAGCCCATCCAGTTACACTGCGATAAAAAAACCTTTGCCAGAGATTTACCTTAAGGTAAGGTGGGTGTCTGTGACAAAGGGTTATATGATGATATAGCAAATTGCTAATCGTATTCTCCAACTGCTTTCATTCATTAATAGGTGTTAAACTGCAAACTGAGATCAGACTTCAGCCTTCCTAAATGCTACTTATTACTTCCAGGTAGCCATTTTCTCAATTGGCAGCCTTACAGATTGATATCCTTGATCAACTGCTTTACCAATAGATAGAATCATAACAGGTAGATAACGATCTGGATCTAGATCAAAAGCTTCTGCTATTTGATCCGCTTCAAATCCACCAATTGGATTCGTGTCATAGCCATGAGCACGAGCCACCAACATTAATTGCATGGCAACTAAGCTACAATCTATTTTCACAACGTCATTCATTTCTTTCGCTGAGAAGTTTTTATAGTACGGAATAATTGCGGCTAGTTGTTGATCACGTACTTCTGCAGACATTTTCCCTTGCTCGACCGCTGAATTATAAATTTCTTCACCCAATTCATAACAACGTATATCTCCAAAAATTAAAATCATAGCTGAAGATGTATCATTTTGCTTGGTGTTAAATCGGATTAATGGCTTCAATCTTTGCTTTTCCTCTGGACTCTCGATAATAACAAAACGCCAAGGTTGCATATTAACAGAGGAAGGTGCACGTGTAGCTTCGCTCAGCATTTGTGACATTTCTTCCTTTGAAATTTTCACATTAGGATCATATTCACGAATAGAACGACGGTTAAGTACAATATCTTCAAAATCGTTATTTTTAAATGTAAAATTCATCATATCCACTCTCCCTTTTCATAAAATTCTTCCTTATCTTTATTATACCAAAAAGTGCCAAAGTTAAATCATTGTGAACTAGAATATTCAATATGTTCACCACTTCTTAGATCTCCATCATGGCTATTGTATGCTTTTGAACCTCTCATGACTTATGCTAGCTACAAACTATCCCATTTTTTAGTTGGTTATAAACAATTAGTATTCGTTAAACCCCACCTTATGCTTTTCTTTATTAAATCTTTATCTCCTCTTAACCTCAACTTTATTTCATTATACTAACCTATTAATAAAGAAAAGCGATTTAATAGTAGGAAAAGTTAAATGAAAAGGTCACACTTACTGCCCAGCAAGCTTGTTCAATCATTATCACTAAATAACAATTTAAAAAAGCTTTTTAGTGTTGTTCCGATTCCCTTCCATAAAAAAAGATAGATCACTCCTGCCATTTTAATCATTATGTCATTAATCACCGGTTTAGTACAAAGCATTTTTCAACATGCAACACTAATCCGTTAACATATAGCCAACTAAGAGAAAACCAACGATTAAAAGGATGAAAACCATGAAAACAAAGCTTATTCTTATCTGCTGTTTAACAGCATTTTTAGTACTTTTAGTATTACAAGTCAACCAAAAAGCTAAGTGTGATAAAACAGATAGTTCTACCCAACAATTAATAAATCGTCTATCAAACAAGCAAAGGCAAAATGATCAATTAGAAGAATTTAAGGTAGTCATTGACCCTGGACACGGAGGGGAAGATCCTGGGGCTATAGGATATAGTGGCTCATATGAAAAAGATTTCACCCTGTCTCTAGCAAAGAAAGTGGCACATTTATTGGAGCAAGAAGAGCTAATCGGTGTTTATCTGACAAGAGCAGACGATATTTTCCTCTCTACTGAAACACGTGAAAGACCAAAATTCGCCAATGATTTGGATGCAGACTTATTTGTCTCAATACATGGCAATACGTTTGATGATCCAACTGTAACAGGAACAGAAACATACTATTATCATGATCACTCTGAATCACTAGCTAATATTTTACATAGACATGTGCTAGAAGCGACAGGATTTAATGATCGAGGCGTAAGAAATGAGAATTACTTCGTACTGACCGACACATTTATGCCTGCCGTTTTGTTGGAAATAGGCTATTTAACAAATCAACAAGAAGAAGAAAAAATGCTAACCGAAGTTTTTCAGGATCGATTAGCTACTTCAATTGCAGAGGGAATAAAAGAATATTTAGAAGTTGATTAAAAAAATATTAAATTTAAAAAGGTTTGTAGCTGACAAAGCTTTATTTCCTTCCCACACTTTTTAGTTCTAGTTAAGATAGATGGTGCACATGGATAATATCATAATCCATGTGCCCATCACAGCAATTGAATCCTAGTAATCAAATTTTTAAATGGAGAGACCGCAATTTTAAAATTTTTCATGTGAAAATCCTATTTAAAGAAAACTTGAATGGCAAAAGTCCAATTCGATATAGAACTTTAGATAGCCAAGCTATATATAAAAACTCTAACTTATTCGGGGTTACCATTAACGGAGCTATGTTTTAAAACTATTGAAAAATCAGTATTCTAATTTCTTATAAAGATTAACTTTTCAGGATGTACTTAGTATAGTACGAAAGTAATTTTATTTTTTTAGAGTTTTTACTAATTTAAACTTTTCGTTTGGGAAAAAGTT
>NZ_BCQW01000042.1 GCF_001552275.1 Amphibacillus sediminis NBRC 103570
TCATTTGCTGTTTCCAAACGCATACTTATCGTCCGAGAACTAATAAGTCGTTAGGTAATGGAAGGCTGAATAAAAAACATGTTGAATCAGCTTCGTAGCATGATAAGACGATTAGCAGTCAACTTCCTTCTGCCTGTTAGCCCAACCATACAGATCAAAGGGTTGACCTGCTATATAATTTTCAATTGCTTTACGGACATATGGAATCAGATTATCAGGTAATTCGTTGAGCGGATACCAAGCTAATTCATCACATTTGTTAGGTTCCATATTGACTATCTCTCCTGTCCAGTTCTCAGCTGTTAAAAAGAAATCAATTCGCTCATCTTCTGCTTTTCGGTGCATAACGCCGACGATGCTTAAGTCTTGAGTAGAAATAGTAATACCAGCTTCCTCTAATACCTCTCTTTGAGCAGCAGTAATGACATCTTCTCCACCGTCAATATGTCCAGCCAGGACACTGTAGTTTCCATCTTCATACCCTGTGTTATATCGTCTAAGTAACAAAATCTGATCAGCTTTTAATAAAAAAATATGTACGGCAGCGATAGCTTTGAATCTATTGTTTGTCATATTTCTCCCCCCTTTTTTGATTATAGCTGTTCAATTAACAAAAGAATAGACTAGACTTTGAATAAATACGCTTCCAACCATTTGGTACCATTTTGAACACGTCTTCTTAACCGCTCTAACTTCGGCTTTTATTCTTAACCTTTCACTTTGGTAAACTCATATCCCTTTTCTTGTAAAATTAATGGATAACTGTTATCTTTTTATAGAAGTAAGTGGTATAGTTGCTTTGTGTTTAGAAAAACTCCTTAAAGTGGGGGAGAGAAATGATTAACAAGAAGTTTATCGCATGCTATATTTTGATTTTAACTAGTTTGAATAGCAGTTATTTAGGGCTTGAACTATCTAAAGCGAATATTGGGAAGGAATGGGGCGATACCGAAGAAATCAGTCAAGAAGTGTTTGTACAGCTGAAACAGTTAAGTGAATGGGCCTATTTTATTGAGTTTCTATTGCTAACTATCTTTGTCGTAGTTGCACTTTGGCTGATCATCAAAAAACAAACAAAGTCCTTAACTGTCTTTATTTCTACCAATCTTGTGGTTGGTTTACTGTTTGTTGCCATAAGCTTTTTAGTATCTAATCTTAGTAAAGCGCCCATAGGCAACTTAGTCCAGCAATTACTAGGGCAAAGTTTTATTACAATCATTTTAGTCATCTATCAAGGTTGTCGTATTTTTCAGAGACGAATACTTAAGAGCTAGCAAGATCTTAATCGATTTCCCCCCTTTTTTATATCGCATTTTTCAATAAACAAGTAGGATCGTGCTGGAAAAGAGCGCTTTGCTATGGGTACTAGCTCGTCCAAACGCCACTGTTTCTAACTTGCTCACTTCTATATAGACGAATGCTAAATACGCCAAGGCGCACTTGCCTGCCAATCCTACCTACACTATGTCTTAATTCATGCATTCTACAATATCTAAAAATGTCAATTGATCAAATGCTTATGTTAAATTAAACTTGAGTTAAATACTAGGCTAGGAGAATCAATTTATGGAAAAAATTATGATTGTTGAAGATGATATGAAAATTGCCGAATATCTATGTTCCTATATTGAAAAATATGGCTATGAAGTTGTTATGACTGAGGATTTTGAAACGATTATCGATACGTTTCGACGTACACAACCTAATCTTATATTACTTGACATCAACTTACCTAGCTATGATGGCTATTATTGGTGTAGACAAATTCGAAAAGAGTCGATTTGCCCGGTCATTTTCATTTCAGCTCGAACTGGTGAGATGGATCAAGTGATGGCATTAGAAAATGGTGGCGATGATTTTATTACCAAGCCATTTCACCCTGATATTGTCATGGCGAAAATTAGAAGTCAGCTCCGTCGTGCATATGGGGAATATGCAGCAAAGTATGATGAAAGGATGCTTATTCAAGACGGTTTAAGTTTATATCCAGAACGATTAGAGTTACGTTTTGAAGATAAAGTGACTACCTTAACAAAAAAAGAGACAGATATTATTGAAAGTCTGCTTGAGCGCTATCCTCGTGTGGCTGGTCGTCAGGATCTGTTGGCTAAACTTTGGGATGATCAAGCATACGTTGATGAAAATACATTGAATGTAAATATTACGCGTGTTAGGAAAAAGTTTCAGGAGTTGGGGATTGAGGATGCTGTTGAGACTGTAAGGGGAGCAGGATACCGGCTCCAAGTGACTTGGAAAGAAGGGAAAGAATGAAATTATTTCTTCGCGAACATTTGTTATTGATTATCATCCAGCTTATTCAATGTGCCCTGATCATTACCTTGTTTTGGTTAGACGGCTATCGAGGTTTAGGTGTTACCATTTATGCTAGTTTTCTATCATTGATTTTAATAACTGTATTTCTCATCTATCGATATACGAGCAGAAAAAATCTTTACCGAAGACTACAGAATCCGCTGCAAACGCTAGATGAATCACTTGAAACGACTGAACGAGCCCCAATATCAGAAGCGTTCGATCAATTGCTTATTTCGCAATATCGTTTATATCAAGAAGAACTTCAAAAGGCGGAAGGCAGACAGGACGAGCATTTACTTTTTATGGATCGTTGGGTCCATCAAATGAAGACACCATTATCTGTTATAGAGTTGACAGCTCAATCACTTGATGAGCCAGAGTCCTCTAGTATTCGTGAGGAGACGGAGCGAATGCGAAATGGTCTGAATACTGTGCTATATATGGCAAGATTGCGTACCATTACTGAGGATTTCCAGATTAAACCGGTCATGCTTTCCAGGCTTGTACATGAAGTGAATCAAGAGAATAAGCGGTTTTATATTCGAAATGAAGTATATCCACAATTAAAGGAAGAAAGGCCCAGCATTTCAGTAGAGACCGATGAGAAGTGGCTCTTCTTCCTATTAACACAATTAGTACATAATGCGGTCAAATATTCTACTGGAAAAACGAATCATCTTGTCATTTCCATTTATGAAAGGTTAGGGGAAGCGGTACTTGAAGTAAAGGACTTTGGTGTCGGTATTCCAGTTGTGGATAAAAAGCGAGTCTTCAACAAATTTTATACAGGGGAAAACGGCCGGAAATACCGAGAATCAACGGGGATGGGACTTTATCTAGTAAAAGAAGTTGCTGAAAAGCTAGAACATCGTCTTGAGTTGGATTCAACGGTTGGAGAAGGGACAACGATCCGGCTTATTTTTAGCGAAACTCAAAATCTTACATGATTGTAATATTGAAAGAGATATGATTGGCCTTATAAAACCTATCATATCAAGACTTATTTCATTGTTTGAATTTAGCCCGCAAATATTATGCAGCTATGTGCTAGACTATTACTAATGATAGTTAGCCGTTTTATTATCTTTCTTTTTAATTAAACCTATATTCGAGTCCACCCACAATATGGGAGTGGTAGTTAAAGCGCATTATTATAATAACAGCAGATTTTTTAGTGGGAAGATTGAGTAGTAAAGTTGGACGTAAAGCCTCATCAAAATTGGTGCTGTTTATTTATTTGAAAAGACAATATTTAACAAAAGTCATTAAAGCGTTCGTTATAGCCAATGGCATAATCGAGTTTGTCAGTCTGATTGAAAACGTTGCTAGTAGTCCAGCCGAACAGTTTATCAGGGTAAAAAAATAAAGGTAACGGTAAGTAAAGCTGTCTCATTTTGTGAGATGGCTTTTTTAAATGATTTAAAGAGGAGTTGTCGATCATGTCACTTTGGTGTCATTTTTAAGCTTATCCTTCATGATAAATTTAATTTAATAGAGGGTTAATTAATTCCTTTATTAAAATACTAAAAAGGAGAGAGTACTAGATGGCAACTTTTATTTGGCCAACCACAACTAAACGAGTAACGAGTGGCTTTCGGACACCATCCAGACCCAATCATCATGGAATTGATATTGCAGAAAGTGGTTATCATCCTATTTATGCATCAGCTTCCGGTACTGTTGCTAGATCATACAATTCTACAAGTTATGGTCAATGTATTATGATTGTTCATAATGTAAACGGACAAACTTGGGAAACAGTATATGCTCATATGAGAGACGGATCTAGAAGAGTTTCAGAAGGTCAAACAGTTAGACAAGGGCAAATAATTGGAGTAATGGGGAATACAGGCCAAAGCTACGGACAACATTTACATTTTGAGCTACACAAAGGACGGTGGAATTCTAATAAGAGCAACGCCGTAAATCCAATAAATTATTTAGATAAGGAGGATAACAAAATGAGGTACCGTTTAAGAACAGGCAAGTTTAATTATGCAGAAGATTTAGTAAAGGCAAAAGCTGATATCAAAAAAGAGCAAAAATGGGCACTTTATGAAGTTCCTGAAAGCCTTGATTGGAATCCAGGTTATCGAATTATAACAGCTGCATTTGATAGCAAGAAAGAAGCAGAAAATGCAAGGGTTAAACTAAGACGTATTATACCTGATTACGCTGTTTATATCATTGAAGCTTAAAATTAGGGATGAGACTGGTTATGTCCCAGCCTCGTTGTTATTTTACTGGGTTTTGTCCCAGCCTCATTTAGCTATGATATCAATTGATATTAATCTTTAGTTTGTGCTGTCCCCACATAATTGAATCTACTCGCTAAAAAAGATCATTAAAAAAAGAGAACGAATAATTTCGTTCTCTTTTAAGTTTTTTAGTAATTACGCTTTAACAACGTTAGCTGCTTGTGGTCCGCGGTTACCTTCTTCGATATCGAAAGTTACGCTTTGTCCTTCTTCAAGTGTTTTGAAGCCTTAGCCTTGAATAGCTGAGAAGTGTACGAATACATCATCTTGACCTTCAACTTCGATAAATCCAAAACCTTTGTCTGCGTTAAACCATTTAACTGTTCCTTGTGCCATATTACTTTTCCTCCTAGTGTGGTATATCCACACACATGTATTACTATTCTTGCTCAAGCATCAAAACGAAAACTTTCACGATGTCAGTTACTTGAAGTGTTTTGTCGAACAAAATAGCTAAGTTCATTATAGCAAGCATAAGTTTTAAATGCAAGCCTTTCTTGTTAAAAGTATCCTGAATCTAAAATGAAGCAATATCTCATAGTTAAAAATACAATAAAAGCCTTGAGTTATCAATGATTAAGGAGAACATTTTAGATTATCTATATAAAAAACTTTTAAAAGTAATCATCATATATCTGTTAAATCTAAAATATTCGGACATGATTTGCAAACGCAATCATTATCGGAATGGAAATAAAAAGTTTACTGTTAGCCTTTGGAAGTCAGCTTATTTCTTGACACTTTCTAAAATTTTATGATACGATTTTTACAGGCGAAACATGGTATCCAAAACTGTTTGTTTTTAGGATACCATGTTTTTAAGCGGGGAGGTCGTTAACTTGAGTATACAAAATGATGGGAATGAACAGCGCCCTAAAAAAAATGAAATGATGCGAATGTTAACGTACTTCTCACAAATAGGCGTAACAATAGGAACGACGATATTGATCGGTGTTTTCATGGGGAAATACCTGGACAACCTATTCGGAACGTCTCCTTGGTTGTTATTAGTTTTTTCCCTTCTAGGTGCAGGAGCAGCACTTAAATCATTATTTTATTTTCCCAAAGAATAATTGATAACGACCAGTGAAAGATTATAGAGAAGAGAGGTATCATGAAACTGTCTAGTTTAGCCAAAAAAATGGTTATAACCATTATAACTATTTCATTAATTAGTACGTTGGGATCAGTCATTTACCACCGCTCTTTAGATTTCCTTCCATTTTTAATTGGAGCCGCACTTGGCTCAGCCGTTAGTATTACTAAAGTATTTCTCCTAGAATATACCGTCAATAAAGCACTTAAGATGGAAAAGAAAACCGCAGGCAACTATGTTACAATCCAGCATGTTCTTAGATTATTACTCTCTGGTGTTGTGCTTTTTCTAGGAGCAGTTGTGCCGCAAATCAGTTTGTGGGGTGTAGCGGTAGGGATTATTTCATTCCAAATAGCTGTTTATACAATTAGATCTACAGCTAAAAATTAATCTAAATTGATTTTCAAGACAGGTGGTGATGAGAGATTGGGTTTAGAAATAGATAATCTATGGAGAATAGAAATCTTCGGTCATGAATTTTGGATTACTGAAACTATCGTCAATACTTGGTTTATTATGCTGTTCCTAATTATCGTAGCTATCATTGCACGGATCAAGCTTCGGAAATTTAAAGAAGTACCAAGCGGATTTCAAAATGCGATTGAAGCAGTTATTGAGATCTTCGAAAATTTTGTTAAAAGTACAGTAGGTGAAAAACTATCTTATATTGCTCCTTGGTTTTTCATGGTATTTATGTTGCTGTTATGGTCGGCATTGTTCAGTATATTTGGACTTAGACCACCAACTGCTGATTGGGCAACCACGTTTGCTATGGCCTTTGTAAGTTTAGTATTAATGTTCTACATGGGCTTTAAGCACCGTAAAGGCGATTACCTTAAGGAATTTTTCGAACCGCATTACATTTTCTTTCCGATGAACTTAATTGGAGAATTAGCCAAGCCAGTTTCATTAAGTTTCCGTCTATTTGGTAACATGTTATCAGGAACGATAATCATTACGCTTTATTACGCATTGACACCAATGTTGGTCCAAGTTGGAATTCCGTCAATACTTCATGCATTTTTTGACGTAATCATTGGTGCTTTGCAAACTTATATCTTCGTTATTTTAAGTCTAATGTATGTTAAAACAGCTGCAGAATAGTAATGGTTTTCATGCATTGACAATAAAAATAAATTATAAAAAATAAATGAGAATTGAATTGGAGGAATTAAATATGCAAGATCCATTAGCATTTGTAATCGCAATCGCGCACATCGCAGCAGCAATCGCACTATTAAACGGTATCACAACTACATTTGGACAGGCGAAAATTGCCTCACAAGCCTTAGAATCAATGGCTAGACAGCCTGAAGCAGCGGATTCTATCCGTACTACTATGTTTGTCGGATTAGCATTATCTGAAACTTCTGGTATTTATGGTCTTTTAATCGCGATCATCATGTTATTCGCTAACCCACTTGTTACAATTCTACTTAACTACTTAGGTTAAGCAGAAATGCATCTGATGGAACAGAGCGAAAGGAGGCTATTTTAATTGCTTAATATGGTATCACTTTTAGCTCAAACAGCCCCTGATGGACGCGTTTTTGGTTTAGATTTGCAAACATTTTTCACTTCAGGTCTTCAACTCCTTAACGGAATTATATTATCAGTCATCTTATATTGGCTTCTATATAAACCCGTTAAACTATTTTTGCAAAATCGTGCTGAACGTATTCAGAATAAGTTAACTGAATCAGAGGCTGTGATGGCCAAAGGTAATGAACTCATTGCAGAATATGATAATAAACTACAAGAAATAGATAATGAACGAATTGAGATTCTTGAGGCTGCACGCCTCGCTGCTGAAGAAGAAGGTAAAACTATTATTGAAGCAGCTAGGAAAGAAGCTCAAGAATTAAAAGCACGTTCAATGGAGAGTATTTCAAAAGAGAAAGCTCGACTTAAAGAAGAATCACGCCTCTATATTATTGAACTTGCCTCTCTAATGGCCGAAAAATATATCACTCAAAACATAGATGATGAAACTCAAAATAAAATTTTTGAGGAAACATTAGCTAAGTTGGAGGACACGCAATGGCAAAACTAAATGAGCGTTATGCAAATGCACTTATAGAACTATCTGATGAAAATGATAGCTTAAGTGAAGATTTACAAGGAGCGATTTTAGTTAGGGATATGTTATTAGACCATGATAGTCAAGCTTTTTTAACTCATCCCCACATTGCAGATTCAGCTAAGTACGACCTTTTTGAAAATGCATTTTCGGGTAAGATTTCTCAACACCTCATGGGATTTTTATCACTTATGGTAAAGAAGAATCGAGAATCACTCATAGTACCCGCTTTAGCAGAATTTATTAATCGTGCCAAGCGACGTTTAGGAAAAATTGAGGCAAGAGTCGTATCTGCTAAACCACTTAAACAAGAACAACTAGAATCAATCCGTAAAATATTAACAAAACAAACTAACATGCAAGTTGACATTCATGCTGAACATGATCCTGATGTGATTGGAGGATTTTATATCTTAGTCGATGGTAAAATCTTCGATGGTACAGTCAGAACTAAATTAAATGTCATGAAAGAACGATTGAAGAGAGGAGGTTATCAATGATCATTAATCCTGATGAAATTAGCAAGGTAATAAAACAACAAATTAAATCTTATACAGATGAATTAGATTTTTCCGAAGCTGGTACAGTCATTCAAGTTGGTGATGGTATTGCGCGTGTTCATGGGTTGAATAGTGCAATGAGCGGTGAGCTCCTTGAATTTGCTAACGGGACTTATGGTATGGCATTAAACTTAGATGAAGACAGTATTGGTGTCGTCATTATGGGTTCAGATGCAGGCATAAAAGAAGGAGATCCTGTTAAATTAACAGGAAGAATGGCTGAAGTCCCAGTTGGTGACGGTATGCTTGGTCGTGTTGTAAATGCACTAGGAGAACCAATTGATGAAAAAGGTCCAATTGCATCTGATGGGTACAGATTAATTGAGAGTCCTGCCCCGAGTGTAATTGACAGACAAGAAGTTAATCAACCGTTACAGACGGGTATTAAAGCTATTGATGCACTTGTACCAATCGGAAAAGGTCAAAGGGAATTAATTATTGGTGACCGTGAGACAGGTAAAACAGCCATTGGTATTGATACAATTATTAATCAAAAAGATAAAGATGTTTATTGTGTATACGTAGCAATTGGACAGAAAGCATCAACGATTGCGAGAATTATAAAAGCCCTTAATGAAACAGGGGCTATGGAATATACAACAGTTGTTGCAGCTACAGCAAGTGAGTCTTCTTCATTACAATACATTGCACCTTATGCAGGTTGTGCAATTGCTGAAGAATGGATGCATAAAGGTAAAGATGTATTAGTCGTATATGATGACTTATCAAAACATGCTGTTGCTTATCGTGCAATTAGTTTACTTCTACGTCGACCACCTGGGCGAGAAGCATATCCAGGTGATGTGTTCTATCTTCACTCAAGACTGCTAGAACGCGCAGCGAGCCTAAGTGAGGAAAACGGTGGTGGTACTTTAACAGCACTACCAATTGTTGAGACACAAGAAGGCGATATTTCTGCATACATTCCAACAAATATCATCTCTATTACTGACGGACAAATTTTCTTAGAGTCAGATTTATTTAATGATGGTATTCGTCCGGCTATTAACCCTGGTTTCTCTGTTTCACGTGTTGGTGGATCAGCACAAATTCCAGTTATGAAGAGACTAGCTGGTCCATTAAGAATTGAATTTGCTCAATATAAAGAATTAGCCGCATTCTCTCAATTTGGATCAGATTTAAACCAAGACACATTAGATCGGCTAAATCAAGGTGAGCGCATTACCGAAGTACTTAAGCAGCCGCAGTATAGACCAATGGCAGTTGAAGATCAAGTATTGATCCTCTATGCTTTAAGCAACAAGCATCTTACAGATATTGAAGTTGAACGGATACTAAGATTCCAAAGAGACTTTATCAATTATGTCAATCAACATGCTCCACACATTAAAGAAGAAATAAAACAAACTGGAGACATTTCAAAAGATCTAGAAAAAGAAATTGATAAGGCGATTACGGAAACAAAGAAACAGTATCAATACAACTAATAAGGAGGTACCGATGTGACTTCGATGAGAGATATTAAGCAAAGAATCGAAAACGTCCGCTCTACAGAACAAATTATAAGAGCGATGGATATGGTCGCCTCCACGAAGTTGCAAAAAGCTAGAAGGCAGTTGGAAGGTGTCCGTCCTATCTACGGGAAATTGAAGCGTGTAGCTGAGGAAATAGGAAATCTAGAAGAAGTAGAGACACACCCGTTTTATTATGAAAGAAAAGTTAAGAATACATTATATATCATAATTACAAGTGATCGTGGTCTTTCAGGAAGCTATAACGCAAACATTTTGTCTGAAACGATGAAACATATGAACAACGGCAAGAATGAAAAGATACTTGTAGTAGGATCTAAAGGTAATGATTATTTAAAAAAGAGAGAAAAAAATATTATCCGTAAAATTACAGACATTGCAGATTCACAAGTCTATTACGGAACCGAAAACCTTGCAAAATGGTTATCGGATCTCTACTTGTCTGGTGAAGTGGAAGAAGTGTTTGTTGCATATACGCGCTTTGAAAATGTGTTAAGTTATACTCCACAAGTAGAGCGATTGCTTCCAGTCGCAACTGGGGTTAAGCTAGAAGATAATAACCGAAACAATGAAAAGAAATATGAGCCAGATTTAGCAACATTTATTGAACGAATGATGCCATTATATCTGCATATGAGTCTTTTTAGAGCATTTTCTGAATCGCATACGAGTGAACAAGCAGCACGAATGGTTAATATGGACGCTGCAGGTAATAATGCATCAGATCTCATTAAAGACTTAACTAGTATGTATAACCGAAAACGCCAGGCAGCTATCACACAAGAACTTAGCGAAATTGTAGGTAGTGCAAATTTTTTAAGTAAATAAGTAAAGGTGGAATACATGATAGTTAATAATAAAGGTAAGATAATTCAGATTATAGGAGCAGTTATAGATATTCACTTTGAAGGTGAGTTACCAGCATTATATAATGCGATCGAAGTCAAGCACAATGATGAAACAATTATCTTAGAAGTTATGCAACATCTAGGGGATGATACAGTTAGATGTATCTCAATGCATCCGACAGACGGTCTGACAAGAGGTATGGAGGCGGTTGATACAGGATCGCCAATTACTGTACCTGTTGGTGAAGAGGTCTTGGGACGAATGGTGAATGTTTTAGGAGAACCGATTGATAACCAACCACCAATCGAAGCAAAGCAAAAATGGTCAATCCACCGAGACCCACCTAGTCTTGCTGATCAAGTAGCAGAACCAGAAATGCTTGAGACAGGTATTAAGGCTATTGATTTGCTCTGTCCTTTCTCAAGAGGTGGTAAGATTGGTTTATTCGGTGGAGCGGGTGTTGGTAAAACTGTATTAATTATGGAGTTAATCAACAGTATTGCTCAAGAGCACGGAGGATACTCAATGTTCGTTGGTGTAGGTGAACGTACTCGTGAGGGGAATGACCTGTACTATGATATGAAGAACTCTGGTGTA
Source organism: Amphibacillus sediminis NBRC 103570 (assembly GCF_001552275.1). Taxonomy (GTDB): domain Bacteria; phylum Bacillota; class Bacilli; order Bacillales; family Amphibacillaceae; genus Amphibacillus_B; species Amphibacillus_B sediminis. The sequence continues at coordinate 11,250 of NZ_BCQW01000042.1, forward strand.
ATTGATAAAACTGGTTTAATTTTCGGTCAAATGAACGAACCACCAGGAGTCCGTATGAGAGTAGGTCTTACAGGTCTTACAATGGCTGAGTACTTTAGAGATAAGCAACAACAAGATGTATTATTGTTCATTGATAATATTTTCCGATTTGTTCAAGCTGGATCAGAGGTATCGGCTTTACTAGGAAGAACACCTAGTGCTGTAGGTTATCAACCAACTCTAGCTACTGAGATTGGTGCATTACAAGAACGTATTACTTCAACAAAGTCTGGTTCAATTACATCTGTACAGGCAATTTATGTACCCGCGGATGACTATACAGACCCATCAACAGCAACAACATTTGCTCATTTAGACTCAGTAACAGTACTTTCTCGAGCGATTGTGGAACAAGGCATTTATCCAGCAATCGATCCACTTAACTCATCTTCACGAATTTTAGAAGCAAGCATTGTTGGAAATGAGCACTATCGTGTCTCACGTGCTGTACAAAGTATTTTACAGCGCTATAAGGATCTTCAAGATATCGTTGCGATCTTAGGGATGGATGAATTATCTGAAGAAGATAAGCTTACAGTGAATCGAGCGAGAAAAGTTCAACAGTTCTTATCTCAACCGTTTCATGTTGCTGAGAAATTCACGTCAATCCCTGGGCGCTATGTCCCAGTTGAAGAAACCATTCGAGGTTTTAGAGAAATTATCGAAGGTGTTCATGATGAGATTCCAGAAGGATATTTCCATAATGTTGGAACGATAGATGAAGTTGTAGAAAAATACAAGAGCGCACAAGGTGATTAATATGTCTGAACAACAGACTGAGTTAGTCAATGATGAAAAAATTAACCTAACAATAACGACACCTCGAGGTGTGAAATTTGTTGAAGAAGCAGATATGTTGATCATGCGTTGTATTGACGGAGATCTAGGAGTATTACCTCGACATGAACCAGTTTCAACTGTTTTAGGTGAGGGAATTCTCCGCATTTTTAATAATGGTATTGAAAAAAAGTTAGCCGTTTTCAATGGTATTGTCGAAATTAATGGTACTGATGTAGATATTTATACAACTATCGCACAACGACCTGATGAAATTGACTTAGAACGTGCTGAGCAAGATCGACGCGAAGCAGAAGCCGCTCTTGAGGCTGCTGAAGAAATTCAAATGAGAAGCCTTCAGGTTACGTTACGTCGTTCATTAGTTCGAATTGAAGTTAGTCTTCATTTAGAAGATGAAGAAACGCCTTGATTTACAAAGTAAATAGTTAAAAGGGGAGCCAATGAAGTTTAATGGCTCCCCTTTTACCATGTATATGGTGTTTCTTGATAGACAAAATAATTTAACCAGTTCGAAAATATTAAATAAGCTTCAGAGCGCCAATAATTGATTGGAGCCTGATTTGGATCATCATTTGGAAAATAGTTATACGGTTGTTGAATTTTTATGCCTTTCGCCAAATCACGCTCGTATTCTCTAAGTAATGAATCAGCATCATATTCAATGTGCCCTGTAATCATCACATTTTTTTCATCATTTGATACGATTAACAATGGTCCTGCTTCATCAGATTCATCTAATATTATTAAATCATGATGTTGTGCGATGGCTTGATAATCTGAATCCGTATACCTAGAATGCGGAACTCTAAAGACATCATTTAAACCACGTACTAGTTTATTTGTTGGATTTATTAACCTTTGTACATAGATACCACTAATCTTCTTGTCTCGTTCGAATTTATTAATTCCATAATGATAATAGAGTGCAGCCTGCGCTCCCCAACAAATGTACAAGCTAGACGTGACGTGTGTTTTACTCCATTCCATAATGTTTACGAGTTCATTCCAATAATCAACCTCTTCAAATTTTAAATGTTCAACAGGAGCCCCCGTAATAATTAAGCCATCATAACGTTTTGCTTTAATATCGGAAAAGGTTAAATAAAATTTTTCTAAATGTGATTTTTGGACATTTTTTGATTGATATGTTTCAGTATGAATAAAATCCACCATCACTTGGAGTGGTGAATTACTTAACAAGCGTAATAATTGGGTTTCAGTGCGTTCCTTATCCGGCATAAGATTTAAAATTAATATTTTTAATGGACGAATATCTTGAGTCGTTGCTCGATCTGTTTCCATTAAAAAAATATTCTCTTTTTCTAATATTGCACGAGCTGGAAGCTGCTTGGGCACATTAATCGGCATCTTCTTCCCTCCTTATGAGCGTCCATCAAAAGTCGTTATCGTTTATTATAGCTTGGTTGCAAATTTTCAGCAACAAAAAAGATTGATTTTTCAAAAAAATCAATCAGTTTGACACAATTAAATATATTTAATGAGCTTACTGCTTCTTATCTGCTGAATTGATCAGTAGTTTTTCTGGAAGAATGGTAATCGCCTCTATCAATGTATTTAGCTTTGTTTCAATTCTATGCAGTAGATAAAAAGTGACTGCAATCGGAAAACCAACTTCAGTGATGATTGATAACCAATGTTCATTCATAGTGATCTCCTTTCAGCTCTAAATATTTGGATT
>NZ_BCQW01000043.1 GCF_001552275.1 Amphibacillus sediminis NBRC 103570
TATAAAGTATTCAAGTATCTATAACCAATTTCCATCTATTTGGACGGACTATTTAAGGAACTGTACAGAAGAAGAACAGAAGCGTGCTTTACGTTTATTAGGAGAACTTTTAAAGAATGACGATTTTTCATTACTGAATGAAGCTCTCGCGATCGCTTCTTCGCATGAACATCCAAGTCCGGACCAAATCAAGCATTGTTTTTACACTATAATAAATCAAAGCAATACATACAAGGAGATAAGTCCAGCTATTAACCTACCAACTATGCCTGCGGCAACGAGGGGGCTTTCTCATTATGATTCTTTACTTCAAAGCGGAGGTGTTTCTTGATGAAAGAGCAAATTGAAGCATATGCCAAACGCTTGAAGTTGAGTTGGATTAGAGAGCATTACCATGAAATTAAAGCTGAAAATAATTATGATTATCTTCTTCAATTATTTGAAAAGGAGGTTCAAAATAGAGAAGAAAGAAAGGTGAACTTATTACTAAAGCAAGCACAATTACCAAAGACAGGTGACCAAGCCTTTCAATGGGAGCATATTCAAATCCCTCAGGGGATTGATCGAGATAGGATTCTCCAGGGGGAATTCATTCATGAAAAAGAGAATCTGATTTTATATGGTGGAGTCGGCACAGGAAAAACTTATTTGGCAACATTAATTAGCTTAAATGCCATACATAGGTACGGCACTAAAGTGAAGTTCTTTACATTGGCATCTTTAGCAAATAAATTAATAGAGGCGAACCAAAATGGTTCCCTCCCCAGGCTGATTAAGCAGCTTGAAAGACTAGATCTTCTTATATTAGATGAACTCGGCTATATCCCTCTTCACAAAGAGGGTGCAGAGTTATTATTTCAAGTAATCTCCATGTGTTACGAAAATAAGAGCCTGGTGATTACTACCAACCTTCAATTCGGACAATGGAATCATGTTTTCGGAGATCCAATATTAACAGAAGCTGTGATTGATCGACTGATTCATCATTCCCATTTACTCCTTTTTAACGGTGAAAGTTTCCGTTATAAAGAATCTTTAATACAGCAATAAATTGAGGCGGTAAGTGGCATACATTTTTAAATGCCATTTCATACATTTTTTACTTGCCAAATACAGTTAGAAAAAGCTGAATCTGACGACGCAGATGTTAGACACATTTAGCGGAGATCTACTATATAATAACCTTCATCCCATTTGTTAATGTTTATTAAAAAAATTCATGTTTAGGAAATCGAAGTCATATTTAAAGAGGGAGTGATAATGATTTGGGATATTTAATATTCTCGTTGTTTGGTTTAATTCACATTTTATTAGGATTATTAATTAAAAAGGGGAAGATGGTTGATTTAATAATTGGATATAATAACAAGAAACATAATAAAGAAAAAGTGGCTATTTTTTTCGGTAACCACTTTATATTGTTGGGGATTTTAGTATCTTTTGTTTCTGTGATTTTTTATTTAGTTGAAGAAAAGCCAATTCAATATGATAGCATACTATCGACGTTATTCTTTATTTTTATTGTGTTATCTCATGTTCTCATTGTAATTAAGCTATATCATAAATTATTTACGAATAAATTTTGAGTATTGCTACAGATAATTCGATAGGAGTTGTTAAACTGAATACAGTAGTGATTGGGGCGAAAATTGGGGCCCCTACAACTAATGTTATGACATAAAAAGACGAAATTTTCTGTATATTAAATTGACGACCTTTCGATATGAGATCATAAACAGTGAGCATGAGGTATTAATTAATATGAATTCTAATTTCAAAAAAGTACTCTCCCAGCCTTTTCTCTTTACAATGGGAAGGAGGCGCTAATTCCCAAAAATAAAGTGCTTTTTATAGATTCATGTGGAATGGCTTCCCATATAATATCATCTTAGGATAAAATGCATATCGCGAATGCTTTGAACGTCATGCTTAATTTTTGATTTTTTTACAAAAACCTCCTTACCTAAAATAAATATAAAGAGGATTACATTTATGATGGTGAATGCGGAGGGCAGCCCTGTCATGTAGGAACGCTGACTTATACACTAATGTTGTAAGAAGTGCGGTGTTTAAAATGAAGAAAAAAGCCTTGAAACATTGATAAAACAACATTTCTAAGGCTTTTGTACATTTTTTATTTAGTCTATCTCGATTAACGTGAGTACCACTCAACGATAAACGCTTCATTAATTTCTGCTGGTAACTCTGTACGCTCAGGATAGCGTGAGTAAGTTCCTTCAAGCTTGTCAGCATCGAAAGTGAGGTACTCAGGTACAAATGTATTTGCTTCAATTGCTTCAGCAATGATTGAAAGCTTTTGAGATTTTTCACGTACACCAATGGTTTGACCTGGCTTCACGCTGTATGAAGGGATGTCAACACGACTTCCGTCAACAGTGATATGGCCATGGTTAACTAATTGACGTGCTTGACGACGTGTACGAGCAAGACCAAGGCGGTAAACAAGGTTATCTAAGCGTGATTCTAATAGAATCATGAAATTTTCACCGTGAACCCCTTTTAATTTAGCCGCTTTATTGAATAAGTTGCTGAATTGGCGCTCATTTACACCATACATGAAGCGAAGCTTTTGCTTCTCTTGTAATTGTAAACCATATTCTGAAAGCTTTTTACGTTGGTTTGGACCATGTTGTCCAGGAGCGTAAGGACGTTTATCTAACTCCTTACCTGTACCAGATAATGAAATTCCGAGACGACGAGACTTTTTCCATACAGGACCTGTATAGCGAGCCATAGTGCATTCTCTCCTTTATATTAGATTTTGCATAAAACAAGATATCGTGTTCCATCCACGCTTGACATTTTGTTTTCATGTACCTTCGCTCCAGCAGCAGAGAGTTACGCGATACACCTTACAGAGGGTAAGGAACAAAATGAACAACCGGCGGTTCACAAAGGCTACCTTTTTTACACAAAGTCTATTATATGGTTTTGATAAAGGGAAGTCAACTGTTGTTAATAAAATGACCGTAATAATTAGTAAGATTGTCTCCTTGAAAGCAATTAAACAAAATGAAATATGACCGAATCCTTTATTTCTGTCGAAATATGGATTTTTTTAATAGTAAAAAAGTATGTATTCAAATCGAAAAATATCGATATTATGAGTAAAAAATACTATCTTATTGGTAGTCATTGAGAGTTAATTACGCTATAATACATTATAAGAAACCAATTATCAGTTTTTTATGTCTATAATTAGGTAATTTATCCTTGATTAAACAAATACTTTTAAGAACACTGGAGTAAATCACTAATTTCGCTAACGTTAAATCAATATTTATTTAGATAGGTGGAAGTAGTCAAATGAGGTTGTATACTTTTTCTAAAGGTCACACAACATTCCTCCATGAGCACAAGCATGATTATCAAACAGGCGATTCCCTACAAATTTTGGTCAAGCAGGTTAAAACCTTAGCAAAGGCAGAAGCTGTTGGGCTTTTTTTATATGATCAGTGGTCTGATCAATTTGTGTTAACACATGCTTCAACGGAGCACCATTTATTTGTCGATAATTTGTCCGCTGATTTAATTCAAGGATTCGACCGTTATCAGCAAGTCTCTTACCTATCATCATATCACATAACAAAAAGTAAAAGAGCTGGACAAGCTTGTATGATTGCTTTGTTTAAGGAAGAAAAAATTTCAGGGTTTATTACATTGACCATTGATCAGGAACAGCCATTATCTGAAAAGCAAAGAATGCGGTGGCTCGAGATCGCCAAAGATGCAAATGTGATTTTAACTGAGCTTACGAATATGTTTCATGTCATTGAACAGGTCAATAAATACGAGTTAATGTATAGTGTAACCCAAAAATTTCACTCTACTATGAATTCCAAAGATGTGCTAAGTGAGATCGTTAATACGATCGGTTCTATTTATCCAACTTTTGATTGTCACTTATTTTTATCAAAGAATTTCCAAGATGAACAAAATTTGCCCGTAAAGGAACTGATATATAATGATGAATATGCAGAAAAAGCAAGTGTACAGGCCTTTTTATCTGGTGAAATAAAGCTAGTCAAGCGACCTAACCGTAGGAAAATCACACTCTATGCACCATTGAATGGTAAACAGGGGATTTATGGTGTGATGGAATTAACGTCCTATGAAATTGAACAGATACCAGATGACGATATCGAGTTTGTCCGCTTGCTTGCGAATACTGCCGGAAATGCCCTTGAAAACGCTCAACTATATCAGCAATCGACACAATTAATTCAGGACCTTCAGTTAATTAATTCCTTTGCTCATGAATTGAATAAATTAAGTTGTTTATCAGATACTACCGCCTTTATTAAATCGCAAATTGAGACCTCTTTCAAAGCTGAAGAGGTAGGGTTTATTTTATACAATCAAGCCATGGAATTTTCAATCGAACAACATTCATCTGACTTTTTTCATCATCAAGATAGTAGAAAAAAGCTCACGCTATTATTAAATCAAATAAAACAAGAACGCGAAGCCGTTTTTATTGGAGACACTCATTGCAAATTTCCTGAGCTAGCGTTAACTTGTCGTTCGGTTATTATTTTACCGATGATTCAATCCGAGCAATTATTAGGCTGTATTATTATCATGCATCCTCAACCATACTTTTTTACATTTGATCAATTCAAACTTATGAAATCTTTAGTTCAACACTCTACTTTAGCCTTCGGTAATATTATACTAAGAGAGCAGCTTGAACAATCTGTTATTACCGATTATTTGACCAAATTATTTTCAAGGAAATACCTCGACGAAAAATGTAACGAACATTTACACGCGGGTCAGTGTGGTGTATTCATTCTTATTGATCTCGATGATTTTAAAAAGATCAATGATACTTATGGACATGATGTAGGTGATCATATTCTTATTCAAGTGGCAAATCTTATCCGTAAAGAGATTGAGGGACACGGATTTGCTGCTAGATGGGGAGGCGAAGAGTTAGCGATCTATTTAGCAGAAGCAAGTTATCAAGAAGGACAACAGTTTTCCAATCGCTTACTTCATCTTATTGAAAAAACAACTCAGCCTTCTGTCACAGCTTCAATAGGAATGGCGTATTGGAGTCATGAGCAGCCTCTCGATTTGACCACATTATTTGATAAAGCAGACCAGGCCTTGTATGATGCGAAGCATGCAGGCAAGAACCAATTTTCTTTTCGCTAGCGTTTAACTTCATTAGCAGAAGTCGCCGATTTCTATAAAGTGGCGATCAAACCCCAGTTGAATCAATCGGGCCGTTTCTGGCTGTTAGATCTCCACTTAGACATGATGTGTTCCCTTATTTCATGAAGTAGGAGTCTTACAAAAGCCCTTCGATGGGCGAGTAATCGCAGCCCCAGCCAGTTACACTGTCAGTTAGCCATAACAGCGATTGATTTTTTTGAGGATTTCCGAGCTAAAAGAAGTTATCAATGAGGGAATTTTGTATGAGCCAATAAAATAGGGGGCTTTTCTCTTAAGATGTTAAACGGCATTCAGTATAAAAGCGTCAACGTGGTTACCGTAGCCATGTCGACGCTTATTTGACTTAAAGTTGGTAACACAAGCTATAGTCTGTGCACTGATTTTTAAAATTCTTTTTAGGAGTAATCATCCTTAAAGATACTTTTCTAATATAGCGACAAATTGTTCTAAATACTCTTGATCCAATTGATCGAAACGATTTAGCTCGGGACTATCGATATCTAGCACGCCAATAATGACACCATCTTTAGAAATAGGTACGACAATCTCAGATTGGCTTGCGGCATCGCAGGCAATATGCCCCTGAAATTCATGAACATTAGCAACGCGTTGTGTTGCTTCTTCCTGAACTGCTGTACCACATACGCCACTGCCGACTTTAATTCTCACGCAAGCTGGTAAACCTTGAAATGGACCTAATACAAGTTCATCGCCTTTTAATAGATAAAAGCCTACCCAGTTAATATGATTGAGAAATTGGTTTAGTAAAGCAGCACTGTTGGCTAAATTAGCTATTTGATCAGGTTCATCAGCTATGAGTGCCTCAAGCTGTTTTAAAATCAATTGATAATTTTTTGCACGGTCTTGCTCTCCCATTTTATGTCCCTCGTTTCTATATTTTTTGTCATTATACACTTGAATATGACTGGATTCAACTGTATTTTAAACTGTAGGATTGAAAAAAATGTAAAACCATTAAATAAATTGATTTTTTTTAGCAAAAAGGGCAAGTTCATGGTATGATAATATTAATAAAAAATTATTAAGTCTACGTGTCAAAAAAAAACGAATGAGAAGAGAGCAGGTTAAGGTGATCACTTGTTTCGAGCAATTGGATGTACCTTTTTCAGATCTCTGTAGAAAAACTAACTAGCAATGAGACAGGCTATATCATTCGGTAATTTTTGAACAACTTGCTAATATACATAAGTTTGATTGAAATAGATAATGTTGGGTGAATGAGGCAAGGAGGATCAGCATGGCAGCCTATATCATAGGATTTATACTTATTACAATTGTAGCTATTATCATTGGTTTATTTCTGAGAAAGAGAGTGTATGATCGAGTCGATCAACTAGAGGCATGGAAAATGGACATCATGAATCGACAAGTCACCAGTGAACTTCAAAAAGTAAAGGCATTACGGTTGTCTGGTGAAACACAAGAGAAGTTCGAATCTTGGAAAGAAACATGGGATAACATTTTAACACGAGACCTGCCTGATATCGAAGAGTTTTTATTTGATGCTGAGGAAGCTGCTGATCGATTTAAAATTCCTGTGGCCAAAAAGCATTTAAGCTCTGTTGAGCAAACGTTAAATAATATTGAGACAACCATTAAAAATATGTACGCTGAATTAGATGACCTCCTTAATTCTGAAAAACAGAGCCGAAAAGAGTTGGAAATGGTCGTCCCATTACTTAAAGAGCTCCGCCAAACTTTATTGCAGGATCGTCATCTATATGGCAATGCTGAGAAACGCTTTGAAGCAGAATTGATTGATCAACAGGCGTTACTTGATCAATTTTATCTGGAATGTGATCAAGGAAATTATTATGAAGCACGTCAACTTATTTTGCAAATTAAGGAACATTTGCAAGACTTAGAACAACGAATGCAAGATTTCCCGATTATTTACAAACGCTGCAAAAGAGAATTACCAGATCAAATTGATGAATTGAAAAAGGGAATCTATGCGATGAAAGAATCTGGTTTCCGTATTGAGGATGAGAATTTTCTTGAGGAGCTTTCCAGTTTTGAGGATCAATTAAGTAGCTATATGATTCAGTTAGAAAAACAAGGTGACGAATCTGTTGTTTATGAATTTGTTGAATCATTAGAAGAGAGAATTCAGGAGATTTATTCTTTGCTTGAAAAAGAAGCACAAGCCAAAGACTATGTTGATAAACATTTAGAGCAATTTGAGCAAGATATTTTGGAGGTCGTGACCGATTTTAAAGCGACCAGCGAAGAGGTAAAAGAGCTACAAAATACTTACTATTTAGAAGGCAGCGATTTAGAACTTTACGCTAATTTAGAAAAATGGATTCATCAGCTTGAGCGTCAGCTGCAACAAGTCAAGCTAGATCTAGATGAAGAGAATAGCACATACTTGGCTTTGCGTGACCAATTAGAAACAAGCAATCAAGACTTGCAAAAACTGAAAGATTCCCACCAAGAGTTTAGGGAGCAAGTTAGAACGATTCGAAAAGACGAGCTAGAGGCTAGAGAAACGATTCAATTATTACAACAGGACCTTTACGAGGTTAATAAACGACTTCAAAAAAGTAATTTGCCTGGAATTCCTAGCCTAATCTGGAATCAACTAGAAGATGCTACCGATAAATGCCAGTCGGTTATCACTAAGCTAGAGCAAAAACCTTTGGATATGGGACAAGTAAGCCATACATTATCGGAAGCTAGTCTATCTGTTAAAAGCCTCGTTGAACAAGCTCAACTGATTATTGAGCAGGCTTATTTAGTTGAACGCGTCATTCAGTATGCAAATCGTTACCGTAGCCAATATCCAATCTTAGCTGCGAAATTATTAGAAGCTGAGCAAAAATTTAGAGAATATTACTATGATACAGCACTGGAAATTGCCTCACAAGCTCTAGAAGATATAGAGCCAGGAGCGTTAAAGCGTTTAGAAAGCCACATCAAGATACCAAGTTAGCAGGAGGAATATAGTTGTGAAAATAATGTCAATCATTAGTATGGTAACTTTAACGGTTAGTATTTGGATTTTGTTTTTTGCCCTATTTTTGACTGAGCCTGATTCTATTACTGAAGCTCAGTCGATGGATCATGGAAAAGGATCCAAGCAATCGCATCAAGTTGTCAAGGTTAATGATCATGTTAAAGAAGAGAGCCAAGATCATTTAAAGGAAATTAAGACTGAAAAGCAAGAAGAATCAAATGTAAATGTAAGTCAAATTGATAATCAAGAGCGTGCTCCAGAGTCAATAGAAGAAAGAGCAAGCAGCCGTTTTAACCACGATATTTTATATGATTTTGAAGTTAAAGGTCCTATCTCAGTCGATGCGTTATTGACAGCACTTGATCTAAATTAATTTTTCAATCGACATAAATTGAGTTTTAAGCGTTTGTGTTGTATCAAAAAATAACTACTTGAAGCGGGCAAGCTTTTAGCTTGTCCGTTTCAAGTTTTTTCATAATCGTTCATTTGCCTTGCTAGCCTATGGAAATCAAATGTGCCTTGGTGTATTTGGCCCAGATTTTATCGAGCTTCGCCCGGTAATTTTCAGCTGAAAATCTGTGGCATTCGCCGGAGGCTTTAACTAATTTAGCCAGGGTTTGTACTCTCACTCCATGGCAGACAGGCAGTCATCGCAGTGGGAGTCTTCTCAGTCAAGTTAAAGCTAATCTTTTCTAGATCAATAACTCATCGATCTATGCTTGTTATTTCGGATCTTGCTAACAATAAGAGTCAAGACCCTTTAGTTCAACTAACGTTCAGTGGGGGAGAGATGAGAGGAAGCTGACTAAGTTCGCGATGTCGTGACGTAACGTCTGCACGAGCACATCCTATGCGTGAAACCCCCGCTGAACGAAGTTTTACTTTATTTAAAGGTTTTTTATGTTAGAATAATTCAGGGAATAATGCTAAATAAGGAGTCGGAATATGATTTACTTTGATAATAGTGCAACCACGAAGCCCGCCCAGGAAGTATTAGATAGCTTTATTACTGTGTCTCAAACCTATTATGGAAATGCATCATCTGCCCACCGTTTTGGACTCGATGCAGACCAAATATTACGCAAAGCGCATCAACAAGCCGGGCAGTTAATGAACGTATTAGAAGATGAAATCATTTTTACTTCAGGTGGGACTGAAGGGAATAATTTAGCAATTAAAGGGATTGCATTGGCTTATCAAAAAAGAGGTAAGCATATCATAACAAGTCAAATTGAACACCCTTCGGTACTTAATGCTTGTCAAGCATTAGAAGAGCTTGGATTTGAAATCACCTATTTACCTGTCGATCAAACGGGTATTTTATCAGTAGATACGGTCAAGCAAGCGCTTAGAGATGATACAATTTTAGTTAGTATTATGCATATTAACAATGAGATTGGTACAATTCAGCCGATCAAAGAAATTGGTGCATTATTAAAGGATCGTCCAACGACTTTTTTTCATGTTGATGATGTACAGGGCTTTGGTAAGGTTGAACTTGATTTAAAGGGATGCCATGTTGATTTGTCGACCATTTCAGGTCATAAAGTACATGGATTGAAGGGAACGGGTTTGTTATATGTTCGAAAGGGTCTTCGCTTATTCCCGTTATTTCATGGAGGAGGACAGCAAACAGATCGGCGTTCAGGGACAGAAAATTTGCCCGGAATTGTCTCACTTGTAAAGGCGATGCGTATGATTCTTGAGCACAAGCTTCATTACCCAAACTATTTACAACGGCTTAACAAACAATTACGCACGCAGCTAAAAGAGATACCAAACATTGTGATAAATACAATTGAGAATCAAGCACCACATATTTTAAATTTCTCAATTCCAGGTTTTAAACCGGAAGTGGTCCTTCATGCTTTAGAAGAACGGAATATATTTGTTTCGACTAAGTCTGCATGCTCATCGAAAAAATCGGATGAGAGTGCAGTGTTAAGAGCAATAGGTCTGACTCAAGACCGAACCGTCTCAGCCTTAAGAATTAGTTTTTCTTATCAAAATACGGAAGGTGAAATTGAATTGTTTTGCCGAGTATTGAAAAAAATAATAAAAGATTTAAGTAAAGTAATGGGGTAGAAAATATGCATTATGATCATATATTAATTCGATATGGAGAGTTATCATTAAAGGGTAAGAACCGTAGAAATTTTATTTATCAGTTACATGAAAATGTTAGACAACAACTGCGTGACTTTAAACGGATTAAGATAAAAAATACACGTGATCGGATGACCATTTTACTAAATGGTGAGGGGCCAAAGCCGATTATGGAAAGATGCCAACGAATATTTGGTATCCAAAGCTTGAGCTTAGCCATTAAGGTTGAAAATTCAGAAAAAGCCATTAAGGAAGCTGCATTATTTGCTTTGACAGAGGCGAAGAATGTAAGTACTTTTAAAGTGACAACAAGACGTGCAAATAAGGACTTTCCGATTGGATCTCAGCAATTTAATTATATTATTGGTGCGCATTTATTAAAAAATACCGATGAAATTACAGTCGATGTTCACAATCCTGATATAGACGTGCATATCGATATTAGAAATGATGCCACCTTTATTACGTCAGCACGTTATTCTGGTGCAGGTGGCTTGCCAGTTGGTTCCTCTGGTAAATCGCTCTTACTGCTATCAGGTGGAATAGATAGCCCAGTAGCAGGGTATTTAATGATGAAGCGCGGGGTTACCCTGGAAGCTGTTCATTTTCATTCACCACCGTTTACTAGTGAAGGAGCCAAACAAAAAGTTTTGGATTTGGCGCAATTATTAGCAGAACGCGGCCATGATATGAAAGTGCATGTCGTACCATTTACAGCGCTTCAGCAAAAAATTCATCGTGAAATTCCTTTTGGTTATTCAATGACGGTTATGCGACGTATGATGTTAAAAATAACACAAATGATTGCAGAGCGTGAAGGTATTTTGTCAATTACAACCGGCGAGAGTTTAGGTCAGGTTGCAAGCCAGACTATGGAGAGTATGCATGCTATAAATGCTGTCACATCATTTCCTGTCATGCGTCCACTCATTGCAATGGATAAAAGCTCAATTATTGAGATAGCACAAGAAATAGGCAGTTACGATATTTCGATACGTCCTTTTGAAGATTGCTGTACAGTGTTTGTACCAACAGCACCTAAGACAAAGCCAAAGCTTGATAAAGTCTTACAACTAGAGAGTCAATTGGACATGACAGCTGAGTTAGCTGAGATTGAACAAAACATCGAAGTTATTAATATTTCAAGTCAAAAAGATAACCACGATCCTCTTACTCAGTTATTTTAATTGCTAGTTGTCCAAAGCTCTATGCCTTAAATGTTGCCGTTGAAGGCAACAACTACCAGTAATTTTTCTGTATGAATCCCTCTGATCTGCACATTCTAGAAATGTATTAAGGAGGAGGTGAATACAGACATGGCAGCTAGCAACAATAATAATAGCAATCAATTACTTGTACCAGGTGTGAGCCAAGCACTTGATCAAATGAAATTTGAAATTGCTCAAGAATTTGGTGTAAACCTTGGTCCTGATACAACATCTCGTGCTAACGGTTCTGTTGGTGGTGAGATCACTAAACGTTTAGTACAAATGGCTGAACAACAATTAGGTGGACAACCAAGACAATAATTAAGTAAATAAACCGGGA
>NZ_BCQW01000044.1 GCF_001552275.1 Amphibacillus sediminis NBRC 103570
GCCTAAAATTTAACTCATCAATCCATACTCTCGTTTATGATCATTAACTTCGAAAAGCAGTTCATAGTCATAGATTGCATATTCTTCATAATTACCATTCAATCCAATTCGTTCTTTAATATCTTGGATAGAAGATGAATAGAATAAACGATGCAGTAACAAGCTCACCTCATTATACCTTCCAAGACTCGCTATATAGACTTACATTGCTTTCAAATAATTTGTCACATCCTTTTATGAAAAAGTCATCAAATCATGATAAATTCATTGTTTCAAAATATGATTTTACTTTTGAGTCCTAGCTGCTCTCCCTAATTTCATCTTCGTAACTAATCATATTATCATCCCATAATTTTTCTCCATTTTGGAAAATTGAATCATGTGTTTTGAAGTATATTTCTCTGATAACATCAATCCAATTATGAATATACTTCATTGCAACAACACTATCCCCAGATGGATGGATAGTAAAAAACATAGTAGTAATTTGAGCAAGAGAAATTGCTGAATGTTCAGCAGGTGTAGTAATTCCAAAATCACTTCTTCCAACAGGGATAACATTTTTGGTTCCTATATTACTTAAACGAGCGAATGTACCTTGTGGAGAAGCATGAATTATTTTGTTAGCCAGATCATACTGTTGTCTCCAAATTTTAGAATTAATATCACAGTTATTTTGTAAATCATTAAAGGTTATAAATTTTTTACTATTCGAAAAAACACCACTTGCTCTAGCCCATTCATACCGATCATCTGTTTCAGAAGACTGAATAAAGGCTTCCGCTACTCGTTCACCATGTGAAGTAATAAAAGAAGAAATCATCGTAAGTTCATACATTGAACGCCATCTGGCATATGCACCATCTGCAAATCCATTTTTCATTAATGTAATAATTTCAAGAAACTGTTGTAACGCTCGACCATGTATGTGTAACATTGCAGTAAAAGTGTAAAAGTGATTTTTTAATTCTTCTTGTGGTAACTCATTTACATGCTCAACATATGACTCGGCAGCTTCTAATACCATAATATACATTGATTCGGAAGCTACAAATGCTTTACACCATTTTTGTTCCTGAATGGATAGGAATTCTTGTTCTTCAGCTCGAAACATCATGACTTGCTCATGCATTGTATCTCGCATATAACTTGTTGTATCATCTGCCATTCTACTATACATATCTTCAAATACTTTAGATAAATCTAGCTCATTAAATTTCTTTATTATTTCACTAGCTTCTTCTTGTGTTTTAGCTTCTTCTAGTTGTTTTTCTAATAATTCCATAAATGTATCTTGTAGGAATTGAGTAGTATTATCTTCCATTTGATTCACTCCTCGTTATATTTTCTTGGCTTTTTATTTAATATAAGAATAAAATGAGAATTAATATGAACCAATGATTATATTGACAAGTTTCAACAGATCTTTTTCTTCACCTAAAAAATAGTACACTTCAAAAATTAGATTAAGGCCTAACTATAATTAATTCATTTGGATCAAGTCCATCTTTCACATACAATTCTGGTGTATCCTTTTCTGGAATACCTTCAAGCATTAGAGCAGCTTTTCCTTGTTCGAATGCTTTTTTTACTGAGAGTCCAAATCCGATAGCAGAATAAAACTGAGCAGCAAAGACCCTGGCAGCTTCATCACCTATTGTTGTCGTCATCCCAATGGCTGCATCCACATGTTGTACCACTGCCTGTGCTTGTCCATAAGAAAAACAGGTATTAAAAAACACCAATTTAATTTCATCCGATGTACTCATCATTGTTTGCACTATTGCCTCTTTGGAGACAAGTTTAGCATTTCCTTGATTGTCTTGGAAGACGATTTCATCATCCTCAGATCCATGTCCACTAAAGTGAATAATTGTGGGATTTTCCTCATTAATTGCTTGTATTACGTCCAAAGCTCTAGTAGCCCACCGAGTTTTAAATGATACAGAATCCCTGTGTTCTGATTTTCTTATCATCTCTTGAATGGCCCTAGCCTCTTCATCCAATCTTAACTGTGGTGCATCTAACGGATTTGAAGCCATAAATAGGACAGTAATTTCCTCTGGTAAGTTTTTCAATTCTTCCAATACCCTATTTGTCTCTTGGTGCATTTCACTATGTCTATTCAACATTCCACTAACCTCCTTCATACGTTTTTCGCTATCTGCTAGTCTCTTCTTTTCGGCAACATCTCTTTTCTTTTGCTCACGTTCAACTTCTCGACCCAGCTTCTTTTCTTCAGCTATTATATCCCCCTCAATTCTTGCTATTTTTTTATCAATATCCGCAACCTTTTTATCAATATCAGCTAGTTTCTTTTCTTCACGTCCAATTTCTCTATACTTGGAATTTATGGTAGCAGTTGACTTTGTTCTTCCTATAGTTGCTTGAGCTAAAAGGATTTTTTTCTTATGTGAAGGTATTTTTCCTAGTTCAGTGGCTTTAGAATTCCTTAATCTGTTTAACTCTTCCTTTTTTCTTTTGATTGTTCTTCTATACGTATCAATGAGCGACAAAATGTCCGACCTCCCAATATTCAATTTCATTACCATTATTATACTTAATATTCTACACGTAACAACGCACTTTAACAAACGTATGTTCCGTTTATTATCACTAAAAAGACAGTCCCACTATTAGTGATAGGAACTGCCTTCTACTGTTTATTCTTAGTTTGTCTTTTGCTGAGGGTAGTCCTCTTGTTTTATAGCTTTTTTTCAATGAGTTGATTAACAATATCAAGTATCTTCTCATTGTTTGTTTGTCTTGTATAGGTAACGCTGATTCCTTTTCTATTTAACGTATCACCTAATCCTCCCAATCCCTTTTGTTCTTCATATTCATCGTTAATTCCTGATTCTTTTACCATGTCAAAGAGTTTATTGGCAGCTTCTATTTTATGATCCTCAGTACCTCTAAGATCTTGTTTTTTCTTAACTCCTTTACTCTCAACAACAAGGTTAATTGTAGGTTTCCCTTCTTTATCCTTGATTACATACATAAAGTCTGGGCTATATGTGCTTCCATCAATAAAAGGTATTTGCATGGTACGTTTTGGTATTTTTCCATATACCTCAACGCTGCTGATATTCTCAATTATGTTATTTTCTTCAATTTCAGAATCAAATAAAATCGTGTCATATAAATAGCTTTCCAATGGTGTTCCCTTTCTTTCATTTACACCAAGATAAGCTGAAGTCTTTACAAAATTCCTTGGATTACCATTTTCTTCAGTTAATTCTGTAGGATGAACCGTTGTATTTGGCAATCTTTTATACGAATATATTTTAAGCAACTCATCATAAATCCGCTGCTTAAAGTAAATAGAAAAACTTCTTACCGTATCTCTTGTAAAGAAGGCCTTTTCTATTTTTTTCAATTTAGAGGCTCTTACAATCCCTTCATGTACTAAAGGAATAGAAATATTTGTTTTCTCGGCAATAGCTTTTAAAAATCTTCCATAATGTAAAGTATCATTATCTGAACCATCTATTGAATCTAGGGTCACATTAAAAATCAACTCACCTTGCACCATTTCTGATGTTTCCCTCTTGGTTCTTCTAACCGTTTTGTTTATCAAGTCTTCTGTAATTACATCAGAAACAGTATCAATGAGTACATCATCATCAATTCTGTCAAAGTGTAGATAGTATTTTTCGTTTAACTGTTCCCACAGGTCCTTTAACTTCCAGTAGTTATCCTTGCGAATGGCAACCTTTTTATTTTTGTCAACATTTCGGTCACGAATCCTGTTTTTATCAAGTTTATTAAATATTTCAGGGTATTCATTGATAAATTCTTGTAGCTTGTCCTTTTTTATCTCTCTATCAAATGAAATATAACCTTTACCCATAAGATCAATAAGGACTTCTTCTTTACTTAACCCTTTATTGGTAGCAATTTTCTCAATTTGCTCAAAGGTAAGAGCCTTTTGTTCAAAGGATGTTTCACCATAAATTTCTTCTTCTAACTTCTTCACAAAGTCTTTTTCAGTAAAGTCTACGATATAATTTAACGTAAAGGTTTCATTTTCTATTCGATTTCCAGTTTCATCTACTGGCAGTCGTAACCCACGTCCTATTTCTTGCAATTTACTGTTATCACTTCCGCTAGAACGTAATTTTGCGATTGTAAAGATATTCGGGTTGTCCCAACCCTCTTTTAACGTCCATTTCGAGAATATGAAGCGTGTTGTATTAGCTTTACCATTCCCATCTACTAAACTCAAGAGCTTTTCTTTATCAAAAAGAATTGTATTCACTTCTTTTTCTATTTCTTCTTCAGTCGATACGTTGTCTTGGGAGAAATATCCTGCATGTGTTTCTTTAATATTCACAAGGGACTCTTCAAGATACTTTCGATAGTCTAGTTCAAAGATATTACATTTATCAATTTCTTCCCTAAGTTTTTTCCTTAATTCTTCTTCAAAGATAGTCTTTAAATAAGGCTCTTTTATGTCATTATCTCGATATGAATAAATGTCATCAATAAAGAATAGGGCCAAAGTCTTGATTTTGAACTTTCGTTTGAAATTTTCCCGTTCTGTTTCAAAATGCCTCTTTAAAGCCAACCGTATGGACTCCCTGACATAAGAAGTTGCAAACACATCCGCAAAAAATACATCTCCAGTAAATTTTTCTTCCCCATTACTCAAATTAATCTTAGAAGCCATAATACCGTCAATCGTAATACCTGATAGTTTCGGGGAAAGTAGACTTAACGAATCATGTATTTTCAAATCTTTTGTTGTTTTAACTGGTTGATTTTGCTCATTTAAAGTTGTTTTTTGGAAACGAACAAACTCACCTTTTTTCATTGTTAAGATTTTAAATACTTCTTCTCCATTATCGGGACTTTCAACGTGCTCTTTCGCCACACCTTTAATAAGATTTTGTTCAAATGCTTTATGAATATTTAAGTCGAATATTAAATTGTTGTAATCCTTTACTTCAACTTTATTTCTACCTCTACCAATAAATTTACTAGGGAAAGTAGCACCAAAGCGTATAATCAGTTGTGGTTTTACTTTGTCCTCAATAAATTTGAATGTGGCATTTTCACGACTAAAACGGTGTGGTTCATCAATAATCATAATAGGTCTAGTGGCAGAAATTGCATCAATCGTTCTATAGTAGCCTTCTATATGGGAATCGTAATCATCACGAACCAAAACCCCGTTTTTACTATCCTTCAAGTGCTGCATATTAACTAATAGCACTTCTATCGTATTCCTTTGAAGATTTGATGAAGTTACAAAGTCACGAATACTATTTGGCACATATTTCTTCGAACCTTTTTTTGTTTTAATACTTTCAACTGTTCTTAACTTTATTTCTGTCTTGTAACCACACACATTTTTGAAGTGGTTGATATTGCTTTGGATCTTCATAAAGTTCGCAGTTCCAGCCTTGATAGCCAAAGAAGGAACCGCAACAATGAACTTTTTGAAACCATACAACTTATTTAATTCATAAATTGCCTTTGTATAGACATAAGTTTTGCCAGTACCAGTTTCCATTTTTATATCAATATTCAGGTAATCTACTTCACCTTGACTGACTCCCTGCATATTAGAAGGGAGATCCTCCTGAAGTCTCTTTATATTTTGATTTATATAAGGACTCTTAATATCAATTATAGGATTTTCAATGCCTTTCATTGGTTTTTGTATCCCGACGTTTGAGAAAATCGAACAAAGCCTCTCTATCGGAATTGTTTGGTGTGCTAAATTTCTTTTTAAGATTAATTCCAACTTTGTTCACCTCAATATCGCTTTATTAGAGAAACTTCGATATTTTTCTCTTCGTTTCTTAACTGTTTTAAATTCGTTTCTAGTTGTGTCAGGATGTTAAAGTCTGTGAAGTTATAACCATAAACAACTATACTTGTTGGATTAAATTTTTTATCTTCGACTATTTTGGATAAAAGGGTATCAATATGTTGTTGTGTCAATCCTTTGTCCAATAAATAGAGGTAATTATCAACAGAATAACCATGATACCCACTTAAATTGATTTCCTCGACTGAAGGTGTTAGACCATGACCATCTCGATTCATCCAAGTCGTCAGGATTGTTTCTTTATCGAATTCAACTTCTAATTGGGTTGCTAAAAGGTTCGGATCAAAATCTGCAATTTGATCTATGATATTTTCATCTAATACTTTCGCATAGAAGTGCTTAAAGCCATAATCAAGATCTGCTTGTGTCTCCTCTTTAATTTGCTTGGCTGCACGAATTATCCTTTCCCTACCAATCTCATCGATTGTCTTAAAGCCTTCTTTTCCAGCTACAGAATCTTTACTTACAGTTTCGTCTAATTGTACAAGAATAAATTTCCGATTACCTCCATCCTCTGCATTTTGCTTCATAACTGCATGAGCGGTAGTTGATGATCCTGAAAAGAAGTCTAGGACTATATCGTTGTCCTTAGCCCCAGCAGTTACAAATCTCCTAATTAATTCTACAGCCTTTGGGAAAGAAAAAACTTTTTTCCCAAAGAGCTTTTCAACCTCTGATGTCCCTCTCCTACTAGAAATAGCAGTATCAGTATGTAAAGAACGAATCATTTTACCCGTAAGTCTTGTTTTTTGAACTACTCTATATTCACCAGAATCAGTAATATATCCTACAATTTCTTTATTCAAACCCTCTTCAGACTTTTGTTTACCCCATCTCCAAACTCTCTGAATACCATCTTTTCTTGAAACAACTGGGTAAACTTCAATCCAACCTTCCTTCTTATCTAAGGAAATTTCATAAAAGTCATTGTCCAGCTTTTTATTTGGGTTCAAATAAAATGGATAATAAAGGTTTGGACGTGTTTCGGGATTGAAAGCAACATTTCCGTTATATAGTGGGTATATATTGAATTCTCCCAACTCATCTGTGTATTTAAACTCTTTGTCTTTATCCGGTATTTCATGGGTTTCTGCGTCTAAACTAGACTTGGAGTAAAATAAAGCATATTCATGCATATTTGCTATATGCCCATAATCAATTGCACTAGGCGACGAATTGATAATAAACATACCTATTTCATTCTCTTCACCAAAAATGTCATCACACAGCATTTTTAGTTGAGCTTGTTCATTATCATCTATTGATATAATGATTACTCCGCTATCTTTCAACAGCTCTCTTGCAATATATAATCTAGGATACATAAATGTAAGCCAGGCACTATGTGAAGAAGAATTTGAAGAAGTCATGTTTATAATACGCTCGGCTTCTTGTTCCTCAATATCTAATACTTCTTGAAGTTTCTCCTTCGTAAATTTAAAATTGTCTCTATACACAAAATCATCTCCACCTGTGTTGTATGGTGGATCTATGTAGATCATTTTGATCTTATTCGAGTATGATTTTCTTAAATGTTTAAGAACATCCAAATTATCACCAGTTATATAGATGTTTTCCGATTTTTGATTCTCTGGCTTAGAATTATGTTCTATATTAGGAACCAAGACTGTTTCTGTATCAATAGAATCTGCAATGAATTTAGCATAGTTTTTTCCTAGAAAATTCAATTCATAGCCTTCAGAAGAGAAATCCAGCTCTTGGTTAATCTCCTTTTTGAACTTCTCAATATCAAAGGTATCCCCTGTAAAGCAATTGGGGAAGTTTTCCTTCAAAATTGATATTTTTTTATCATTTAGTTTACCTTGTCCATTATTCTCAAGCGTTTCTTTAATCATTATTTTTCCTCCATTTTAGATTGTTTTAGTCGTCTTAGTTAATTTCAATTTCCCGTTTTATGGAGTAAATTGTGTTTCTTGATAACCCTGTTTTTCGATGTATATCCATTACACTCATATTTCCTTTTAAACATCTAACCACTTCATCATAAATAACTCTATCTTTCCCTGTTGCATCCTTATGGTACTTCTTTTTACCGCCTTTGAATTTACCTAGTTTTTTTGCAATTTCAATTCCTTCTCTTTGGGCAGTCCTTATACGTGTTCTTTCCTCTTCTACCATCCAAGATAATAGTGTAAGTACCAAATCAGATACTAACTGTCCCACACCTTCGAGTTCTTTATATTTTCGTGTATCCAAAATTGGCATATTTAACACAACAATATCAATTTCCTCTCCAATTAGAGCTTCCCATTCATCTTTTATTTCTTGCTTATTTCTTCCAAATCTACTCAAATCATGTACAACCAACACATCACCAAATCGCATTTTAGAACGCATTTCTCTATATACTGGTCGTTCAAAATCCTTTCCAGATTGTTTCTCTTCATATATTCGATCACAACCGTATTCTTTCAACTCTTGTAGCTGTCTTGATAAATTTTGGTTTTTGGAGCTAACCCTTGCGTACCCAAAAATCAAATTTCTCACCTCTATGTAATGAACAAGTCTATTTGAACATTTCTATATACCTATATTACTATACTTTAATTTGTTTGAACAGAGTGTACTTAAAAAGGACAGATAATAATAGAAAAAACCTACAAGCAACTCTTGTAGGAAAGCCATGAAATCCTGATGATTTGGTAGCATTGGGTGTGCCTCCTCCTTTTTCATTTGCATACTTTGTTCTATGCAGTTAGGAATAGAATGATAATGTGAGGTGGGTAGAAATTATGTCCAAAAAGAATAGGTTCCCCTTTAATATGTGGGGAACAACTCCTTATAGACTGTATATAGTTGGGATAGCAACATCAACTACTTTCTTAAATAGCCTGACTGCCATTTCTACCTTTTCCTTTGGGTCATCTGATTCGGGTATGGGGAAAACTATCCTTTTATCCTCAAAAATGATAGTTTCGAAGCCATCAATATTCATAAATTGCCTTACCATCCTTTGAAACAATGGATATTGCCAATCACTTTCTAATCTAATAGCAGTTTCACTTGCAGCTAGATTGATAACGAAGCTAAGATCTGAATACCCTGAACCAAAGATGATTGGATTTACAGTTAATTTCTTCGAACGATGGACATTAAGTAGATGCGGAACTTCTTTTCTTAAAGAAGATAAAAGATAGGAGTTGATTTCTTTTGTTGAAGTAGATTCAAGTGAGTAATTTGAAGCTGTACCAGTAGAATCTTTAAATCCATGTGGTATCTCACCCCATAATTTCTCGACTTTTAATTTTGGAAGCACAAAATCGTTTTGATTAATTTGCTTCCAGATGTATAAATCCTTCTGCCGATTAAGATTGCCCAGCGTTTTCAAGTAACCATCTTGCATTGAAAGAGCTAGAATTGTGATAGGTTTCTCTATCGCATGTAATTCAAATAAATCCGCAATATCAGCCAAATAATCATCTTTAAACCTAGAAGCAATCCAGATAAAAATACCACTCTCATTTTGATTTGTTTCTATTAGATACCTTACCTTATCAAAATGATCTTCATCTGAACATCCTAATTGGCTCTCGATGTAAATTGGAGAGTTGTGAGTTAAGTCTCTGCCAAAAATATCAATCCTCTTATCAGGGTCGTGTTCTAACTCGATTAATTCAACATCTCCAACAAAGGAGCTCAATAACTGTGGGTTTCTTTGCAGGATAAGGTTAAAGATAAATTCCTTTTTACTTCCTTTTTTGCTCATCTGACATTCCTCCTAAAAAGGAGAGCATCCAGCTCCCCTTTGCATTTTTGATACGACAGCCTTTGAATTTTTTATCTAACTATTTTGGGGAAAGGCAACTTCCAATAGGTATACAAAGTCTATTTCCAATACCTCTGCAAGACGATAAACTATACAGACACTAGGATTCATTCGTTTATGACACTCGATTCTGGAAATATAACTTTCGCTTGAATGGACTGCTGAGGCAACTTTTTTTATTGTGTAGCCTAGCTCTTCTCTTCGTTGTTTGATAAGATTCCCGAATTCTATTGAAACTGCTTTCGGATATTGTTTACACTCTTCCATGTTGAATCACCTCATTAAGCTGTTTATTTTGCCAAATCAGACTGTTATTCTTCTCCATTTGACCTAGTATGCTATTAAACTAGGCACTCCTTTTATAACAGCAAAATGCAGTTTTTTTGTCGTATGCTGGCCTACCATTTGAATCATTTGTGTAAATTCGAGAGAGGGTTTTTCATAAATGGAGGAAATTCCTTTTTATTTTTGGGGATCAAAATGGGATTGATTTGGAGGGTTTCCAATTGATTGCGGAACTTCTTGAAGTAGTATTTTGTGTATTTCTCCTTTGCAGAGTCGATACCGTAAGTTGATACGTAAGATAGAAATTTTATCAACTTTTCCTTTTCGGTTGTTTTTAGGCAACTACCATTGATAATTGACTTTGCTTTTGTGATCTTGTAATAGTCTCCTTTGTAAAGGATTGCTTCAAAGTATTCTGTCATGTACTGCTTAAACAGATTGTCTTTAAAATACTCTTTAAGACATTTTTCCTTACCTTTGCGATATTTCTTATATTTCAAGTGCTGGTTCATTAAACGCACTTCTAAACGCAAAATCCCAGCTTCGTAGCTTTCAATGAAACCTCTCTTATCTTTTGCCTCTTCTTCTTTATCGTAACAACAGCATTGAACACTTTTAGAATTAAAATACACTGTTGTTTTGTATTGATCATATTTTTGCTGATGTCGATACTTTGAAGTTGTTTTTCTATAAAGGAAGAAAAGTAATTTTCTTTCGTCCTCTTGTAATCTAATATCAAGACGGAAATCAATCCTTATCAGACTTATTCTATCTATAAATGCTTCATCACGAAAAAGATACCATAGGAATTTCTCAATCTCTTCTTCAGCCTCTACATAGTCCTGTTCAGTAATTTCTGTTTTTCCAAGCAACTTAACAAAGTCGACAACGAAGAATAGTCGAAACCCGTATTGGTTAACGATCCATGAGGTTATGCCATTAAATTTCCTTTCTACTCTTTGTTGAATTTGTTTAGAGTTTACACCTATATGCTTTTCAATTAAAAGCACTTCATCGCTTGTAAGAATATCGGTACAAAACTTTGCTGTGTGTAACATTTCCATTCTCCTTCTTTCAGTTGATTGCGGGAATACATCAAATCTACGATTTTCTTCTTAAATCTTCACTTTTCTTATTTGTTCTCTTGTTTTTAATAGATTTTAAGGTTTACTTTTTTCCCGAACCACCCATATTTAATGTATTTATCAAACCACCTGATAGGCAATTGACTTTTGAATGCTATGTCAGAAGGAAACAAATTATTCAATGGTAAAGTCGTATGTAGCTAAACAAAGGGGAAACCATAAATTGGCAACTTTACTAACCTGGGGTAGAACCTAATTTTTTAGACTTTGATTTGGTAGTCTTGTAAAGTTATAAATACAAAGCAGCTACACCAAATATAAAACACTAAGG
>NZ_BCQW01000045.1 GCF_001552275.1 Amphibacillus sediminis NBRC 103570
CCCTCCATGACTTGTCATTTAATTATGAAGCTAGTTAATTATATCACCGTCGTAAACAATGCTCAAATCCAGTAGATCCCTCGTTTGCAGTCCCCAAATATCTTAAGCTCTGTTCAATATACAGGGGGGGCATTACTACGTTCTACAACTATCGGAGCGTAGTATGCCAAGACACATTCTCGAAAAACAACACATGAGGTTCTACCTAACGCTTGGTTAACGTCAGCTTTTAAAAAAATAGACATTAATGAGATTACATTCACGGGTTTAGACACACGCATGTATCACTTTTATTTAATGCAGGAGCATCCATTAAAGAGATCCAAACACCATGAACGTCTATACGCATGTTACAAGTTTTGTCGCTGAAAAAACAGCTTCTGCATTCGAAAAATTGATGAATTCAGATTAAATGGAGTCAAAATGAAGTCAAAAACTGATTTTGAGTATAATTAAAGCCCCTTCTCCAAATTGGATGAGGGGCTTTAAAGATTGAAATATTAACGTTTTGAGAAATATATTGATTAACTCAAAGATTTTATGAAACATGTAAATCCTTTTATATCAACGTTTACAAGACTTTTAAATGGACTTATAATTATATATATGGATAAAAACACATGGTACTTGAACCAATTTGAACCAAAAAATAATATCTATTAGAAATATATAAATTAGGAGGAATATAATATGAATCATGTTTTTCATAACTTGAAAAGCCTAAGAGACGATATGATTAAAAACGGCTGGATCATTGACTCTTTCACTTTTAAATATAAGAATATAAACTATGTTGCACTTGTACACTTACCTCAAAGAAATGAAGAAGTACCAAAATATGCATTAGTACGCTTAGAGTTTATCAACCTGGAAGATATTTCTCAAAAACTAGAGCTATATGCAAATGTAGTTAAACTACTTATAGATGCAAAAACATTAAGGGAATTTTTGGGCATTCAATATAGTAACAACTTAGGGGATATTTTAATTCAATTCAATCATCATTTAGCAAAGTTTATTCCTACACAAGTCTCTACTAATAAGAGTAAAGATGAGAAGGAGCAAATAATAAATTCATTGAGTATTAATGATTCAGAAGATCCAAAGAAAGTTTATTGCTTTGGAGTTAAAAGAAACCCGTTGAAGAAAAATGGACAACCTGCAATGCGAACTCCTTTTAACGATAACAAAACAAAATATTTAAGAACTGAATTGTATGATTTATTAGGAAAAGATAAAACATTAAGTTTTTTATTTTCTAGTGATCCCAATAAAGAACGTTCAACTGAAGATATCATTAAAAGCTGGAGTGAAAAAAAGATCCAATAAACAATTATATCGTGTATAAAAGAAGAACTCCCCACAAATTATGGGGAGTCTTTTTATAAACTTGACTTATTACTTATTCATCAAATTCTAGATAAAAAATTCATATTACAAAAACCAACTTGTATCATAATCAGTACCTGATTAGCCAAAATTATAAAAGTTTGGATTCCAATTATACTCTACTTGGTTCTTTATTATCTTGTATGTATTTCTATCTATAATTGGATTTTTTATTTCAAACTGTTTACTTTTGTCATATTGCACCTGAACTAGAAAATTTTTGTTCGACGCTACCAAAGCTCTTTGTTTAGGTGCTCTTACCTCTTTTTTGTAGACCACAAACCAAATAATATCAGCTTCCATATCACCATGCTTAACCTTATGATTTGTAAATCCATAGTTTTCTAATACGCGCAGTTTATCAATGGCTCCATTGATAACTTTTTCAATGTGTTTCCTATTCATCACTTTTTTTACATAAATTACTGCACGAAATCTTTTTTTATCTGGTAAGCTTATATCTTCTATTTCCTTTATTACAAAATCCTTATTTTCTATATCTGGATAATATCTAAATAGATCTTCGAATTTGTTTCTAGACTCTTCATTTACAGGATACATAATAAAATCTTGAGTCTCTTTGATAAGTTCCACTACTTCTTTTTCATCTATTTTTCCATCTATAAACTTTTCAATTATTTTCCCCGATACTCTCATAAATGAAGTTATTGTTTTATCAGCTTCAAAAGTTACCAACACTCGATCGTTTGAACACAAGTTTCTCAATCCAAATATCCTTGCAGCTGTATGAACCCCATAGAAGAACCTTTGTGGAATATCTAAATTATTATGCTCCAATAGAACGTTTAATTGCTTAGCTTGTTGTTCATTATGGAGAGTAATTTCTTCTATATTTTTACATTTGATTTTAAGTGTACTCATACTCATTCTTTCAAAAAATTTCACTACTTCACTTTTAACATCATTGTTTCTATACACATCATCAAAGGTTATTTTATTTTCTATTAAATATTTTAAAAACGACATGATTAATCCATTAACACTATCAAATAAACTAATTGCTTTATCTCTCACTTCATATACAGAATGTTCTTCTGTCACTGAACGGCTTCCATCACGATAAGTAAAGTAAATTTTATTCTGCTCAACTTTTACTCCATCATGTGACATCGCATTCCTTATGTTTGGGTCGGCTATATTTAAAATATTATCATAACTTCTTGTAGACAGACACTGCATTTGTTGTCTGAGAGTTCTTTGATTCAATTCTTTCCCTTCAATTTCACCTTGGTATTTTAGATATAACTGAAGTATTTTAGAGTATGGGCCATTTAATAAATCGTTATAAATATCTATTAGAAATAATGATGTTTTTAATTCCGTGTTCCCTTTAAAATTATCCATAAGATCCATTTTCTGTTTTATATTATTAATACCTTCATATGAATCTATTAATAAATCCATATTTTCAAGAATAATATTTTTCATTAATGAATTATTTAATGTTTCTTCAAAAAATTCTAGTTTCTGACTCCCCTTCTCTATTATTTCTCTATCCCAATGTTTTAGATGATTATCAATATGATAATTATATAAAATTGGATTATATATAGCCGGTATAAATTCTGCTTTTTTAAATACTTTCAAAAATTCATCGTGAAGTTCTTTTAAACCTCCTTCATAGGTAACTTCCCACCAATAAATATAATCCATGAACAATTCTATCTCACAACTCCTTTCCATAATCTGATTAAACATGTTTTTATTAACTTAGATCATTTCGTCATTTCATTATACATTTCAAACAATCTTTCCACGGCATCACTTTCTTTAGTCGTACGAACATCCATCCCATAAATATCCATGACCAAGCGATCGTTAGCTTGATGGGCCTTTCGTAGTTCTGATGGCATTGTTAATTCATCATATAAATCTGCCAAGCTAGATTTGGGATATAATTTTCTTGCATCTAAAATATTTTGAGCCGTATTCTCCAATTTCAACTTTTGTTCTTGTTTTAATTTCATCCACGGAAAGTTATTATAAACAATTGATGCTGAATATCTATAATCACTTTTTAATCTTCCTGCAACTGTTCTCATCCAGGACATATGGATATTTGATGAAAGAATTGCAAAGTGATACAGCTTCGCTTCCGGAATAATCAAAACCAAATTTGAAGCTAGTACTTCTTTTGACATAAAACCTATAGGAATATACCTTCTCCGTTCCGATGACACACTTGGGATTAGTAAGTAGTTAGAACCCGGAATGTTTTCAACATGAAATCTAGTAGGTGTTTCTGCTAACTTTCTGGTTCCAGGACTTTTACTAGCTAATCTATAGTCTCTAACTGCTTTTATCCTTTCTAAAGATTTAGGCATTTTCCTTAAAATATTCGGTGGACAATCACCTAACCATAAACAATATCTTGGTTCTCTATTTATAAACTCTCTTGCTCCATACCATTCTTTAAACCATTTTGCACTTTGTGGCTCACTTTGGATAAATAACTCTTTCTCCTCTAGTGTAAATAAATAATTTCCATTATCAATTGGTTTATTACCTATTCCCATTTTTGGTATATCACTAATAGGTGTTGTTCTACTGCTGATAAAAATGTCTTCGGCATCAAGCAAATAACCGTTTATATTATTTGCAAGTTCAATCTGCTCATCAGAAACATAGATTTTTTTATCCTTATTGTCGACTTGAGAGAAACCAATAATCACGCAATGAACAGCTGCCTTATCTTTAGCTTCACTATTCCAATTAAATGTCCGATAAGCAAAGTTAATGAAAATATTATTTTCCTTCATTAAGTACTTCCATAGAATCGGTACTTGCTGTCCTTGGGTAATGGAGTTTGTTGATACAAAAGCACACTTAATATTCGACTGGTTAATAAATTGAGCAGCCTTCCCATACCAACCGGCTACATAATCTAAATTTCCAACACCTGTTAATTTGCCAAAGACACCTTTTAATTCATCCGTTTGTTTCGATGTCATTAATCTTGCACCAACAAAAGGAGGATTTCCTATAATATAATCTAGATCCCTTTTATCGATAATATCGTGCCAATTCATTTCAAGCGCATTGCCTTCAATAATGTTTGTGTATGACTCAAGAGGTAGGAAATCCACATTCGAATAGATAAGATTTTGCGTTTCTTCAAACATTTGGCTTTCTGCAATCCATAAAGCAGTTTTAGCTACTGATACAGCAAAATCATTTATTTCTACTCCGTAAAATTGATCGAGTGTAACTTGGATTAAGTCATCTACTATATACATTGATCTGTAATCAATAGATAGTTTCAATGCTTCATTTTCTAATCTTCTTAACTCTAAATATGTTTCTGTTAAAAAGTTACCTGATCCTGCAGCTGGATCTAGAAATGTTAAGCGACCTAATTTTTTTTGGAATTCTTGTGCTCTTCTTCGAATGGCTGCTGGTTGTTTAAGTTGTTTAATTTCATTTAGTTCATTTTTCAAATCATCCAAAAATAGTGGGTCGATAACTTTATGTATATTTTCAATAGATGTATAATGCATTCCACCTTCACGTCTTTGGTCAGGGTTTAAAGTACTTTCGAACACTGAACCAAAAATTGTTGGGCTTATTTCGGACCAATCAAAACTACTCGAAGCATTATCTAATATTAATTCTCTTAATCGTTCAGTAAATTGTGGGATTTCAATATTTGTATCTTTAAACAAATCACCATTGACATAAGGAAATTTCGCTAGCATGTCATCTAAATAAGGGTCTCTATCTTCTTCCTTTGTATTTAATACGTTAAACAAATCAATAATTGCATTTCGAAAATGTCTTGCACTAAATTCGGATAAATAGTCATGGAGTAGTCCCTTTTTTCTAAACAAACCAGCATCTTCAGCGTAAAAACAAAATACGAGACGTACAGATAATTGATTAATACTTTCTAAACTGTGTGGTTCATTAGGGTCTTTATATTGCTTAAGTAATTCGTCATAAATTTGTCCTACTAATTCTCCTGCTTGAATAGATACTTTCGTTTCTTTTTCTATCTGTGTGTTCGTTTTTTCTATAAGAATTTCCAAACGATAGTATTCATTTTTTAAATTCTTCAACTCTATAATGGCAGGTTCAGAATTCGGCCTTTCCATATCATAGATATAAAATTCTTTAAAATTACATGTAATAATCCATCTTGGCCGTTTTGAATAAGGTAAAGTTGCAGAATAACGCATTGCTTGTTGAAATGGCGTTAAATAAGTACCGTCCGATTGTCTTATACCTTTATTTAAATCTCTATCTCTTCCTTTTTGCTCAATTAAAACGTTTGTCTTTTCAATATAGCCATCGATAAAACTTGTATTATCCATCATATTTTGTACTGAGTCTTCGAAAGTAATATACTCGACTGGATTTTCAATTCCATATACATTTTGAAGCAAGTCTAACCAAAATGACTGACTATCTTGTCGTTCATTACCTCGGTCAGCCCACCTTTTATAAAACTCTTCCGCTGCTTTTTTTCGTTCTCTCATATTCATATTTATCACCCTTTATATATTGATTTCGTTTTGGAATTTCGTTGTTTTTCATAATTTAATTCAACAATACTGTTTAATTTTGATTCGATACCTGAGATTCGCTCATTCAATTCGCTCTCAATCTCATCCCATTCACGCTGCTGAAGATTCATTAATAGACTTGAATCATTTACGCCATAATACTTTGGATCCTCACTTTGAGCTGTTTTTTCAAAGAATAGAACATTATTTGTTACTAGCCAATTTATATCCCTCATAATCCGGTTCAACAATGGTTTGGTATCATCATTCATTCTAGATAAAGTGTCTATTAGGAATAAAAATATAGGGCCGTTTTGTTTAATATTTTTCTCAGACAGCAAATCATTCAAAAACGGTAAATATTCCTGCTGAACCTCAATATCTTTTAGAAACTGAAATTGAGATGCAATTCTTTCTGGCTTTATATAAGGAATGAAGCTTTTCTCTTCATCGATTAACATTTCATCAAAGTTATCTATTACTTCTCTTGCAATAGTAGCAAATTCATTGTAATTACCTACGGAAACTTTCCGTTTGTTAAATAAATTCACAATATCAAAAAACTCTTTCTCTGAAACTATTTCGTAAATATTCAAATATACAAGTACATCTGTTACATAATCTTCAACATCCCCATATAATATCCAACTTTCACTAACGTCATTTTTATCAGCTAATAGTTTTAAATAATTTGGACGTGGAATGCTCACTCCTCTTTCCCATGAATTAATGCTTGAAACTGGTATATCTAAATATTCACTGAACTCCTTTAGTGTCATATCCCTTTTTTCCCTCAATGATCGAATTCTTTCTCTCACTCCATCTCTATTATATTCAAACATATAATCATCATCCTTTTTATTGTTTTATTCGTAATTCGTATTATTACTTATATCTTACTACATTAAAGAGGAAAATACATTTTTTTATTTTATATAATTTTTATAAAAGAATAAAAGTTTTCGTAATTCGTATTTATCCCTTTACAAACTGTTTAATACATGATAAATTATATTTATAACTTGTTTACGAGTTACGAATTAGTAATATTTCGTAACTTCGTAAGTAGATTGGAGGTGAAATTTATGGCTATTCGTGTCAATGACCTTTTAGATTTAAGCAAGATAGGTAAAAAATTTATGCTTGTCGAACCACCAGAGCCTTACACAAAATTTGTTGACGGTAAGAATACTGGAGAAATTGAGGGTTATAAATATAGTATTGTTCTACCTGAATTTTTATTTGAAAAAATTGAGGTCAAAATTGAACAAGACGAACCTTCTATTTCTAAAGATGTTATCGAAAAGGAAAAAAGTATTGAGGTTAAATTAGAAGGTCTACAGGCCTTTGTTTATTCGTTCAACAACCGCGTGGGTATTTCATTTAGAGCAAAATCAATCTCGATTGTTTAATTTTATCAATTTATTATTAAGATAGGATGATAACTATGTTTAAAAACAGAAAAATAAAGGTGAAATTTTACGGGGTTAACTTAAAATTCAAGTTATACTATTATGCAGTTTTATTAATACTTCTTGCATTATTAATAACATTGTCAATGTATATTGAAGTTGAATATTTTGGAAAATTTAAATGGTCCATAGTTATCATCTTCTTAATATCAGTTTTCTTTGAGTATTTCACCAGTGAATTTTCGCTTAGTGAGTCACAGCGAATCAAAGCTAAACTTAAAAAGGTAATAAGAGACAACAAACTATTTATTAAAAGGGTATTTTTAAACGATTCAATAGAAATGAAATTTTATACAAAAGAAAAACACTTATATGTAGAAGCATATCCGAAAGGTGTCGATTATCTATCTAAATTAGAAAAACTAGGAAAAGTAATTGAAACGACTTTAAGTTTATCATTAATCGACAGTAAAAATAATAATGCTGATCGCTTCACTTATATTTTTGAAAAGAACAAACCTAATAGAATATATGTACAACATGAGTTGTTTAAAAATAATAGAAAAGGAATTATCTCTTTAGATAGTGAAAAATCTTGGAATTACAGTAAGTATCCTCATGCTATTGTCGCTGGGAAAACTGGAGGAGGAAAAACATATTTTATTTACTATCTAATCCTATCTTTTCTTTCTCAAAATTCTACAGTTTTTATCGGTGATCCAAAGCAAAAGGATTTATATTCTTTAAAACACATAATTGGAGAGAAATATGTCGAAAGTTCCGCCAATGGAATTGCTAAAATTCTAAGACTTATGTATGAAGAGATGGATAAAAGAAATGAAATAATGACCGAGGGTGGATTAAATGATTTTGGAAAAGATTATCGTGATTATAACTTATCCCCTGTTGTTGGTGTGTTTGATGAAATAAGCGTTGTTAAAAATGATGATTTAAAAGTAGCAAAAGAGATTGATAGGTTATTAGCTCAAGTCATTATGAAAGGCCGACAATATGGTGTTTTTGTTATATTAGCAACTCAAAAGCCTGATGCTGAAACAATCCCTACAAATATTCGTGATCAAATTTCATTAAGGGTAAGTTTAGGAAAAATGTATCGCGAAGGTCTGAAAATGACTTTAGGTGATGATTTTGATGAGTTGCCTGCCGGTGAACAGTCCCAAGGACAAGGTTTCATCTTTATAGATGGTGAAGGCTGGTCAATGCCGAGAACTTTCAAGTCCCCATGGTTTAAAAACAATGAAATAGATTTATTCAAAGCTGTATCAAAATACAATTAAAGATTAGCTAGATTATATTTCAAGTATCAAAACAATGCCTGCGACGTGAGTCGCAGAAGCTGGAAGCGTGCAAGTGGAACGTTTGTTTTGATACTTGAAAGCATGAGCGATAGCGAATGCTGTTAACTTGTTATATATACAAATTTGGGGAGAAAACTCACTTAAAGGAGGTGAGTTCATGCATCAATTATTATAACACTAAAATAGTTGAAACAAGCTTTAAGGAGATTTATGAGTACGAAACGATTATTGCTCACGGGTATGAAGTAGATGTTGAACAAGAAAGAACTTATACAAGTTTTGAAGATGCTTCGCTTAAACAGAAAAGTGAACGAATTAAAAGAATGAAAAAGTATCATAAAAATCAAAGATGGGAACTAAGTAGATTAATTGATGTGAATTTTGATAACAGGACAAGCTTTATCACGATTACCTTTAAAGAAAATATAACGGATATAGAATATGCAAATGCAGAATTTAAAAAGTTTATTAAAAGATTGAATTATAGATTGTTTAAAACTAAAAAAGCAAAATTAAAATATATTGCAGTTTGGGAATTACAAAAGCGTGGTGCCATACATTATCATATTATATTTTTTTCATTACCTTTTATTGCACATAAAAAATTAAAGGAACTATGGCCATTAGGATCAATTAATGTTAAAAAAATAGATGTAGATAAGAAGGAAAACATTGGAAGGTATATTTCAAAGTACTTCGAGAAAAACCTTGATGATACAAAGACTTTATTAAAATATATAAATAAAAAAAGAATTTTTAAATCTAAAAACTTAAAAAAACCTCACGTTTCTTATGAGTTTAATGATAAATTTAAAGAGTTTAATGCTGAAGATATATTATTTCAAAAAGAATATACTGGATATAAAAAAGTGGATGGTGAGTACGAAGAATATGTAATTAGATATACCAAATTGAAAGCGGAGGAGTGATAATCATGACACAACAAGTGGAGAAGCAACTACCATATCTTTTAACTCGGGAACAAGCTTCTAAATTTTTAGGGATTGACCCTAAGAGTTTTGATAAATATATTCGGTATCATGATCAGCTGGAACGATTTATGATTGGTAGACATGAACGCTACACGGTTGCTTCTTTAATTAAGTTTATCGAAGAACATTCGATTTAAAAAACATCTTGCTAGTAGCCTTAACTATTAAGTTGAGGCTACTCTATATAAATTATATCTAAAAGAGAGTGATTGTATGGCTAGTATTATAAAAAGAGGAAATTCATATAGGGCACAAGTTTCTTTATACCAAAATGGAAAGCACCAAAAGTATAAATGTCAACTTACTTA
>NZ_BCQW01000046.1 GCF_001552275.1 Amphibacillus sediminis NBRC 103570
ATACGTAATTGGAGGTTCTATTTTTCGCGTGAACGAAATCAAGCGTCCAGAGTTTATCAGTGTCATCCACTGATGTTTTCACTTTATTAAGCTGGGTTTTGTCCCCTGTTTATTGGAAGACATTTCGGCATTCATCTCACCACTTATAGAAGTGGATGACCTCTTCTGAATGAAATTAAAAGCGATTGAAGTACTTTGTATCATTTAAGTTTACATAATATGATTATGGTAAACTAGTGTGAATTACCATTCTTCAATTTCTGGACGATCACCTTTACTGTTCGCTTTTTTACCGAATCGTCTCGTTAACTCCTTCTTGACGTCATTAAAATTTACACCTTGCTGGTGTAGTAGGACTAAACTATGATAAAGCAAGTCACTAACCTCACCAATTAACTCCTGAGCATCATCATTTTTAGCAGCAATCACGACCTCACCTGCTTCTTCGACTACTTTTTTGCCGATCTTATCAATTCCTTTATCCAGTAAATAGTTCGTATAGGAGCCTGCAATTGGTGTTTGCTCGCGATCCCTAATTTCGGCAACTACTTGCTCTAGAATATTAGCATGGTAATCAACTGTTGGTGATTTAACCTCATTGAAAAAACATGATGTTGCTCCTGTATGACAGGCAGGACCTTGTGCTACAACTTCAATTAGAAGGGTATCTTGATCACAATCAAGCCTAATCGATACAACCTGTTGAGTATGACCCGATGTCGCACCTTTATGCCAGAGTTGATCTCGTGAACGTGAATAAAACCATGTTTCATTTGTTTCAAGTGTTTTCTGATAAGAGACTTCATTCATATAGGCGAGCATCAATACCTCTTTTGTAGTAGAATCAATAATGATGGCCGGAATTAGTCCTTTTGAAAAATCAGGCTTCACGAATATTCACTCCTCTTCTCTTACAACAGTCCTTTACTTCTTTTATTGAAAATGTGTGCTCATGGAAAATAGACGCAGCTAACCCTGCTGAAACATCTGTCGCTTCAAAAACCTCTGCAAAATGTTCAGGCTTGCCTACTCCACCTGAAGCAATAACAGGGATTCGCACAGCCTCCACCACTGCCTTAGTCAATGGAAGATCAAAACCAGATTTAACACCATCTGTATCCACACTGGTTAGCAGAATCTCACCTGCTCCGAGCTGTTCTACCTCTTTCGCCCATTCCACAGCATCTTTACCTGTATCTTTACTACCTCCATGTGTCATAACATGCCAGCCATCCACAAATTTTTTGGCATCGATGGCAACAACGATACATTGAGAACCAAAGCGCTCTGCTCCATCCTTTATTAATTGTGGATTAGCAACAGCAGCCGAATTCATACCTACTTTATCCGCACCAGCTTGCAATAACCGAGTCATATCTGAAATGGTCCGTACACCACCACCTACTGTAAACGGAACATGTACATTTCGGGCAGTGGATCGAACAATATCAACAATGGTCTCTCTTGCTTCATTCGTAGCTGAAATATCTAAAAAGACGATTTCATCAGCACCTTGCTCTGAATAAGCCTTTGCCATCGCTACAGGGTCTCCTAATTCTCTTAGTGAGACAAAATTTGTCCCTTTAACAACGTTTCCGTCTTTGACGTCTAAACAAGGGATAATCCGCTTTACAATCATGTTTGATTTACCCCTTTCAAAGTTACTGTACCTTGGTAAATCGCCTTGCCTACGATCACCTCTTCAATACCTATTTGTTTAAGTGCTTCGATATCTTTATTCTTGCTAACTCCACCTGAGGCAACGATCTTACAAGCAACAGCCGTATTTAAAGCGGCTAACTGATCCAAGTTGGGTCCGGACATCGTGCCGTCTTTTGATATATCGGTAAATACGATTGTTTTAACACCTAATTGTTCCATTCTTTTAGCAAATTCAATATAATCAAGTTCTGAAACCTCTTCCCAACCATGTGTCGCTACTTTACCATTTTTGGCATCAATCCCAACCACTATCTTACTACCATATTGGTCTAAGGCAGTCTTCAAAAAAACTGGATCTTCAATGGCGGCCGTGCCTAACACTAATCGACTAGCCCCTGCTTGAATCAATTGTTCAATTGTTTCAAGATTACGAATACCCCCACCTATTTGGATCGGTACTGAGGAGTGCTTACAGAGCATTTCAATAAGCTGATATTGACGCTTTGAGCTGTCTCTTGCCCCATCAAGGTCAACGATATGGATAATTTCAGCCCCATCTTTAATAAAAGTCTTTAGTTGTTCCATTGGGTCATTTGCAACTTGCTCTGATTTATTAAAATCGCCTTGATAAAGTCGGACACATTTGCCGCCCATTAAATCAATAGCTGGTAATATTTTCATGATGACACCTCATTTAAAAACGTTTTAATTATTTCTGAACCAATATGGGCACTTTTTTCAGGATGGAATTGAATGCCGTATACATGACCTTTTTTTACAATGGCTGTAATTTCAGCGTCATAGTCAGTATAAGCAACAGTATATTCAGCTGATGTACGTGCAGCATAGCTATGGACAAAATAAACATAGCTTCCATCAAAGCGTTTAAAGCTTGGCACTAAATCAGTTATTTTCAATTCATTCCAGCCAATATGCGGCAATAATTGGGGCGTTTCAATACGCTCAACCGTACCTGGAATCAAATTAAGACCTTTTGTTAAGCCATTCTCATAACCAGTGGTAAATAGGAGTTGCATCCCTAAGCATATTCCTAGAAATGGTTTAGTTAATGCTAGTTCTTTTAATAGATCTGCTAATTGTCTTGCTTCAATCTCAGCCATTGCTGCTTGGAATGAACCCACACCAGGTAGAATAATATGACTAGCTGCTTTGAGCTGATCAGGCTGATCTGTAATGATAACAGGATAGCCTAACTTCTCAAATGCTGTCTGTACACTAGCCACATTCCCCATACCATAATCAACAATTGCAATCATTCTAATAACCCCTTTGTTGAGTTAACCCCTTTAATTTCTGGATTAATTGTTATTGCTTCTGACAAAGCCCGGCCAAGCGCTTTAAAGATCGCTTCGATTTTATGATGGGTATTGCTACCATAAAGTACTCGTGCGTGTAAAGTAATGCCTGCATGCACCATAAATGCCTGTAAAAATTCCCGAACTAATTCTGTATCAAAGTTACCAAGCTTAGCATGATTAAATTCTGCATCAAAGACAAGATATGGTCGACCACTAATATCAAGCGAGACAAAACCAAGTGCTTCGTCCATTGGAACATATGCCGTACCATAACGATTGATTTGCTGCTTATCGCCCAAAGCCTCTTTCATTAATTGTCCAATAACAATGCCAACATCCTCAACTGTATGGTGACTATCAATGTGTAAATCTCCATCTGCTTTAACGGTTAAACCAATCCGGCCATGTCTAGCAAATAATGTTAGCATATGATCGAAAAAGCCAACACCTGTATCAATATTAACGATCTCAGGGTTATCTAAATCGACTGATACATCGATAGTTGTTTCATACGTTTGTCTTGTCTTCGTCGCCTTTCGCATTAAATTCCCTTCTTTCCCTTGTTTGTTAAGCGGATTGAAACAGCCCGTGCATGACCAGAAAGCTGTTCTTCTTCAGCGATGGTGATCACATCATTCGCTACTTTTACTAAAGCTTCTTTAGAATAGTAAGTAAAGGTCGTTTTTTTAATAAAATCATCCACCGATAAGCCAGATGAAAATCGAGCTGTGCCAGCAGTGGGCAGAACATGATTGGGTCCAGCGTAGTAATCTCCTAAAGATTCTGGTGAGTAATGCCCTAAAAATACCGAACCGGCATGTTTGATTTTGGCAAGATAATCAAGCGGGTTATTTAATTGAATTTCTAAATGTTCAGGAGCGATTTGATTGGATAGCTGAAACGCTTCTTCTATATTCTCCACTTTAACTAACGCGCCTTTTTGTTTCAAAGCCGTTTGAGCAATCGATTTACGTGGTAAATCTTCGAGTTGCCGCTCAAGCGCTACCTTGGTAGCATCAATCAAAGATTGTGAAGGTGTCATTAGAAAAGTCCGAGCATTCGTATCATGCTCTGCTTGAGCAAGCATATCCGCTGCAACATGGTCAGGACTTGCACTTTCATCTGCGATAATGGCAACTTCTGAAGGCCCCGCAATCATATCAATTCCTACGTCGCCAAATACGAGTGCTTTTGCTGCAGCGACATAAGCATTTCCAGGTCCGACAATTTTATCAACTGAAGGGATCGCTTCAGTACCATAAGCGAGTGCAGCTATTGCTTGAATACCACCGATTTTATAAATGGAATGAACCCCGGCAATGTCAGCTGCCACCGATAAGATTGGTGCAATCTCCTTTCCATCACGTGCTGGAGTGACCATGATCACTTGCTCGACACCTGCTATGATAGCAGGGATAGCTGTCATCAGTACAGTCGACGGGTAAGATGCTGTTCCACCCGGCACATAAATACCAACTTTTTCAATTGGTCGATACAACTGTCCAGTTATTATCTCTTCATCCATTTGCATAAAGCGTGATTGTGTCACTTGTTTGTCATGAAAGGCTCTAATGTTTTCTGCCGCCCTTTTAAGTGCAGAAATCGTATCAGCATCAACCAGATTCCAGGCAGCTTGCCGTTCTTGATCTGTAACCTGCCAACTGCTAGGAACAGCACCATCAAATTTAGCAACATATTTCTTGAGCGCACGATCACCATCCAATTGAATAGCCGCAATAACTTCTTTAGCAATATCCATCACTTGATTGGAGTGAGCTTGCTTGATTTGCTTGACTAAATATCTTTGCTTAAATTCATTTGCTTGATAGATTGGGATCATTCACCTTGACCTCCTCTTTGCTTCAAGTCCTCGATAATTTGGGCTAACTCTTGCCGTTTAAGCTTTAGCGACGAGCGATTGGCAATTAATCTGGCACTAAACCTCATAAATTCTTCATCAATCACTAAGCCATTCTCCTTTAGCGTTGTACCTGTTTCGACTATATCAACGATACCATCTGCCAAGCCAAGAATAGGAGCTAGCTCGACTGAACCCTCAAGCTTTATGATATCAACTGATTCCCCTTTATTTTTGAAAAATTCTTTCGTAATCCCGGTATACTTACTTGCAATCGTCTTTTTCTGTGCTGGCCAAACTTTTCCTTGCTCAGTAGCTACGGCCATTCTACACTTACCAAATGGAAGTGGAAACAAATCATAGACATCTGGTTGAAATTCTGCCAAAATATCACCACCAACAATCCCTAAATCAGCAATACCATATTGAACATACGTGCTAACATCTGGACCTTTAGCAAAGATAAACGCAAACTGATCGGTTTGCACTCGTAATTTTCTGCCTTTGTCCTGAAGCGGCTTAATGTCATAGCCTAACGACTCAAAATATTGCAAAAATTGTTTTTCTAAACGCCCTTTTGTTAATGCAACAACAGGCTTCATGATTCGTTCACCTCTTTGGTTAAATCGATAATTTGGTCATAGTTGTGTTGAGCTGGTATTTGGTACTGAATATCGACCTGTATATCCTCTAATTGCTGCCGCATTTGCTCAGCTTGGACATGGGTTTCTGGTGATGCAATCAAACAAATTCGCTTTTTAGCTGGATCAGGCGATATGACATTAGCCAGAACATCAATATCAAAGGCTAAACCAACTGCTGAAATATCGGTATCGAATTGTGCATAAAGTTTGTCATAACGACCACCTGAAAAACAGATTTGTCCAGTTGCTTTTAAGTAGCCTCTGAACATTGCCCCACTATAATAAGGGAGTTGCTTAACCCGTCCAAGATCGACAATAACATTTGCTCCCATAGTCTCTAAGGAGGTGTATAAATAATCTAACAAATCAATGATTTCTACTAACACTGTTTGGTTTTGCCAATCCGAACGGTATTTTTGTAGAACTTCCTTATCACCATAAGCTTGAATCAGGTTAACAAGTTCTTTAGCTACCTGTCCATTTCCTTTTTCTTTAACTATGCGCTCTACAACATCAGTCTGTTTATCATGCATCGCTGTTCGTAAAGCCTCTTCCTCAACCCTATTAAGTTCTAAGGGTTGGATTAAATATTCAAAAATACCTGTATGTCCCAATTCAATTAAATAATCGTCTATTTGTAATGCCTTTAAATAATCTACAGCTGTAAGGAGTGACTCCATTTCACCTAAGCATTGGCTCGATCGAATAATTTCGATCCCTGCTTGTCGACTTTCAATTCCATTTTTATCATTACGAAAAATCGACCCTTGATAAAACCATTTTTTTTGGGTAGGAGGTTGGTTTATTAAGGCACGAGCTATCGCCGTTGTCCAATCGGGTCGAAGAACTTCAATTTGCCCCTCATAATCAAACCATTTTAACAATGTACTGAGATCCATGCCAACATGCGGATTAGTAAAAGTCTGCGCATATTCAATAACTGGTGTCTCAATTGCCTTATAATCTCTTCTACAAACAACGTCTCTAAATACTCTTGTAATTTTCGCTTTATTATTCAATTTTTGTCCAATTTGATCCTGACTACCAGCTGGTAAAAATAACATGGTTCACATCCGTTCTAAATTTCTTTATTACTCTACCGCTTTACCGAGGTAAAGTAATTCGATTTCTATTAACTTTAACATGCCTTACAGAAATACGTCAATAAAAACTTTTCATTTTTTAGCTTTACCTATATCATTAAAGAAATAAAGTGAAACTTCGTTTAGTGGAGATTTCAACGCATAGGATGTGCTTGTGCAGACATTGCGAACTTAGTCAGCTTTCTCTCTCCCCCCACTGAACGTGAGTTGAACCAATCGGGCCGTTAATGGCTGTTGGATCTCGCACTTAGAAAATGACGTGTTCCCTTATTTCTTGAACTGGGAGTCTTACAAAAACCCTTTGATGGGGCGAGTAATCGCAGCCCCAGCTAGTTACACTGCAATAAAATATCTTTATATCAAATCGGTGGATTAACTAAGCTAGTCAATATATGCCCTTACTTAACTTAAAATTTGTTAAAATATAAAGTAACGAAGTACATCGTTGCTTGGCGTTTACGGTAAAGACACACAAGCTCTGTGGCTTTACGGATTACCACCTGGCCCAACTCGTTGCACATTCAGCTTTTTGCATACACTTTTAATCACATTTAGGGGGAATTCAAATGCATTATTCCGGAGATTATCATATTCATACACCATTTTGTTTACACGGTTCTAATGATCCGTTTGAAAGTTATGTCATACAAGCGATAAAAATGGGTCTTAAAGAAATCAGCTTTACCGAGCACGCTCCGTTACCAAAAGACTTTGTCGATCCTGTTCCAAATCAAGATAGCGCCATGAACTGGTCCGATTTATCTACTTATTTTAATGAAGGAAATCGATTAAAAAACAAGTACAACGATAGAATTAAAATAAATGTTGGTTTTGAGCTCGATTATATAGAGGGCTTTGATAGAGACATTCGCAACTTTCTTAATGAGTATGGGAAACAAATTGATGATGCCATTCTATCTGTCCATATGTTAAAAACGCCAGATGGTGGTTATCACTGTCTAGACTACAGTGCTGATGCTTTTGCAGACCTTATTACATTATTCGGAAGTATCGATAACTTATATCAAAAATACTATCAAACATTATTGCTTGCTGTTCAAGCAGACCTAGGTCCATTTAAACCGACACGAATCGGGCATTTAACTCTAATTGAAAAATTTTCCTTGAAGTATCCTAATCCCATGAACCAGTTAAACAGGATTAAATCTATCTTGCAAGAAATTAAATCGAGAGGGTATAGTCTAGATCTAAATACCGCTGGTCTATATAAGCCTGATTGCCAATCCATTTATCCTAACCTTGAAATAGTCAAGCTTGCGCAAAAGTTAAAGATACCACTAGTTCCAGGTTCAGATAGTCATCAAGCTTCTACATTAGCACAAGGCTTTGATAAAATTAAAAGTTATTTATAGTGTAATCGAGCTAACTCTTGGTAAACAGTCTGTTAGTTCTCATCGAGTTAACAGATATAACAACTTTCAAGTAAGCAGTGCTACCTCCTGCTGAAGCAAGACCCTTCCCGGGTCGTTGTAACCTAAAAAACAAAAACTGCACATCATTTGCGTTTGGCTAACACAAAAATACGTGCAGTTGTTTGTTTAGTTTAATCGACGATATTCTCCGCCAAAATA
The DNA here is from genome assembly GCF_001552275.1 of Amphibacillus sediminis NBRC 103570. GTDB lineage: Bacteria > Bacillota > Bacilli > Bacillales > Amphibacillaceae > Amphibacillus_B > Amphibacillus_B sediminis. The sequence goes on from NZ_BCQW01000046.1 coordinate 8,179, forward strand.
TATCAACGGATCACCTGCTTGTGTTTCTAGGTCAATGACCTTAGCAATAAAAATAGTGTGATCACCTGCTTCAACTACTGACTCTTTCTCGCAAACCAGCTGGACTAATGCTTCAGGGAGTACAGGCGTTTGTTGAATATAATCAAAGTCTACTGATTGTTCAGCCTGCATTTGCTTAGCAAATACCATAGATAATTGCTGCTGGGCTTCTGAAAGTATGCTAACACCAAAGCGATCCACTTTAGCCAATGTCTCGCACATCCGTGCTTTATTCCCTATAGAAATAGCAATAAGAATTGGATCAAGTGATAGTGACATAAAGGCATTAACCGTCATACCACGTGGTTCAGCTTCATCCTTTGCTGTTACAACGGTAATTCCCGTTGCAAAGCGCCCCATTGCTTGCCGAAATAACTGTGTATCAATCATCTACAAAAACTCCTTTTTTAACAAAGCTATTCAAATCATAGCATGGATGTGCTGAAAACTAAACGATTATGCCTATTCTCTAATGAAAACGCCTTTGTGAAGAATTTGATCAAAATATACGTATAACTATGTCTTGTTTGGTTTGGAGTATGACAAGATATTCAACATTAAAGAAACAAGCTCCAAATAAAAGACTTGATTATTGGTGTTTATTGAACCATTCACCGACCTTGAGGTCTGATTAAAGTGGGAGATTCCTAAGAACATCAGTATTATAAGGCTATCTAGAGGCGGTTGCAAAGAATATAGAATTTAGAAATGCTTAAACTATAGAAGATATGACTTTAAGTATAAGTGATATACTCCTTAGCTAGTTGAAATAGACGATACTATGAATCAGGACTTCTGATAATTG
>NZ_BCQW01000047.1 GCF_001552275.1 Amphibacillus sediminis NBRC 103570
CCCCCAATGAACGTTAGTTGAACCAATCGGGCCGTTACTGGCTGTTGGAGCTCCGGCTTTGACATGACGTGTCCCTTATTTCTTGAAGGGGGAGGCTTACAAAAGCCCTTCGATGGGGCGAGTAATCGCAGCCCCACTGCGATAAAAAAAGAGTCGTAAGATTTTAACGACTCATTGCTGGCATGATGACCATAATACAAATTTCGTCTACGGATTGATCCAATTTATTTACATCTACATCCTGGCGTTCCCTTTAATGACAGCGCTTCCAGTTTAGTGGTAGCGATTAAAGCCATTTCGTAGCAAACAGCTGTGACTAAGTCTAGTGGGTTTATTGCTCTTTTGACTTAGACAAATGAAAATGTTTTTGCCGATACTTTTCAGGCGGCAAACCTGTTTCTTCTCTAAATGTCTTAACAAAGTATGGATAATTTGTGTAACCTACTTTTACTGCGATATCTGCAACCTTTAAGTTTGTATTCATCAATAATGTCTTAGCTTCCGCTATTCGAATCTGCTTAATATATCGAGTAATACCGATCCCCTCTTCTTTTTTGAAAAGATCACTTAAATATCTCGGTGATAAAGAAACTTGATCTGCTAATAATTCAAGATATAACTCCTGGTGATAGTGGGCTATAATGTACTTTTTAACATTTTGAATCGATAAGTTAGAGGAAACATAGACTTCATTTAAATAGCTGTTTATAACCGATATAATTGATTTGACTATCACGAGAATTTCTTCAAGATGATCGGCCTCAATAATTTTCTTTATCATGGTTTCTTTAATCTCCGGTAAGCTGATTAGCGTTTCGGTACTAAGTCGCTCAATAAAATTAGCATAAAAGAAGCGAATAAAAGGAATGGACACAGTTGGATGATGGTTATGATAGTCTAAAATTGCTTGAATTTTTTGCTTAAAAACACTTTTATCACCAAGCTTAATAGCTTTTATCACCTCAGACATTAACAAATCTTCTTGATCGGCTTCTTGACACGGTTTGGATTGATCAGTGACCGATCTTTCATTTTGATAGAAGGCTTTTTCTTCTAGTTTTTTTTCAGCCTGATAAAAGTGTCGGTGCAGATTTTCTACTGAATCAATCCGTGCGGTCATTTGATACATCAACTTATGACCAAGAGATATATTCAGGAATGCCATGGCTTGCTGAATCGTCTCAAGATGATTAAGCCCTTGAAAATAGATAATGAATTGATTCGCACTATGTTTAAAGTAATCGGCACTCTCTAATTGCCTTACATATTGGTCGATTTGCGGAGTATGTTCTGAGCTAACATATCCTTTGATTTGGCAGACAACATAATAATAAATCGTATTTAGGAAGTCAAAATTAATAAATGGATATTGCTTTTTAAGACTATTCAGCGGAACTTCGTTAATGAGTTCTCTAATAATATGTTTTTGTAATGCACGTTCTCTTTGTTCATCCGTTAATTTAGTATTTTCCTTTTGATCTAATTCCTCGACTATTTGATTGATCGAATTAAAAAATTCATGTGGTTGGACAGGCTTAAGGATATAGGTGGTTGCATTGACTAATAGTGCTGTTTTCAAGTGTTTATAATCATCATGTCCACTAAAAAAGATAATCTTCAGTTCTGGATGATTAACTTTGGCATACTCTGCTAATTCCGTTCCCATCATAAAAGGCATTTTAACATCTGTAATCAAAATATCGATTGGGTGCTGATCTAAAAGATTTAACCCCTCTTTCCCATTTTTTGCTTCGAGAATGTTAAACAAATCAGGCCATTGATCTAAGAGAAATTTAATCATATCACGTTCTTGTTTCTCATCATCTAAAATCAAAATATTATACATGATGCCCTCCATCGAATGAAATTGACTAGAGTTTAATCCCCCACTTCAAGTCTTGAACTGGGGGATCGTTACGAAATGGTATGATCAACGGTGGTTACGCTTATGCCCACCACATATGGGTTGGTTTCTCTGCTATATTAACTGATTTCAAGTTCTGCACTGCCTTCATGAAGCCTTCTTCTATCGACATAATCGGATCTTCGTGCTCAATGCTGACCACATGGTCATAACCATACGTACGTAAGGCGCTGATTATATCACTCCATACTTGGATACTATGGCCATATCCAACTGACCTGAAGTTCCAAGCACGTGTTTGGATATTGGAATAAGGTTGCATATCGGTTAGGCCGTACATATTGACATTATCTTGATCGATGTAAGTGTCTTTGGCATGGAAATGATGAATCGCATTGGCTTTACCTAAGATTTTAATCGCTGCCACAGGATCAATCCCTTGCCACCATAGGTGACTTGGGTCTAAATTCGCCCCAATTGCTGAACTAGTCGCTTCACGTAATTTTAACATTGTATAAGGCGTATGGACAAGGAAACCAGCATGTAATTCTAAGCCAATTTTTACCTGGTGCTGGTCAGCAAGCTGGGCAATCTCTTGCCAATAGGGAACCAGTTTCTCTTCCCACTGCCATGACAATAAGTCGCTAAATTCATTTGGCCATGGTGCGACAGGCCAGTTCGGGTATTTCGCACCGTCTTGGTCGCCAGGTGTTCCAGAAAACGTGTTAACGACTGGTACACCCATGAGACCCGCTAACTGAATGGTTTTCCTTAATGATTCATCTGACTTTTTAGCAAAGCCTTGATCAGGTGAAATAGGGTTACCATGACAGCTAAAAGCGCTAATCGTTAAACCACGTTCTTTAACCTTTGCCAGGTATGCCTCCCGTTCAGCCTCACTTGCCAGTAGCTCGTCAAGCTTTGCATGCGCATCTCCGGGGTAGCCTCCTGTACCAATTTCAACAGCATCTAACCCTGCGGCCTTTACGTAATCTAACATTTCTTCAAACGATTGATCAGAGAAAAGAACTGTAAATACACCTAATTTCATCTCAATTCCTCCTATTGGGCAATTTTAACATGCTTACCTGTTTCACTTGACTCAAGTGCTGCAAGAATAATTTGCAGTGAACGTAACCCTTCTTCGCCTGTAATGCTTGGTTGTTGGTCCAATTGAATCGCATCGATAAAATGATTGATAACATGTGACGTCGTTTGACCACCAGCTTCATTCGATTGAATTTTACCTAGTTCATATTTAACCGTTGCACCATCTGTATAATTAACAATTAAGCTATAATCAGGGTCATCCTCTAGTCGTAATACTGCCTTTTCACCATAAATGACTGTTGCGTTGTCTTCTCCGGCTTTATAAGCCCAGCTTGCTGTCAAGGTCCCAATGATACCGGACTCGCTCTTTAGTAAGCAGACGGCATTATCATCAACTGTAGCAAAGTCTTTCGCATTTGTGGCTACGATCGCTGATACATCAGTAAATTCCTCGTCTAATAGATAGCGAATTAAGTCAGCCTTGTGGACACCTAGATCACCCATCGCACCAATAAAGGCTTGCTCTTTTTTAAAGAACCAGCTAGACTTCCCATCGGCACTCCAGCCTTCAGGTCCGCCATGACCAAATGCTGTCCGGAAACTATAAATCTTTCCTACCGCACCAGAAGCTATCAGCTCTTTAGCCTTTTGATGTGAAGCAACAAAACGTTGGTTATGACCAATCATCAGCTTTTTACCACTTCTTTCCGCCGCTCTAATCATCGCTTGTGCTTCCTCATATGAGGTTGCCATTGGCTTCTCGCATAAAACATGACAACCTGCCTCTAAGGCTGCAATCGATACCGGTGCATGCAAATAGTTTGGTAGACATACACTTACTGCATCGAGATCAACTTCTTTAAGTAATGTTTGATAATCAGTATAGGCCTTAGCTTGATATTGCTCAGCTACGTCCTCGGCCCGTTCTGGGACAATGTCACATACAGCGACAATCTCAACTTCGGGATGAGCATCATATTCAAGCAAATGTCGATATTTAGCAATACTCCCACACCCAATTACAGCTACGCGTTGTTTACTCATTCGAACCACTCCTTTATCCTTTAAAAATTCTATTTAAGCGCATTTTCAAATCAAGCCGGATCGACTGATCAGGCTATTTTTATAATTTTTCAGAAATCCTTTCAAGTGGCTGTACATTCCCGTACTTATGAATCGGTGTAGCTAATGGGGCAGCCCAGTTAACAGCATTTTTTATTACGGTTTGAACATTTTGATCGTAATAGGTTGGATACGTTTCATGTCCTGGACGGAAATAAAACACTTTGCCTCTACCGCGTTGATAAGTCGCACCGCTTCGGAATACTTCGCCACCTTCAAACCAGCTAATAAAGATGAGTTGGTCAGGAGCCGGAATATCAAAGTGCTCACCGTACATTTCTTCTTTTTCAAGTTCAAAATATTGATCCAATCCTGCCGTAATTGGATGACTTGGATCTACCACCCACAGTCGCTCACGGTCATCAGCTTCACGCCACTTTAAATCACAGCCCGTTCCCATTAATCGCTTGAATATTTTTGAAAAATGTCCTGAATGCAACACGATTAAGCCCATGCCGTCTAAGACACGTTGATGAATTTCTTCAACAAGCTGATCATCAACCTCATGGTGTGCAAGGTGCCCCCACCAAATTAACACATCCGTATCAGCCAGCTTGTTTCCATCTAAACCATGCCCTGGCTCATCTAATGTTGCCGTTGACACATCGTGCCCGGCCTTTGTTAGAAATTCAGCAATTGCTCCATGAATACCTTTTGGGTAAATGTCCGCAACAATTGGGTTTTGTTTCTCGTGACGGTTTTCATTCCACACGACAACTTTCATCTCTTCATTCTCCTTTTCTATTTTGTTATCTTATCGTTACTAAAATTGAACACGTCGTTTTTCTTTTCCCGACTGATAAATGGCATTAATCATCTTCTGGGTCGCTAACGCCTCTTCACCGGTAATATCGAGTTCCGCATTGCCTTGAAGTGTCTCGTAAAAGTTATTAATTTGTTTAACATGACTAACACCCCAATAGCCTTTAACCCCTGATTCATAGGTAAACGTTTCAAGTGGATTATGATCTGCAATAAAGGTGCGACCATCATTAAGTTCAACAGTCGCTTTGTCAGCAACCATTTTGGCAAAGCCCTTTTCACAATGCAGCTCGATTTCTACTGGCGCATCATAGCTATAGTAATTGATTGCATGGAACGCCGTAACCACCCCATTTTGGTAGGCAATAACTCCCTCAGCTGCATCCTCTACTTCAATCATCTCATGGGCCCGATTGCTCGTTGTCGCATCAACATACTTCAATTCACTGTTAACAAACCAGCGCATCAAGTCCATTGTATGAATGGCTTGGTCAATAATTACACCGCCACCCTCTTTGTCCCAAGTCCCTTTCCAATCACTTTTTTGGTAATACTCATCTGAGCGATCCCAGGTTACTGATAGTTTGCCTGACTTGATACGACCAAGCTCACCGCGCTCAAGCATAGTCTTGATAAGCTGAGACCCAGGGTTATAACGATTTTGAAAAATAACACCAAGGGTAACCCCCGCTTGCTTAGCTGTTTGAACCATCGCCTCTGCATCATGATAATCAATCGCCATCGGCTTTTCCGTTAAAATATGAATCTGCTGTTTAGCCGCTTCAATCGCAACCGGTGCATGCAAATAGTGAGGCAAACAAATATGAATGGCATCAAGATGTTCTTTTTCAAACATTTCCTTATAATCAAGATAGGCTTGACAATTATATTGCCTTGCCTTTGCCTCTGCACGATCTTGCTTGACGTCACAAACAGCCACTAAATTTGTATCCTCTCGCTCTACCACAGATGCGGCATGCATAGGGAAGATATTACCACATCCAATAATCCCCACTCTAAATGTCTTCATTTTTACTTCCTCCTATCAAACGCTTACAACTACACTATTTGGTCTTTTGAAAAAGTCTATACCATTATCCTAATGTTACATTGTTATTTTTGATATAGATGATATAACAAAAACATATACTATTTTGCTAAAAGAAATTTTAATGTGGAAGAAGCGAAGAAATCTTTAAATGGCCTGAAGCTATATTACAGCGAATGCATAGTGTGTTACGTGATAGATACATTCCCTGTTTTATCAATAAAAGACATGTAATTAACGAAATATATTGGGTATATTTTTAAATGGGAAGATTAAAAGGGACTAACAACATCATAATATAGCATTCAGATTCTCTAGTGCCCCTCTACATCAAATAGGGAAAACCACTGGTAAAGCTATTTAGTCAGATATTCTATATAACCTTTGTTTAGCAGGGATTAGCTTTAGAAACAATATGCAAGTATTAGATATCAACATTTAGAGGTTAATCATCATGAAGGAGTACTCCCGTCGTTCTATCTACGGAAAAATTACGAATAGATTTAAGTAGCAGGGAGAAAGCGAAGGTATCCTATTGGAGAATAAAAATGGTGGTAACTGATGATATTATGGTTATTTACTAAAATTTTAAACAATAGATAGGGGATACGTTTTAAAGTGGTTGTACGTACTATATAATTTATTAAATCATATAGGGCTTATAAGGATTATCTCTATGTCATGAAAAAAGAGGGGAACGTTCGTCACTCGTCTCCCCAAAAAAGATGGTTATCGGAAGTGTAACTAAACTGTGTAAGTAAGAGAGCGTACGGCTCTTACTAGTTTACACTCACCTTTATTCGGTTAGGTAGCCCCACCCTAAAAAAAACTTGAAAGGCTCTTTGGCCAATCAAGGTAGTAATAAGAAAAGTTAACATAAATATTTTTCTTGTCTATGTTCATAAAATCACATTTCCCAGCATGAATTTCATAATTTTTTCTTCTATAGAATTTCAGCAAATCATTCATCCATCCTAAATTCTTTAGTATTTTTTGTTAAGGGAGTAAACGATCGTTTTTGACCAATAGTTGAGACGTCAGTTGATGTCAAGGTTTCTTCCGCGTTTATATAAACAAAAGGGAACAAAACGAACAAACTTACAACCATGAATAACGTTCTTTTAGACATAAGATCATCTCCTATCCCCAAAAGTTTAACACATATGGAAAAATTAAACTACAATGGTTTTTATTAATTTTACCATATCAATCTACTATTATTGAGTTAAATAATTACTTAAATCGCTATTACTTAATAGATTAAGGCACGGATTATTTAACTGTAATAGTCCTTCGCTACTCTCCTGTTTTACATAAACCATCAGTTATACTTAAATGACAACTACTTAACCGCAATGTGAATTTCTATTGTCCCATCCGGGTTATATTTCTCAAAATCATACGTGTAGGCTCGCTGTAACACTCTTCTATCTTCACGTTCCCAGATTGCTTTCCACGTATTTAGTATCCCATGCTCATCTTCTGCATCAACCTTAAAAACTTCATATTTACTGTCGTCTAAAATTTGAAGTTGGGCTTGATCGCTACTGGTTTCTATGGCTACAGCCAATGTATAATCTCCTTTATAATTAGATTCATAATCATAGTACACTCCGTATTTAATCACATCATTGTTTAAAAGATTTGAAGCTTCTTTCCACATCCCCGAAATCTTCTGCATGATACGTTCATCGTTGAAATTATTCGTTCTAACACTATTCATGATTTTAAAATACATAATCTTCTCCCTTTCAGTTGTATATTTTAATGATTGTTAACTATGTTAGCCAAACTTTTTTTAGCTCCAGAAGGCTCTATAAAAAGCGAGCCGTTCATTTACTAACTCCTTATTTGATGCCAAATGTGAAAGACATATAAAACTAGAACCTAAGTCTTTTGGATATGCAATTAACCTATGTATCTTTAACTACACTGTATAAAAATATAGCATGTATTATGTTCATTTTTATCATAACCAAATTAGAGTTCATGTGCAATGTTCAAAGGATAAACCTTACCGCCCCTTATTAACCCTTATTTGATAAAATCAAGATATGTTACAACATCTTTCACATTCTTTATTTTCTTTAAAAGTATTAGTTTTATACAAATAGAAAACAGAGTAATGATAGTAGATCCATTACTCTGCTTTAAAGCTCTATTCATTGTTCTAGCTGTTTTAATCGGGCACGTGTCTGATAAATAATCTTCCTAATGCTATCAATTGATAAGTTGTAGGTACCCTCCAAGTCTCTTAACGAGCTGCCTTCCGTGTACAGCCGATAGATTTCTTCATTTCTTGG
>NZ_BCQW01000048.1 GCF_001552275.1 Amphibacillus sediminis NBRC 103570
CTATTGAGCTATTACTTCTTGATTACGCATGTATTCAGCTAATTTGTTTTCTTTTTTTAATTGAAAAGCCTTCATATTCGCCTCTTCACTTGAATAACCCGCAGCAATGAATGAGCGAATGGTTTGTGTAATGTCTTTGTAGTCACGTGGAATAACCTTAACAAATTGGGCGATCGATTGATCCCATTGGCTAAGTACTTTTTCTGCGCGGGTTGAATGAGTATAGGCATAATGTTTTTGAATAAGCCCTTTGACAAAGCTAATCTCTTCGTAGTCAACAAAAGACTCAAATTCTACCAACTCTGCATTCGCTTGTTCAATGAATCGCTCCCGCTGCTCAGTAAACACATAGGCAACTCCACCAGACATGCCAGCAGCAAAGTTTTTGCCTACTGAGCCAAGCACGACAACTCGACCACCTGTCATATACTCACAGCCGTGATCACCAACACCCTCAACGACTATAGTGGCTCCACTATTGCGAACGGCAAATCGTTCGCCTGCATACCCATTGATATAGGCTTCTCCATCGGTTGCTCCATAGAATGAGACATTTCCGGCAATGACATTCTCGCTTGCATTAAACGTCGCTTCAGCTGGTGCTTTAACGATTAACTTTCCACCGGATAACCCTTTACCAACATAGTCATTGGCATCCCCGGCTAAAGTTAACGTCATCCCTTTAGGAATAAACGCACCGAAGCTTTGGCCCGCTGATCCAGTAAAATTAATCTTTATGGTATCCTCCGGCAATCCTTTTGCACCATATTGTTTAGAAATCTCACTTCCAATTATTGTACCTGTCACCCGATTAATATTAGTAATTGATGCGTTGATTTCAACCGGCTCTCCAGTCGTTATAGCATAATTAACAGCAGGTAATAGCTTTGTCATATCTAAAGATCGATCAATCTTATGATTTTGCTCCGTTTTATTTAAGCGTACAGGTCCCTTCGGCTGATACATGATCCGTCCAAGATCTAATTGTTTGGCCTTCCAGTGCTGTTTGGCACGATCATGGATAGCTAATACGTCTGTTCGCCCAACCATTTCATCGATCGTTTTAAAACCGAGCTCTGCCATAATTTCTCTTACTTCCTTTGCAACAAAGCGCATAAAGTTAACAACATGATCCGGGTCGCCGGTGAACTTTTTCCGTAGCTCTGGATTTTGTGTTGCAACACCTACCGGACACGTATCTAAATGACAAACACGCATCATGACACAGCCTAAAATAACAAGTGGTGCGGTAGCAAATCCGTATTCCTCTGCGCCTAACAAAGTAGCCAATACTACATCTCTTCCAGTGAGTAATTTACCATCCGTTTCTAAAACGACACGTTCACGCAAATCGTTTAGTAGTAATGTTTGATGTGTTTCAGCTAGGCCAAGCTCCCAAGGTAAACCAGCATGCTTGATACTGGTTTTTGGTGATGCTCCTGTTCCGCCATCATAGCCCACGACAGAAATCACATCAGCATTCCCTTTAGCTACGCCTGATGCAATGGTTCCAACACCAGACTTCGCTACTAGCTTGACACTAATCCGAGCATCTCGATTGGCATTCTTCAGATCATGTATAAGCTGGGCTAAATCTTCAATGGAGTAAATATCGTGGTGTGGAGGTGGCGAGATTAAATCTACCCCTGTTGTCGAATTTCGAACATCAGCTACCCACGGATAAACTTTCTGTCCCGGAAGCTGACCTCCTTCCCCCGGCTTTGCTCCTTGTGCAATTTTAATCTGAAGTTCATCAGCATTTACTAGATAGTGACAGTCGACACCAAATCGTGCCGATGCTATTTGCTTAATCGCACTTCTTCTCCAGTCTCCATTCTGATCAGGATGGTACCGTCGTGGATCTTCGCCTCCTTCACCACTATTGCTCTTGCCACCTAAACGGTTCATGGCAATCGCTAATGCCTCATGAGCTTCTTGGCTTATAGAGCCAAAAGACATCGCACCCGTTTTAAAACGTTTTACAATTGAATCCACTGATTCTACCTCAGCTATATCGATAGCCTCTCGCTTTTTAAAGGTAAATAAATGACGAAGAAAACCTATTTGTTCTTCATTAACTGCCTGAGTAAACTCCTTAAACAGTTGATAATCCCCTCTTCGAGCAGCCCATTGCAATTTATGCAAGGTTAACGGATTGTAAGCATGGTGTTCGCCCACCTTACGCCATTGAAAATCACTTCCAGAGTCTAAAGACTTATCAACTGCATCTTGATAACCTGTTTGATGGCGCATTTTTGCTTCTAAGGCAATTGTGGCTAAATCTATCCCATCAATTTGTGAAGCTGTTCCAGTAAAGTGCTCATCAATGACTTGTTGACCAATACCTACAGCTTCAAAAATTTGTGCGCCACGGTAGCTTTGAATTGTTGATATTCCCATTTTTGACATCACCTTGATGACACCCTCTGTCACGATCTCAATGTAACGATTGACAGCATGATGATATTCAATTGTAAGATTATCTGACAAAATTTCCGATAGGTAAGTCTCGTAAACAAGGTATGGCGTAATCGCATCTGCACCGTAGCCAATTAAGGCGGCAAAATGATGTACTTCTCTAGCTTCACCAGATTCGACAATTAGACTAGCTTTGGTCCGAATGCCTTGTCTAACGAGATATTGATGCAGACTACTAACAGCTAGCAACGAAGGGATAGCGACTTGATCTTCATTCATATAACGATCCGTTAATAGGATTAAATTAGCACCTTCAGCAATTGCTGATTCTGCTTGCTGATGTAATCTCGTTAATCCTGCACTCAAATCATCTGTAAATAAGCTATTTATTTCCCTAGCTCTAAATCCTTCATCTTCTAAATTCTTTAATTCTTCTAGTTGCTCATTTGATAAAATTGGCGTTGCCAAACGAATACGGCGACTATTCTTTGCAGTTGGATGAAGGATATCCCCTTCTGTGCCCAACCACGTTAATGTTGACGTGACAATTTGCTCGCGATAGGCATCAATTGGTGGGTTAGTCACTTGAGCAAAGAGCTGCTTAAAATAGTTAAATAAAGATTGCGGACGATTTGACAATACGGCTAGAGGTGTATCATTTCCCATCGCGCCGATTGGATCCTTGCCATTTACCAAAAGTGGAAGCAAGTATTTCTCAATATCCTCAGTCGTGTAACCATGAGCGATTTGGCGTTCTAGTAATTGCTCTATAGGTTTAATCTTAAGACTCACTGGTCGATCAGTCAGTGTCACAACCTCTTCATCAAGCCATTCTTGATATGGTTCTGCGTTAACTATTTCGTCTTTAATCTCTTGATCAGAGATAATTCTTCCTTCCTCTAAGTCAATTAGTAGCATTTTGCCTGGACTTAAGCGATCCTTTAATGCTACATTTTCTTCGTCAATCTTAATGACACCTGTTTCAGAAGCATAAATGATATAATCATCTTTCGTTACATAATAACGTGCTGGTCTTAGGCCATTACGGTCTAGAATAGCACCAATTTGTTTACCATTTGTAAATGTAATCGAAGTAGGTCCATCCCATTGTTCCATCAAACAGCTATGGTATTGATAAAATGCCCGTTTCTCCATAGACATATTAGTGTTGTGCTCCCATGGCTCAGGTATCAACATCATAGCCGCATGGGCAGGTTTTCTTCCTGCTAAGATGAAAAACTCTAAAGCATTATCTAAAACAGAAGAATCACTACCTTCGGCATTTAGGATAGGTATCACCTTTTTCAGATCATCACCAAAAGCATCAGATACAAATTGTTTCTCTCTTGCTCGCATCCAGTTTACATTACCACGTAACGTGTTAATTTCACCATTGTGAATCAGATAACGGTTGGGATGCGCTCGCTCCCAGCTGGGAAATGTATTGGTACTAAAGCGTGAATGGACAAGAGAAAAAGCAGATACAAAATCAGGATCCTGTAAATCGAGGTAAAACTGATCAACCTGCTCTGGTGTTAACAATCCTTTATAAACAATGGTTTGACTTGAAAAGCTCGGAAAGTAAAAGGCATCATCGTGACGTTTAGCTAGCTGTTCAGCTTGCTTACGAATAACATATAGCTTACGCTCAAAGCTCAGCGTATCATTAAGCTCCTCGTTTGCTTTTATAAAAACCTGTCGTACAATAGGAGCTGTTTCTCTGGCCTTTTTTCCGATTTTTCTGACATTTGTAGGCGAAGTTCTCCAGCCTATGACGATTTGGCCTTCACTTTCAATAAAGTGATTGATTTGACTTTCCCATTCGCTTTGTTTTCTATCATTCTGTGAAAAAAAGATCATTCCGACTCCATATCTTCCTACTTCAGGAAGGTCAAACTCTGGTACAACTTTACGGAAAAATGCATCAGGGATTTGAACCATTAATCCAGCACCATCTCCGGTATCCGGGTCACTTCCCTGACCACCCCGGTGATCAAGCTTTGTTAACATGTGAATCCCTTGTTTTACGATATCATGTGTTTGGTGTCCTTTAATGTGGGCATACAAACCAATACCACAATTATCGTGCTCAAATTGTGGCTGATAAAGCCCTTGTGCTTCAGCCATTTGATTGAATTTCATGAAATACGCCCCCAAAAATAATTTTTATGTCTAACCCTATTGTATGTTTTGCGATTTATATATACAATATATAATAACAATGAATATAATCTAATATGTAGATTAATAAATGTGGGGGGATGAAGTTGGAATTTAGACAGTTGAAATATTTTATCGAGGTCGCTGAGCGTGAGCATGTTTCAGAAGCAGCTGTACACTTACATGTTGCGCAATCAGCGATTAGTCGACAAATCGCTAATCTCGAAAACGAACTGGGCGTTCAGTTATTTGAGCGTGAAGGTCGAAATGTCAAGCTACTCCCGATCGGCAAAATTTTTTTAGCCCATGCGAAGGAAGCGATGAAGGCGATTGATTACGCAAAAAAGCAAATGGATGAATATATTGACCCTGAACGTGGGTCCATTAAAATTGGCTTTCCAACAAGCTTAGCCAGCAGCCTGCTGCCACACTTACTTGCTGAATTTAAAGCTGCCTACCCGAACATTCATTTTCAATTAAGGCAAGGGGCATATAATTTTCTAATTGATGCAATCAAAGACCGTGAATTAGACATTGCCTTTATTGGTCCCGTCATTACCGATGATCCACATATAAATGGTGATATCCTGTTTTATGAGAAAATGTATTTACTCACACCTAACAATCATCGCTTGTCAAAACGCAAAAGTGTATACCTTACAGAACTAAAGGATGAGGATTTTGTTCTTTTTCCAAGTGGCTATATTTTTGAGAAGCTTGTTCTCGATGCTTGTCACTCCGTTGGCTTTCAACCACATGTTACAACAGAGGGAGAAGACTTGGATGCCATTAAAGGACTTGTCGCTGCTGGTATTGGCATTACACTTTTACCTGAGAGTGCAATCGGTGAATATAGTTCAAATTATACAGTTAAAATCCCGATAAGTAGCCCAGATTTAAAGCGCAGTGTTGGAATGATTACGCCAAAGCATCGAGACCTCGCCCCATCTGAAAAGGTTTTTTATCAATTTGTGATTAACTACTTTACTGAACACTATCCAAGACTAGAACAAGAATAGATAGGAGTATGAATATGACGAACATAGCTTATGCTACATTTGCTGGTGGCTGCTTCTGGTGTATGGTTAAACCATTTAATCAATGGGATGGTGTCCATGCTGTTATCTCAGGCTATACAGGTGGTACTTTAGCAAATCCAAGCTACAAAGATGTAAAAACCGGTCAAACCGGTCACTATGAAGCTGTTCAAATTAAATATGATCCGGATAAAATAAGCTATCAACAAATCTTAGCGTTATATTGGCCACAAATAGACCCTACTGATCCAGATGGACAATTTCATGACCGAGGTCCACAATACCGGACAGCTATTTTCTATCATGATGACGAGCAAAAGCGATTAGCTGAACAATCTAAAGCGGAATTGGAAGCAAGTGGGCGTTTCAAAAAACCCATTGTCACTAAAATTTTACCCGCTAATTTGTTTTACCCTGCCGAGGAATATCATCAGGACTTTTACAAAAAAAACCAACAGGAATATTTAATTGATCGAGAAAAATCTGGACGGGACACGTTTATTAAGGAAAATTGGTAAGTTAGAGAGTCATTTTATCGCTAGGACAGGACATTATATTATGCCCTGTCCTTAATTTGTCTTTTATTCCGTGAATTTTTAGTTAGGTAGATAGTGTCTCAGTTTAGCTTCAACCATGCAAATAAGCAATTATTATTAAAGTGATTGCAAAACTAAATCCAGCATAGAAAAAGCATTCTTGCAAGGTTGTCAAAATCTTAATGCTTTGTCCACGATCAGTACCGCTAATCAAGAATATTGAAAAGGATGATCATTGTGAAAAAAATTGAAACCGAACGGCTGTATTTAAGGGAACTAGTCTGCGAGGATGCACCAGAGTTGGCAAAGGTTCTTTCTGATCCAGATGCTATGCAATACTATCCAGAGCCATTCAGCAAAGAAAAGGTGAAAAAGTGGATTCAATGGAATCAAAATAATTATAAAAGATACAACCACGGATTATGGGCAGTCATTTTAAAAGATGGAGATCAATTTATTGGGGACTGTGGCATCACAATGCAAAAAATTGAAGAGGAGACAGTAGCTGAGATTGGTTTTCATATTATAAAGTGTTATTGGAATCAAGGATTTGCAACAGAAGCTGCCATTGCCTGTAAAAATTATGCTTTTAAGATTCTCGGTTACTCCAAAATATATTCTTACACCACACTAAAAAATATCCCATCACAAATGGTAGCAAAGAAAATGGGTATGCAAATCGATAAAATCTTTGAAAAAAATGGTGAAAAGCAAATAGCTCAAGTAGCCTATAATAATATATTCAGTCCATAACTATTAGTAATCAGTCCTAGGGTTAGCAAAAAAAGGACAAAAAAAGAACTTCCGTACTG
>NZ_BCQW01000049.1 GCF_001552275.1 Amphibacillus sediminis NBRC 103570
TACATTCGTGATTATTTCGTTTATATGTGACCCTTTGGTCCATGAATTATTTTATCATTTTGCAAGACTTATAGGTTTCCACTTTAATGATTACTTTGGGATCAATTTACTATTTTGATTACCAAAACAGGATAAATAACGTATTTTATTCACCGTTGATATTTTGATCTAAGATGAGTAGTAGAAGTTTAAACTTATATTTTGTAGATGATCATTGCTGAATGATAATCAGTGTTGACTTCACCGTAAGGATAGCTGTTATATTTTATGTCGATTAATTCAAATGACGGTTTACTCTGCACAGTTTCTAAAAAGTTATTAATGGCTTCTTCTAAATTTGTCACATATTGATCATCAAATAATTTTACTCTATACAATTTTCCCTCTCCTCCCTTTCACTTCAATATTTTATCAGGAAATCCCTTTAGGATGCTAGAATGAAGGGCTAAATTAATAAATATAAAGCATACAGGATAGCTACCGTATAACATATTAATTCAAAAATCACTTTACTCTCAAATTTTCTTTTATTGATAAACAGGTTCATCCCAAAATGGACCAACCCTATTTACGTCCATGTTAATAATACTGAGCCCTTGTACAACCTTCGTGCTATATACAACCAAAAACAAATAGAAAATAGGAAAAAGGCAGGCAATAATAGTTTTTACCATGTCAAGATCAATTCTCTCTATAAACTATTATTTTTCATATTTTCATCTTTTCACCAGTTTCCTTAATTATACTATAATTAATCAACTAACGATTTTTAAAGTAAAAAAAGATAAATCCTCCTCATCCAAGTTTCACTGTTAGCTTATATTAATTTTTCTTTCCCTTTCAAAACTAGACGTGCACAAATGTGGATCTTTTTTGGATATTAACGTTCTAAAGAAGAACAGAAAGCGAACTGATAAGAAAGATAGTCTTCCTTAAGTAGGATAAAAAACGTATACAAGGCTATAAAATGCTTTGTTAGACGTTCATGCTAAAAATCCAAGAGCAATTAAGTTACTCGTAAGTAAGTATAACCATAGACATGTATGGTCAGGTCCTACAAAATTGGTGAGAAAAGTGCTGCTAATCACTTTAATAATTTATTTAAAAAAGGATAAATGATCCCCAAGATAAAACACCACCTTTTCACAATCACAAAAAACCTTACAACCATTGAGGGTGTAAGGTTTTAGCTAACGTCCCAGGAGAGATTCGAACTCCCGACCCACGGCTTAGAAGGCCGTTGCTCTATCCAGCTGAGCTACTGGGACATGGAGCGGGTGAAGGGAATCGAACCCTCGTCATCAGCTTGGAAGGCTGAGGTTTTACCATTAAACTACACCCGCAACACAATATGTATACTTATTTTACTCTTTAAAATCCCTTAGCCATAAGGGATATCGCTTTGTTACTTTCACACTTTTTAGCAATCATCTGTAACAGACAAGATTTATTATAGTGATTTTTGCTCTAAATGTCAATCATTTTTTAGAATAAAACCACTTAAAAACATTAAAATAGCCAGCTAAACTAGCTTCGTGAGCTAAGCCAAAGGCTTAACTCACATGAAGCTTCTAAGCTAGTGTTGTACTAAAAGCTAAGTCCTCTACCTCTTGTCCATTTAAACGATAAAAATGCACGTAATATTCATTGGTGTCATTCCATTCGAGAATGGCATAAGTCTCTTCTCGACGTCCACGTGGTAAGCGAATACTACCAGGATTGATGACGAGCTGATTACCAATCTGGTTAGCTGCGGCTATGTGTGAGTGCCCATGGCAGATGATTTTGGCATCTAATTCGCTGGCTCGATATGTAATCGGTGTTAAGGTCATTTTAACGTTATGTAGGTGACCATGTGCGATAAAAAATCTAACGCCTTGGACAGTGATAACTCGTTCATCTGGGTAATTAGGATCGTAATCACAATTCCCTGCTACTTTTTGAAAGCCTGCCATTTCTGATTGGCTATAATCAAGCTCAGAATCACCGCAGTGAATCATTTGGTCAACCTTCCCTTGATAGAATTGCTTGATCTGTACAAGTTCCTGTTGCCAGCCATGGCTGTCACTTACGATTAAAACGCTTGGCATTGCTCGTTTCCCCTCTCTCCACTAAAGTTTTAATGACTGAGCTAGTTTTTTAAGGGCTTGTCCTCGATGACTTATTGCGTTTTTTTTCGCTGGTGATAATTGTGCCATTGTCCGATTTTCACCTTCTGGAATAAAAATCGGATCATAGCCAAAGCCATTTTCACCAACTGGCTCTGTTGTAATTGTCCCACGACAGTAACCATGTTCAACAATGGTGTCTTGACCTGGTTGAGCTAGTGCAAGTGCACAAACAAATTGTGCTGTTCGATCTATCGCATCAATTCCCCTCAATTCTGCTAACACTTTGTCAATATTCTTCTGATCGTTTTTTTCTAAGCCAGCATATCTTGCCGAATAAACACCAGGTGCGCCATTTAAGGCATCAATCGCAAGACCTGAATCATCTGCAACTACAGGAATTTGCAGCAGATCAGCAATTGTTTCAGCCTTTAGGACAGCATTTTGCTCAAATGTTTCCCCTGTTTCTTCAACATCGGCTATAGGTTGATCTAAGTCAAGTAATGAGATAACCTCAGTATTCTGCGCTTGAAAAAGCTGCCTGAAATCGGCAACTTTTCCTTCATTCTTGGTGGCAATTAGAATTTTATTCATACCCTACTCCTTCTTGTCTTCCAGCAGTTGTGCAAATTCTGCCAGTGCTTCTTTTTGAATCATAAAAATTTGCTGAATGCCTTGATCGGCTAGTTCAAGCATTTGTTGTAATTGTGCATGACTGAAGGTTGACTCTTCACCTGTTCCCTGTACCTCAACAAATTCACCAGCACCAGTCATCACAATATTCATATCAACATTTGCTTCTGAATCCTCAACATATTCCAAGTCTAATACAGCCTCACCATCGGGCATAATCCCGACTGAAATGGCAGCCAAATAGGTCGTGATTGGCATGTCTGTAATCGTCTTTTCTTTAATAAGCTTCCCTATCGCTAAAGTCATTGCAACAAAAGCACCGGTGATTGAAGCTGTTCGTGTACCACCATCGGCCTGAATAACATCACAATCAATCCAGATGGTGCGCTCTCCTAGCTTTTCAAGATCAACAACCGCTCTTAAAGCACGACCAATTAAACGTTGGATTTCCATTGTACGGCCAGATACTTTCCCTTTTGATGATTCACGAATATTACGCTGTTCGGTTGCACGAGGTAGCATCGCATACTCAGCGGTTATCCAGCCTTTACCTTGTCCACGCATAAATGGCGGTACTCGATCCTCAATACTGGCATTGCAAATCACCTTGGTATCTCCAACAGTGATTAAGACAGATCCTTCCGCATGCTTAATAAAATCGGTCTCTATTGTCATTGGGCGTAATTGATCTATCCCCCGATTATTTGGTCTCATTATCTATCGTCCTCCTTCATTCCACGATCCTATCGTAACATATTTTGAGCCAATTGGTTACATCCATGCTAAGATTCATTAATTTTTTAAATCATCTTTAAACTTTTCATTGCTTGGTCAATGTTTTATAAAGCTAAAAAAAATAAAGCTGAGTGCGGACTCAGCTTATAAGCTTCCGGTAGGGACAAAGGTATCACGACTGACTGGCTCACTATATGGCACCCCATGCTCGTTAAAAATTTGTTCAACATTCTCGACTGTGATCGAAACTGCTGACACCTCCGGCTGATCGGTCAATGTCAACACGAGGGTTTCAATCACCTCATCGGCAATGTATGCTTCATTTACATCGGCTAAGATTTCCTCTGTAAATTCGATTGACAACACTCCATCATCTGATGTTGTTACTTCTAATACGTCCACGTTTGGATTAAAAACATGGAGCAAATTCGTTTCAAAGGCTGGTCCATCAAGCAAAGCTTGGACGATAGCCTGATTAAGATCACCGTCTTTCACTTCAACATGCTGTGTTACGGGAACGTAGTAAAAGTTTGAGCCGAGTTGAGCGGGGTAATATACAGTTACAGCTTCACTGTTTAATAAGTCAATCCCATCAACTGACATGAAATTAATCCCGTTTGACCGCGAATAACCGTCGAACATTGGCGTTCCATTTACAGGCATTTCATTTTGTTCAAAGCCATTGACCCAGAGCTTTACTTTTTCCACATTATCAAATTGTGTCAATGTGTAAGTGAGGGCTTCAATAATTTGTTGCTCCTTATCGGCCTGATAGTTTTTAAATTCTTCAGACAGATCAACAACTAAAGTGCCGTTCTCTTGCAAGTTAAGTCCTAGCACCTCTGTCCCTGCAGGTAGTACAGCCTCAAATCCGTTTGGTAGTAATTCCATTACAGGGCCATCTTGAACTAAATATTCTAGTACTTGGGCTGCTACGCCATTTGATTCTATTTTGGGTAGCTCTACTGTTTGCGGAACGACTATGCCCGCTTCACTTAATAAAAAAAGTTGACGCGAAACGGTTTCCTGTGAGGAACTATTGCTGTCAACCTCATCCTCAGGTTGCTCTTCTCCTTGATCGTCTGATTGATTTTGATCGATTGGTGCGTCTATATCGTCCGAGGTTTTCTCTGAATTGAATAAACCACATCCTGATACCAAAAATAAGCCTGCGATCAACAATAGCATTAGACTAATTGATCTTATTGTTGCTCTTCTCCCCATGCCACGACCTCCTCAGATGGTTTGTACTAATATGTATACGAGCCCTCTGAGAGAATTAGACCTGTGAGTAATAAAAAATCAGTTGATTTTAAGCATAATGTCGTATTCTTTTTTGAATAGGAATTAGACAAGTATTAGCTTGTTCGTTAAACAAGCGATTTATTTAATAGAAAATAGACTATCTAAGAATCCTAATATTGATTCGTTAAGTGGCTTGGCAGTTTTAATATTGAGTAGGAGGGCAGCATTAATTGATTATCCGACCTCTTACACTACCGTACGTACGGGTTCGTATCCTGCGGTTCAATTTCATAGTAAGCATGTACTTTTATTACTGCCAAGCTTGTAATAGACAATAGACTTTCACGACCAAGTAATCCCTCATGTTGGCTAGACCACCAAAAAAAGTAGTACAGATGCTCTGCACTACTTTCTGGTTTGATCAATCGCAATTTGCTCGATATATTTAACGGGATAATCCATCCATTGATTGGCAATATGTTCAAATAATCCTGGTGATCCTGTCGTGTAAAAACGATGTTCAGGTAGACGTTCACCCTCATAGTTTATTTGTTGATAACTCATAATCGCACTTACTTCACGAGCTGTCTCAGTGCCTGAAGCTATAATTTCAATTCTGTCGCCCATCACCTTTTTTATCGTTTCTGTTAATAAAGGATAATGCGTGCAACCAAGGATTAAAGTGTCAAGCATAGTATATTGCTTGATCGGTGCTAATGTTTCACTTACAATTTGTTCTGCTGCCATACCCGAAAAAGCTCCACTTTCTACTAAAGGAACAAATTTTGGGCAAGCCAGGTCAAAAATAGAAAGCTCAGATGATATATGATGAAGTGCAATCGGATAAGCCTTACTTTGAATCGTACCTTCTGTACCAATTACACCAATATGCTTTGTTTGCGTCACTTTGATTGCTGCGCGAGCCCCAGGTTCAATAACACCAATTACAGGTATTTCAAGCTGTTGCTGTAATCGCTCCAGTGTGTAAGCCGTGGCGGTATTACAGGCAATCACAAGCATCTTAATTTTCTTTTCCATTAAAAAATCGACCATTTCTAACGTAAAACGTATGACTTCTTCTTGCGGGCGTGGCCCATATGGACAACGCAATGTATCTCCTAAATAAATCAGTTGTTCCTTCGGTAATTGTCTCATGAGCTCACGTGCTACGGTTAGACCACCAACTCCTGAATCAATTACACCAATTGGCTGATCCACAAAACATCCCTCTTTTTCTATCTATTTATGATTAAGATTTGACTTCATCTTTTCTAATAACAATTCAAGCACACTATGAAGCATATCGACCTGTTCACCTGGAACGTCAGCTAGGACTACATTCAAATAGGCTTGTCTCTTCTCGATAACTTCATGAATAATTTCTTTCCCTTCTGGTAGCAGGTGAATTCGGACCACTCGACGATCCTTTTGATCACGTCGTCGCTCTACCAAGTTATTCTTCTCCATCCGATCGACTAAATCGGTTGTCGTACTAAACGCTAAGTTTATTTTATTGGACAGTTCACCAATGGTTAAATCGCCGTCCTCTAATAACCACTGCAACGCAATAAATTGTGGTGTTGTAATCGTATAGTTTTTAAGGATTTCTCGTCCTTTTTGCTTAATAACACCGTTTATATAGCGGATATTCTTTTCAATTTGGGCGATGGGACGGTCAATTAGCTCTTTTTCCACTAGGTCAACTCCTCTCTATATCCACTTCTTTTAAGTATCATAACATTTTTTTTATCATTTCGGGAAATAAAATTTGTCGATAAGCAACGTTGAGCTATTTACCCTTTAAGGTTGCGTTACCTTTTGGCTCAAACAAATAGATATTTACTAGCTTTTTCTATTTTTTGTTCTTTATGACATAAAATCTGATAAACTAGAAATATATTAAGTATAGAAGGTGACTGAAAGGGTTGTCTGATCAAAAACCAACTCAGCTTAAATTAGTGAGGATGGCACTTAAGCATGGCTTATTTATCTATCTGCTAGTTGAGCATGGAGCTGTTTATCGTAATAGATACTTACCGATGGGCAATCAAACGCGCCTAGCATAGTTTAAGAAATTAATCTAAAAAGGGG
>NZ_BCQW01000050.1 GCF_001552275.1 Amphibacillus sediminis NBRC 103570
CAAGTATATATTTTAATTTAGGAGGCGAAAGATGAAGACAATAGGTTATGCCCGTGTGAGTACTGTCCATCAACAATTGGACTCACAATTAAATGCACTAAAGAGGTATGGTTGCAATAAAATTTATACCGAATTTGATAGCGGAAGAAACATACAAAGAAAAGAACTTTCCAAAGCATTAAATGCGTTAGAGCCTGGCGATACATTTGTTATCTTTAAATTAGATCGACTATCACGTGGAACCAAACATTTACTTGGGTTGATGGAATGTTTTAATGAGAGAAATATCAATTTTATCAGTATTCAAAATAATATTGATACAAGTACTTCAATGGGTAAATTTTTCTTTACGATTATGAGTGCTTTTGCCGAAATGGAAGCTGAACTCATTCGGGAACGTGTCCTTTCAGGTTTGGATGCTGCTAAAGCAAAAGGAAAAGTATTGGGACGACCAATTGAAAACAAAAATATCGATAAAGTGATTGAAGATTACCTTAATACAAACTTATCAGTAGTTGAAATAGCAAAAAAACATAATATCTCTAGACCCACCTTATATAATTATCTGCAACGAAAAAAAATTCCTAAGCGAAAGTAGCTCTCGCTTAGGAATTTTAGTTCATTTTTAAAAATCACATTGCTAACAATATAGTTTAAAGATAAACCTAATCCTTCCAGTGATGACAATTTTGTGGAATACAAAAAAATATGCTGTCACTTACATACCTTTACATCTATTTATTTTTGTTAAGCCTAATAAGTTTGTCTATTTCAGTCATAACTAATATAAGCACCCCAGAGGCAATCGAAATTCCCC
This sequence comes from Amphibacillus sediminis NBRC 103570, assembly GCF_001552275.1. GTDB lineage: Bacteria > Bacillota > Bacilli > Bacillales > Amphibacillaceae > Amphibacillus_B > Amphibacillus_B sediminis. Next base: position 818 of record NZ_BCQW01000050.1, read on the forward strand.
ATTCTAGCACTGACATACCTTTAGTGTAAAATACTGATTGCATAAATGGTATATAAGTCAAACTCAACTGGAGAATAATCATAATCAAGATTATTAAAAAGGCTTTTGGATTGCTAAAGAAGCTTTTTGAAATTACTGGCTGACTAGTACGAATATTGAATAAGTAGAATATCTTACTCAATACTACAATATTAATCATCATAGTACTAGCAACTGCCTGACTAACGCCTTGTGTTAATAACCATTCATATGAAACAATACTTATCAAAGCCATTAATATTGATACATATGCCATTTGACAGATATCATGAGTATTTAGTAATCGATTTCCTGTTTTACGTGGTTTCCTATTCATGATCCCCTCTTCAGCAGGTTCAAAGATAAACGCAAACTGAATCGTAATGGCTGATACCATATTGATCCACAGTAATTGTGTCGGTTGTAATGGCATTTCTTTTTGCATCAAAATTGTAAAAGCAATGATTAACCCTTCTGCAAAAGACGTTGGTAAAAGAAATAAAATACTCTTTTTTATATTATCATAAATTCTTCTACCTTCTCTAATCGCTACAGACATCGTTCCAAAATTATCATCTGTTAAAATCATATCCGCAGAGTCTTTCGCAACATCTGTTCCTTTCATCCCCATGGCTACACCAATGTCAGCTCTCTTTAAAGCAGGAGCATCATTGACACCATCACCCGTCATCGCAGTTACTTTTCCACTTTCTTGTAAAGCTTCCACAATATCCATTTTATTTTTTGGTGTGGTTCTTGCAAATACTTGATTATACAACACTGCATTCTTAAACTCTTCGTGTGACATACTATCAAGTTCCGCACCAGTGACCACGTTTATCTTAGGAGCTAAACCAAGCTTTTCACCTATCGCTTTAGCTGTTAAAGGGTGGTCCCCCGTTATCATTTTGACGCGAACACCTGCATGATTCATTTCTTCTAAAGCTTGAATAACTTCTTCTCTTGGAGGGTCAATAATTCCAGCAACCCCGAGTAAATCAACGCCCTGACTAAGCAATTCGTGATTCACTTCTTCAATATCTGAAGAAACTTTCTTGAATCCAACAGCCACAACTCTTTTTCCTTCCTCTGAAAGCTCAGATACTTGTTGAAACCAATACTTCTCATCGAATGAAGAATTCTTAGTTTGTGCCATTGGGAACAGTTTATCTGGGGAACCTTTTATAAAAATAATCCGTTCTTTGTTTTTATTTTCGACCAGCTTTGCCATGTATCGATAATCCGAATCAAAAGGCAACATATCAATTTCTTTATAAACTGTTTTCTCAGGATATGGAAATTGTTTGTAAAACAGTGTTAAGAAAGAACCGTCTGTAGGTTCCCCATTAATAGTCCAGTGGTTTTCCTCTTCTACTAATACCGTATCATTCGCTTCAAAACCAGCTTCTAGAAATAATTTAAGTTGCTTATCTAAATTAACTGGCGCATTGTCGAGAAGAATTTCTCCAACAGGTTTATAACCATCTCCTGAAACTTGAAGATGTTTTTGGTAAAAAACGATATCTTTCACAGTCATTTCATTTTTGGTTAACGTCCCTGTTTTATCAGTAGCGACAACATCTACCGAACCCAATGTTTCTACTGCTGGCAAAGTTTTAACGATGGTATTCTTATTTTTTGCCATATCGCTTACACCCATTGCTAAAACAACAGAAGTTGTAGCAGGCAATCCTTCTGGGATAGAACCGACAATCATTGTCACCACTGCAAGAGATAGAACAGATAGCGAATAGGTATCTAAAATTAAGCTGAAAACAAACAAAGCTATTGCTACAGCCATGATAACATAAGTAATTCCTTTTCCAAGTCCATCAATTTCTTTCATGAGTGGTGTTTTTCTAGTTTCCGTATTATTCACTTCTGAAGATATTTTTCCTATTTCAGTCTTTGCGCCAACTGCCGTTACGATTCCTAGTCCACTACCTGAAGTAACAGAAGTTGAAGCAAATGCTAAATTCACTCTTTCAGCAAGTGGTATATCTGCCGATGCTAAAGCTTCTTGAATCTTCTCAACAGAATCAGGTTCACCAGTCAAAACAGATTCCTGAATTCTCAAATTATCGGCTTCAACTATCCTCAAATCTGCTGGAACATTATCTCCAGCTTCTAAAAATACAACATCGCCGACAACCACTTCTTCAGAAGGAATATCTTTTCTAACGCCATCTCTATATACAGTCGCTTCAGAGGATAGCATTTCTTTGATTCGTTCTAATGCATCAGAAGCACTTGCTTCTTGATAATACCCTATCAGCGCATTCACAATAACGACTAATGCAATGATCATAGCATCTGATGTGTGGCCCATTATCAATGTCAGCAATGCTGAAAACATTAAAATATAGATAATCATATTATTAAATTGTCTAAGAAGTAATTTCCATTTCGGTGTTTTTTTTGATTCCAATTTGTTTAATCCATATTTAAATAAACTTTCTTCAACTTGCTTATTATTTAAACCCTTTTCTAAATCAGATAGTTCATATTTCTCTAAGACTTCTTTAACGTCCAGTTGGTATATATTTTTTTCATTCATAGTTGTAAATATTTCCTCTCCTAATTGACTAAATTTTTATAGCACAAATAAGCCCATCATTGTACTAGATAAAAGAGCTAGATACTGATGCACCAATGTAATCTATTCAATTAAGAAGTAGGATAAGCAAACAAAAAGTTTCTGCTCACCTTCTATCGAGTCACTTGTCAATTAAACCACCTCCACTTGAATAGAATAATACATAAAAAATATAATCTCTGCAACTTTTAATTTACAAACTATCGATTACACTAAGTTATGATCTAAAATTAGCAAAACTTTTTGATTGTGTTTTTTATTAAATCGATAAGACTAAAACATAATAAAACTAAATAGTAATAAATAAAACACAATCAAAAAAATTGTGCTTTATTTATCATATTCGCCCTAGAAATTTATCTTGCACTAAATAGATAATGATTAGGTGAATTGGATAAAAACAGTAGAATAATTCTTTCTGCCATACAGAACCGTTCCCACCACGTTTACCATTATATAGATAAATGAACGGAAGAACACTAATCATCATATATTCATTACTGAAAGTTAGCACTTGATACAAGGTTCCTATCCCTTCTATTGAAAAGTAGTTATATAGAGTATGAGCGAACAATACTGATGTAAAAAGTACCACAGTAATCATAATATTTTTAATGTTCCCTCTAAAGAAATAAAAGATAAGACCCATAATCAATTCATATATCCCACCCTCACTAACAAAGATAAATGGAATTAGAAGAAACAAGCCCGATACTAAAAGAGTCTTTTTTCCGAATTTTAAATTAGTGTAACGCAACGTATCTATTCCCCAAATAAATAGCAGTAACAATGCTAACGTCATAAAGATATTTTGTCCTTGTAACAGCGAGAAAATATCAAATTCACCCGTATATGGGTTAGTAAATGAGTCTTTTATAAATACATTGTACACAATATTGATACCATGCATTAGTATTCCGCCTATAAATAAACGAATGAAATACTTTTTTCTATCCCGGGTGTAATAAAACCCTTCAATCATTAAAAACACAAATAATGGAGCTACGAAACGACCTAGCAAAGATATCCACGCAGGTAAACCTATAAATGGTCCTAAATATGTTTTAACATGGTCAACTACCATAAAAACAATTCCAATAATTTTCAAGTCAAATGCTGTTAGAAATTTTCTCATGACTTCCTCCTTTAATAATATTTTCTTTCAAGATCCCATACTATTTCTGTCTAACATCATGCTATAGTCTCAATGAATCTAATAAAAATCATGGCTAATCTCATTACAAGAAATGGCATCTTCAAAAAATTTATATAGTGAGATATTATCAAAAAAGGGATAGCACTGATTATCTTTTTTCCATAAAAACTACGAAAACAGAATAATTTAGATTGAAAGGACCTTGTGAGAAAAAATGAGTACTCGTGTATGAGTATTGTCATGGAAAAATTTCTTTATAATTATGAGTGCCTTTGCTGAGATGGAAGTAGAAATCATTCGGAAATATGTCCTCTCAGATTTAAATACGGCTAAAGCGAATGGAAACCTATTAGGCAGGCCTATCATGTATAATTATCCACAAAGAAAAAATTCCTAAGCGAATATAATACTCGCTTAGGACGACTCAGTTAATTTGCGTAATCTCATTACTAATCACTTGATTCAAATAAAGACCTAACTCTTCCCAAGCGTTTTGATCAAACACATCTCTAAAGTAGAAAAATTTTGTCTTATCATATCCAGACGTATCTGAAACAACGATATCTGCTTCTGAGTAATCACTTGTAACTTGTAGAACCTGATGATTGTAATTATGCTTGATTGCGTTCTCGATAATCGATTTATATTCTGGGCGATGAAAAAATTCTATATATATTTTTTGCTTAGTTGGAATTTTTAAGACTAAATATCCTGTAATTATTTGCGTGAAACTATATTTGATTTTTTCAAACGAAGGCTCAGATTTGAATGCACTGAGACTTTCATGTATACACCTCTCCACAAAACATTCCATCTGTCCAACCAATAAAGGTACATTATACAAGGGCATAAACTTGTACAGACCTAAATAGTGAATAACGACTAATCGATTACATAAACTATAGAGCAACAAGTTATACGATTCGTTGGGTATGTTATATCTTTTAATTATTTTATCTAATAGTTGAATACATGTATTCACAATGAAGTTATTTTTCACTGCATACAATGCATTTCCTAACGCTTGCTTCTCTTCATCTGATCGTATTTCTTGAGTGAAATAATTAATAACAAACGCCAAATGAATTAGCTCTTCATGGAGCGGCATTTCGTTATCTCTAATTTCCTCTTTCAGATAGTTCAGATACAAATTAATTTCTTTTTCTTTATTGATTACTTCTCCTAACTCTACTACTTCTCTATCCAACTCTGACAGTTTAAACCTTTTTTTTAGTGCCAACTCATAAACTGCTACGATATAATTTACTCTATTCTTACCTATCGGTGATAGCTTTTCATATCTTTTTGAATTTATATAGGATTGTACAGCTAATATTTCCCTTTGAGTTATTGACTTAAACAACCAATGATTTCCCTTAGATGCCACTGATATTACAAGATAATGAAAGATTCGTACAGTAGATTCATTTCCTGCTAACTGAATCAAGCTTTCATTTACCTTTGTTAATTGGATACCACTATTCATATACTGAAAAAACTGTTTTAGCTTACCAAATAATTTATATGCATAAGATTCACTATAAGATAAATTATTCGCTATTGTTAAAATGCTAAATATCCTTTGTTCAAGGACAAAAAGTAATACTTGATATAAACTGGACTCTGTTAAATACTTCCCTCTAAAATCATTGATTAATTTTATATAGTCAGCATCTCTAGGCTTGTTTTCAAATTGAATAATTTCTTTATTTATTAGTAAAGTAATTTGCTGATGAGATTCATAGATTTGTATCTCCGATGACAAACTAGTCACACTTTCTTTTACCTTACGCTTAGAAATCCCTAACTGTTTTTCTAAACTATCAATTGTTGTCATTCCCGATT
>NZ_BCQW01000051.1 GCF_001552275.1 Amphibacillus sediminis NBRC 103570
TTAAAGAGATAATAAGCTGATAATAGAGTATTCTATCAGTACTGACTAATTGACTAACACCTTTTGCAAGTATTAGTGCTCTATTAATCCAGCAACTGTCGCTTAAATCAAATGCGCCTTTGGCGTATTTGCGCCCAGATTTTATTGAGTTTCACTCGATAAAGTGAAACTTCGTTCAGTGGGGTTTTTTCCTTCACCCACTGTATTGAACCAATCGGGCCGTTACTGGCTGTTGGATCTCCCACTTAGACATGACCTGTTCCCTTATTTCCTAAAGTGGGAGGCTTGCAAAAGCTCTTCGGGGCGAGTATTCGCAGCCCCAGCCAGTTACACTGAGATCAATTTCAACTAAAAACCTGTGAGGATGTAACTATATTCAGCTGGGGTTGTACCTTGCATGATTAAAATTCATTCAATAAATATTAATCCTCATCTACCTGATCAAACCATTCACGAATAGAGCGGTATTGTGTTAAGTTGTGATGATGGCCAACAGTATCATGAGAGGATAAGTAAATAGCTTTCATACCAAGCATAAGAGCAGGAGCAATCTCATTAATAAAATTGTCTCCTATCGAAACCATCTGTTCAAACGGACATTGATATAAATGATGTAGATGCTCAAAATAATATCGTGTTTTCTCTGGTTTTTTAGCAAGTGAGATAATATGATTAAACACGCCAGATAAATTTAGTTCACTAAGCAACCGATTGACATCAGCACGATCACTATTCGTCATTAGCACAATCGGATGCCCCTTTTTAAGTCGAAGTAAAAATGAGCGCAAGCCTCCAATTTCCGAAAGTTGAAACTTATCGGTCACCATATAAGCCTTTGTCGCTTGATAGCTCGCTTGCGTATCGGTAACACCATAGTGTTTTGCACAAGCGAACGGTAGCCACCAACCATCTCCAATAGCGACAAGTGAATTGAAATCAAACGATAGTGCTTGCTCACCGTAGAGTGATTTCACATCAGGCACATCAGTTCCATCCCACTGATGGGCAGCTTTAGCCTTTAATGTTAATGGATCGAGGGTTACAATTATATCACGTTGGACATCATAGGCCTTGCCAATATTAACAGTATGCTCACCTGCTTTCATCGCCAAATAGTCTTCCCAAAAATCATGCCGATCATTAGCTGGGACAAGTTCCATTAATTGCTGAGCATAATAATCAAAGTGGTCTGTTTCTTCATATAAAGTTCCATCAAGATCAAAGATATAAAGCTTTTCCATCGGTACATCCTTTCCTAATTCTTTAACTCAATATAATCGTTTAAAATCTTGGTATGTAATGCTTGACTTGCTGCTAATATAGGTGAATGTTGATATGGATTAATCACGTCACCAGCTGTTGTTGTACATACCAGACCTTGTTCCTTTAACATCACATAGCCAGCTGCATAATCCCATGGGCCTAATCCATTAAAAATCGCCCCATCCATACGCCCGGTAGCTACATACGCAAGCTCTAAAGCTGCCGATCCAATACAACGGAAACCTCGGATATCTCCTACCATTTTTTGCATCTTTATTTCGTTAATATATGGATTCGGCGCTAGCCATAGATGGTTAATGCAAATTAACGCTTCTTCAATTTCTCGTTCAGCTAAAGCTGTCTCAGCTGGCCGATCATTGATATAAAGTCCAGCACCTACTAGCACATGAAACATTTCATCCTTGATCACATCATAAATAATGCCAATTACCGGTTCTCCCTTAACATAGACAGCGACAGAAATAGAAAAATTCGCTTTAGTATGGACAAAATTTGTCGTACCGTCAATTGGATCAACAATCCATACTGTTTCTTCTTCCGGCTGATAGGCCTGGTCTTTTTGTACGCCTTCTTCACCTAATAAAAAATGGGTAGGAAATACTTGATTAATTTTATTAGCAAAAAAGCGCTCTATTTCCTTGTCCTTCTCCGTTACAAGATCCGCTGCTGATGTTTTATATTCTACTGTTAATTGCTCCGTAACAGCCTTTCTTAGAATTTCACCCGCTTCATAGGTCCATTCTTTGGCTAATTGATAGATTTCTTGATGTGTCATCTCTTGTCCTCCTAAAATGTCTACTTTGAACTTATCTAGATACACGTTTGTTTATGATCAATAATTGATAAAGTGAAACTTCGTTCAGTGGGAGGTTCGACACATAGGATCTGTTCGTGCAGACGTTGCGACACGTCGTCGCGAACTTAGTCAGCTTCCTCTCTCCCCCGCTGAACGTTAGTTGAACCAATCAGGCCGTTACTGGCTGTTCGATCTCCCACTTAGACATGATGTGTTCCTTTATTTCGTGTAGTGGCAGTCTTACTGCCAGTTACACTGCGATAAAAATAGGGATGAGAACCTCAACTGATCCTCATCCGGTGTAATCATAAATTATACTAGTTTTTTGCGTATTTTACCACTTAAAAAGTCAATTAAGCTAACAAAGACAATAACGACGATTAATATCAATCCTACGTCTTCCCAGTTACGTTGGTAGGTGGCTAATATTAAAGGAGCACCAATCCCACCGGCACCCACTATCCCAAGGACTGTTGAAGCACGGACATCAATTTCAAATCGATAGATAGAATAAGAAGAGAACTCAGGCAAAACCTGTGGCAGCACCCCATACCAAATCGCTTGCAGCCGATTACCACCACTCGCCCTAATCGCATCAACTGTACTTAAGTCAATTGATTCAATCACTTCAGCATATAATTTACCAAGCATTCCAATCGAATTAATACTTATTGCCAATACCCCAGCATACGGGCCAATACCGACCGCTGCTACAAAAATAATAGCAAAGATTAACTCAGGAATAGCACGAATTGCATTCAAAATTGCTTTACCAATATAAGAAAATTTCTTAGATATATTACGCGCGGCGAGAAAGGCAATTGGTATAGCTAATAATGTAGCTACAACACCACCCGCAAATGCAATCGCAATTGTTTCAAGCATATAGCCAATATACTCAGGAAACTGGACAATATAATCCCCATTTGTGATCGGAACAATAAAGATTCTTCTTAATGTTTCAAGTGGTGATGCCTGCGAGCTTGATATGCTAAACTCTGTTTTTGATATAGCCACTAGATAAAGTATGCTTAGAATAAGTAAAGTCAAATAAAAGATAATCTTACCTCGTTTGGTTTGAGCCTTGCGTAATGATATTTTCTGTTCACTCATTATTCTAATCGCTCCCTTAGGCGATTACTTACCAAATCAATAGCTGTAATCGTCAGAAATGTCATGAAAACAATGGTTGCAACATTAGCATAATTAAACATCTTTAATTGCTGTTGAAGAATAATACCGATACCACCTGCTCCAACAAAGCCTAGTACAACTGACGCTTTCACATTAATCTCCAGTACATAGAGTGTGTAAGATGCATATTGTGGTAGAATTTGCGGCATGACGCCATAGACGATGACTTGGAGGGTGTTTCCTCCTGATGCACGAATGGCATCGATAGGTCCTGGATCAACCGCTTCTATCGTTTCACTGACTAATTTTGCTAGAATACCTAGTGAGAATACGGTTAAGGCTAGTATACCCGAGACAGAACCGATCCCTACCAACGCTACGAACAAAACAGCCAAGATTATTTCCGGAACCGTACGTAAAATATTTAAAAAATTACGAACAATTTGGTAAAAAAGGCGATTACGATTAATATTACTTGCTGCTACCATACTTAAAGGCAGGGCTAAAATAGCCGAGAAAGTCGTACTAATTAAAGCCATGTTCCATGTTTCTAATAAACTCGTTGCCACTCGGTTTAAATAACCCCAGTTTGGCGGAAATAAATCCTCTACCATAAAGTTAAAAATAATGGGTAACCCTTCAATAACTCGTTCAGGGAAAGCGTCGGTCTGGTATACAGCTAAGGTATATAGCCCAACTACAACGGCTATCATAATCAATAATAACCACTTAAACTTAGCTGTCGTTATACTATATCGTTGAAGCTCAGAAGACTGATTGGCTTTATTCTGTTCCATTATTCTTCTTCGCCCCCAAGAAGGTCGCCATCTTTAATCGGTCGACCGTAAATTTCCTCGAATGTTTGCTCTGTTACCTCACTTATCGGACCATCAAATACAAGCTCTCCATCGCGAAGACCAATGATTCGATCAGCATACTCCATTGCCATATCAATAAAGTGTAAGTTAACAATCGTCGTTAAATTATCCTCTTTACTGACTCGTCTTAAGTCCTTCATAACCTTATGTGAGGTTGGCGGATCTAAACTTGCTACTGGCTCGTCTGCCAAAATAACCTTAGGCTGCTGTGTTAATACACGCGCAATACTAACCCTTTGCTGTTGCCCTCCACTTAGCTGGTCTGCTCTCACGTAAGCTTTCTCTTCAATACCAACCCGCTTCAAATTGGCCATCCCTAGCTGAAGATCCTGTTGAGAAAACAAACCTAAAAGGCTTTTAAAGGTATTAGTATGCCCTAATCTACCCGCCATTACATTACGTAATACCGACATTCGCTTAACCAAGTTATAGTTTTGAAAGACCATCCCAACATTTGTTCTTAATTCGCGTAATTTCTTTTCTCTAAATTCAAGAATATTTTCACCATCTAGAAGAAGCTCTCCATCAGTTGGTGTCACCATCCGATTTATACTTCTAATTAAGGAGGATTTTCCGGCCCCAGACATCCCAACGATAACAACAAACTCACCATCATTAATGGTTACATTAATATTCTTCAACCCTTGATGCCCATTTGGATAGACCAAGGACATGTTTTTGATCTCGATCAAAGCTACTCACCTTCCCAACTGTTGGATTGTTTCCGTGCTCACACCTATTTCCTCAAAACAGAAAAGAAGCGTCTGGCTACCACCAAAATAAAAGGTGATAGCAGACACTCTTTTATCATTCTCATTTTTAATCCTGCGCAAGCTTAATTTGCTAAATCATCTTCAAATTGAGCAAATACGTCACGTACGATATCGTAGTCTGAAGATTCAGCAACAGCGACACCGTCCCACGTATAAATTTCACGCATGATATCAATCATTTCTTCGTTTTCGTTTAAGCTCATAAATGCATCAGTAATTTGTTGCTTCAATTCATCAGAAAGCTCACTTCTTACTGAGATAGTGTCGTTAGGAATTGGATCTGTCGTACCAATTACACGTAAGCGATCATATACATCTTCAAATTCATCAGCTAATGTATCACGTGCATCTTCAAATGTTGTTGCAAAATCAGCTTGTCCATCAATTAACTGCATCATTGCATTGTCATGACCACCAACACTTAGGCGTTGGAAATGCGCATCAAGATCTTCGACGCCCATATCGATTAATTGCTTAGCAGGGAATAAGAATCCTGATGTTGATAAATCGTCTGCATATGCCCAAACTAAACCTTCAGTTTCAACAATATCTTCAATTGATTGAATCGGAGAATCCGCCGGTACAGTATACTGAGCAACATAAGATTCTTCTCCATTACGTACTGACTTCAAAATAACCTCAACATCAGCACGATCTTCCGCTTGTACAAAACCAAATGGATTTAAGAAACCGATATCAACCTTTTGGGTTCTCATCGCTTCGATCAAACCACTAAAGTCAACCATAACCTCTGCACGAACAGGAATGCCTAACTCTTCTGATAAAAATTCCTCTAAAGGCTCAGCTGTTGTTGCAATATTTGCTGCATCTTGAGAAGGGATGAAGCCCATTACCAATTCTTTAACTTCTTCTGTATCATTATCATCACCTTGATCTGCTTGCTGACCCTCTCCATCTTGACCACAAGCAACTAATGCTAGAATACTCAACACTGTTAACAATACAAAACCTAAACGCTTGAACAAAATAAATCCCCCTTGATTTATGTCATTTATCATTTACTTCTATCAACCATTATTATTTACTAATGTAAACAAGTCAATACTATTTACAAAACTTTTACGTATAAAAACAAATTTTTTAGTTAGATTTTTTAACAATGTTAGGATTTCAGGGTGATACTCGCATTTTATTAACTTATTATTCCATTTATACATCGTTATTCCCCCTAAACACGAACTTTCGAATTTGAAAATGTTTTTTCGTTCTATTTCTACCTTTTATTAAAAACTTGTACATCTATCAGCAGTCTATATGTTGAACTCCCTCACCTAACATACTTACGAGCTTTTTGAAGTGGGAGATTCTTGAGAGCAGAGCTTACTTGTACATGTATTTTTTCTTGAAGAGGTTTCTCTCCTTTATCGAGATTTGTAAGACTTATAATTGTGAAATTGATTGGTAAGCTGATAAGTCCATGCTCCCAGAAAAGCGTTAAAAATACGCTTTTCTTTAGCAACAAAAGTTCCAATTGATTAGCAGCCTGATACAAAAGA
>NZ_BCQW01000052.1 GCF_001552275.1 Amphibacillus sediminis NBRC 103570
CAGCGTAGATTCGTATGATTTCTTTAGTCAGCTGTTGATTTTCCAGCTTACGCTTAGAGATGGAAGTCGTTAATGATTGATAATACGTGCTTCTAGGTACACCAAGTACGTCACACAAAGTGTGAACAGGATAATGCTCTTTTTCTTGGTTAATTATTTCAATAACATTAGTGTCATTTACTTTTTCGCGAATATGGCCATAGCTTTTTTTAATATTTCATTCTCCTGTTGTAGCTTAAGCATTTCTTTTTGCATGTTTGCATAATCGTCTGGAGTAACGGATGAACCATCCTCTAACTCTACTGGATTGAATTTTTTAATCCATGCATAAATAGTTACTTCAGAAACGCCATATTCGCTGCTTAATTCTCTAACCGTTTGACCTGAACAATATAAATCAACAACCATCTTTCTGAAATCATCATTGTAACGTTTACCGTGTTTTTGATTTGACATTGGACACAACCTCCTAGTAATAATCTTAAAGACTTAACTAAGTTGTGTCCATGAAACTATACTAGCATCAAAAGTTTGCTTGGCACTATTAATGATATTTTTTAGTTTAATTAAAACCTTCGCTAGTACCTGGCAATCAAAAAATTATAATCTAAGATTATTTGTACCAATAAAATTTATAATGAGAATGTTGCTCAAAACCTAAGGACTTATAGAAAGGCTCGTCGGAGATAACGTATGCTTTGTTAGCACCTTCGAAATAACATCTTCTTAAAGTTTCTAAAAGTAATGTTTTACCAATCCCTTTACCACGATGTTGAGGAATTGTACAAACTGGTTCTACATAAGCGTAATCAGTATTTGGATTATACCAGCATCCACAGTAAGCAACATAAATTCCTGTTAAAAATGTACAAGCCACTCTAAGAAGTGTAATGGAGTGGCTTAAAATATAAAAACATATTAGTATCGTCCGTGGTTATAACTAGGAGAACACGTAAAAAACTAGCCCGTTTAATAAGCGGTGGCAGTAACATTAGACGGTGATAACCGCATAATTTTTGAGTATCCCTAGAATTATACCGTCGCAGAGCCATTGGCTGGTGGCATGACAGAGTTATTTAGAATATACGTGATAAAGCTGCACCTAGGCACGTTGAATGTCATGAAGATACCTCGGAATTAGTCCTAAATATCGCCATCCCCTTTACAGGGGGTGGTATGTTTCCTCGAATTAGTGCCAAAATATTAACATTAAACTATCAATAATTTATCGTCAAATAACTGGGCGAGGAACGAAGCCCCTGAAGTGAGCGTAGCAAACGGAGAATAACTATGAATGTCTTTTTAATGATGCTTGGAATATTGTTGAAATTTCACTTTTGACAGAGTTTAAAATGAAAATTCATATCCTAAGTATTTAAATATATTACTAAAGCCTAAATTTTCGGCAACTGCTATTGATGGTTCATTCACTTCCATACAATCCCAGTAAGGAACCATATTATTCTCAAAACAATCCTTTACAAAACTGTGGGCAATCTTTTGAGCTAATTTTTTTCCTTGATGAGCTTCTAAAGTTTCAATATCAATACAATGTATGTTTTCAAAAACAAAACCCGAAAAACAGACGCTAACAATTTCATTATTATGGACAATACAATAACCTATCCCCTCAGCAAAAAAACTATCGGGCGTTCTCCAAAACTCTAATACTTTTGAGTGTAAAAAATCAATGTTCTCTATTGAGTTATTATTATTTTCAAAGAGAAGCTTGGTAATTTTATGAACCTTATATCCTTGTTCAAGCATAGGTACCCTTTCATGTCTATAATTCTCTTCTCTTAACATATAAACTCTTTGAAGCCAACTTCCTAATTTGCGATGTTTGAATAACAATTCTATAGTGTTATTCCATTTTGGATGATTGCCTACCATTTCAAACCATTCTATCCCTATTCTTTTTGCTTCTGGTGTTATTACTTGGTCAATAAAATCATTCAATTCTTTGTTAAATCTCTCATTACTTTCATCTCCAATAAATATAAAACCATCATTATTGCCTAACCAAATAAGCCCAGACTTTGGTGTAGTAGTATTATCTACAAAAATACGCCCAGGATTGACTCCAGTAACGATTGCTTGAGCCTCTAATTGTCCTTGTTCATTTATTATTCCTAGACATTTATGAAAATCGCTCTGTGTTAATTCAGAAATCATTCTTTTTTCTCCTCTCATATCCCTTCATTATTATTACTTTCGTAAATTACCGTTTAATCGCATTCAAAGCTGCACTCTACCAATATACTGTATTTTACCAAATTATTACCTGTTGAGCTAGGAAACTTCTAATAACTCACACCATCTGCAATAAATTTTCGCAACAATTCTCTCACATAAAACGATTGCTACAGTGAAAGGAGAGAAAAAGGCAACTATCAAAATCCCTGCTATCTAGAACAACTAAAAACTTTTTTGAACTTCAATACATTAACAACTGAGATGTTATTACGCTTTGTTGAAAAGATTGAAGTTACTGAAAGTGATGGGGTTAAAATATACTACAAGTTTGCACAGGTTGAGGGGTTATAAAAATCCCCTCAATCATTTTTTAAAACTAACTGTGAAACACACTCCACATGTACGGTATGCGGAAAGAGATCAACCGGCTGTACCTCCAATAATTGATAGCCAAATGGTACAAGCTCCTTTAAATCAGTTGCCAAAGTCTCAGGATTGCATGAGACGTAAACAATTCGAGAAGGTTGTGCGCGCCCAATTCGACGCATTACCTTCCCGCCAGCTCCTGATCGAGGTGGATCAAGCAAGAGTAACTCAGGAGCACCGATACTTTCAAGAACTTGATCAATACCACGACGAGCATCCTTAGCCAAAAAGTAAGTGTTGTCTATCGCATTGTCGATCGCGTTGCGTTTTGCTGATTCAATTGATTTTTCGACAATCTCAATACCTACTAATTGCTTAACTTGATCAGCAAAAGGTAACGAAAAAGTACCAACTCCACAAAATAAATCAATCATTCTTTCACTTTTCTTCGGCTTAGCCATAGCTAATGCTAATTTAACGAGTTGTTCTGCCTGCTGTGGATTTGTTTGAAAGAAGGTATCAAACCAGAGACGATATCGGTAACCGAGCATCTCATCATAAATATAATCACGTCCTGCTAAAATATGACTCTGTTCAGCTTGGGTTCGATCGGCCCAATCACGGTTTTCAAACCACATCAGACTTTTCACAAATGCAAATTTAGTCGTTATCCGTTCAACTAAGTCTTTTGACAATTCTCGATCCGGCGCTTCAGTGGCAAATAATCCAAGCATCACCTCACCTGTTTGAAAGGATTGTCGAACCATTAAGTGTCTTAATAAACCTTGATGTTTTTCTTTATTATAGCCAGATAGCTGATGTGTTTTAGCCCAATCAGCAACTTCCATTGCTGCTTCAACCATTTCTTTTCCCGCAATTAAACATGTTTTCAGCTCAATAATTTCCCGGAAATTACCTTGTTCATGGAGTCCAAGTCTACCATCTGATGCAAAAGTGAATTCCATCTTATTACGATAGTGCCACGGATCAGTCATTCCGATTGCATCATGAACTAGCCCTGAATCAAATCCTTGTTCAGTCAAAAGTCTTTTAACTTCTTCTGTCTTTTTCTTTAATTGTCCCTGATAACTCCAGTGCTGCCAAACACAACCACCACAACGCTCAAAATGAGGACAGGCAGGATCGATCCGCTCATCGGAAGCCTCGAGAATATCGTCTGCTAATACCCTTGCCCATTTGCGATCTGGATGATCAACGGTTACTCTTACTTTTTCACCAGGAATTGTTTGGGGAATATTCAACTTTAACTTCTTGGGATTAACTTGTCCTGTATCACGCCAAACCGTAGCTCTGCCAGAACCCCGCTTGTCTAAATCATATATTTCAGTTGTATAAGTTTCACTTTTTAGCTCTTGCACCATATTTCCTCCTAACAAATAAGTCCTTACCATTTAATGAGTAGTGACTCATCACACAATGTACTTTATCTTTTTCAATACGATCATTATAACAGAAGTGTGAAAGATAGAATTAAAAACCATTCAAAATTATAGAATTTCTATTTTATCATAGAGTCTAATGGAGATATAGTCATATATAAAAGTAATCCAACATGAGCATGACATGATTCAGTTAACTATCTACTTCTATTTGTGAGCTTTGCTATCCTCCTTGATTTCGTTATAATAAACGTTTAGGAGGGGTTATATGTCGAAATTTACTGTTATTGGTGCTGGAATTGCTGGTGCCTCCATTGCTTACCACCTTGCAAAAGCGGGCTATTCTGTCACCGTTTATGATCGTTCAGATCAGGGACAAGCAACACGAGCTTCAGCAGGAATTATTTGTCCATGGGTTAGTCAACGGCGTAACCAAAAATGGTATCGTCTCGTACAGGAAGGTGCTCGGTACTACCCACATTTTATTGATGAGTTAGAAAATGCAACAAAACGGTCAACGGGATATAAACGAAAAGGCGCCATTTGCCTCTTTAAAGATGATCATATTCAAGAGCTTGCTTTTCAACGCATATCTGCAAAACAGGAGGGGTCACCTGAGATGGGGGCCGTAAAAAAACTAACTAAAGAGCAAGTCAAGGCTATCCATCCGCACTTAACGAATGAGTATCCTGCCGTTTATGTTGAAGGCGGAGGACAAATCAATGGTGAGAGCCTGCTAGATGCGCTTAAACAAGGGATATTACTTTATGGAGGAAAATGGTTTGATCAAGATCAAGCCCCTACAACGCTTACAGGAACGGTCATTTACACAGCCGGAGCATGGTCAGGTGAATTTTTCCAAACACCGATGGTGTATCACCAACGTGCAGAGCTCTTGCACTTTAAACTTAATCACCATCTAACTAGTCAGCATACACCTGTTGTAATGGGACTAGGTCCTATGTATTTGATAGAGACAGGCCCTAATACATTTGCCATCGGCACAACACATGAGGATACCGATTCATTTGATCTTGCTCCATCGATAGAGAATCAGCGTTATTTACTCGAAGAGGCAAAACGTTATTTTCCTGAAGCAATAATCAATGATCATTATGTTGCCGTAGGTCTGCGTCCTTTCACTCGAGATTCATTGCCGTATATGGGATTCGTAAAACAGAATGTTTTTGTTGTAAATGGACTTGGTTCAACAGGGTTAACAGCAGGACCTGTAATTGGTAGAGAAGTGACAAGCTATTTATTGGGTGAAGAAACGACTCTAAATCTAAACGATTATAATTACTGAAAAGATAAAACAGTTGCCAAGAGTAGGTTTTCACAACTTCTAGCAACTGTTTTATTTCTTTAGGCTTGAGTTATTTTATATCTTTGTCGGAGCTAACCAACTGAATAAACTCAAATTTCTTAATACACCAAATAAAATGGTAAGAACAAGCATAAATAGCATTAAAAATTTACTTTGCTTCGTTTTTTCATTTCTTTCCATAAGCGTATAGACTAGCATAAGTGGAAGGAGAATAAAGACTAACATATTATACCTAAATGCCTGATAAATATCACCATCCAAAATTGACAAAGCTGCTCGGGTCATCCCACAACCTGGACAATAGTGACCCGTAATTGATCTGAATAAGCAAGGAATATGTATGCCAAATTTAGGTGAAAGGACTTTTAGATATAATATCCCTGCTCCAACTAGAGAAAGTCCAAGATAAACTTTTTTATTTAACTTAGTCAAATAGATGTTCATATCATCAATCCTCAATTAAAGAGCTAACCTGTAGCCATTCTAGTATTGTTCTTACTATTAAACGATTTGATTGACATCATGTTGAACAATTGCATTTGCCACAATACCTAAACTAAAAATGGACAACACAATATAAAGTAATCCATTATCTTTGACTAACATGTTTTTCATACGGTGTATTTCAGCAATCTTTTGACCAACAATGTAGTACCAGAATAGCGTATAAATACCACAAGTAATAAAGATTAACAGAATAGTTTTACCACCGCATTGAGTTATCTCCAGTTAAATATCTAAGATCCTCTGATACTTGATAATACCAAATAATTGTATAAATACCACATGTTAAAAGTGATAAGATAATGACCATAGCTACACTACGTTGACGAACCATATGTTACACTCCCTTCTATTTCTTTTATTTATATGATTACTTCTTTTGATAAAGAAGCACACATAGCTATGATTATTCGACATAATACTACAGTCTCTATT
>NZ_BCQW01000053.1 GCF_001552275.1 Amphibacillus sediminis NBRC 103570
GATGTCTAAGTGGGAGATCCAACAGCCAGTAACGGCCCGATTAGTTCAACTAACGTTCAGTGGGGGAAAAACCCTCCACTGAACGAAGTTTCACTTTATCTGAATGTGGTCAGGAATACGACTCCTTTAACTTCATTCGAACCGTTAGTCGATAAGTGGTGAGTGGTTTTGATAATTGCAAAAGCACTAGCATCGAATAATCATTGATCGTGTGATATTATTAGATAGAAATAGCTTCTGCTACGAACCAAGACAGTCGAGACATTTTAGTAAGGAGTGAAAATAATCAATGATACTAGGATTATATGAGGCACATTTACCAGTTAGCGATTTGAAACGTTCTATAGCATATTATACAAAACTAGGTTTAACCTTTTCTCATAGCCATGATGATAAGCTAGCTTTTTTTTGGATAGAAAAAAATAAAAGTTGGTTGGGACTATGGGAAACAGACAAGGTTGAACTTGAATACCATCCTTCCATCAGGCATATAGCATTTGAAGTTTCTTTAGACGGTCTAAAAGAAGCAATCTTGTGGTTAAACGAAAGAGGTTATGAGGCAAGAGAAGCCTTCGGTTTTGAACCAATTGAGCCATTTGTAATGGCCCATCATGGTATCGCTCATGCCAAAATCCACTTTAATGATCCTGATGGCAATAGTCTTGAGTTCATTTGTAAACTTCCCAATCCTAAAAATATAACGAAGCAGATGTATCTAAGTGAGTGGGAAAAACTAAACGAAGACAGCTAACATCTTTAATCATTGTGCACAATTGAGTTACGGTTTTTGCCTGCTACTTTCGAAAGCAGTTTACAGAAAAGAGAAGGTGGAGTATCCATTACACCACCAAAGCTATGCCAAGCTATTAAGGTGAAAGACGAGCAAAAATACATTTAACCTGAATCAGCAATCTTACCCTAATCATTGAATCAGGCTTTTCAACGTAATTCTTCAATGATATTCGTTTTGCATATGAGGATATGGTTAATCAGATCGTCTAACAGCTGATCTGTTAGACGGTATTTCGGTAAACTAACACTAATCGCACCATAGTTCTTTCCATTAACAGTGATACTACTCCCAATACAAAATACTTCATAATCGTGCTCTCCGTCATCAAACGCATACGCTTGTTCTCTAGCTTTTTCAATTTCACGATAAAGCTGAGCTTCAGTCACAATCGTATTTTCAGTTTTTTTGATCAGTGGGTTTCTCTTCAGATATTCTTGGATCTGTTCATCGGTAAAATCTGCTAAGACAGCTTTCCCCATTGCTGAGCAATACAATGGAATCGATTTTCCTATCTCTGAATAAAGTGAGACAGGTTTTTTGCTCTCGATTTTTGAAATATATTTAATTTGATCTAATTCATAGATACCTAAGTGAACCGTTTCTGTTGTCACCTTTTGTAAGTGTTCTAGGTGAGGCTGGGCAATTTGTTTAATACTAATTTGGTGTAGGCTTTTATTTGCGTACTTAATCAGGCGTGGACCTAAGCTAAACATTTTGGTATCAGGATCTTTTTGAACATAACCAATCAGCAGTAATGTATTTAAAATTTTTAGTGCTGTAGGGTTGGTTAGGTTTGTCTGTTTGGCAATGTCACTTAGTCGTTGTGGATTGTTATCACGTGATAGAAATTCAAGAATGTGATCGGCTTTAATCAAGACACTGCCATATGGTTGTTTTGTCTGTGCCATTTGTAGTCCTCCATATCAGATAAAAGATATCTTTCACAAGTATATCAAATCGTTAGCTGTCTGCAATCTTTTTACTCCTCGCGCATATTATCCATGCTCTCGTATCTCTTCATGTAAAAGTTGAGATGGAGAGTAGCCTAATACTTTTTTAAAAACAGCGGTAAAATAGGCTGGATTATCAAACCCTACTGCTTCAGCAACCTGATAAATTTTATCATTACCAGCGAGTAGCATTTTCCTTGCCTTTTCAATCCGTGTCTGTCTAAGGTATTCTTTAAAGGATAGTTGCATCTTATTTTTAAAGAGCTTACCTAAATAATTACGAGAAATATATAGTTCTTCTGCAATTTCATTAAGGGTAATGGGTTTATCGATATTCTGGTCAATATATTTTAATACCTGATCGATCAGTTTTGAGTGACGAATGTTCTCTTGAAAAACAGGCTGATTGGCAATTTCGTTAATGATATCGTTAAAATAATCGTACAATTCTTGCCATGATCGAAATTGGGCAAATTGTTGATAGAGATTAAAAGATGTATTAACGCTTTTTGTCATGCTAATACCATTGTCTGCTAACTCATATTTAAAGATTGTCCATAATTCGATTCCGACATGCAAGGCAATGGACGGAATAAAGGCTAACTCAAATATATTGACAAAGAAGTGCTGCAAAGTATGCTGGATTAGCTCTATATCAGTTGAACGAATTGCCCGTGCGAGCTCCTTCTTTATTGACGTAACCTCAATCATATAAGCGTCCGATTCGTTTGGGTTTTTTTTCATTAAAAGATCATGAATGCGATCAACTGTTTCTGTCCAATTCGTCGTATAAGTTCCGATTTCATAACTTACTTCAACAGAGAGCAATCGGTCAAGATTATGCTTGATTTGTTTGATAAGCTTGTCTAAGTGATCTGCTAAAATCGCCTTGTTCTGATGAGGGGTATGCAGACATAAAATACTATTAATTCGATCAATTTCAATATAATGATAGTCTAAATCAAAATCATAAATGGTATCTTTAATGATATTAGCAATGGCAAAATCCATTAATGGATATTCGGCTTGATTACTTTGTTTCTCTTTGGCTAAAGAGAATTGAAGTTTTATCGCTAAATGTAATTGTGATCCCCACCCAGCAATCACTTTTTTCTGATCGACTTGTAAAGTAGTCAGATTTAACAGTCCTTTAACAGCTAATTCAATAAGCTCCTCAGTTAAATATTGTTCATATTGCCTTACCTTCGTTTTGTAGCGCTGATAATCGAGCTGATTTTTTCGCTGTTCCTCAAGTTGCTGGAAAATACCTTCTACTGTTTCAATAATCGTTAATCGTGAAGCAGGTTTCGAAATGTAATCTTCAATTTTTAATTTTAACGCTTGTTGAGCATGTTTGAATTCAGAATAACCACTTAGTATGATAATTTTATTGTCAAAATTCTGTTGACGCAATGATCTGATCATTTCAATACCATCCATTTTAGGCATATAAATATCTGTAATGACTAAATCAGGCTGTTTGGTCATGACCATATCATAGCCTTCCTTACCGTTTTTGGCAGTACCTACTACCTTACAGTTCAAATTGGAATGGGATAAAGTTGCTGTAATCCCCTTTAGCACTTGGTAATCATCATCAACAATAGCAATCGACCAGGTCATGTTTGTTCCTCCTTGATTTTGTTGATCTATAAAAGGCATACTCAGACATATAGAGACGTTAGTAGAGCTAGTACTAAGGCGCTGCTGTCATTTAGTAGGAATTGGACCACCTTCTAAAAAGAAAATTCGTCTTTATTTGTCACTTTAGGAATCACTAGTTGTACTTCGACACCGCCTTCTGCTCGATTAAATAGATTTACTTTTGCTTTATTGTTGTAGTAATGATTTAATCGCTCTTTAACATTTTTAATACCATAGCCACCTGTTTTAATCACTTTATTACTTTTAGTAAATGAATCTGCACCAACCCCGTTATCTTTAATTGATATTAAGACCATCTCGTTTTTTTCTGAAATAGAGATGGTGATAAGCCCATCTTTTAGGTCTTGCAACCCATGAATAATAGCGTTTTCTACAAAGGGCTGTAATGTTAATTTAGGAATAAGCGCTTGACTTATGGAATCCTGGCAAGAAATTTGATAGTGAAAATGATTTTGTTTTCGAATGACTTGGAGTTTCAAATATTTTTCTACATAGTCTACTTCTTCTTCAATTGTCATAATACTTTCACCATTGGATAAGCCTGTTCTCAACATATCCCCTAATAGTTCAATCATCATACTCATCTCATCATCACCTTGTTCAATTGCTCGCCAGTTGAGTTGATCAAGTGTGTTATAGAGAAAGTGTGGATTTATATTTGCTTGTAAAGCTCTTAATTCCGCATGTTTGTGCTGCTTGTATTGTTTTATTAGCGAATTATGTAAGTGTTCATTTCGTGTAATAAGGTTACGATAGCCTGAAAATAACTGGCCAAATTCATTATGATAGTCTTTCGGAATGTCTTGAACCGTGCTATCTAGATGATAATGATTCATGAGATCTGTTAATTTAGCAATGGGTTTTGTTAGCTGGTTCGTAAGCACACTGATGATAATGATCACCACGAGAGTGAGCAAAGCACTAAATAATAATAAATCCTTTGCCACTTGTTTACTTGATTCTGTTAATTCGTGATACGGAGTAACACCGATTAACTTCCACTCATAGGGGAGGAGATCGGTTTTAACCACTAATTCATCACCTTCAATAAGGTACGGTTGTTCCTTAATTGCTGAAGAGACAGCATAGTTTTCACCAATTACAACATGATTTGTACTTGCTAAGACATGATCGTTTTCATTAATTAAATAGAGAGTGGATTCATTTGGATATGAACGTAACCAATTTTCAACGATTAAAGGGTCTAGATTTAGAACGATAATCGCTTGCATATCTCCACGTGCATTATTAATAACACGAGCATGACTGATCACACGTTCTTCACCAGCAATCATTTCAACAGTTCTAATCCCTAGCCAAGCCGATATTTGTTTATCTAATAAATGAATCCAATCGCTCTGCTTGGCATGATCAAGGTGACCGTACCGAACAGGGTTCTGGATATTGTTTGTCGGTGGATCATTCATGTAGATCTCAATCGAATGTAACGCACCATTACTGTAAACGGAATTTGAAAAATCAATGCTAAGAGAATAGGCCTGGTAGTAACTTGTTCGATTATTAATCACTTCATTTAGGCTGCGCTGTCTTGACAAAACAACAGCATTTGTTTCAAGTGATCGCAATTTTTCTTCAATGTTTTGCTTGATTAAATCTAAATTTGTCTGCTGTTGGCTTGCTGTTAAATGGACAATTTCATTCACAGAGACTCGATAATTCATCAAAATAATGGTAGATAGCATCACAATAAAGAAAACAGTTAGGCTAACAAATAATATGAGTTTGAATGAGTATTTTTTAAATAGTTTCAATAGGGACCTCCAATAGAGGATGTTCAAAAAGTCACCAAATGATAAGCGTCACATCTCATTGTTGGCTTGTTTTAGCGCGACTCACGTATCTAAAAGGCATACGTTCCGTTGCTCAAAACTTCGCCGCCTCGACCTGCTTGCTTCTAATTTGGCAACCTTTTGAACACGGATTAAAAAGGATGTTCAAAAAGTCACCAAATGATAAGCGTCACATCTCATTGTTGGCTTGTTTTTGCGCGACTCACGTATCTAAAAGGCATACGTTCCGTTGCTCAAAACTTCGCCGCCTCGACCTGCTTGCTTCTAATTTGGCAACCTTTTGAACACGGATTAAAAAGGATGTTCAAAAAGTCACCAAATGATAAGCGTCACATCTCATTGTT
>NZ_BCQW01000054.1 GCF_001552275.1 Amphibacillus sediminis NBRC 103570
CTTTCAAATCGCGTTTTGCGACGAAATATAATATAACATGTTTAAAATCTAATGTCAACACTTTTTCTCGTAATTTTCACTCGTCTTATGAATGAAAGGTCACTAAATGAGTGAGACAACATGAGATAATATAGCACATCGTGAACCTTGATGCAATACTTTTTTTAAAAAAAGTAGAATACATTACTCCTTTAATAGATAAACCTATTAGGTACGTTCAATTAAATGGTTCTTTAAATACTTATCCATATAACTTTAAGAGTAAAGCACCGAATTAGTCATGTTCTTATTAGGAGAGGACATGCATAACCTATACTAAACATTATTATTTAGAAGAAGGTGCCAAACATGACTTTTTTTTATACCATTAAATTTAGTCGATTAAAGAAATATGTGATCGTCGTTTCTATTTTCCTCCTAGCCCTTGTATTTATAATCTTAAAAGGTAATCAAAATCTCATGGTCTTTTCCACAGGAGATCAACCCCGAGCCCTATCAAAGGGTAACACTGACTCTAACAACATTAGTTTGACCTTTAACATTACCTGGGGTGACACTATACTTGAGCCTATTCTAGACCAATTAAAAAAGCATGGTGTTACAGCTACTTTTTTCTTACTAGGGGAGTGGGCTGAACATCACCCCCATTTGGTGGAATTAATTGATCAGGAAGGACATGAAATTGGAATGCTAGGATATCGCTATAAAAGCTACCTGGAATTAGATAATCCTAATATAATTAATGATCTAAATAAAGCAAAAGATATATTTAACAAGCTTGGTTTCACTGATATTAAAATTTTGCGAACACCTAGTGGCCATTTAAACGAAGACGTCTTATCTACAGTTGTTAATCAAGGATATGATGTGATTCAATGGGATATAAACCCCAATGATTGGGAAACACCAGGAGTCGAACAAATCGTAGATCATGTCATGAGCACAACGGATAACGGATCCATTATCTTGCTGCATGCATCCGACTCAGCAACTCAAACTAAGGAGGCTTTGGAGATCATTTTACCTGGTCTTAAGGAAAAGGGCTTTGAATTTACCACTATTTCAAAATTAATTTCTCAAGCAGATACTAAAACAGAAGCAATTGAATAGCTTTGCACATAATTATGCTCATTTTTCCTCATATTATGATCAAGTCATTTAATATGAGGAGATGTGATGCGATTATGACTTTCAAGAAATACTATCTCTATCTAACCTTACTTCTTTTGCTTGGCTGCACCTCACCTAACGGAGGTTCCAACGGCCAAGAGAACAATTATGAGACAACAAAGAAGATGGTAACAGATATTTTAAAAACCGATGAAGGAAAACAAACGATAGCTGAGATTCTAGCTGATGAGGAGACACAGCAAGCCTATGTCATCCATGATCAAGTCGTGAAGTCGACAATTGAGGAAGTTCTAACTTCTGAGCAAGGCAAGACATTTTGGTCGAAGATGTTTAGTGATCAAGAATTCGTCAAGGAATTTGCAGAAGCTATGTCTACACAGCATGAGGAAGTATTTAAACGGTTAATGGGAGACGCTACTTTTCAAGGAAAAATGCTTGAATTACTTGCTAACCCCGAGGTGGACGCACAGATTATATCGTTATTAAAAAGCCAACAATTTAAAGTTGAGCTAGAGAACAATATTAAAGAAATATTAGAGTCCCCATTGTTCAAGGCTCAAGTAGCTGAAATCCTAGTTAAAAATGCTAAAGAAATCAATAAACCAAGTGGTCAAGAAGAACAAAACCAAGACGATACCGACACCAATCAATCAGAAGAAAAAAACCAAAGTTAAACTCCATACGTTATGGTCTATAGAGAAAACATACACGTATTAAATAGTAGTAACCTTAATGCAAAATGAATAGACTTGTCAATTATACTGCATTTAAAACGAGCTTGCCTAAAACATACGCCTTAGAAAGCTAAAAGACGGGTGCGTGATCATACGTAGCCCGTCTTTTAGCTTTCTAGTGAAACTTCGTTCAGTGGGAGGTTAGGCGCATATAGGGTGTGCGAGTGCAGACGTTGCGACACGACGTCGCGAACTGAGCCAGCTTCCTCTCTCTCCCCACTGAACGTTCGTTGAGCCAATCGGGCTGTTACTGGCTGTTGGATCTCCCACTTAGAAAGACGTGTTCCCTTATTTCTTGAAGGGGGAGCCTTACAAAAGCCCTTCGACGGGGCGAGTAATCCCAGCCCCAGACAGTTACACTGCGATAAATTAAACACATAACTTTTTGCTTATCTGCTACTCCTAATTATCGCTCCCAAGTCTTCAAAGACATTACTTTAGTTAGTGATTACTTATGGTCTAAAATAAACTCAGCTATTGATTGGTACTGTTGGCCAATTGGGTGACTCTGATCATAAATAGAACCTCGTTTAGTCAAAGCGTCACTTGGCTGTCCTAAAGGTATCTGACCAATTAATGGGGCTCTAAGCTCTTGCGCAAGCTTTTCCCCACCACCTTGTCCAAAGACAAATTCTTTTTCTCCAGTAACTGAGCTTTCAAAATAGGACATATTTTCAATAATACCGACAATCTCATGGTTAGTATTCAAGGCCATTCTTCCCGCCCTCGAAGCAACAAAAGCCGCAGTAGGATGAGGTGTGGTTACAATGATTTCTTTAGATGCCGGGATCGTATTATGGACCGCTAATGCCATATCACCAGTCCCTGGGGGTAAGTCTAACAATAAATAATCTAACTCGCCCCACTCAACCTCCACAAAAAAGCTACGAAGCATTTTACCTAAGCGTGGCCCACGCCAAATAACAGGTTCATTATCTTCAACGAAAAATCCCATTGACATCAATTGCACATCATGGGCTACAACTGGAATAATTTTGTTACCCTTTAGCTTTGGTCTGCTCGTTATGCCCATCATGTCAGGGATACTGAAACCATATATATCCGCATCAATGATGCCCACCTTTTTCCCTAATCTGGCAAGTGCTACAGCAATATTAACTGTGACTGTCGATTTTCCAACTCCACCCTTACCACTAGCGATTGCTAAGAATTTTGTTTTCGACTTTCCATTTAACAAGGTCGGCTTTTCTTCAACAATACCTTGAAATGCCTCAATGGTCGCTTTGGGAAGCTGGCCAAAGCGCAAACCTACTGAGGAGGCTCCTGCTCGCTTTAACTTCGCAACAAGCTCCTGCTGCAATTGCATTTGCTCTGGTGTATTGATTTTGGCTAGTGCAATTTTGATACTTACATGACCTGTTTCTTCTTTGATTGAGATTTCCTCAATCCCCTTCGTATCTGCAAGTGTTTTATTTAAAAAAGGATCGTATACTGGCTTTAATAGTGCCGTCACCTGTTCTATCGTTAACAAATTTGTACCCAACCTTTCTAATCAACCAATTAGAAACAGTATAGCACATTCAATTTTGATAATAAAACTTACTGATCTCCTTCTGAAAAATACGATAAAACACCTAAATAAATGCTAGCTGCCATCTGCTCCTGATAGTCAGAAGATTTTAACAAAGTGAGCTCATCTGGATTAGACAGAAACCCTATTTCAACTAAAGACGCTGGCCTGTTGGCGTGCTTCAATACATAGACACTATTAATTGCTAGTGCATCACGAGTCGTATTACCTAAACTAGCAATAATTTCAGTCTGTATTTGTTCTGCCAAACGTTTCGAATCAGGTCTACTTGGATGGTAAAAAGTTTGGGCTCCGCGCCATTGCGTTGATGATAAGGCATTTAAGTGAATAGTCAAAAAGATATCAGGGTCTTTTTCTTCCACAAATGCGACTCGATTCTTAATATCCTCGACTTTTCTTTGGGCTATGCCTCGCGTGTCTGGATTGGCCAAATCTCGATCTTTTTCTCTTGTTAGATAAACAGTTGCACCAGCTTGAACTAAATAATCACGTAACTTTTGGCTAACCGTTAAAGCAATATCTTTTTCTACAGTCTGATCAGCACCCACAGCTCCACCATCAGGACCACCATGGCCCGGATCAAGAACAATCACTCTATCAGCTAATGGTAAGGTTAAAAAGTCCGTAGAATTAATATGTCTTTCAATTGGATAGCTTAGTAAGGAAATCAAGACGGCCGCACCAAGCAACCAAAGGATTAACCCAATTTTTTTTGGCATCTCCCATCCCTCCAATAATATCTATATAACTATATGGGAGCGCTTGTACAAATAGAACGAAAAGA
>NZ_BCQW01000055.1 GCF_001552275.1 Amphibacillus sediminis NBRC 103570
TTACTTTAATTTTATCAAATGGTGTCCTTTGTGCGTGTGAAAAAACAGGTACTATCCAACTTTTTGGAGGTACCTGTTTTTTAATTACCGGGTTTTGTCCCAGTCTCGATTTTCCTTCTTATGATAATGCAGCCTAGAAGGGGGCTTGTGCTCTAGATCAAATGTACCTTGAGGTATCTGCGCTCAGATTTTATCGAGCTACGCTCGAAAAATTTTCGTTGAAAATCTGTGGTATCCGACGGAGGTTTTAACTATATTCAGACGGGGTTTGGACCCCCGCTGAACGAAGTATCACTTATTTACTATAAGTATCAATATCGATTTTTGTTTCAAAATGAAATGAAATTCTTTCAATCAATCTGGCTAGTAATAGCAACACACTTCTAGCCTTCTTTTAACTGACAGTGAAAGTTAGCTGCAATTTAGTTATAATAGTAAAGAAGGTAAGGATGGAGGTGCTGTTGTGTATTCAGTATTAAATCAGATCCAATTAAAATATCAAAGTCTAAGTAAACTGGAGAAAAAGGTTGCAGACTATGTCATTCATCATAGTAATGACCTATTAAATATTCATATCAAGGAAATGGCAGCTCAAATCGATGTTTCAGTTGCTACAATAACACGCTTTTGCCATAAAATCGGTGCAAAAAGCTTTGTTGAATTCAAAATCTTACTTCGGGACGCAGTCCGAAATGAACAGGTGTCGGATCATGCCTTAGAGTCTGTAAATCAAATGTATCGTGCCGTCGTCGAGTCAACCGAAGACTTAACCGACCTAACTGTCTATCAACGTGCCTGTCAATGGATCAAAGCTGCAAAGCGGGTTCATATTTTCGGTTTAGGTAGCTCGGGACTATCAGCTGAAGAGCTTAAGCTCCGCATTTCAAGGATGGGCTTGAAAGTTGATACACATTTGGATTCACATAGTATTATTATTGGCTCATCTTTAGTTAGTGCCGAGGATGTTGTTATTGCCATCTCTTCTTCAGGAGAAACGAAGGAAGTCGTTGATGGGGTTGGATTAGCCAAACGAAATCAAGCAAAAATCATAGCGATAACGAATTATACGGATACCTCTTTAGCTACAAATTCTGATTTATTACTCTATACCTATAGTATGCATCCGTTTAGATTAAGAGGGCTTTTGAATAGTCAACTATCCATTCATTATGTGTTGGATATCTTAACGATGCTGTTAATTCAGGAGGAGGATCTTTTACAAAGCTATCGTGAAACCTTAAAAGCATTAGATGAATATAAAAAAATTTAGCGCGCATTTTTAGAAGCATCGATTTAGTTAAAGAAAGATTGCTTAGCTGAAACAAGCTTCTTGTAAAAAAGAATGGCGTGTTGTATTTAAGTGAAACGACAAAGGACGAAATATGTCGCAGTTTCTTGATTTGAAAGCTGAGCAATTGGTTGTTTAAGGCTAAATGATTAAATAAAAATATATCTTAGGCCGTATGAATTGATATTCAAATTGAGCGATAATAGAATTACATAATGGTCAGCTATCATTCCTGAGAGAAGGATACGAGCCCAGCCATTTTTTATGCTGGGTAAATGATAAAAGAGGAAGAAGGCATAAGATGCAATGCTAAAACTTAACATGATGTCATCAGCAGAAAAAGTAAAAGGCCAAGGAGTTGCTTCCGCCTATAGAGAACTCGTCAATTTACTTAACGATTATGATCAGAGCACGTATCGTTTAACCATAAATAAAAATGTTTCAGCAGATGTCACCCATTATCATACCGTCGACTTTCTGTTTTATCTATCAACGTTTGCCAAAAGAAAGAGAGGCACGAAGGTGGGATATGTCCACTTTCTTCCAGAGACGTTAGAGGGGAGTTTAAAGCTTCCACTAGGAATAAATACGATATTTAATCGATATTTAATCTCCTTTTACAAGCGAATGGACTGGCTAGTCGTCGTCAACCCATCGTTTATACCGAAGCTAGAAGCGTACGGAATTAATAAGCAAAAAATAAAATATATCCCAAACTTCGTTTCAAAAAAAATGTTCCATCCAGTTGGACAGGAGGAAAAGCAGGCAAAACGTAAACGATACGGAATACCTGAAAGTACCTTTGTTGTTATTGGAGCTGGGCAAGTACAGTACCGCAAAGGTGTCCTTGATTTCATCGAAGTTGCCAAACAATTGCCCGACATCCAGTTTATTTGGGCTGGCGGATTTTCTTTCGGGAAAATCACCGCAGGATATAAAGAAATAAAAAAAATATACGACAATCCGCCAGAAAACGTCCTATTTACCGGAATTCTTGATCGTACAGCAATGAATGACTACTATAATTTGTCGGATATGCTATTTTTGCCGTCCTACAATGAGCTTTTTCCGATGACCATTCTTGAAGCAATGAGCAGCAGCCTGCCGATTCTCGTTAGAGATTTGGAATTATATAAAGCCATACTGGATGGTTACTACATTAAAGGTGAAACGACCGAAGCCTTTATTGCGGCAATTCAGCAACTAAAAGATGATCCTAACTTTTATCAGGAAGCAAAGGCGAATGCTGTTAAAGGAGCAGCGAATTATTCCGAGGAGCGACTCTGGGAAATTTGGAGAGACTTTTACCATAAGGTCTGCGAGAAGGAACGAGGGTGACACAACGGACTAAATTGTATCCTAAATCTCTAGAACATTAAAAAAGTACAAGAAGCGGATCGATTTCAGGCCGTTTCTTGTCATGAGCATAACAAGGGGAATGGTGATAACAATGAAAAGCAGACTTTTTAATATTATTCTAGTAATTGCCTTTAGCTTCGGTTTTATTGCTTACCAGTTCAGATCGATCGATATCGCCACCGTTTGGACTGGATTAAAAAATGCCAATATTTTTTGGTTACTTGGTGGAATGGGTGCTATGTTTTTATACTGGCTACTTGAATCACTTGTTCTCCATCGAATATCAAGTGAAGTAAATAGTCGGCAAACCGTTGGTCAATCATTCAAGATTACGATGGCTGGCCAATTTTTTAATACGATTACGCCATTTGCTAGTGGTGGTCAACCGGCACAACTGTATATGCTGAACAAAAATGGCATGGATGTCGGTGCAGGTAGTTCGGTGCTACTGATCAAATTTATTCTTTATCAGTCGATGCTTGTTATTAATTCTTTTTTTGTCTTAATATTCGGGTATCGCTATTTAATGAATGGAGCGATTCCAAAGCTTAGTATAATGATCATGATTGGCTTTACTCTAAACGTTATCGTTATTGTTGCGTTAATTACGGTGGGGAAAAGCAAGCGCGTCGCTTCTTTTATCGTGCACATGCTGTTAAAACCGGTTGGTTTTTTTATCAAAAGAGACAAATATGTCGCATTGAAGCATACCGTAGATCAAAAACTGGATTCTTTCCATTTGGAGAGCACGCGAATGAGCTTTGATCTTAAATTGTTAGTGCAATGTAGTCTATTGACAACCTTGCAATTGTGGCTGTTTTTCGCAATACCTTATTTTGTTTTGCAGGGTATCGGTGCAACACAGCTTGATATTTTCCAAATCATTGCCTTTCATTCCTTTATCATTATGTTTTCTTCGCTGATTCCGATTCCAGGCGGAAGTGGCGGAGCAGAACTAAGCTTTTCATTGCTGTTCGGGCTTATTCTTAATCCAGCAAGACTGGTCTTAAGTTTATTTTTATGGCGTTTTATTACCTATTACAGCTGTATCCTGCTTGGCTCTCTGACCCTAATGTTGAAAGAAAAGAAGTCAAACAAGCTGATAGCTATGACAGAAACTAAGTAACTTTAGCCCCTTTACCAGCTAGCAAGTGGGGGCTCCTTTTTACCTCTGCTACTAACAATATCTAGGCTCGCTACATTTATCGCAGTGTAACTGGCTGGGGCTGCGATTACTCGTCCCATCGAAGGGCTTTTGTAAGACTGCCACATCAAGAAATGGGAGGTCCAACAGTCAGCTAACGTTCAGTGGGGAGAGAGGAAGCTAACTAAGTTCGCTACGTCGTCCTCGCAACGGCTTGCACGAGCACATCCTATGCGTCGAAACCTCCACTGAACGAAGTTTCACTTTATCATTTAAATGTTTCATCCAGCAATAGCTAAGTCCCATAAAAAACAATCTAAAAGA
>NZ_BCQW01000056.1 GCF_001552275.1 Amphibacillus sediminis NBRC 103570
GTTTTAGTTAAGTCCTCGATCGATTAGTATTCGTCAGCTACACATGTTGCCATGCTTCCACCTCGAACCTATCAACCTCATCGTCTCTGAGGGATCTTACTCTTTAAAAGATGGGAAGTCTCATCTTGAGGGGGGCTTCATGCTTAGATGCTTTCAGCACTTATCCCGTCCATACGTAGCTACCCAGCTATGCTCCTGGCGGAACAACTGGTACACCAGCGGTATGTCCATCCCGGTCCTCTCGTACTAAGGACAGCTCCTCTCAAACTTCCAACGCCCACGACGGATAGGGACCGAACTGTCTCACGACGTTCTGAACCCAGCTCGCGTACCGCTTTAATGGGCGAACAGCCCAACCCTTGGGACCGACTACAGCCCCAGGATGCGATGAGCCGACATCGAGGTGCCAAACCTCCCCGTCGATGTGGACTCTTGGGGGAGATAAGCCTGTTATCCCCGGGGTAGCTTTTATCCGTTGAGCGACGGCCCTTCCATACGGTACCGCCGGATCACTAAGCCCGACTTTCGTCCCTGCTCGACTTGTAGGTCTCGCAGTCAAGCTCCCTTCTGCCTTTACACTCTTCGAATGATTTCCAACCATTCTGAGGGAACCTTTGGGCGCCTCCGTTACTTTTTGGGAGGCGACCGCCCCAGTCAAACTGCCCGCCTGACACTGTCTCCGAACCGGATCACGGTCCTGGGTTAGAAGGTCAACACAATCAGGGTGGTATCCCACCGGCGCCTCCACGTAAGCTAGCGCTCACGCTTCGAAGGCTCCCACCTATCCTGTACAAATTGTGCCAACATTCAATATCAGGCTACAGTAAAGCTCCACGGGGTCTTTCCGTCCTGTCGCGGGTAATGCGCATTTTCACGCATAGTATAATTTCACCGGGTCTCTCGTTGAGACAGTGCCCAAGTCGTTGCACCTTTCGTGCGGGTCGGAACTTACCCGACAAGGAATTTCGCTACCTTAGGACCGTTATAGTTACGGCCGCCGTTTACTGGGGCTTCGGTTCAGCGCTTCGTTTACACTAACGCGTCCCCTTAACCTTCCAGCACCGGGCAGGTGTCAGCCCCTATACTTCGCCTTGCGGCTTCGCAGAGACCTGTGTTTTTGCTAAACAGTCGCTTGGGCCTTTTCACTGCGGCTTCTCATGCAAGAAGCACCCCTTCTCCCGAAGTTACGGGGTCATTTTGCCGAGTTCCTTAACGAGAGTTCTCCCGCTCACCTTAGAATACTCATCTCGCCTACCTGTGTCGGTTTGCGGTACAGGCACCTATGTCCTCACTAGAGGCTTTTCTTGGCAGTGTGAAATCGGGAACTTCAGTACTTATTTCCTTCCCCATCACAGCTTATGATGGCCAGACGGATTTGCCTATCTGACTCACTCACTGCTTGGACGCGCTCTTCCAGCCGCGCGCTTTCCCTATCCTCCTGCGTCCCCCCTTTGTTCAAGCGGACATGAGGTGGTACAGGACTATCAACCTGTTGTCCATCGCCTACGCCTTTCGGCCTCGGCTTAGGTCCTGACTAACCCTGAGTGGACGAGCCTTCCTCAGGAAACCTTAGGCTTTCGGTGAAGAAGATTCTCACTTCTTTTTCGCTACTCATACCGGCATTCTCACTTCTAAGCGCTCCACCAGTCCTTTCGGTCTGACTTCGCTGCACTTAGAACGCTCTCCTACCATTGTTCGAAGAACAATCCGTAGCTTCGGTGATACGTTTAGCCCCGGTACATTTTCGGCGCAGCGTCACTCGACCAGTGAGCTATTACGCACTCTTTAAATGGTGGCTGCTTCTAAGCCAACATCCTGGTTGTCTGGGCAACGCCACATCCTTTTCCACTTAACGTATACTTGGGGACCTTAGCTGACGGTCTGGGTTGTTTCCCTCTCGACTATGAACCTTATCACCCATAGTCTGACTCCCAAGGTAATATCTTTGGCATTCGGAGTTTGACTGAATTCGGTAACCCGGTGGGGGCCCCTAGTCCAATCAGTGCTCTACCTCCAAGATACATCCCTTGAGGCTAGCCCTAAAGCTATTTCGGAGAGAACCAGCTATCTCCGTGTTCGATTGGCATTTCACCCCTACCCACACCTCATCCCCGCATTTTTCAACATACGTGGGTTCGGGCCTCCAGTCAGTGTTACCTGACCTTCACCCTGGACATGGGTAGATCACACGGTTTCGGGTCTACGACCCCCTACTTCATTCGCCCTATTCAGACTCGCTTTCGCTGCGGCTCCACCTTTTCTGGCTTAACCTTGCAGGAGATCGTAACTCGCCGGTCCATTCTACAAAAGGTACGCCGTCACCCATTAACGGGCTCCGACTACTTGTAGGCACACGGTTTCAGGTTCTCTTTCACTCCCCTCCCGGGGTGCTTTTCACCTTTCCCTCACGGTACTGGTTCACTATCGGTCACTAGGGAGTATTTAGCCTTGGGAGATGGTCCTCCCGGATTCCGACGGAATTTCACGTGTTCCGCCGTACTCAGGATCCACATCGGAGGGCTCAATTTTTCCATTACAGGGCTGTTACCTTCTCTGGCCGACCTTTCCAGATCGCTTCATGTAAATTCAGCCTTTCTCACTCCATATGATGTGTCCTACAACCCCAAGAAGCAAGCTTCTTGGTTTGGGCTAATTCCGTTTCGCTCGCCGCTACTCAGGAAATCGCGTTTGCTTTCTCTTCCTCTGGGTACTTAGATGTTTCAGTTCCCCAGGTCTGCCTCATTTAACCTATGGATTCAGTTAAATGTCCTACTCCATTACGAGTAGGGGGTTCCCCCATTCGGAAATTCCCGGATCAATGCTTACGTACAGCTCCCCGAGACATATCGGTGTTCGTCCCGTCCTTCTTCGGCTCCTAGTGCCAAGGCATCCACCGTGCGCCCTTTCTTACTTAACTAATGATGAGCTAATGCTCTACAGTAAAAAAGACGTTTGGTCTTACTTTGTTTGATGTCTTGTCATCAGTTTCGCTTCAGCTTTTGCTTCCGTTTTGTTTATCCTTACGGACAAACCCTACGTTTGCTTCGCCTTCACGTTCTGATTATCTTATCTAGTTTTCAAGGTGCAT
>NZ_BCQW01000057.1 GCF_001552275.1 Amphibacillus sediminis NBRC 103570
CATGGTTAGGAAATGATGAGACACATTATGTTAGAAAGTGGGAGGATAAAGATATACAGGATTTAAAAAGTCTTATAGATATAACAGTTTATTTCATAAGCATGAAACTAAAAGCAAAGAAATATAAAGAGGGAATGGCAGTAGGTAAAAAGAAAGAGCCTATTAGGACTTATCCAGTAGAGTAATAATACAACAAGGAGGCAGAGCTTATATAGCTCTCCTCTTTTTACTTTTGCAATAAAATACAGAGGAATTTAAAATGTAGTATAATACCTAAAGGAAATCATATTTTTTTGTGGATTGAGGAGGACAAGCTGTTGGGTAAGAATGAAAGAATTACAGAAAATATAGTAAGAGACAAATTAAAAGACTTAGGCTATTTTGATGATGAGTTTTTAAAAGTGGAGGAACAGATAAGCCACAATAAAACAATTAAAAATTGTTTAGCAAAGGCTAGTAAGAATGGTAAAGGAGCTGGAAAGCCTGAGTTTATTATTCATTCCTCCCTAAATAAAGATTTAGTAATTGTAATTGAATGTAAAGCTGACATAAAAAAACATGAAAGTAAGGAAAAAAATAAATATGCTGAATATGCTGTGGATGGTGTTTTACATTATGCAAAAAACTTATCTACTGCATACAATGTTGTCTCTATTGCTGTAAGTGGGCAAAATGAAAAAGAGTTGAAAACATCTGTATTTCTTTGGGCAAAGGGAACTAACTCACCAAAAGTCTTGGTTAATCAATACAATAATGAAATAGATGTTATTTTAACTTTTGATGAACTTTTTAAACTTGCAAGTTATAATCCTGATGTAGAAAAGAAAAGATATGAAGATTTATTAAGTTTTTCAAGGGAATTACATAACTACATGAGAGATTATGCAAAATTAACAGAGACAGAAAAACCTTTATTAGTTAGTGGTATTTTGATAGCATTATCTGACCCAGCTTTCTCAGTAAATTATCAAAACTATCCTTTCAGTATATTACCTACAGAGATGTATGAGGCAATTAGGAGAGAGGTTGAAAAGGCTCAAATTCCAAAGGCTAAAAAGCAAAATATGATACAGCCTTATTCTTTTATTTCTGTACATCCTGAACTAGCTAAACTTGATAAGAAAACAAATGAAACTCCTTTGTATAGACTGGTATTAGATATTGATGAAAAAGTAAGACCTTTTATAACCATTTATCAAAACTTTGATGTAATAGGGCATTTCTATGGAGAGTTTTTAAAATATACAGGTGGAGATAAAAAAGCACTTGGAATTGTTTTAACTCCTAGACATATTACAGATTTATTTTCCAAAATTGCAGGAGTTTCCTCAGCAAATAAGGTCTTAGACACTTGCTGTGGAACAGGTGGATTTTTAATTTCTGCAATGTCTGAAATGATGAAGAAATCTAAAACTGAGGAAGAAAGAGAACATATAAAAGCTAATTGCCTTATTGGTGTGGAACAGCAACCTAATATGTTTGCCTTAGCAGCATCTAATATGATTTTAAGGGGAGATGGAAAAGCAAATTTATATCAAGGTAGTTGTTTTGATGAGGCAATAACAAAAGAGATTAAAAATCTTAATGCTGATGTAGGTATGATCAATCCTCCCTATTCACAAAAAGGTGAGGGATTACATGAGTTAGACTTTGTTTATCACATGCTTAACTGCTTAAAAGAAGGTGGGATAGGAATAGCTATTGTACCAATAAACTGTGCTATTTCTCCTCACCCAATGAAAGAAACTCTTTTGAAAGAACATACATTAGAGGCAGTAATGTCAATGCCTGATGACCTTTTCCATCCAGTTGGTGTTGTAGCCTGTATCATGGTCTTTAAGGCTCACCAACCACATAATAAAAATGAATATCATAAAACTTGGTTTGGTTACTGGAAAAATGATGGATTTATTAAGACAAAACACTTAGGCAGAACTGACCTTTATAACAGTTGGCAAGAAATAAGAGATAATTGGCTAGATAGTTATTTTTCTAAGAAAGAAGAGCCTGGTTCAAGTGTAATGAAAAAGGTAACATCAGAAGATGAATGGTGTGCTGAGGCATACTTAGAAACAGATTACTCAAATATTAGTCAAGATGACTTTGAACATGAATTAAAGAATTATATGTTATTTAAGCTCTTAAATGGTGATACAGATGATTAAGATTAGTGATTTATTTGATGTTAAATATGGATTAAACATGGAATTAAATAAACTTAATATAAAGGAAAAGCATGACTCAAATACAGTCAATTTTGTCTCTAGGACAGCTAGAAATAATGGAGTTTCAGCTATAGTAGAAAAGGTTGAGGGTATAGAACCATTAGAGGCAGGTCTTATCACAGTATCAGGTGGTGGCTCAGTCCTTGAAACTTTTGTACAGCCTAGTCCATTTTATTCAGGTAGGGATTTATATTATTTAAGACCTAAAAGAGAGATGTCTTTGAAAGAAAAGATTTTCTACTGCTTGTGTATTAAAGCTAACAAATACAGATACAATTATGGTAGACAAGCAAACAGGACTTTAAAAGATATTCTTATTCCCAAAGATGTTCCTAGTTGGGTTCAATCAGTTAATCTTGACTCTTTTACAATTTATAAAGACAGCTTATCTAGAGATAAATTATCTTTATCTAGTAAACAATGGAGAGAGTTTCTTTATACTGATATATTTGATGTAAAAAAAGGCAAAAGGGTAGTTAAAAACAACTTGAAGGCTGGAAATACCCCATTTATTGCATCCATTGACTCAAATAATGGTATTAGAGAATATTGTGACCTTCCTCCTTTATTTGATGGAAATGTTATAACAGTTAATTATAATGGAAGTGTAGGAGAAGCCTTTTATCAACCTTCTCCCTTTTGGGCATCAGATGATGTAAATGTGTTAGTACCTAAATTTGAGCTTAATCCATACATAGCCATTTTTATAATTACAATCATTAAAAAAGAAAAGTATAGATTTAACTATGGTAGAAAGTT
>NZ_BCQW01000058.1 GCF_001552275.1 Amphibacillus sediminis NBRC 103570
TTGTATTTGATAATCTAATATTGAGCCACTTTTAAAGGGTTCGATCACATAAAAAATGAGCCATAAAAATTCCAGTTTTTAATAAACTCTCTTATTATTGAAAGTGACCAAACTATCAATGAGAGAGGACAAAAAAAGGATGATTAAAATGGCTCAATTCCATAATATCAAATTCTTGAAGGAGGTTGAAGGTCTATCACAAAGACAAATAGCTAAGAAACTCGGAATTTCTCGAAATACTGTAAGTAAATATCTAAAACAAAACGAAGCTCCAACCACTATGAATCGTCAAATAATTTATAGTAAGGGGAAGGAATACTCTGATGAAACTAAACGTGTTCTCCCGATTATTGATCAATGGCTTAAAGATGATCATAAACGATGGGGAAAGCAAACACACACAGCTGCAAGGATATATCAAAGGCTAGTAAATGAATATAATTTTAAAGGATCTGAATCCAATATACGAAAAGTTGTAGCCAAACGTAAGAAAAAACTTAAAGAAGTCTTTATTCCACTTGATTTCCAACTAGGCCACCAATTCCAATTCGACTGGGGAGAGGCCGATATTACTCTACTGGGTCGAACGAAACGTATTTACCTCTTTTGTATGCAGCTCTCTGCAAGTCGAGTACGATTTGTAAGAGCGTATCTTCATGAGAAACAGGAGGCTTTTTTAGATGGCTTTGTCCATGGGTTTGAGTTCTTTGGAGGAGTTCCAACCGAAGGTCTATTTGATAATTTAAAAACTGCTGTTGAAAAAATATTGAAAGGAAGGGATCGCCTAGAACAAGAATCGTTCCTTGCTTTACAGACACATTATCTGTTTAAAGCAGAGTTCTGTAACACAAGGGCGGGTAATGAAAAAGGAAGAGTTGAAGGTACAGTTGGTTACGTAAGAAGGAATGCCTTGGTACCTCTACCAGAGGTACCATCCTTAGATGAATTAAATAAACATCTTTTAGATTGGTGTTTAAAAGAAGCAAGACAAAAAAATGTTCCATACACAAAAGAAACCGTTGAGCAAATGTGGGCTAAAGAAAGAGAATATTTTCATCCACTGCCAGAGAAAAGATTTGAAGCTTGCAAACTTGTATCATGTCAGGTTAATAAAACGTCTTTAATTACTGTTGATACGAATAAATATTCTGTCCCTTGTAGCTATGTAGGTCAAGCTGTTTGGGCAAAAATTTTTGTGGATCAAGTGATCGTGGTGGCTCAAAACCAAGTGATCGCGAAACATCCTCGTTCTTATGAACGATATCAAATGTTTACGATTCTAGATCATTATCTTGAAGCACTAATTAAGAAACCACGGGCAATTAGAGATGCCCACGCATTTCAATCATCTGACATTCCAGAAGTGTTTAGGCGTTTTCATCGAAAGATGAGAGAACAAGAGGGAGCAATTGGCGATCAGAAGTTTATTCGTCTCCTTCTCCTTCATCGAGAAATTGGTATGGAAAAGTTAACGCAAGCTTTACTAGAAGCTGAGAAAACTCAAATCTATCGATATGAAGTAGTACATAAATTTATTGAAAGAATTGAGAATAACGATACCAAAACACAAGGTCTTACGGTGGAACAAACGCCGACAAATCTATTAGACTATAAAATTAAAAAGTCGAATGTAGATCAATATAGACAACTTACAGGAGGTCAGTTAGATTGAATACTGAGTTATTACTAGATAATATTATAAAACAATTAAGAATGCCTACCATAGGTAGACAATATCGCTCTCTTGCAAGGGAAGCTGAAGAAAGAAACTTTAGCTATGAAGAGTATTTATTGGCATTACTTGAATCAGAGTCCCAGACAAGGGAAGAAAATCAAAGGCAGAGAAGATTAAAACAAGCTAAGTTTCCTGTTCAAAAGACTTTGGATACTTATGATTTTAGTTTAATGCCGAGTTTAAACCGCAACCGATTTATTACCCTTGCGAAGGGAGAATTTGTAGATAAAAAGGAAAATATCATATTACTGGGGAACAGTGGTACCGGCAAAACCCATTTAGCTATTTCACTAGGGATTGAAATGATTCAAAATGGTTATAAAACAAAATTTATTACCGCTGCTGAATTAGTTGAAGAACTTTTAATGGCAAATGCAGAACATAAACTTGGGGCGTTTGAAAAGAAATGGCTCAAATTTGATGTGATCATAGTAGACGAACTGGGTTATGTCCCCTTTTCAAAAACAGGTGCAGAGCTTTTATTTCAATTCTTTTCAGCTAGATATGAACGCGCAAGCGTTATTATCACAACAAATCTCGAATTCTCAGAATGGACCGATCTATTTGGAGATGAAAAAATGACCACTGCATTACTTGATCGCCTTACTCATAGATCACATATCCATTTACTTAATGGAGAATCATACCGTTTTAGACAGAGTATGAAGCAGCGAGAAAATCAAGAAGGATAGGTGCGAGCGCGCAAGGTGTTATGGTTTCTTGCCCCTCCGGGGCAAGAAACCATAACACCTATTCCTTCTATCTTTATAAGTAAATTAAATATAGTAAAGTGGCTCACTTTTAAAGTGATCGCTCTGGCTCAATTTAATATTGACAAAAACAA
>NZ_BCQW01000059.1 GCF_001552275.1 Amphibacillus sediminis NBRC 103570
TTTTATGAAAAATATTGACCTCCACTTCAGACATTTGCTTTCCGCGGGAACGGCCTCAGCTTCTGTATCGACTCCTCCAGAGTCGATACAGTGATCTTCGGACACGTTCTTTTCCCGCTGGAGTCAAATGTCTTTCGTTCCAGTCAATATACATAATTTTATTCAACAAAAAGAGCACCTTTTGGTAAAATTAAAGTACCACACAATAACTACCGGAGGTGCCCTTTATGTATCAAAATTATAACATGAATCAATTGGTTTTGCCTATAGATTTGGAAGTGAAACTTCAGGAAAATGATATTGCTTTTGTCATTAATGATTTAGTAGAGAGTATTCCTGAAGAAGCTTTTGAAAATTTTCTTCGAAAAACAGGTCGTCCTTCATATCATCCACGAATGATGTTAAAAATAACATTATGTGCTTACTCTCAATC
The DNA here is from genome assembly GCF_001552275.1 of Amphibacillus sediminis NBRC 103570. Lineage (GTDB taxonomy): Bacteria > Bacillota > Bacilli > Bacillales > Amphibacillaceae > Amphibacillus_B > Amphibacillus_B sediminis. The sequence goes on from NZ_BCQW01000059.1 coordinate 434, forward strand.
AGTATTTTCCGGCAGGAAAATCGAAGCTCTCCTCAAAGACAGTATTCGTATGATGTGGCTTGCACAAGGTTATGAACCAAGTTATCGCACAATCAATCGTTTCCGAGTCGATCCAGATGTACAAGAATTATTACGACAATTATTCGTCCAATTTCGCTGTCAATTGGTTGAAGAAAAAATCATCGATCATGATGCAATATTTATTGATGGAACAAAAATTGAAGCTAATGCAAATAAATTTACTTTTGTATGGAAAAAAGCAGTTAAAAATTATAGTGAGAAGTTAATCGAAAACTCAAATAAAATATATGATGAGCTACTTGAAAAAGAAATTATCCCGGAAATTAAACGTGAAAGTCCTGACGAACTTTCCATTACTGAACTTGAAGAAATAGCTGAAAGATTAGAAGAAACGGTGAACGATTATAATAAGAAAATTGAGGAATGTGAACTTGGAAGTGAACGTAAAAGAATTCGTTCAGAGAGAAAGTTTCCTAAGCAAGCATTGAAACGAATAAAGGACTTTATTGATCGAAAGAAGAAATACGCACAAGATATGGATATATTTGGAGAAAGAAACAGTTATTCTAAAACCGATCATGATGCTACTTTTATGCGTATGAAAGATGACTATATGAGGAATGGACAATTGAAGCCTGGATACAATGTTCAAATCGCAACAGAAGGTCAATACACGCTTGCTTACGATGTTTTTCCGAATCCAACGGATACACGTACATTCATTCCTTTTTTAGATAAAATTGAAAAGCACTTTTTTGATTTACCTGACTATATCGTCGCTGATGCTGGATATGGTAGTGAACAAAATTATCATGATGTTTTAGAGAATCGCAACCGGACACCTCTTATTACATATAACAGTTATAGGAAAGAGCAGAAAAGAAAATATAAGAATGATCCATTTAAGACGGACAATTGGGAGTACAATGGAGAGCATGACTATTACGTTTGTCCGAACGGACAAAAATTAACTTTCCAGTACTTTTTTAATCGTACAGATCGTTATGGATTTACAAGGGAATTTAGGGTATATCAATCTGAAAATTGTAATGATTGTCCATTACGCTCTCATTGCACAAAAGCAAAAGAGGGGAACAATCGAAGGTTGTTTATTAATAAAAAGTGGGAAGAGCAAAAAGAATATATAAGAACTAAGCTTTCGGAAGAAGAAACTGGAGACATTTATAAAAAACGCAAAATAGATGTTGAACCAGTTTTTGGATTCTTGAAGGCTAATTTGTCGTTCACTCGATTTTCCGTTAGAGGAAAATCGAAAGTAGAAAATGAATTAGCATTTGCCTTAATGGCGGTAAACTTAAGAAAGTATACCGCCAAAATCCAAAATGAAAATAATCCTAACAATCCAAAACAAAATAGAAATTGCGGAAACAACAATTCAATGTTGATTCCGCAATTTTTCTCATCTAAGACTGGTTATGTCCCAGCC
>NZ_BCQW01000060.1 GCF_001552275.1 Amphibacillus sediminis NBRC 103570
GGGAGCTCGAACTAGATTCACTAAAAGGTGAAATCCTTTTAACACGTTTGATGCTTGTCTCTTATCTAGTTTTGAGGGTACAACGATATACCTTCTAGGTTTAGTGGCAATAGCGAAGAGGTCACACCTGTTCCCATGCCGAACACAGCAGTTAAGCTCTTCAGCGCCGATGGTAGTTGGGGTTTTACCCCTGCGAGAGTAGGACGTCGCTAAGCCTTAACCTTAGCTTTGTGAAGTAACAAAATGGTTATTAACTATTCTTGTTCCACAGTAGCTCAGTGGTAGAGCAATCGGCTGTTAACCGATCGGTCGTAGGTTCGAATCCTACCTGTGGAGCCATTTTGCTTCCATAGCTCAGCTAGGTAGAGCACTTCCATGGTAAGGAAGGGGTCGCCGGTTCAAGTCCGGCTGGAAGCTCTTTATTTTTTTTTGTGCAATTGGCCCGTTGGTCAAGCGGTTAAGACACCGCCCTTTCACGGCGGTAACACGGGTTCGAATCCCGTACGGGTCACCATAATGGAGGATTAGCTCAGCTGGGAGAGCACCTGCCTTACAAGCAGGGGGTCGCAGGTTCGAGCCCTGCATCCTCCACCATGAGCCGGCCTAGCTCAATTGGTAGAGCAACTGACTTGTAATCAGTAGGTTGGGGGTTCAAGTCCTCTGGCCGGCACCACTGGGTTTTGATAATTTGGAGGGATAGCGAAGTTGGCCAAACGCGGCGGACTGTAAATCCGCTCCCATCGGGTTCGTAGGTTCGAGTCCTACTCCCTCCACCATTATTTATCTTTATATGTTTTTAAAAAAACAGTGTACCTTTAATCACTGTTATTTTATTGGGCTATAGCCAAGCGGTAAGGCAACGGTTTTTGGTTCCGTCATGCGTTGGTTCGAATCCAGCTAGCCCAGCCATTAGAGAGCCATTAGCTCAGTAGGTAGAGCATCTGACTTTTAATCAGAGGGTCGAAGGTTCGAATCCTTCATGGCTCATTTCCTTTAATTTGTTGGATAGTTAATCTTTATTAATTAGCTAAGCTTTATTAATATATAGTGGAAAAAGGGTTAAGCATTAATTATAATGTTTAACCCTTTTGCTATGAATTTCTCATTACCCCATTTCGAGAGCATAATTAGGATAATGTTTACAAAAAAACGGACTATACTGATACACGTCAATTCCTAGTGCAAAGGTGGAAAGTCGTTGCCACACAAGAAGAATCAACCATTCACGGGGAGTTGAATATCATGTTGGAACAAATCCTGTCACGACAAAACCTATTAGATGCACTTGAGCGGGAAGCCACGGAGTAGATGAGATGCCGGTACAAAACCTACGTGCGCATATCATGGAAGACTGAATTTCCTTACGAAGACAAATAGAAGAAGGTTCTTACTATCCGTAACCTGTCCGTCGTGTTGAAATCCCGAAACCAAACGGAGGTAAGCGGAAGTTAGGTATTCCTACCGTGACTGACCGATTGCAACAAGCCATGGCACAAGTTCTCATGACTGTCTACGACCCGATGTTTTTGCAACATAGTTATGGCTTTCGTCCTAACAAACGAGGACATGATGCCGTAAGGCAAGCGAAATGTTTCCTTAATCAAGGGCATACGTGGGTTGTGGATATGGAGAAAAGAATTGAGAAACTCAATCAATACTTAGTGGGATGGTTAGGTTACTATCAACTAGCAGAAACACCGTCCATATGTAAACAATTAGATAGCTGGATGAGAAGGAGATTGGCATGATTCGT
>NZ_BCQW01000061.1 GCF_001552275.1 Amphibacillus sediminis NBRC 103570
TGTACAATAATGCTCATTTAAGTATGTACACTTTTACTCATCTTCCTGTTCAAAGTGATTCTTAATTCTATAGGATTTGCCAATAATGTTTACCACTGTTGCGTGATGCAATATTCTATCTAGTATAGCGTTTGCTAGTTTTGAATCTTGAAAGACCTCATCCCAGCTCTTAAAGCTTACATTAGTTGTCAAAATGGTACTTCTCTTTTCGTATCTCAAATCTATTAACTGAAAGAAAAGCTTTGCGTCCTCTGGATCAATTGGGAGATACCCAATCTCATCGATAATGAGTAGTTTATATTTCTTATAATGCTTTAAGCGAGCTTCTAATCGATTCTCTATTTTAGCTTTCTTTAGTTGTTGTATTAGTTCGTGACACTTGATGAAATAAGTACTTACTCGATTCCTTGCTGCTACTATTCCAATTGATGTTGATAAGTGTGTTTTACCGACACCACTTGGTCCTAAAAAGACAATATTTTCATTCTCATTGATAAATCGAAGCGAGATAAAATCTAGAATTTGTTGCTTATTTACCGAAGGCTGAAAGGAAAAGTCAAAGTCTTTCACCTCCTTTAGATGTGGAAAGGCTGCTACTTTAACCATGGATTTAATCATGTTCTTTTCACGCATATCGATTTCATGGTTTGTCCATCTAACTAATATCTCCACAAATGATTGTTGATTAGACATGGCTGTGTCTATTATTTCATCTAAATGCTCACGCATTTTCTTTAATTTTAGGTAGTCTAAATTTTTTACGAGCTGTTGATAGCTACTATTCATTTTTATATACCTCCCCAATAGCCATTAAATTGCGTTTTGCCCAATCGTTAATATCCACTTCATCATGGCGTGCATTCTTCGATAGAATCTCCTTATAATGCAAGGGATCATAGTTTAATTTAGCTTGGCTAATAGGGTGTCTAGCGACCATACTCGTGTTATAATAAATATGAATATGATCATCATAAATTTGTAAACCTACGGTTTTTCCTTTGAATTCTGTTGGTACAGAATACTGATTCGTTTTATACGTGATCATGCTAGAAGGATTCACTTTGACAAATTTATGGTGGACTTTGTATGAATCTCTTATTTGTTTCCTTGGCAGGGGCTGTAAGAGATTTTTTTCTTGTTCAAAGGCCAATATTGGAATTTTCCCTGTCCCTTGATGATAACTATGGTTGATTCGATCACATAAAGATTGAATAAATGTATGTAATTCCACATAATCAAACTGCCCTTGATAGGCATGTATTTCATCTAACCACTTCATACTTGTCTCTACTTTTCCTTTTGTTTTTGGACTTCCGGCAATACACGGTATTAGTTTAAATCCAAAGTCTTTTGTAAAATGATCAAAGCGCTCATTAATAATTCCTTTAGAATACCTTGTTCTGGCATGATCCATTATGGTAGACATATTATCCGTTAGAATTGTTTTTGGAACGCCTCCCATTTTCTCAAACGATTCTGTTAAGAATGAAAGTAGAAAGCTTTGTGTCTTGGATATACTCAAGAAAAACGTTCTAAATCTGGAATAGGAAAGTAACAATACGGCTACGTTAATATAAAGTATTTCGCCATCTTTAGTCACATATTTTATGTTTTCTTTCCAATCAAATTGAGCTTGTTCTCCAGGTGCAGTCTCAAAGCGTACTACAGGTTGTGCAGGAGCTGTTCTTTTGCCATGCGAAAAATAGGCTTGAAATTCTGGAACACTTGAAATGTATCTT
>NZ_BCQW01000062.1 GCF_001552275.1 Amphibacillus sediminis NBRC 103570
AAAAGACTTGTGGTAATAAGTCAAGTGGAAAAAATTAAAAGATAAGAACAAAAACCATTTGGCAGGAAGAAAAAGAGCACACTGAACTAGACCCGCACCAAAGACAGAATGCCCGTTCGGGCTCGCTGCAAGGATTCAAAAGCATTTAGCTTCTGATTTACACGCTCCTTTCTGGCGTGTAGAGTTGGTGATTGCGTAGTAGCACATCCACCAAACGCACAAGTTTTCTCGCAGTCATGACAAGGGCTCTTTTATGTTGATACTTCGGAACTTCTTTATATTTCTTTAAGTAAAACTCACGGTAAACAGGCTCATTTCGCTGAACAGAGTTGGCAGCTTCAACTAAGTAGTAACGAAGATAATGATTTCCTGTTTTCACCCTGGGAGTTCGTTCCGATTCAAAGTCACCTGATTGTGATTTTTTCCAATAGAGGCCAGCGTACTTGGCTAGCTGTGCTTGTGTTTCAAAGCGTTCAATCTGCCCAATTTCAGCGATAATACCGGCGGCATAAACAGATCCAATACCAGGTACGCTCTTTAGGCTTTGAGCTTCTGGAAGGATTTCAAATAAGTCTTCAATCGCTTTTTCCAGTTCTTTTATCTGTTTATTTAGCGTTCTTATCAATTTGGCGTATGTAGCTAAGACAATATCCACAGAGTCTTGGATCACCTTTCCAAGACGATAGGAGTCACGAATGGCCTTCTTAATGGATTTAGCTAATTTTTCAGGATCACTAAAGCGACCTTTCCCTTTCTTTTGAAGGAAGCTAGCCAATTCTTCTAATTCCATATTGGCAATGTCATCTAAAGATAACGATTCGGCTAACAAATCCATCATCGTAGACCCAAAAACAGATGTTTCCACCTCTTTGGAAAGTGTATTGCACTTGTAATAAAGATTTTCAAGGAAGTGTTGCTTACATTCCGTTAATTGCTGGATAATCTGATATCGTGAACGCGTTAATCTTTGAAGTGCAACATATTTTTCTTCTCTGATTAAGGACTTATTATAACGTCCGAATCGAAGGAAATCGGCAATGCGAAAGGCATCAATACGATCTGTCTTGTCTTCTTCAAATAAGCCTTTAAATCGATGGATGGCCTTAGGATTCTGTGTAACCACTTCTACACCAATCCTCTGTAAGTCCACATCACTGGCTAATAAAGTAGCTGGATGAAAGCTGTATACGGATGTGGATTCCATCCCGACAACAATGTTCTCGTAACGATACTGTCCATTATAAGCTAGAATGTTTTCTTTGATTTTATTTGCACCGTTGATGTCATTGGAAAGTGTTTCTTCCGTTAAACGTGTATCTTCACTATCGAGGAAACACACATCAAGTTGTTTAGAACTAACATCAATACCTACGAACAATTTCATGGAAAGGACCTCCTTTCATATGATTTTGGAATAAGCTTGGATACTGCGGGATATCCCTAGAAACAATTGCCTAACAACAACCTCGCGTATGAGTATTCCATGATTTGTCACTAAAAGCTGCCCAAAGCCTACTAATTTTGGTTCAGTGACAAATCGATACAGCTTGTGCGTTTGCAGTACAACAATTGTCTGGGTCACAGTCTTTCATCGTAGTTTTTCTACAGGAGACGACAGCATATTCCCAGTTGGATCCATTCCAATTCTATTATCTAGGAACATCACGCAGTATCCAAGACAAGAAATAAAAA
>NZ_BCQW01000063.1 GCF_001552275.1 Amphibacillus sediminis NBRC 103570
TGATATGCTCCCCTTAAGGTAGACAGATTAAAAAATAAAAATCTGTTTTCCTTAGGGGGAGTTTTTTTGTCAAATAAGAATAAGTATTACTCGATTCAGTTTAAGCTTGAAGTTTTGAAAATTTATAAGAATGAGATTTATTCATTAGAAGAATTATGCTCGCAATATGGTATTCCACGTACCACTATATATCTTTGGTCTGAGAAATATGAAAGGTATGGCGTAGAAGGATTAAAGGATTCCAAAGGATGGAAGTCTTATTCTAAAGAAATAAAGCAATCAGCTGTAGTAGATTATTTATCAGGAAAGTACTCTCTTCGAGAGATTGTTTCTATGTATGAAATTTCTAGTAAATCGGTACTCCATAGTTGGGTCAAGCGTTATAATGGTCATAGAGAATTAAAAGATACGGGAATAAGGAGAACACACTCTATGACTAAAGGAAGAAAAACAACTTGGAAAGAACGAATTGAAATTGTACAAGAAGCTTTAAGTAATGGAAAAAATTATCAAGAAACAGCTGAAAAGCATCAAGTATCATACCAACAAGTATATCAATGGGTTCGTAAATATGAAAATGATGGATGGGATGCGTTAAAGGATCGGCGAGGACGCTCGAAGAGCTTAGAAGAGTTAACTCCAGAAGAAAAAATGAAGTTTGAAATGCGTCGAATTGAAAAAGAAAATGAACGCTTACGTGCAGAGAATGCTTTCTTAAAAAAGTTAGAGGAGATCGAAAGGAGGCGAAAATAAGTCAAGTAAGATTTGAAGAAAAATATATTGCTATTAAAGAACTTTATGAAACTGATCAACTAAGTATCGTCTTATTATGCAAAATTGCAGGTATTTCAAGAGCTGCTTACTATAAATGGTTAAACCGTAAGCCTTCCTCTCGTGAACTTGAAAATGAAGAAATTATAAAGGAAATGAAAACTATTTATATGAATGTCAAGGGTATCTATGGTTATCGTCGAATGTTGATAAATATCAATCGAAAGCTTGGCAAAAATTTTAATCATAAGCGTATTTACAGGCTAATGAAAATTGCCGGGATTCAATCTGTTATACGGAGGAAGAAGACAAGATCTAAGCGTTCGAACCCTTTGCACATGGCAGAGAATTTATTAAATCGTGAATTTACTGCTGAAAAACCAAATGAAAAATGGGTAACGGATGTTACTGAGTTCAAATATGGTACTTCAAGGAAAGCTTATTTAAGTGCGATTCTTGATCTTTATGATGGTTCGATTATTAGCTATGTTTTAGGACATTCTAATAATAATAAACTAGTATTTAAGACCCTAGATCAGGCTACTAATCAAATAGACAGTGATCACCCACTCATTCATAGTGACCGTGGGTTTCAATATACTTCGCATGGGTTTAAACGGAGAATAGATAAGGCAGGAATGACGCACAGTATGTCACGAGTTGGTAAATGTATTGATAACGGACCAATGGAATCGTTTTGGGGAGCTCTCAAATGTGAGGAGTATTATCTGCACAAGTATGAGACATTTGAGGAACTCTCAAAATCCATTGATGAATACATTTATTTCTACAATTATGAAAGATATCAAGAAAGACTAAACGGCCTTAGCCCTGTTGAATATAGAGCTAAAGCCGCTTAAATTCATTTTTATTATTTCCGCTGTCTACTTGACAGGGGGCAGTT
>NZ_BCQW01000064.1 GCF_001552275.1 Amphibacillus sediminis NBRC 103570
AAGGCAGTGTATTTCCTCAAATTCACTGCCATGAACGCGAAGCCCATTTCATTTTTCACCTTCTCGTTTCCCCTTACGGAGAATCGGGTGAACGCCAAATTAGCCTTCAAGAATCCGAAGACTGGCTCTACATCAATCTTTCGCTTGCCGTAGATTTCACCCGTTTTCTCTTCTGAAAGCTTTTCTCGAATATAGGCTTTTTGGTTCTCCCATGTTTCATTAATATACAGTCTCCGGTTATTTCCTTCTTTCGCTTTTGTACACTGGGCACGCAGTGGGCAACCAGAGCAATTTTCACATTCATAAGCTTTGAAATGACGTATGAATCCGTATCTATCTTTTCTTGTTGAAGGATGACAGAACGAGAGCGTGCGATCGTTCGGACAAGTAAATGTATCTGTTTCCTCATCATAAGCCCAATTAGCTGTATTCAAAGGGTTATTCTTAACCTTCTTTTTCTTCTCTTTACGATATTGGTTGTAGGTGATCAAAGGAGTGCGATCTCTATTATTCACAACATCCATGTAGTTCTGTTCACTGCCATAGCCGGCATCCGCTACAATATATTCGGGCAGTTCGAAGAAGTCTTTTTCGATTGTATCTAGGAAAGGAATGAAGGTGCGTGTATCCGTCGGATTTGGAAAAATATCATAAGCAAGCGCATACTGGCCTTCGCTTGCCAGTTGCACATTGTAGCCGGCCTTGAGCTGGCCATTTTTCATATGGTCGTCTTTCATGCGCATAAAGGTGGCGTCATGGTCCGTCTTAGAATAGCTGTTTCGGCCGTCGAAAATCTGCATATCTAAACGGTACTTCTCTTTGCGTTGTAAAAAATCTTGGAACTGTTTGCGATACTGCTTTGGTTCCTTGCGCTTTGAGCGTAGCTCTTTTCGTACAGAAGCATCCTCACTTGCTTCAATTTTCTCATCATATGCCTGGACTGTTTTATCTAGGTTTTCAATAATGCTGGATAGCTCTTGTTCAGAAAGTTCGTCCGAACTTTCCCTTTCTAGCTCTGGGATAATCTCTTTTTCCAGAAGTTCTTCGTACATACGATTCGACCGTTCCACCAAACTGGCACTGTATCCTTCGACCGACTTTCTCCAGACGAATGTGTACTTGTTTGCGTTCGCCTCAAGTTTCGTTCCATCTATAAAAATGGCTTCTTCCTCAATTTGTTTCTCCTCAACCAGTTTACAGCGGAACTGTACAAAGCACTGACGCAACAGTTCATTCACCTCAGGATGAACCCGGAAACGATTGATCGTACGATAGCTTGGCTCATAGCCCTGGGCCAGCCACATCATACGCACACTGTCCTTCAGCAGCCCTTCTATCTTTCTTCCGGAGAACACAGACTGGGTATAAGCACACAGAATAATCTTCAACATCATGCGCGGATGGTACGCTGGGCAGCCTGTTGCACGCAAAAAGCCTGCGAAGGCTTCTTCAGGAATCGACTCCGTGAGCGCATTCACAGCGTAAGCAATATCATTTTTCTGCAATTTCATCTCCATATCGAGCGGTAAAACAACCTGATTTATGTTATAATTTTTAAACATAAGGGCACCTCCGAAAAAGTTATTGGGT
>NZ_BCQW01000065.1 GCF_001552275.1 Amphibacillus sediminis NBRC 103570
ATCCTACATCTAAGTGCTGGTCGCTAAGCAAACAAGAAAGGATAAAACAAGTCATGATATACCAATAAGATCAAGTTTATTAACCGTTGCATAGGCCATGGCAATAAAATTATCGGCTGTTCGGTATCCACGAGCCTTTCTTTTGGTAGCCTGAACTAAACTGTTTATTCCTTCAAGAAGGCCATTGGTCATCTTTGTAACAAACCATCTTAAGATTCCGCCTTTATGTTGTTTTAGTGTTTTTGCAACTTTAATCATTGGTTCTAGTCGGGATCGAATAGCCCAGCTATGCCATTCATCAAAATACAATTCAGAAAGGATTGGGTGTTTAGTCCACATTTTCTGAAGCGATAGTTTCATGCGGTAGGCACGGCCTGTTGCCAAATCCAAATCCTTTAATTTAGCCAATTTACTTCCTTGTTTTTCTGTTAGGTTTTCGGGGTTCTTCAGCCAAGCGTATCGTGAATTTTTAAGTTCTGGCTGTGTAGCTTGTTCTTGTTTTCGTACCTGATCTAATGCTTCATTTACCATTTTCATGACATGAAATTTATCAAACGTAATCGTTGCATTCGGGAATTTCTCTTCAATACCCGAAATAAAGGCTGGTGACATATCGCAACAAAATTCTTTAATCTGGGAATGTAAAACCCCTTTACTGTCTAGAAACTGGCTAAACACCTGCAGTACATCTGCACCTTTACCAGTAGTAGCGAAAATTAAGCGTTTGGTATCCATATCAATAAAAAATGTCACATATTTATGGCCTTTTGCTCGTGATGTTTCATCCATCGCTATACGAGTGACATTAGATACATCTATGTTTTCCATGGCTTTGTTGACATAATATTTAAATACTCGCCAAAGGCGTGTATCATGTTCGCCTACTTCACGAGCTACGGCAGCGACAGGCATTTCAACCATTAGCGACAACACATGGTGCTCAAATAATAATGAAAATCCAGATCCTGGACGTGCCCAATCAATGACAACCGTACGTATTTTACCGCATGACTCACATTTTACTCGTGGCATTCTGGCATGGAGAATGGTCTTGTATTGCCAAAAATTTAGATGTCTCCAAGTCCGGTCTTGATCTTGTATATCATGAACTTTACATCCCGTTTTACCGCAATTAGGACAAGAAAATTCCGCTCCTGATTGATATTCAATATAAATGTGTAAGGTGTTTTCTTCTTTAGCTAATTCATTATGGAAAACATACCAAGGTTTAGGTATTTCTAACGCATCTTGGAATACATTATACTCTTCTTCAAAGTTTTTCATAAGACTATCACCCCAGGTAATTTAGTAGTATTACCCAGTATAGACAGCTTTGGGAAGCTTTAAACTAAACATTAAATAGCGAGGAA
>NZ_BCQW01000066.1 GCF_001552275.1 Amphibacillus sediminis NBRC 103570
TAGTTAAGTCTTTAAGATTATTACTAGGAGGTTGTGTCCAATGTCAAATCAAAAACACGGTAAACGTTACAATGATGATTTCAGAAAGATGGTTGTTGATTTATATTGTTCAGGTCAAACGGTTAGAGAATTAAGCAGCGAATATGGCGTTTCTGAAGTAACTATTTATGCATGGATTAAAAAATTCAATCCAGTAGAGTTAGAGGATGGTTCATCCGTTACTCCAGACGATTATGCAAACATGCAAAAAGAAATGTTTAAGCTACAACAGGAGAATGAAATATTAAAAAAAGCTATGGCCATATTCGCGAAAAAGTAAATGACACTAATGTTATTGAAATAATTAACCAAGAAAAAGAGCATTATCCTGTTCACACTTTGTGTGACGTACTTGGTGTACCTAGAAGCACGTATTATCAATCATTAACGACTTCCATCTCTAAGCGTAAGCTGGAAAATCAACAGCTGACTAAAGAAATCATACGAATCTACGCTGATAGTAAACAACGTTATGGTGCACCAAAAATTCACCATTTATTAGTAGTGGCCGGCTATCGTGTAAGTTTAAAACGTGTGCAACGCCTGATGAAAAAAGCGAATATCAAATCCATCACAACTAAGAAATTCCGTCCAACACCAAGTAAAGAAAAGGTTGTGGAACGTGAGAATATTTTAGAGCGTGATTTTGAGACAAAAACAATCAATGAAAAATGGGTTGGCGATATAACTTATATCCATACGTTAAAGCATGGTTGGTGCTATTTGGCATCTGTTTTGGATTTACATACAAGAAAGATTGTCGGCTATTCCTTTGGTCGAACAATGACAACGGATTTAATAAGTACCGCATTACAAAATGCAAATGAAACACAACAACCTAAGGAAGGGCTCATATTTCATTCAGACCTTGGTAGTCAATATACAAGCGATGAATTCGCCAATTTAATTGAAACGTTTAATATGACGCATTCATTTAGTTATAAAGGTAGTCCCTACGATAATGCATGCATTGAATCATTCCATGCCATTTTAAAGAAAGAAGAAGTAAACCATGTTCAGTATTTAGATGAATACTCAGCAAAAATAGCATTATTTCAATACATTGAAGGTTGGTATAATCGCAAAAGAATTCATGGCAGTATAAATTACATGACGCCACAAGAAGCAGAAAATTTCTGCCGAAATGCTGGCTAAAAATATCATTGAAAACTTAAACTATTTGTGTCCAAGATATTGACATAGATCC
>NZ_BCQW01000067.1 GCF_001552275.1 Amphibacillus sediminis NBRC 103570
GCGCTATAAAGTATTCAAGTATCTATAACCAATTTCCATCTATTTGGACGGACTATTTAAGGAACTGTACAGAAGAAGAACAGAAGCGTGCTTTACGTTTATTAGGAGAACTTTTAAAGAATGACGATTTTTCATTACTGAATGAAGCTCTCGCGATCGCTTCTTCGCATGAACATCCAAGTCCGGACCAAATCAAGCATTGTTTTACACTATAATAAATCAAAGCAATACATACAAGGAGATAAGTCCAGCTATTAACCTACCAACTATGCCTGCGGCAACGAGGGGGCTTTCTCATTATGATTCTTCACTTCAAAGCGGAGGTGTTTCTTGATGAAAGAGCAAATTGAAGCATATGCCAAACGCTTGAAGTTGAGTTGGATTAGAGAGCATTACCATGAAATTAAAGCTGAAAATAATTATGATTATCTTCTTCAATTATTTGAAAAGGAGGTTCAAAATAGAGAAGAAAGAAAGGTGAACTTATTACTAAAGCAAGCACAATTACCAAAGACAGGTGACCAAGCCTTTCAATGGGAGCATATTCAAATCCCTCAGGGGATTGATCGAGATAGGATTCTCCAGGGGGAATTCATTCATGAAAAAGAGAATCTGATTTTATATGGTGGAGTCGGCACAGGAAAAACTTATTTGGCAACATTAATTAGCTTAAATGCCATACATAGGTACGGCACTAAAGTGAAGTTCTTTACATTGGCATCTTTAGCAAATAAATTAATAGAGGCGAACCAAAATGGTTCCCTCCCCAGGCTGATTAAGCAGCTTGAAAGACTAGATCTTCTTATATTAGATGAACTCGGCTATATCCCTCTTCACAAAGAGGGTGCAGAGTTATTATTTCAAGTAATCTCCATGTGTTACGAAAATAAGAGCCTGGTGATTACTACCAACCTTCAATTCGGACAATGGAATCATGTTTTCGGAGATCCAATATTAACAGAAGCTGTGATTGATCGACTGATTCATCATTCCCATTTACTCCTTTTTAACGGTGAAAGTTTCCGTTATAAAGAATCTTTAATACAGCAATAAATTGAGGCGGTAAGTGGCATACATTTTTAAATGCCATTTCATACATTTTTTACTTGCCAAATAC
>NZ_BCQW01000068.1 GCF_001552275.1 Amphibacillus sediminis NBRC 103570
TTTGAACACCGTTTGATGCTTGTCTCTTATCTAGTTTTGAGGGTGGATATAATCCTTGTTTTACTAACTAGTATTAATAAAAGTTTTTTCTCAAAAACACTTGCTTTTAATACTAAAAGTGAATATAATATAACTTGTCCTTGAAAATTAAATGTCTGGTGACAATAGCGAAGAGGTCACACCTGTTCCCATGCCGAACACAGCAGTTAAGCTCTTCAGCGCCGATGGTAGTTGGGGTTTTACCCCTGCAAGAGTAGGACGTCGCCAGGCTTTACCGGAGGATTAGCTCAGCTGGGAGAGCACCTGCCTTACAAGCAGGGGGTCGCAGGTTCGAGCCCTGCATCCTCCATCATGAGCCGGCCTAGCTCAATTGGTAGAGCAACTGACTTGTAATCAGTAGGTTGGGGGTTCAAGTCCTCTGGCCGGCACCATTTAGGGAGCCATTAGCTCAGTAGGTAGAGCATCTGACTTTTAATCAGAGGGTCGAAGGTTCGAATCCTTCATGGCTCACCATTTTGCGGGTGTGGCGGAATTGGCAGACGCGCTAGACTTAGGATCTAGTGTCTCTTGACGTGGGGGTTCAAGTCCCTCCACCCGCATTTTGCGAAAGTAGTTCAGTGGTAGAACACCACCTTGCCAAGGTGGGGGTCGCGGGTTCGAATCCCGTCTTTCGCTCCATTACAATTCCAAATTCCATGCCGGGGTGGTGGAATTGGCAGACACACAGGACTTAAAATCCTGCGGTAGGTGACTACCGTGCCGGTTCAAGTCCGGCCCTCGGCACCATGCGCCCGTAGCTCAATTGGATAGAGCGTTTGACTACGGATCAAGAGGTTAGGGGTTCGACTCCTCTCGGGCGCGCCATACGGGAAGTAGCTCAGCTTGGTAGAGCACTTGGTTTGGGACCAAGGGGTCGCAGGTTCGAATCCTGTCTTCCCGACCATTTTAGATGTTTGTGGGGCCTTAGCTCAGCTGGGAGAGCGCCTGCTTTGCACGCAGGAGGTCAGCGGTTCGATCCCGCTAGGCTCCACCATTTTT
>NZ_BCQW01000069.1 GCF_001552275.1 Amphibacillus sediminis NBRC 103570
GCTCTTGGTCGTTTAGACAGTAAATCTAGATAAGGCTGCCAAATCATAGATTTTCGCCTTATACCATAGAGTCTCGTATGTTTGGCAATTACGTCGTTATCTTCGTTCAAAATGGCAATTTCATTATACGTAATACGGACTCTAACTTTTTGCTGTGCAAACCTTGGAGAAGTCGAATATAGCTTTTTATCTACGGTGACGATTCCATATTTGTCTGATTTCAATTCTTCATATCGAGCACATTCAAATCCCTTTTCAGGCAACATTATAAAGCTATTTAAATCCTCTTCAAACAATTTCGATTGAAGGACCTTCTTATCGTAATGGAGTCGATCACGGTCTTTTTCTGCCAACTCCCATAACGTTTCATTGAAATGATCTACATTTACAATCCTATTTTCCGGTAATAAAAAGTTGTTTCTTACATATTTAACCATGGCTTCCACATGACCTTTTTCATTACCTTTACCTGGGTTACAAAACTCATACTGAAAACCAAAGTGCAATACAAAGCGTTCAAATGTATCTGTCAGCTCACGCTCCCCTTTAGAAAATATTTTGCTCACTGCAGGAGATAAATTATCAAATCGTATTGTCTTCGGAACCTTCCCCAAATGTTGAAACACCCGTTGTAAACCCTCTAATAAGCATTCTGTATTTTCCGAAGGAAAAACCTGAAAATAAAAGCTATTACTATACGGAAAAGACATTACTAGATACGGTAGATCAATTGTTTCTGAATCATATTTGAATGGGCCAGTTCCAAAGTCAACTTGAGCTGTACCTGGGATAGATTCAAGGGGTAAGGCTGCTTCTGTCATCGTTTCTTTTAA
>NZ_BCQW01000070.1 GCF_001552275.1 Amphibacillus sediminis NBRC 103570
AAAAACTTTATTGAGAGTTTGATCTTGGCTCAGGACGAACGCTGGCGGCGTGCCTAATACATGCAAGTCGAGCGCAGGAAGCTAGACAGAACTCTTCGGAGTGACGTCAAGTGGAATGAGCGGCGGACGGGTGAGTAACACGTGGGCAACCTACCTGTAAGACTGGGATAACTCCGGGAAACCGGAGCTAATACCGGATAAAATTTTTCGCTGCATGGCGAAGAAATGAAAGGTGGCTTTTAGCTATCACTTACAGATGGGCCCGCGGCGCATTAGCTAGTTGGTGAGGTAACGGCTCACCAAGGCAACGATGCGTAGCCGACCTGAGAGGGTGATCGGCCACACTGGGACTGAGACACGGCCCAGACTCCTACGGGAGGCAGCAGTAGGGAATCTTCCGCAATGGACGAAAGTCTGACGGAGCAACGCCGCGTGAACGAAGAAGGTTTTCGGATCGTAAAGTTCTGTTGTTAGGGAAGAACACGTACCGTTCAAATAGGGCGGTACCTTGACGGTACCTAACGAGAAAGCCCCGGCTAACTACGTGCCAGCAGCCGCGGTAATACGTAGGGGGCGAGCGTTGTCCGGAATTATTGGGCGTAAAGCGCGCGCAGGCGGTTTTTTAAGTCTGATGTGAAATCTTGCGGCTCAACCGTAAGCGGTCATTGGAAACTGGAGAACTTGAGTGCAGAAGAGGAGAGTGGAATTCCACGTGTAGCGGTGAAATGCGTAGAGATGTGGAGGAACACCAGTGGCGAAGGCGACTCTCTGGTCTGTAACTGACGCTGAGGCGCGAAAGCGTGGGGAGCAAACAGGATTAGA
>NZ_BCQW01000071.1 GCF_001552275.1 Amphibacillus sediminis NBRC 103570
TCTTATTTTTTACTAGGGAGAAGTTCAAGAATGGTAAAAGTTATTTGATTTAGGACACGGAAATGAAAATCGCAATGCTATAGCCACTGGGCAGCAGGAGAAAAATTTAGTATGGGATATTGCTAAATAGGTCCAATCATAATTAATTGACTGTCAAGATTTACAGGTTTAAGTTGTACAAATGACATTTTTTTAGTGTAGTTGTAACGTGCAAGACTGACGAATGATTGAGCCCCTGACTACTTGGTATCAATCCATATTAATTAAATCTAATAAGATGTCTAATAGCAATAACAATTAAATTATCACCAGATTTAATCTAGTTGTGCTAAATACTCGATTATTCGTTATTAAATCCGTTATCTCATTAACATTACCATTGAAGATAAAGTCCTCATAGCCAGATCAGATTAAAAAGATAAAGTAAAACTTCGTTCAGTGGGGGTTTCGACGCATAGGATGTGCTCGTGCAGACGCTGCGACACGACGTCGCGAACTTAGTCAGTATCCTCTCAACCCACTGAACGTTAGTTCAACTAATCGGGCCGATACTGGCGGTTGGATCTCCCACTTAGACATGACGTGTCCCATTATTTCTTGAAGTGGGAGTCAAACAGACAGTTACACTACTATAAATTCACAAGTAAGTGGCCTGAAATATATTAGACCTAGTGTTGAAATTAGTTAATTAGACAAAAGTAATCTAATTTCTGTAAAAAGAAGGATAATTCATTTTTTTGTAGAATTTAGATAATTATGGATTAGTTGTATATTGTACTCAAAAACTATCGTAAGTAGTAATAAACAATT
>NZ_BCQW01000073.1 GCF_001552275.1 Amphibacillus sediminis NBRC 103570
CCATAAGTATGCATGTACCTATCAATGTTGTACATTTTTAAGTGAGCGAATATGTACATCTATAAGTTAGCATTTATAATATACTCAGTAAATAAACAGCTCAGTTAGTTCTGTCTGATTAGTAAATACTCTTTGTACAACATTGTAACCTACTGGATTAAAAGCTCTTAGAAAGGCTGTGAGAGGCTCTGAGGGGGGCATAAGGGGGGAGCAGGGGTAGGAATTAAGGGCAGGTTATGCTCCTAACATATCTAACCTATTATTATGTAATCAGTAGGAACAACATAGCTAATAGACTGTTACTCTTACAGGGGGTACATCAGAAAAGGGGCTCTTTAAAAATGGACAAAGCCTTATAAAATTACTCTATCCTATTTTACTGAATTGGGAGGAGTAGGTATAACATTTTATTGCATAAACTCTGTAAATATATAAAAAGAGCCTAAGG
This sequence comes from Amphibacillus sediminis NBRC 103570, assembly GCF_001552275.1. Taxonomy (GTDB): domain Bacteria; phylum Bacillota; class Bacilli; order Bacillales; family Amphibacillaceae; genus Amphibacillus_B; species Amphibacillus_B sediminis. The sequence goes on from NZ_BCQW01000073.1 coordinate 449, forward strand.
GGATAGGCTCAGTTAAAACTTACAAGGATTTAGAGTAAGGTAAAGTTTTAATGTATCTCTCCATATACTCCCAATCTGGAGTACCATTGTCCTTAACAGGAAGTTTCATTGTACTCACTTCCATTCTTTCTTTGTGCCACTTTCTT
>NZ_BCQW01000074.1 GCF_001552275.1 Amphibacillus sediminis NBRC 103570
GCTTTTATCAGAACACAGGGATGCTGGTGATTTTAGGAATATCTGTTTCAGTATTGCTGATTTGTAGCTCTTGTCTATTATCCTTAAAGATTCAAAAAAAGGAATTTTAAAACGACTAATTAAGTCATTTATCTGGTGGAGACTGCGAGGAAGCTTTCTTTCTATGATTTAATTTTAGGTTATTTTATAGATTGTCACCTAGTTTAGGCTACTCGGTAAAAGAGCAACTAATGGAGAAAAGCTCATATCTACTAAGTTAGTTGGAATACCATGATGTTGGCAAAATGCTAAGAAGTGTTTCTTTTCGCTTTCGGATATCTGTCCAATAATTCTATTATAGAAAATTGAACGTAAATATTCCATATCGTAAATTTTATCAGAATTCCAACCACCCTGATAAGGTCTAAAACCACTTGCTCCTATTGAAAAATAAGGTTCATTTTGTCCTCTATATATATAACTTGAAATATCGTTTTCTTCTAAAATTGAAAAATAGGCTGATATCTTATTAATATTATATTTTTTCATACTTCCTCCGAGCTTCTTTATTAAAATCCAATTTCA